>CAZZKE010000060.1:1472-18867 GCA_964655005.1 uncultured Thalassospiraceae bacterium | reverse complement strand
AAAAATAAACAGCGGCACGGCAATCAGCGTGTCGCGTTCCGCCTGATAATAAATTCCCCGGAAATTTGTCACCGCTGCATTAAGCCATTGCGTGGGACCGCCTTGGGCGAAATAGGCGCCGGTGTCGCCGTCGGCGAACAGATAGCCGCTGATTGCCGCCAGTGTTATGGTAATTAACGCCGAACCGGGCAGGGCATATGCGACCGGAAAGCCAGACCCCAGCGCCGAGACCATTAGTGCGATAAGTATCAGTAGGAAGAAGATTTCCATTGGGGCGATTTTCTTTCTAGGTCGTCTGCTTTTCGTGTTCAGGCGGCGCCTCGGCCTCGTGAACAAGGATGGCGACATTGCTCAGAATGTAACTGATAAATTGAATCATCATGGTAATGGCGTAGATAAGCAAAAATCCCGCCATCAGGTATTTGACATACAGGCCATAGCCGTTCTGGGTCACTTCATAGCTAAGCAATGGGGCGTTGATCAGATTCGATTTACCCCACATGCCAAGGGTCAGGATAATCCAGCATACGGGAATTCCCAGAACCAGCGATCCGATGGTGTTGGCCCAGGCCTTACCCCGCCTGGAAAAACTTGTATATAGTATATCGACCCGGACATGGCCTTCTTGCAGCAGCGTGTAGGCGCTGGCGAAAAGGAACAGCGCCGCATACCAGAAACGCACCAGGTCGCCCATGAAGGCCTGTTCGTAGGAAAAAATAAAGCGGGTGATAACGATCAACAATTCGGCGGCGACGATAAGCAGCGCCAGCCAGATAAAACCGAGCGTCCGGGTAAACAGGGCGATTACACCGCTGATTGCGATCAGCGGATAATGTATGTTCGCGCCGCGGAATTGCGCGCGACTCAGGTTTTTGCTCAATTGTTCGCCGACCACATCACTCAGGAAACCTTCCACCCGCAGGAATGAAATAGCCATATCGACAAACCCGATCAGCATCACCGACCAGAAAGCTGCCCGGATAATATAGGCGGCCAGCGCCGTCAGATTATCCGATTCGGCCCGCAGCGTACGTTCACGGGTATTCAGGACCAGCCATAATATGGCGGCGAATGACAGGATATAAAAAGCCAGTTGCAACCATCCCAGCATTACCGAAGTGCCGTCAAGCGCCGTCTGCGGGGGCGCGAAACCAAACCATCCCAGATATCCGAACAAGCCGAAAATTCCCGGCCAACCCAGCCAGAAAATAAGGAAATTATTGATTACAAAAAGCAAACCGATAGCGACGGCGCCAAGCGCTACAAACCGAACGGTTGGCGCTATGGTGCTGCTGGCCTGAATATCAGAGGCTGTGGTCATGGGCGTCGTCACGAATGTGAAATTCAAAAACGCTTGTCAATCCTGCCATGCTGTCCGCTACGAAGAAAGCGGAGCCCGGAGGCTCCGCTTTGGTATCGTAGGCGGCGTCCAGCCGGCTCAGACGCCAAGGACGCGGTTGCGTTGCGCCACATAGGCCTGATCGGAAATCTTTGACCAGGCGCCAAGATCTTGGCGGGCGGCGAGGAAGCTTTCGTGGACCTCGCCCGCCAACGGGCTATCGGCCCGGACGGTTTCGAACACCTCGGCGGCGGCTTCGCCGAAGCTGTCGTAAACGTCGTCGTTGAAGCGGCGTAGCTTGACCCCCATGTTGGTGACCAGATCATTTAGCGCTTCACCGCTCTTGGCATTGAACTCGGACAACATGATATCGTTCTCCGCCGATGCGGCGGCTTCGATGATAAGCCGGTCGGTTTTCGAGAGCTTGCCCCACCATGAGGCATTCATGCCAAGGGAGAGTATCGGGCCGGGTTCATGCATGCCGGGATAGTAGTAGTATTTTGCCGCTTCGTAGAATTTCATGAAGCGGTCGTTCCAGGGGCCGACCCATTCGGTGGCGTCGATGGCGCCGGAAACCAGATTTTCGTAAATTTGACCGCCCGGCAGGGAAACGGGAGAAGCACCCAGTTTCGCCATGACGTCGCCGCCCAGGCCCGGGATACGCATTTTCAGGCCCTTCAAGTCGTCGGCGGAATTTATTTCCTTGTTGAACCAGCCGCCCATCTGACAGCCGGTATTGCCGGCCATCACGTTTTTCAGGCCATATTGGCCGGCCAGTTTGTCCCACAGTTCCTGGCCGCCGCCGAAGCGGATCCAGGCGTTCATTTCGGTCGCGGTCAGGCCGAACGGTACGGCGGTAAAATAAGCCCAGGCGAGGTTCTTGCCTTTCCAGTAATAATCGGCGGCATGATAAGCCTGGGCATTGCCCGAGGCGACTTCATCGAAGGAATCAAATGCGCCGACCCGCTCTTTGGCGGCGAAGTACTGCACATTGATGCGACCTTCGGTCATGTCGTTGATACGCTTGGCCAGGCGCTGGGCGCCGGTGCCGAGGCCGGGAAAATCGCGCGGCCAGGTAGAGACGATAACCATGTCGATGCGTTCCTGCGCGATGGCGGGCGCAGATAAGGCGGTCGCGGCGGCCCCGGCGACACTGGCGGCGGCGGCGTTTTTGATAAACTGTCGACGTTTCATGAAATATTCTCCCTGTATATACTGTTATTAGTTGAGGATACGATATCGACTCAAGTATGGAGCCAACTTATCGACCCTTTGGGCCAAGGGCAACATCTTCTTGTGCTGCAGACAGGGCCGAATCTTATGTTACTAATAGTAAGTTAGGAAAGATCGATAATTGCTAATAGTAGCTTAAGAAAGATCGATTCTGATATCCGGGAAAGGAATTCCGCAATTTGGTCTTACCGGGTTTCGATAGTCCGCCATTCCGCCGCCGTAAAACCTTCCAAAGGCTTGAATGATGCCTTGTAGGACATCTTGCCGCAACCGGCGATCCAGAAACCCAGATACAGATAATCCATATCCAGTTTTCTGGCCTGATCGACCAGCCACAGGATCATATAGGACCCCAGGCTGCGTCGTGGGTCTGTTTCAGGGTCGTAAAAACTGTAAATCGCCGATAACCCGTCGGAAAGCACGTCGATCAGGCAGCAGGCCAGCAGTTCCTCGCGGTCGTCACGGAATTCGATAATTCTGGTCTTGACGTTGGTTTCTTCCACCAGGGCGCGGTAATCGTCGCCGTTCATTTTTTCCATGTCGCCGCCGGCGTGCCGCGACGACTGGTAGGCGGCAAACAGCGCGAATTGCTCCTCGCTGGACTCGGCGGCCATGATGGTCGCGTGCAATCCGCTGTTGCGATTGATAATTCGCCGCTGTGACTTCGATGCCTTGAAATCATCGACCGGTATGCGCACCGCGACACAGGCGTCGCAATCGGGACATGACGGCGCATAAGCGACGCCGTGCGAGCGCCGGAAACCGGCGTGGGTCAATATATCATGCAGGGTGTCGGCGCTTCGGCCAAGCAGTTCGGTGACGACGCGCCGTTCGATCCGTTCCGGAAAATACGGGCACGGCAGCGGCGCTGTAGTGAAAAAAAAATGCGTGCCGCTCGTGGGGGAATGTCTCACTGCTGAATTTGACCATCGACACCGGGTTTCGCCGGTTCGGCATCCGGCGGCAGGGCCGGTGTCTGGTGCCCGGTGCCGCGCAACAGGATGATCGAAAGGCGCCTGTTGCGGGGGTTGGTCGGGTCTTCCGGCATCAGCGGTTCGGTCGCGGCGCGACCGACTACACGGGCCACCCGATTTTCAGGAACCCCCAGGTCCTTCAGGACCCGCCGGGCGTCATTGGCCCGGTCGGCCGACAGTTCCCAGTTGCTGTAACCGTTTTCGTTAATGAATTTAGTTGAATCCGTGTGGCCGGATATGGCGATCTGCTGCGGCATTTTAATTATTACCTTGGCCACCAGTTCCAGCACCTTGCGGGTATGCAGGTACATTTCCGAACCGCCGCTGGGAAACATCGCCAGCCCTTCCTGATCGACCAGTTGGATGCGCAGGCCCAGGGGCGTATTATCGATCACAAGGCTGTCGGCAAGCTCCTTGAGTTGCGGAATGCCCTGCATGGCTTTTTTCAGGGTTTTCTCGGCGTCCTCGAATTGTTGTTCTTCCTTTTTGGCCTGTATCTCTTCAAGGGTTTGATCCGTGGCCCCGGCGTTTTCATCGGTTTCCAGGTCGGTGGCGCCGGATTTCGGTGGCGGCAGGTCTACGGCGACACTGGGGCGGGACGCCGACTGTTCCATAGCGCCTTCTTCGCCCATGGTCTTGCCGCCAAGGACACCGCCGGAACCGCTGGTACTATTAGACGCAGCGGTCGGCGCGAAGTAATTTGATATTCCTTCAAGCTGTTCCTGGGTAACGGAATTAAGCAGCCACAACAGCAGGAAGAACGCCATCATCGCCGTTACGAAATCGGCATAGGCTATCTTCCAGGCGCCGCCGCCATGACCGCCGCCGCCCTTCTTGATCTTTTTGATGATGATGGGTTGCAGTTGATCGGCCATATGATCGCCTTATGCCACGCTGGGCAACTCGTTAATCATTTCTTCGACCTCGGCGAAGGATGGCCGGTATTTGCCGTGCAGGTTCTTGCGCGCGAATTCGATTGAAACCTGCGGCGCATAGCCTTGCATATGGGCCAGCAAACCGGCCCTGATACAGTTGAAGTACTGGGCGTCTGCGGCGAAACTAAGCGTCACCGACTGGGCGATGGGGGCCAGGAAGCCATAGGCAATCAGGATGCCGCTGAAGGTGCCGACCAGGGCGGCGCCGATCAACTCGCCCAGAATTTCCGGCGGTTCGGTGATCGATCCCATGGTGTGGATAACGCCGAGAACGGCGGCCACGATGCCCAGCGCCGGGGTGGCGTCGGCCATGCCTTGCAGGGCGGCGGCGGTCTGGTGGTCTTCGCCGTGATGCAATTCCAGCTCGGTATCGATAATTTCCGCCACCTCGTGGGCATTGCTGGTGCCCAGGGTCAGCATGCGCAGATAGTCACAGAGGAATTCAACCGAATGATGGTCGCCGCTGAAGATCGGGAAATTTTGAAACAGCGAACTGTCTTCCGGGTTTTCGACGTGGGTTTCCAGCGCCAGATCGCCCTTGCTCTTGGCCAGCTTGAAAATGGAATACAGGACTCCTAGAAGCTCCATATAATCTTCCGGTTTTCTTGACGGCCCCTTGATGAAGGTACCCAGCGCCGCCACGCAACGCCCCAGCAACGGCCCGTTGCCGGCCACGAATGCGCCGATGGCACCGCCAAAAATAATCAGGAATTCAAGCGGCTGCCATAGCGTAGCCAAATGCCCGCCGGCGGCTACATAACCGCCGATCACGCTAGCGGAAACTACCACATAGCCGATAATGGCGAACATTTATGAAATCCCCTCAGAGGCCATTTTTTGTTTTTCCACGGTGCACGGATGTCCTCGCCTTTAGCGTACCAAGGTTATAGTTTGCCAGTCCTTGGTTAACAAAAACTTCTCTTGGAATATTCGTTGCCTGTTTGCATATCTTCAGGACACTTTATCGGATAACCGATTAACAGAGCAAAATAAAATGAATTCAATATTTTTCATGCGAGTGTGGTGGCCATGAATGTCGATGCCGAAAGTTTCCGCAATGCCCTGGGCAGGTTTGCGACGGGGGTAACCGTGGTGACCGGCATCGGTGGCGACGGAAGCGCCATTGGATTGACCGTGAATTCTCTTGCTTCGGTATCGCTCGAACCGCCCCTTGTCCTGTTCTGCATTGATGTTGCGACGCCCAGTTACCGGGCCTTTGCCGACACCAGTGCGTTTGCCCTGAATGTGCTGTCGCAGGATCAGCAGGCCCTGTCGAACAATTTCGCGACTTCGGTGGATAACAAATTCAAGGATATTGAATACGACATCTGGGAACTGGGCTGTCCCATTCTGAAGGGCTGTCTGGCCAACCTTGAATGCCGCAAAGAGGCCATCCACGATGGTGGCGACCATAAAATTATTATTGGCCGGGTGGAAAAGCTGGCTGTTTCCGGGGATGGTCGCCCGCTGCTTTATTTCCAGGGAAAATATGCCAGGCTGGGCAATTGACCGTCCTTAAATTAATCCTTTGCCAGGGCCTGGCGGCCGGGATCGTATTTTTATTGCTGGCGCCGCTGTCTGGAAAATTCGGATTATATTTTCCGATCATGGCATGGCTGGCGGCAGTGGGGGCGATGGCCGCCGCTGCCGGTTGGCGTTTCGGGCTGGGCGGATGGTGGGCGGTGGTTCAGTTGGGCTTTCCTTTTGCCGTTGTCGGGGGAATGAAGCTGGGGCTTCCGGCTTATTTGTGGCTTGTTATGTTCGGGCTGACGCTGGCGGTGTTCTGGAACAGCTTTCGTGGCGGCGTGCCGTTGTATTTAAGCAACAAGACCACCAGGTCGGCACTGGCCGGATTATTGCCGGACAAACCGGCGCTCAGGTTTGTCGATCTTGGCGGCGGACTGGGTGGAACGGCGCTTTATCTCGCCGCCCGTCGGCCCGATTGCGAATTCGTATCGGTAGAATCGGCGCCCGCGCCATACGCCGTTTCGTGGCTGCGGAAAATAATCACGGGGCGCCACAATGCGACAATGGTATATGGCGACATATGGAAGCAGTCTCTGGCTTCCTTTGACGTGGTCTACGCTTTTTTGTCGCCCCGTCCGATGCCCGACCTTTACGATAAGGTTATGGCTGAAATGCGGCAGGGCTCGTTGTTCATAAGTAATTCGTTCGACGTTCCGGGGCAGGCTGCGGATAATATAATTGAACTAGATGATCGCCGCCGCACCAGATTACACATATGGAATTTGAAGTAACCGGATAGCTGATTGGAATGGTAGATACACAGGATCATGAACGCAAAGACTAACCTGATATTATTGCCGGGACTGTTGCTGGACCGGACGCTATGGACCCATCAACTTGAAACCCTGGGCGATTTGGCGGACATGTCGGTCGCCGACCTGACCCGGGATGACAGCATCGCGGCGATGGCCGCCCGGGTGCTGGCCGAAGCGCCCGGGACATTCTCGCTGGCCGGGTTGTCGATGGGCGGGTACGTGGCCCAGGAAATTATGCGTCAGGCGCCGGAACGGGTCGAACGGCTGGCCCTGATCGACACCTCTGCCGACGCCGATTCCCCGGAACAGCGGGAGCGCCGCATCGGTTTTATCGAGCAGGTTAATCACGGCGCCTTCAAAGGCGTGACTTCCCGTTTGCTGCCTTTGCTTGTTCATCGTGACCGGCTGGACGATACGGCGCTGACCGACCGTATCATGGGCATGGCCGAAGAAATCGGCAAGACGGCGTTTGTCAGGCAGCAAAACGCCAATCTGAATAGAAAAAACGGCCTGGACGATCTGACCCGGATTACCTGCCCGATACTGATTATGTGTGGTCGTCAGGATCTGCTGACGACCCTGGATCAGCACCGGGCGATGGCGGCGGCGGCGCCCGGCGCGGCATTGGTTGTCATTGAGGATTGCGGACACTTGGCGCCGCTGGAACGGCCCCGCTCCGTCAGCGCCGCGTTACGGTACTGGCTACAGATATAGATCGTGGATACGAAGGAAATCAGACAATGTTTCTACCCTACGGGAAGATTGAACCAAGTGTCGCCGATGACGCTTTCATCGCGCCGGGGGCGACCCTGATCGGCGATGTCGAAATTGGCCCGGAAAGCAGTATCTGGTTTCAATGCGTGCTGCGCGGGGACGTTAACGACATCCGGGTTGGCCGCCGAAGCAATATTCAGGATGGGACCGTGGTCCATGTGACGGCGAATACCCAGGGCTGTTACATCGGCGACGACGTCACCATCGGCCATATGGCGCTGATCCATGCCTGCACCCTGGAAGACGGCTGTTTCGTCGGCATGAAGGCGACCGTGATGGATCTGGCCGTGGTCGAACGCGGCGCCATGGTCGCCGCCGGGTCCCTGGTGCCACCCGGTAAAATCGTTAAAAGCGGGCAGTTATGGGCCGGAATACCGGCCGTCATGGTGCGTCAACTTTCCGACAGCGATCTGGAATTGATGGCGCAAACCGGTCCCCATTACGTCAGGCTGGCCGAGAGCTATCGTCTTCAATTGGCCAATTCGGGGGGCGCGTGAACACAAAACCAACCGCCGCCGATGAGCAGTTGATCGCCCAGGTGCGCCGCCGCCAGCCCCGCGCCATCGCCAGGATGATGTCTCGCGCCGAGACCGCAAGCCCGGTCGACCGCCTTGTTCTGGGTGAGATTTTTCGCCTGGCCGGCAACGCCCATGTGGTCGGAATAACCGGCGTTCCGGGCAGCGGTAAATCAACCCTGGTGCGCTCGCTGACCCTGGAAATCAGGAAAAGCGGCCGCACCGTCGGGATCGTCGCCGTCGACCCGTCAAGCCCGTTTTCCGGCGGCTCGATACTGGGCGACCGGGTCCGCATGAATGACCTTAGCGGCGATGACGGAGTCTTCATCCGCTCCATGGCTACCGGCGGGGCGCTGGGCGGCCTGGCCCGCCCGGCGCTGGATACGGTCGATGTGCTGGATGCCGCCGGCTTCGATGTGGTGCTGATCGAAACCGTCGGGGTCGGCCAGGACGAGGTCGATATTGTCAGCGCCGCCCATACCGTGGTCGTCGTTTCGGCTCCGGGGCTTGGCGACGATATTCAGGCGATCAAGGCCGGTGTCCTGGAAATCGCCGACATTCACGCGGTGTCGAAATGCGACCGGGACGACGCCGCCAGGACGGTCGCCGATTTACAGGCCATGCTGACCCTGGGGCGTGGTGACCGGCGATCACGGGGCTGGACGCCGCCGGTGACGCCGACCAGCGCCGAGCGGGGCGATGGCATCGATGTTTTGCTGGAAGCCATCGACGGCCATCTGCGGCATTTGAACGAAAGCGGCGAAATGGCCACCCGCCGCCGCCGGATCGCCGAGATGCGTATTTTGAAAGCCGCCGAAGACGAAGTGCGGGCCCGCCTGTACCGGCAGCGCCGGGGCAAACTGGCGGCGCTGATCGAAAAGACCTGTGACCGCTCCCTGGCTCCTTACAGCGCCGCCATGCAGTTGCTCGACGGCTTCAGGGATGGCGTTGATTAATCGACCGATCGCACCCTGACATACGATCCGGGTGCGTCTTCCAGCGCTTTTAGTTTACCGTCGCCGGGCCGGCGGGCCGGGCTGGTTTTGCGGCCCGCGTATTTCCTGATCCACCTGTCCCAGTCAGGCCACCACGATCCTTCATGGCGGTCGGCCTTGGCCAGCCAGGCCTCCGGGTCCTTGGGTAATTTGTCGTTGGTCCAGAAACAGTATTTTTTGATGGCCGGTGGGTTGACGACGCCGGCGATATGACCGGACGCCGCCAGGACGAAGCGGATCGGCCCCGAATACAGGGAGGTCGCCGCGTAGGTGGATTTCCAGGGTGCGATATGATCGTCGCGGCTTGAAAGCAGGTAGATCGGCAATTCAATCGACCGCAGGTCGATGGCGACGCCGCCCAGGGTAATGCCGCCGGGCTCCGCCAGTTTATTATCCAGGTACATGTTTCGCAGGTAAAAACTGTGTATGGCGGCCGGCATACGGGTCGAATCGGAATTCCAATACAACAGATCGAACGGGAAGGGCTCCTTGCCCAGCAGATAATTGTTTATGACAAACGACCATATAAGGTCATTGTCGCGCATCATGTTGAACGTATTCGCCATTTCCGAGCCTTCCAGATAGCCTCGTGCGCTCATCTTCTGGTCCAGATCGGCAAGTTGTTCCTGGTCTACGAATATTCCCAGGTCGCCGGGTTCGGTAAAATCGACCATGGCCGCCAAAAACGTCGCCGACTTGATGCGGGTGTCTTTTTTTGCCGCCATAAAGGCCAGCGTGGCGGCCAGCAAAGTGCCGCCGATACAATAGCCGATAGCGTTGACCTGGCCTTCGCCGGTGGCGTCATTGATGGCGTCGAGCAATTCCAGGATGCCTTCGAACATATAGTTTTCGAAAGTCTTTTCGGCCAGTTTCGCATCCGGATTGACCCACGATGTGACGAATACCGTGTGCCCCCGGTCAACGGCCCATTTAATCAGGGAATTTTCCGGACGCAGGTCAAGAATGTAAAATTTATTGATCCACGGGGTGATAATCAGCAGCGGTGTTTTCGATACCTTTTCGGTGCTTGGCGCGTACTGGATCATTTCGACCAGATCGTTGCGGTAGACAACCTTGCCGGGGCTGGTGGCGATGTTGCGCCCGACCGCGAAGGCGCTGTTGTCGGTCATCGAAATATTCAGTTTGCCCTTGCCGCGTTCCAGATCGCCGAGTAGATTTTTCAGGCCCTCTATGAGGTTTTCGCCACCCGATTCGATGGTGGCGCGCAGGACCTCCGGATTGGTTGCGGCGAAATTTCCGGGCGACAGGGCATCTACATACTGGCGGGTATAGAAATCGACCTTCTTGGCGGTCTTGTCATCCAGCCCTTCGACCCCGTGCACGGTATCCTGTAGCCAGTTGGCCGACAGCAGGTATGATTGCTTGATGAAATCGAATACTTCATTGTCGCTCCAGGCGGCGTCGCGAAACCGGCGGTCATTGTCTGCCGGTTCGATGACCGGTTCGGTTTCTTCACCCAGCATCCTGTTCGCCGTCGATTGCCATAATTTCATGTAATCGTTCCACAGCGTGGTCTGGGCTTCCACAAGCTTGGCCGGATTCTGCATCAATTTCGCCGTCATCTCCAGGAACGCCTTGGCGATGTGCGACGCCGACTGAAAATCCTCCAGCGCCGCCCCGGATTCTTGTTTGGCAATAAATTCATTGATCAGTTGCTGGCTGCGCAGGGCGATTTCGGCCATCGAATTCGACAATTTTTCGGGGTCGGCATCGCCACGGTCCGCCGGTGGATTTTTCTTTGACTGTTTGAGCATGGGTCGATCCTCTGTCTTTTATGCCCACGGAGGCAAAAAAACCGTGAATAAAGGTGTGGATTCTTATACCTTCATGCCATTATCCGCATAAGTTATACGTTAACCATTATGCGTTTATGTTAATTATGCACAAGTACGAAAACATAAGTTTCCCATGGGACGAGGGGGTAGGCCGCCGATGACGATATTTACTTTTCATTCGCGAATTTTGCGACCCGCGACAGTGGCGCTCGCCCTGACCGCGCTAACCGGCTGCTCGGCGGTGCCCGATGCCCTTAATCCGGCGGAATGGTATAACAATACGGTAGATTTTTTCTCCGGTGAGGATGATCAGGGGCAGGTGGCGGCCCAGGAAAATCCAGGAGAAAACCAGCCTTTCCCCAATCTCGCGGTCGTTCCCAAGCGCCCGGTCGAAGGGGCTAATCAGGGCCTTGTCGCCGATGTCGAAGGCCGCAAGTATGCCGAGTCCATTGCCCGCCAGGGTGAAGCGCCGGCGCCCGCCATGGCCAAGGCCGCACCGGTGCAGCCGGCCCCGGTCGCGCCGGCCCAGCCGGCACCGCCGGCCAGCCCGGTAATTTCGGTGACCCCGGTACCCGCCGCCCCGCCCCGGCAAATCGCGAAGGTTCAGGCCCCGGTCAAGGTGACGCCGCCGCAACCGCAACCGCCGACGCAGATGGCGGCGCTGCCCGCCGCCCGGTCGGCAAATTCCATGCCGCCTTATGCGGACGATCCGTTCGCTACGGTGGTTGTCTCGTCAAACGGCGTTGAAATGAATGGCCGGCCCGTATCGCTGCCGGAGAAACCCGCGTCGGTGACCCGGGCGGCGGTAGCGGCGAATGATACGGCCACGGTCGCCCCGGCGCGGCGGCGCATGCAGGTACCGGCTTCCGGCGGCGCCAAGATTGCGACTATCCTGTTTGGCAACGGATCATACGCCCTTGATAGCCAGGACCGGCGAATATTGAACCAGGTGGTTCTTTTGCAAAAGGAACGGGGTTCCATGGTCCGGGTTGTCGGCCATTCCAGTTCGCGCACGCGAAATATGGATCCGGTCAGTCACGCCATGGTCAATTTCAAGCTGTCGGTCGACCGCGCCAATAAAATCGCCGCCACCCTGGTCCGTCAGGGAATGCCGGTCGAGGTGCTGATGGTCGATGCCCGTTCCGATTCCACGCCGCTTTATTCCGAAGACATGCCGTCGGGCGAGGCCGGCAACCGCCGGGTCGAGGTTTATTTCGTAAACTGAGAATCGGCCTGGCCGAGAATTGGGAAGAGATTTAAAAGCCAATGGACAAGGAGTTCCATCGCATACGGCGATTGCCGCCCTATGTTTTCGCCGAGGTCAACGCCATGAAGGCCCGGTCCAGGGCGGCCGGCGAGGATATTATAGATTTCGGCATGGGCAACCCGGATCAACCGACCCCGCGGCATATTGTCGACAAGCTGTGTGAGGCGGTTCGGGACCCGCGCACCCACAGATATTCAAACTCGCGGGGTATTCCGGGTCTCAGGAAGGCCGTCGCCGCCTATTATGAACGCCGTTTCGGAGTCACCATCGATCCCGAAACGGAAACCATCGTCACCCTGGGTTCGAAGGAAGGGCTGGCTAATCTGGCTTCGGCGATTACCTCGCCCGGCGATGTTATTCTGGTCCCCAATCCCAGTTATCCCATTCACCCTTTCGGGTTTATTATCGCCGGGGCGGCGGTTCGCAATATCCCGGTCGATCCGGGCCGGGAATTCATGGCGGCGCTGGAACGCGCCGTCGCCCACAGCGTGCCGAAGCCGACGGCATTGGTCCTCAATTATCCCAACAACCCGACGGCGGAACTGGTCGATCTGGAATTCTACGGGCGAGTCGTGGATTTCTGCCGCCACCATGAAATATGGATTCTGTCGGATTTGGCTTATTCCGAGATTTATTTCGACACGCCGCCGCCGCCGTCGATTTTGCAGATTCCGGGGGCGCGCGAGATCGCCATTGAATTTACTTCCATGAGCAAGACCTACAACATGCCGGGTTGGCGGATCGGCTTCGCCAGTGGCAATAAAACCCTGGTAGGGGCCCTGACCAGAATTAAGTCATATCTGGATTATGGCGCGTTCACGCCAGTTCAGGTTGCCGCGACGGCGGCCCTGAACGGGCCGCAGGACTGTGTCGAAGAAATCAGGGCGACCTACCGGGAACGCCGGGATGTGCTGATTGACGGCCTCGCCGCCGCCGGCTGGCAGGTGCCGCCGCCGGCGGCGACGATGTTCGCCTGGGCGCCTATCCCTTCCGCCTACCGCCATCTCGGTTCCATGGAATTTTCGAAATTGCTGCTAAGCGAGGCCCGGGTCGCCGTCTCGCCGGGAATCGGTTTCGGCGAACACGGTGACGGCCATGTCCGCATCGGCCTGGTCGAAAATATTCACCGCACCCGTCAGGCGGTACGCAATATAAAATCATTCCTGGCCCGGTCGGACAAGGTTATCGAGGATTTCGAACGTAAACGGGTCGTTTCGAATTAATGGAAAACAAATGGATAAATCCTTGAAAATCGCCGTCGCCGGATTGGGAACGGTCGGGGCGGGGACCCTTGAGCTTTTGCAGACTCATGCCGGCGATCTCGAACGGCGGTGCGGCGGCCCGATAGAAATAGTCGCCGTATCGGCGCGCGACCGGGGCAAGGACCGTGGCGTTTCTATCGATGGCTACGAGTTCTTCGATGACGCCGTGGCCATGGCCAGGGATGCCGGGGCAGAGGTAATTGTCGAGTTGATCGGCGGCGCCGATGGCATCGCCAGACAGGTTGTCGAGACGGCGCTGGGCAGTGGTCGTCATGTGGTGACCGCCAACAAGGCGCTAATCGCCAGCCACGGCGCAAAGCTGGCTAAATCCGCCGAACGGGCCGGGGTGGTGCTGTCTTACGAAGCCGCCGTCGCCGGTGGCATACCGATTGTCAAAACGCTGCGTGAAGGGCTGGCCGGAAACGCCGTCAGCCGGGTCTACGGTATCCTCAATGGAACCTGTAACTACATTCTAAGCCGTATGCGCGACGAGGGACTTGAGTTTTCCATGGTTCTGGCTGACGCGCAAAAGCTTGGCTATGCCGAGGCCGATCCCGGTGTCGATATCGATGGCCATGACGCCGCCCATAAACTGGCCATCCTGGCCGCGCTGGCGTTCGGTCGAGAGGTCGATTTGCCTTCCGTTCATGTCGAGGGTATCGGCCATATTTCATTGCAGGATATTCGCTTCGCCGAGGAACTGGGCTTTCGCATCAAGCTTCTGGGCATTGCGTCTGAAACCGATGCGGGCGTCGAACAGCGGGTTCATCCATGTATGGTGCCGCAGTCTTCGCCCATCGCCCGGGTCGAGGGGGTATTCAACGCGGTCGTCGCCGAAGGTGATTTTGTCGATACACTGATCCTTGAAGGGCGCGGCGCCGGCGCCGGTCCGACGGCCTCAGCGGTAGTCGGCGATCTGGTCGATCTGGCCAGGGGGGTCCGGATACCGGCCTTTGGGGTGCCGGTCGACCTGTTGAAACCGGCCCGCCCAATTGCCGTGTCGGGCCACTGCGGGGCCTACTATATTCGCCTGATGGTGGTCGACAGGCCGGGCGTTTTCGCCGATGTGGCGGCGGTGTTGCGCGATAACAAGGTATCCATGGAATCGATCCTGCAACACGGGCGCGCCCCCGGCGAGGCGGTTCCGGTAATCCTGACCCTGCATGAAACGGTGGAAGCCCAGGCCGTGAAAACCATAGACGCGATAGCCGCCCTGGACGGCGTTCTGGAACGTCCGGTCATGATCCGCATCGAAAATTTGTAGGACAACATAATGGAACAGTCACACACCGCTGGACGAAATTTAGCCATGGAGGCCGTCCGGGTGACCGAGGCGGCGGCCCGCGCCGCCAGCGAATTTATGGGCTGCGGCGATGAAAAGGCGGCGGACCAGGGCGCCGTGCTGGCCATGTCGGTGGCCCTTAGTGGATTGGCCATAGATGGTGCTATTCGGATCGGCGAGAGACCCGGCGACGGCGATACCCTGCTGGTCGTCGGCAAACCGACCGGCACGGGCAAAGGCCCCGCCGTGGATGTCGCCCTGATGCCGGTCGAGGGCCCGACCATTGTCGCCAAGGGCGAGGCCAACGGCCTGTCGGTGATTGCCATGGCTGAAGAAGGCGGTTTTCTCAGGGTTCCGGATTTGTATATGGATAAAGTCGCGGTCGGCGGCGGCTTGCCGGCGGGGCTTGTCGATGTCGACAGGGAACCCATTGACAACCTTCAGGCGCTGGCGAAAGCGAAAGGGCTTAAGGTCGGCGATCTTGTCGTCTGTATCCTGGACCGGCCCAGGCACCGTGACCTTATCGCCAAAGTGCGGACGGCGGGGGCCCGCATCATGCTGATTTCCGATGGCGATGTTTCCGGCGTTATCGCCACCATCTGGGCCGGTAGCGGCATAGATATGTTTCTGGGGACGGGTGGCGCCCCCCAGGGCGTGCTGTCGGCCGCCGCCCTTCGCTGTGCCGGGGGGCAGATGCAGGGGCGTCTGGTTATCCGCAACGATGATGACCTGAAAACCGCCCGCGCCGCCGGTTTCGAAGACAGAAACAAGATATACGGTATTTCCGACATGGCCTTCGGCGACATCACCTTCGCCGCTACCGGCATCACCTCGGGGGCACTGCTGAACGGCGTTCACAAGGCCAATGGCATTACCGTTACCCATTCCCTGGTGCTGCGGTCATCCACCGGGACCCTGCGTTTCGTCGAAAGTCATCACCGTTTTGGCCATTTGCACGGTGTCTGACGACTGCTTTCTCGGGGTCGAGAGGTCGCTTAACGGTCACCGCTGGCTGCTTCGCCAGGCCGATGACCGCACCGCCCTGGCGATTTCACAACGACTTGGCGTACCGGAAATTGTCGGCCGGATTGTCGCCGCCCGCGGCGTCGGCCTGGATCAGGCGGCGAGCTACCTGAACCCCACACTGAAGGAATTGCTCCCCGATCCGGATCATCTAAAAGGCATGGCCGAAGCCGTAGGGCGATTGGCCGGGGCGGTGATGCGGGGCGAAATGATCGCCGTGTTCGGCGACTATGATGTCGATGGCGCCACCTCTGCCGCCCTGCTCAAACGGCTGTTCGACGCGCTTGGGGCGCGTTCCCGTGTCTATATCCCGGACCGCCGGAAGGAAGGCTATGGCCCGAATGCGGCGGCGCTGCTGAAATTGCAGGAAGAAGGGGCCGCCGTTGTCGTCACCGTTGATTGCGGCACGACCTCGTTCCAGCCCCTGCAAGCGGCCCATGAGGCCGGCCTGGATATCATCGTCGTCGATCACCACGAGGCGGAAGCGGGGCTGCCCGCCGCGCTGGCCGTGATAAATCCGAAACGGCTGGATGAAGACAGCCCGCATGGCCATCTCGCCGCAGTCGGCGTGACCTTCCTGTTGGCCGTGGCGCTGAACCGCGAATTGCGCCGGGCGGGATGGTACAAGGCGGCCCGGGCCGAACCAAATTTAATGAACTGGCTGGATCTGGTGGCGCTCGGCACCATCTGTGACGTCGTGCCGTTGCACGGGGTTAACCGGGCGCTGGTCACGCAGGGCCTTAAGGTCATGGCGAAACGAGGCAACGCCGGCCTGGCGGCGCTGGCCGATGTGGCCGGCATGGATGAACCGCCGGGCGCCTATCATGCCGGCTTTGTGCTCGGTCCGCGAATCAACGCCGGCGGCAGGGTCGGCGAATCCGATTTGGGGGTGCGCCTGCTGAGCAGCGATGACCGGACCGAAACCGGCGAGATCGCCAGCCATCTCGATGTCCTGAACCGCGAGCGCCAGGATATCGAGGCGATTGTTCTGGAACAGGCCATGGCCCAGGCGGAAGCCGGGCAGCCGGGCAGTCGAGCTGCCGTTGTCGTGGTCGGTGAAGGCTGGCATCCCGGCGTTATCGGCATCGTCGCCAGCCGCCTCAAGGACAAATTCGGCCGGCCATCGCTGGTGATTACGCTTGATGGCGAAACCGGTTCCGGTTCCGGCCGCTCCGTCAATGGCGTCGATCTCGGCGCCGCCGTTATCGCCGCCCGGCAGTCCGGCTTGCTGCTTAAGGGCGGTGGCCACGCCATGGCGGCGGGGCTGACGGTGGCGCGGGCCAAAATCGAAGAACTGAAAACCTTCCTCGATGACCGTTTGGGCGGCCAGATGGCGGCCCTTCCGGCGGTCCGGGCGTTGCACATGGACGGCGGCCTGACGGTTTCCGGGGCCAATCTGGAATTGGCCGAATTGCTCGAAAGCATCGGTCCTTACGGGGCGGGTAATTCCGAACCCCGGTTCGCCATCGCCGGCGCCCGCATTATTTACGCCGACGCCATCGGCCAAGACCAGACCCACCTGCGTCTGACGCTTGGCGATGACAGCGGCAAAAGACTGAAGGCGATTGCCTTCCGGGCGGTTGAAACGGAAATGGGCCAGGCCCTGCTGCGCCATGACGGCGCCCCGTTTCACCTGGCCGGAAAGCTCAGGGTCAATACCTGGCAGGGCAGGTCGACACCGCAATTGCTGCTCGATGATGCGGCGCCGGTGTGGTGAG
>CAZZKE010000060.1:0-1372 GCA_964655005.1 uncultured Thalassospiraceae bacterium | reverse complement strand
CCCAGCAGCGGATTTAAATAGTCCATGAACCGTGGCGTTACGTCGTTGGCTTTTTTGGTTATGAAATTATCGGCCATAACCTTGGTCAGCCCGGCGACGGCGTCCAGCTTGCTAAGTTTGTATTCGACGGCGTAATCGCCGACCCGGTGGATGGTTACCGTGCCGCTTTTGGCGTCTGAAAAATTGGCGAACTGGGCGGCTTTCTCGCCAACCTGGCGGGCTTCTATCCGGTCGATATCGGAAACGCAGCCCAGGAACGACCGTTGCAGGTAACCGAAGGTGTCGCCGCGCACCCGCGATATGCCGGTTTTCGCCTTGATCGCGTCGGTCAGCAGGTCGGCCAGCGCCCCGGTGCCCGAAAGCTGGACGTTGCCGTGGGCGTCTTTTTCGATATTCTTGGCCAGTTTGGTGACTATGGGTGTGCCTTTTTTGTCATGTACGCCTTCGGAAACGGCGATCACGCAACGCCCAAGCTTGTCGTAAACGCCCTTTACGTCGGCGACGAACGTGTTCATGTCGAAGGTTCGTTCGGGCAGGTATATAAGGTGCGGCGCATCGCCGCCGAAGGTGCGGGCGCCGGCCGCGGCGCCCGTCAGAAAGCCGGCGTGACGGCCCATGACGACGCCGACATAGACGCCTTGCAGGGCCATGTTGTCCTGATTGATGCCGGCGAAGGCGCTGGCCACGAAGCGGGCGGCCGAGGGGAACCCCGGCGTGTGATCGTTAACCGGCAGGTCGTTGTCGATGGTTTTTGGGATATGGATGCCGGTCAGGTCGTAATTTTCCTTCTCCGCCATCTCGGCCAGAATCTTTAGCGCGTCGGATGAATCATTGCCGCCGATATAGAAGAAGGTGCCGATTTCGTGGGCCTTCAGGACCTTGAAAATTTCCCGGCAGTATTTGATGTCGGGTTTGTCTCTGGTCGAGCCCAGCGCCGAACAGGGGGTATCGGCGACCAGTTCCAGGTTGGCGGTGGTTTCCTGGGTCAGGTCGAGGAAATCCTCGTTGACGATGCCGGAAATTCCGTGCAGCGAGCCGTAAACATGCTCGACGCCGGGAAATTTACGGGATTCGCAAACGGCGCCGACCAGCGACTGGTTAATCACCGCCGTCGGGCCGCCACCCTGGGCGACCAGAACCTTGCCTTTCAACATGAATGATTTCCTCTATCAAATAATGAAGGCCGGATACTATGCAGGGCGAGGGCTTAGGCAAACACACAAAAGGGTAGGGGCGAAGTCGCCTTTTTTCCGGATGGCTATTTGTAAGGCCTTGATTTTGTCCGCCGGTACGTATAGTTAATCCGCTCTTGCCTCCGGTCCCCATCGTCTAGAGGCCTAGGACACTGGCCTTTCACGCCGGCAACACGGGT
>CAZZKE010000059.1:0-19328 GCA_964655005.1 uncultured Thalassospiraceae bacterium | reverse complement strand
AACAAGACCGCGAGCGCGGTGCAACTGCGTTTCGACGCCCGTCACAGCCCGGCGCTGGACAATGCCGTTTTCCTGCGTCTGAAAGCCCTGGCCGGTCGCCGTATGACGAAGGACGGCGTCATTGTCCTGACCGCCAACCGTTTCCGTACCCAGGAACGCAACAGGGCCGATGCGCAAGCCCGCCTGATCGCCCTGATCCGGCAGGCCGCCGCCGCACCCAGGCATCGACGACCGACCCGCCCGAGCCGGGCTTCCAAGAAGAAGCGTCTGGATGGAAAGCTGAAACGGTCGACCCTCAAACGTAACCGTGGCCGCGTCGGCGCGGACGACTAGGCGGCAGTTCAATTTGCCGCATGTCAGAGCCTTACCCGCTCGCTTTTCGGATCGTAAAATGGCTTCAGCGACGCCGTCGCCGGGATGCGTCGGCAGGCCACCTCGATTTCGTAATGGCCCGAATTGACGTATTCGGCATCGACCCCGTCGTCGCGCTCGACATAACCCATGCCGAGCGACTTGCCGAGCGCGTGGCCATACATGCCAGAGGTGATATAGCCGACGATTTCACCATCCCGCCAAATCGGCTCGTTGTGATAAAGCGGCACATCCACATCATCGAGGGCAAACTGCACCAGCTTCCGGCGCACCCTGCCCTCGCGCTGCCGTAACAGGGCCTCGCGGCCCATAAAGCCGCCGGGCTTGTCCCAGGCGACGGCGAAGCCGAGACCGGCTTCCAGGGGGGTGTCTTCATCGGTAATGTCGTGGCCCCAGTGGCGATAGGCTTTTTCCATGCGCAGCGAATTCATGGCGTGCATGCCGGTGTGCCTGATGCCGGTGTCAGCGCCGGCGGCGATGATCGTGTCATAGATACCGGTGGCGAATTCCGCCGGGATATAAAGCTCCCAGCCCAGCTCTCCGACATAGGTGATACGCGAGGCGCGGACGTGCCCGTAGCCCAGTTCGATCCGGCGGCTGGTAGCGAACGGAAAGGCCTCGTTCGAAAGGTCGTCCGGGGTCAGCGGTTGCAGCAGGTCACGCGCCCGCGGCCCCATGATGCCAAGACAGGCCATGCCGGAAGTAACATCGGTCAGGATGGCATGGGCATCGTTTGGAATGTGGCTGTTCAGCCAGTGAAAATCGCGGACCTGCGACGAAAAAGCGGTGACGATCATGAAAACGTCTTCGGCCAGCCGGGTGATCGTCAGGTCGGATTCAATCCCGCCCAGATCGTTCATCCACTGGCTGTAAACGATGCGTCCGGGGGCCACCGCCACGTCGTTGGCGCAAACCCGGTTCAGGACCCGCTCGGCGTCGCGGCCCTGCAACAAAAACTTGGCGAAGGTCGATAGATCCAGCAAACCGACGGCCTCGCGTACCGCCATGTGTTCGGCGGCGGAGTGTTCAAACCAGTTTTGCCGCCCGTAGGAATAGCGGTATTCCGGTGCGACGCCATCGGGGGCGAACCAGTTGGGCCGTTCCCAGCCGCCGGCCTCGCCAAAGCAGGCGCCGGCCGATTTCAGGCGATCGTGGAACGGCGTCGTGCGCACCGGCCTGGCCGTTTCAAACTGGCGGAACGGCCAGTGCATGGCATACAGTAGGCCCAGGCCTTCGACGGTGCGGTCGTGCAGGTATTTGGCGTTGCCCTGAAACGGCAACATGCGGCGGATATCCACATCCCACAAATCCATCGGCGGATGGCCATTGACGATCCAGTCCGCCAGCACCCGGCCGGCGCCGCCGGAGGACTGGATGCCGACCGAGTTAAAACCGGCGGCGACGAAGAAATTTTCAAGCTCGGGGGCCGGACCCAACAGATAGCGATCATCGGGGGTGAAGCTTTCCGGGCCGTTGAAGAATAACTGGACGCCGGCGTCCTGCAATGCCGGCAAACGCCGCATGGCGGCTTCCAGGACCGGTTCGAAATGATCGAAATCATCCGCCAGTTGCCCGAACGAGAAATCTTCCGGGATGCCGTCCATGCCCCACGGCTTGGCCACCGGCTCGAAAGCGCCGAGCAGCAATTTTCCGGCGTCTTCCTTGAAATAGGCGCAGTTGTCGGGATCGCGCATAACCGGCAGGTCGGGCGTCATGCCGTCGAACGGTTCGGTGACAATGTAGAAATGTTCCGCCGCGTGCAGCGGCACGTTGACCCCGGCCATGCGACCGACTTCGCGGCCCCACATTCCGGCGCAGTTGACGACGTATTCGGCGGCTATGTCGCCCCGGTCGGTGGCGACGCCGGTAACCGCGCCGTTACGGCTGCGAATGCCCGTGACCCCGGCGCCTTCGATTATTCTGGCGCCGCCGTTCCTGGCCCCCTTGGCCAGGGCCTGGGTAACATCGATGGGATTGACCTGACCGTCTTTCGGCAGGAAAACCGCGCCAACCACGTCGTCGATGTTAATCAGCGGCCACATGGCCTGCGCCTCGGCGGCCGAAATAACCTCGACCTCCAACCCGAAACAGCGCGCCATGGAAGCGCCGCGCCTGAGTTCTTCGAAGCGTTCCCCGCTTGTCGCCAGGGCTAGCGAGCCGCGCTGGGAAAAGCCGGTGGCCTGTCCGGTTTCCTGTTCCAGGGTATCGAAAAGGGTGGTGGTGTACTGGGCCAGGCGGGTCATGTTGCGAGTCGCACGCAGTTGCCCGACCAGCCCGGCGGCATGCCAGGTGGTGCCCGAAGTCAGCTGCTTGCGTTCCAGCAAAACGACATCGCGCCAGCCCAGCTTGGTCAGATGATAAGCCAGCGAGCAACCGACGACCCCGCCACCGATGATAACAACCCTGGCCTGGTTGGGAATTTGTTTCGACATGGGGGGAACCTCGTCTGGATGCGGCTTCTTAACAATCGGCATCCTTACTATCGCACTTTACAATCGGAAACCACGTTTTCTCGCCATCGTCGCCGCGTGTCAGTTTCATTCGGAACTGGTATACATCGGGCCGGTAAAGGGCATGAATATGTTCTATCGCCCGGCCGTCGCGGTCGCGGGCGACCCGCTCTACCGAAAGCAGGGGAGAGCCAAATTCGACCCCCAGCGCCGGGGCCACCGTAGCGCCGGCCAGGGTCGCGGAAATAGTCTGCTCGGCGGTTGTGGCGACGGCCCCGAAACGCTCCAGCGTGGCCAACAGTGTTTCGGACGTTAAATCCCGCTCGCTGTACCGCCGGCCGATATCCTGGGGAACATGGGTAGTCAGGTAATCAAGCGGCGCACCGCCCAGGCTGCGGATGCGGATTATATGCTGGACGATATCGGTCGCGGCGCATTCCAGCAACCCGGCGACCTCGTCACCGGCGGGACGGTAATCGAAGGTCAGCACCGAAACCTCGGTATCGAGCCCCATGGCCAGAAGATTTTCGAACAGCCCTTCGGCATTGCCGTGAACCAGCGGCGAACGCTCGTGCAGGGTGACCCTGGTGCCGCGACCGCGCTCGCGGGCGACCAGGCCGAGGGCGGCAAGATCGTTCAGCGCCCGCTTGGCGGTAATCCGCGAGACGCCAAATTGCCGGACAATTTCCAATTCGCCCGGAAGCATGGCTCCGTGCGGCAGTTCACCTGATAGAATTTTGTTCCTGAGGATCGAATAAACCTGATGATACAGCGGCGTCGGCAAATGCTTGTCGACCACCGGCGCCGTTATTTTTGCTGAATGCTTCATCATCACTGCATTATTGCATGAAATGATATATAGTTATATCATTACGTATAATTATGGACATAATAAATTAATGGTTGCCGACTTCGATCCCATACTCGTTTCAATCGTGCAGAGCAAACTCAAGGCAATCGCCGAAGAAATGGGTCTGGTACTGTTGCGCACCACCAGATCTCCGATCCTCAACGAAGCCCGCGATTTCGTCACCGGCCTGTACGACGCCCAGGGGCGGATGCTGGAACAGGCCGAATATATCCCGGTCCTGGCGTTCGCCCTGCAACCGGTGTGCCAGCACATTATTACCTATTTCCGGGACGACATCCATCCCGGCGACGTATTCCTGCACAATGATGTCTTTTCCGGCGGCAACCAGAACAACGACGTCGCCGTGTTCAAGCCGGTTTTTGTAAATGACGAACTGGTTGCCTGGGCGGCCTGCAAGGGCCATCAGGCGGATATCGGCGGCAACGTGGCGGGCGGCTACAATCCGGAAGCCCGCGAGGTTTGGCAGGAGGCGTTTCGCATTCCGCCGGTCAAGATTTACCGCCGGGGCAAACGCCGTGACGATGTCTGGAAGCTGATCTTCGCCAACATCCGGCTGCGCATCGTCGAGGAAGATATCGAAGCCCAGATCGGCGCCTGCGTGGTCGGCGAACGGGCGCTCAAGGCGTTGGTCGAAAAACACGGTACGGCAGGGTTCAAGGATCTGGTCGGACATATGTTCGCCGCTACCGAACGCATGGTCAGGGCCGAAATAGCGGCCATCGAAGATGGTCGATACGAAGCCGAGAGCTATGTTTTCTATGACGGCGTAAATGACGGCACTAAGATGAAAATCGCACTGTGTATAAGGATCGCGGGAGATTCCATAACTTTTGATTTTTCCGGCACGGCGGCCCAGACACCCGGTTTTGTCAATGCCCCCTACGCGGCGACGGCGTCGGCCCTGCTGTTAACCTTCCTGATGCTGATCGACCCCCGGGTTCCCCATAACGACGGGCTTATGCGCCCGATCACCATCATCAATCCGGAAGGTTCGTTTCTCAACGCCGCCTATCCGGCGGCGACGACATTCGGCAATTCCCTGACCGGGCCGATATCGGATGCCATATTCAAGGCCATGGCCCGGGCCCTGCCCGGCATGGTCACCGCCGGATGGAACCGGATGCTTGGTTTTGCGTTGACCGGCGAGGACCTGGAAGGGGACGGCGAGCGATTCGTCGATATCCTGTTCCTGGCGCTTAAAGGCGGTTCCGGCGCCGCCCGCGACACCGACGGCTACGATCATATCGGCCTGATAAATTGCGCCGGCGGCATCCTGGCCCAGGACTACGAAATGTTCGAACTGCAAAACCCGCATTATCTGCTGAAGCACGAATACCGCGAGGATTCGGCCGGCGCCGGGCAGTGGCGCGGCGGCCTGGGGATCGAAACCGACTTTCGGATTGGCGGCCATAATATTACCGGTATCGTATTCGGTGACGGCACGGAAAACGAAGCCCGGGCGTTCGGCCTGTTCGGCGGCGGCGACGGCGAAATCAACCGGTTGACCATGGATTATCCCGACGGTACCCATTGCCGCCCGCGTTCCAAGGAAATCATCCGCGATATCCCCAGCGGCACCCTTTACCATCAGGTCGCCGGCGGCGGCGGCGGTTATGGCGACCCCTATATGCGAGACGAGCAATCGGTGCTGCGCGATGTTCTCAACGGCATCGTTTCGGAACACGCCGCCCGCGCCAGTTACGGGGTGGTGGTGGATATTGCAAACAAATCGGTGGACCGAATCGCGACCGCCAGCCTGAGGAGGCGATCATGAACCAGCGCCCCACAATCGACCATATCGGGGTCATCGTCGATAATCTTGAAGAGGCGGCGGCGTCATTGCAGAAATTTCTCGGGTTTTCGCCGGAGCCGGTCGAGGAAATGCCCGGCGTCGGCATCCGCCTGATTGCTTTCAGGGCGGCCAACATCGCCATCGAACTTATCGAGTATGTCTCTGACGGGGAAAGCTTTGGCCGCGCCATCATGGGCGACCGACCGGGCCTGAATCACATTTCGAAGAAGGTCGATGATATGGGCGGTGCGATAACCCAATTAACCACCGACGGCTTCCGGATGCTGCCCGGTTTCCCCGTTGACGGCGCAACCGGCCCGGTTGCTTTTTTCGCCGCCGATCCGGCCAGCGCCATCCTGCTTGAAATATGCCAGCCCCGCAAAAAGGTGGACGAATGAGCGACCTGTGGAACCCCGATATAGAACTTATGCCGGCCGATCGAATGCGGCAGTTGCAGTTGCGGCGATTACGCGATCAGGTCCGCTATAACCACGCCAAATCCCCCTTTTACCGGGACAAGATGGCCACCGCCGGCGCCGCGCCCGACGATATCCAGACATTCGAGGATTTCGCCGCATTACCGTTGACCACCAAGGAGGAACACCGGGAGGCGCAACAGCGCTCGCTGGACCTGACCGGACGGCCCTACCTGATGATGGCCTGTGCCGACAGGAAGGATATTGTCAGAATAAACGCCACGTCCGGCACCACCGGAACGCCTATTCTCTATACCCTGACCCAACACGATGTCGATATCGTCAACGAAATGCACGCCAGAAAGTACTGGCGCACCGGCGTGCGGCCCGGGGATGTAATGTTGCAGGCGCTGTCGCTAAGCATGTTCACCGGCGGCCTGCCGCTGTCCCAGGGGATCCAGCATATGGGGGCCTGCGTGGTGCCGGTGGGTATCGAGGGCGGCACCAGACGGGTGCTGGATTATATCGCCCTGACCCGCCCGACGGCGCTGATTGCAACGCCGTCATTCGGTCGCTACCTGATCGAAAAATGCCCTGAAATAACCGGCAAACCGGCACGGGAACTGGGCCTGGAACGGTTCTTCTGCGCCGGCGAACCGGGCGGCGGCGACCCGCAAGTGCGGAAAATCCTGGCCGATGGGTTAGCCGCCCGGGTGTTCGACCATACCGGCGGCGGACACGCCTTTCACGGCATATCATGTGACGGCCAGAACGGCGATTATCGCGGTATGCACTTCGTCTCGGAAGATCATTGCCTGTTGGAAATCCTGGACCCGGACAGCGGTCGCCCGGTCACCATGGAAGACGGCGCAACCGGCGAGATGGTCTGGACTTTCCTGGATTGGCGGGGTGGACCGTTGATGCGCTACGCGGTCGGCGATGTGGCCCGGATATGGACCTCTCCCTGCCCCTGCGGCATGCCGGGATTACGCTTCGATATTATCGGCCGGGCCGACGACATGCTGATCGTCAAGGGCGTCAACATCTACCCCCACGCCATTGGCAACGCGGTGGCAAAATTTTATCCGCGGGTGACCGGCGCCTTCCGTATCGTACTGCCGGCCCCGGGGCCGCTGGTCGAACCGCCGCTGCGCATCCGGCTGGAATACGGGGACGGCGTCAACGCCGACGACCGCCAGGCGTTGCAAGCCGAAATGCAGACGGTATTCGGCGAAGACCTGCGCTTGAAAGCCGAATTCATCTGGCGACCGCCCGGCAGCATCCCGCGACAGAGCATGAAAACCAATTTAATCGAAGTCGAGGACATCCGGGACCGGTGAATTCTTGCGCCGGACGGCATAATGATATAGGTATATACCATTAAACAATCTGCTACTTGCCGGGTAGCATGGTCGGGCTTAAAAAGGGAAGCATGAGGCGACGATAAAGGCAAAAAAACTCAAAACAGGGAGCTTGAATATGATTAAATCAATTGCAGCGACAATCGGCGCGGGCGTCACCGCCGCCGTCCTGGCTGGCTTGGCCACACCGGCCATGTCACAGGAAGTGACTCTCAACGGCGCCGGTTGTTTTCCGATCGGCCATCCGGTCTCCAAACCGTGGGAGGCGTTTATCAATGAAGTCAACAAACGGGGCAAGGGCGTAGTCCAGATCAAGCTGGTCGGCGGGGCGCCGGCCATCGGCAGCCCCTTTACGCTGGTCCAGAAAATGGCCAAGGGCGCGTATGATATAGTCGGCTGCACCGAAGGTTATTTCGGCAACGTGCTGATCGAGGGCGCGGCCCTCCGGTTTTCCGATTATCCCTATTCCGAGCTGCGCAAGCGGGGTGGAATCGACTACCTGCAAAAGCTGTTCGCCGAAAAAAATATTTATTACCTGGCCCGTTATCATGATTTCGGACCGTTTCATCTGTGGCTCAACAAGAAAATCGACAAACCGGACCTGACCGGTCTGCATCTGCGCATCTCGCCGATCTACAAGGCCCTGTTCACCAAACTGGGGGCCACCGTGCAGCGCTCCAACACGGCCCAGATATATACCTACATGGAAAACAACACGGTGCAGGGATATGGCTGGCCGGCCCTTGGCTGGGTGCCGTCATGGATCAAGGTGACCAAATACCGGGTCGAACCGGGCTTCTACAACAGCGCCCTGCACAATGTGATAAATCTGAAAACCTGGAAGTCGCTGAACGATCAACAGCGTGATCTGCTGACCAAAATCGGCCTTGAGTTCGAGGCCAAGTCGGAATCATCGGCCCCGGCCTTCCAGGCGGCGCTGAAAAAGCAGAAGGACTGGATGGCCAGCGAAGGAATGCAGACCATAACCTTCAAGGGCGCCGACCGGGCCAAATGGCTGAACACCGCCAAGGAAGAGGGCTGGGCCGAAGTTATCGCGCGCAGCCCGGTGCATGGGCCGGCGTTGAAGAAACTGTTCTCCAAGTAGGCAACCTTCTTGATGGCTTAACGGCGGAGCGGGGTGCAACCCCCGCTCCGTCTGCCCATAAAAAACTACGGACGACGCCATGCGATTGCGAATCGATCTGTTCGAGACTGCCTTTAACCGGTTGATTTTTTCCCTGGCGGCGATGTCGGCGATATCTATCGGCCTGTATTCAGTGCTGATACCGATCAACATGGTCCTGATAAAATTTCAGCTCGGCAACATGTGGTGGCTCTACGAGGTGGTCGAATACGCGCTCTACATCGGCGCCTTCCTCGGCGCCCCGTGGGTGTTGCAGCAGGGAGCCCATGTACGGGTCGATATCCTGGCCATGTCCCTGCCCAAGGCCGGCGCCGCCAGGCTGGAGCGGTTTGTCGACCTGTTCGGCGCGGCGCTTTGTATATTCCTGTTTGTCTATGGCGTTCGCGCCACAATTTCGGAATTTCAGGACGGCACCGTGCCCGACAAGGTCCTGCAAATCAAGAACTGGTACATGATGTCGATATTCGCGCTGTCCTTCCTGCTGCTGGCGATAGAATTCCTGCTGCGTCTGCGGCGGGCCGGGCAAGGCGGCCCGGTCGCCGATTCGGGGTTCTGAACGATGGAATGGTATCTCGCCCTGGCCCTGATGCTGGGAACGGTATGTGGCATCATGTTTCTCGGCCTGCCGGTAGCGCTCGCCTTCTTCGCCGCCAACGTGCTTGGCACCTATCTTTTCATCAGCGGCGATATCGGCCTGGTAATGATGCCGATGGAATTCAACAACGCCATCAAATTTACCTTCGCGCCGATCGCCATGTTCCTGCTGATGGGCGAAATACTGTTGCAAACCGGCGTCGCCTTCAAGGCGATCGGGGCCATTGACCGGTTGATTTCCCGGGTGCCGGGGCGGCTGTCGGTGGTTTCGATCGTCGGCGGCACGATTTTCTCTTCGCTGTCGGGTTCGACCATCGCCAACACCGCTATCCTTGGTTCGGTATTGCTGCCAGACATGATAAATCGCGGCTATAAACCGTCCATCGCCATGGGGCCGATAATGGCGGTCGGCGGCATCGCCATGCTGATTCCGCCCTCGGCGCTGGCCGTGCTGCTAGCCAGCCTGGCCGAACAGTCCGTGGCGCAACTGCTGATCGCCGGCATAGTGCCGGGAATTTTAATGGCGATTGGTTTCTTCGCCTATGTCATCATCCGCTGCACCATCAATCCATCGCTGGCGCCGACGTATGCGCTCGACGAAAGCGGCCTCGACCTGCCGGTCACCCTGAGCATCAACGTGGCCGGCCGGAGCCGGCTGAACTGGTGCTATGACGGTCGCCACCGAAGAATCATCAATCGGGTGCTGCCGTTCCTGCTGTATATCCTGCCGCTGTTCATCATATTCGTTGTCGTGGTCGGCAGTATTCTGCTGAAGATCGCCTCGCCGTCTGAATCCGCGGCACTGGGCGTACTGGCGGCGCTGGGGGCCTGTTACTTTTTCCGCCTGTTCAAGAACCTGATCAAGATCACCGGCATTGACGGCGCCGATTTCACATGGCGGGCCGTCGCCAAATCGCTGATGGAGACCACTAAGATCAACACGATGATCCTGTTCATCATCGCCGGATCGCTGGTATTCAGTCAGGCATTGGCCAATTCCGGGGCCACCAACGGCCTGTTGGCGCAGGTCATGGCGATGGACCTAAGCCCGCTGATGGTGGTGGTCATGATGATGCTGGTGCTGCTGTTTCTGGGCGCCTTCATGGATCAGGTCTCGATGTTGCTGCTTACCCTGCCGTTTTTCCTGTTCGGCAGCGGCTCCCTGCAGGCAATGTTCAATATCGATGTTATCTGGCTGATGGTGTTGATGCTGATTACCATGGAAATCAGCCTGCTGACGCCGCCATTCGGCCTGTTGCTGTATGTCATGAAGGGGGTGGCGCCGTTCGAGGTCAGCCTGGGTCAGGTGATAACTTCGGCGCTGCCGTTTATCCTGATTGAAATAGCGGTGCTGGCCCTGCTGATCGCCGTGCCGGAAGTCGCAACCTGGCTGCCCGGTATGTTGAAATAGGCCTGTTTCAGGGGGCCAGGGCGAATATTTCCTGCGGTTCGCTAATCCCCCTAAGGGCATGGATACCGAGCGACCTGGTCTTTTTCGGGTGGCAGCACTGAAACGCCGATGAAATCAGGATCGGCTCGCCCAATTCCTTGCACAGGCCTTCCAGGCGGGCGGCTTCGTTGGCGGCCTTGCCGATAACCGTAAATTCGAGGCGTTGCGGCACCCCGATATTGCCGTACATGACGTCACCCATATGCAGGGCCAGGCCAAAACGGATCGCGGGGTCGCCGGTCAGCCGACGCCGTTCGTTGAGCGCATTGATCCGCCGCTCGGCATCCCCGGCCGCTTCCAGGGCGCGCTTGCAGGCGCTCGCCATCGGCATTCCGGTTTCTTCCGACAGCCCGGTTTCACCACCGAAGGGGAAAATCGCCAACGCCGCGTCACCGATAAAACGCAGGACCTCGCCGCCATGATCGAGCACCGCCCCGGCCATGCCGTCGAAGAAATCGTTAAGGACCCCAAGAAATTCATCCGGCGGCAGTGTTTCCGCCAGGCCGCTGGAATCGCGCAGGTCACAGAACCAGATAACGGCATGGATATTTTCGCCGTCACCCCGTTTCACCATCCCGTCGAGGACCTTCTGGCCGGTATGTTTACCAAGATAGGTTTCCAGCAACGTCCTGGCGGTACGGCGGGTCGAATGGATTTCCAGCAACAGGGAAAGCGTCGGCAGGATACCATAGAACTGATCCAGCTGCCGGTCGGAAAATCCACCCGGACGGTCGGATGCGATGGTCATTACGTTGACCTTGCCATCGGAAAAGGTCAGCGGCATGGCGACGTAATCGGTGGCGCCCGCCAATAAAAGCTCCTGCAGGATCGGGTAATCAAGCAGGGGGTCGGCGGTATCCAGACGGCGCCTGATAATCTGCCCGTCGCCGTCGTATATCGCCGACATCGGGCTGTCGCGATAAACCGATTTCTGGAGTATTTCGTGGGGCCGGTCCTGTTCCGTCACGACGTCCCCGTCGCGCAGCCATTCGTAGCGGACGCCCATGACCTGGGGATGCAGGGTGCGAATCAGAAGCAACAGCCGGGAAATCGGCATTCCGTGCTCCGCAAGACGTGCGCTCAACTGCCCAATCAGTTCCCCGACCGTCGGAATTTTCGCGGCATCGGTCAACAGCCATTGGCAAATACTAGAGCGCATTCAGGCAATCTCCGGCCACTGCGCAGGGGCTGTATGGCGTCGCCCGGCGGACCGGAGACAAGCTCCCGGTGAACCGGTATTGTTTGAATATATTCCACCGCTCAGAGAAGACGTGGCGATTGATCCGGGCTGTATCTGGATCATTATCAATGCTCCCTGATAAGCGGTTTACTCCCTGTCGGTCCCGCCGTTGGCGGTCGATTCTTTCGGAATATCGGACCGCGAATCGACCGATGCCGTCTGCGGCGGATTATCCGCGCCGCGAGCGGCCTCGCGACGCCGGCCAACCATCATGACTATGGATCGTATGGCAACCACCACAACAAGGAACGCGATCGCAATAAGCGCAAGCGTGACATCGGGATCAATTCTTATCATCGTCCTATGCTCCCAGTACCGCCGGACCGAATGAATTATCCAGCCGCACGACCGTCTGTTCGACACTTTCCGTCATTGCCTGCCCGCCAAGAAAGAACCCGGCGCGGAACGCTACCATACTTTCCGGCCGGCATACAAATGTATCAGAACCGGCTTCCGGGCGGCTGTCAGTGATCCGAGCCACGCTTGAAATTGAACTCGGCGCCCTCGCGGATACCGGACGGCCAGCGGCTGGTCATGGTTTTGAGCCGGGTGTAAAAGCGCACCCCCTCCATGCCGTGAATATGGTGGTCGCCGAACAGCGAGCGCTTCCAGCCGCCGAAGCTGTGATAGGCGACGGGCACCGGAATCGGCACGTTGACCCCGATCATGCCGATCCTGGCGTTAGCCGTGAAATTGCGCGCGGCGTCGCCGTCGCGGGTGAAAATGGCGGCGCCGTTACCGTATTCGTGCTCGTTGACCAGCGCGAGCGCTTCGTCGTAATCCCCGGCCCGCACCACCGACAGCACCGGTCCGAAAATCTCGTCGCTATAGATGGACATGTCTTTGGTCACCCGGTCGAACAGGCAGCCGCCGACGAAGTAGCCGTTTTCATAGCCCTGCAACGAAATATCGCGGCCATCGACAACCAGTTCGGCGCCGGCTTCGAGCCCGGCTTCGATATATTCCTTAATGCGGTTTTCGCTGTCCCGGGAAATTACCGGCCCCATTTCCGAATCCGCGTCGTTGTAAGGGCCGACCTTCAGGTCACGGACCCGGGGGGCCAGCCGCCGGACCAGTTCATCGGCGGTGTCATCGCCGACCGCGACGGCAACCGAAATGGCCATGCAGCGTTCCCCGGCAGAGCCGTACCCGGCCCCCATCAAGGCGTCGGTAACCTGGTTCATGTCGGCATCGGGCATCACCACCATGTGGTTCTTGGCGCCGCACAGCGCCTGCACCCGCTTGCCGTTGGCGCAACCGGTCCGATAAATGTATTCGCCGATGGCGGTCGAACCGACAAAACTGACGGCGCTTATGTCCGGATCGCCCAGCAGGGTATCGACCGCTTCCTTGTCACCGTTGATGACGTTCAGCACGCCATCGGGCAGGCCCGCCTCGCTTAGCAGTTGGGCGATCCGCATAACCACCGAAGGGTCCCGTTCGGACGGCTTCAGAACGAAGGTGTTGCCACACGCCAGGGCCACCGGATACATCCACATGGGGACCATGGCCGGGAAGTTGAACGGCGTGATGCCGGCGACCACGCCGACCGGCTGGCGCACGGTGTAACTATCCACGTTACCGGCGACGTTTTCCGAATATTCCCCTTTCAGCAAATGCGGGATGCCGCAGGCGAATTCGACGACTTCGATGCCACGGCCCAGTTCTCCTTTGGCGTCAGGCAGAGTTTTACCGTGTTCGGACGACAGCAGTTCGGCCAGTTCGTCGGTATGCCGGATCAAAAGATCCCTGAATTTGAACATTACCTGGGCGCGCCGGGCCGGCGGCGTGGCGGCCCATGCCGGTAACGCCCGGACGGATGACGCGATGGCCTGACGGACCTCATCGGCACTGGCCAGCGGCACCTGGGCGGCGATATCGCCGGTCGCCGGGTTAAAGACATCGCCGAAGCGGCCACTGGCGCCTTCCACCGCCTTGCCGTCGATGAAATGATGGAGCGTCTTGGTCATTTATACTGTCCCTTGTTGCTTCGATTGCGCTTGCCGAATTTCTATCACAAGTCTTTAAGTGCGTCCCGCAGAATACCCGTGATATCGTCTATATCGCTTTTTTCGGCGATCAGCGGCGGCGCGATCAGGGCGCAGTCGCCGGTGAACTTGACGTGCAGCCCGCCGGCGTAGAGCGACTTCATCAACCGTGTCCCGACCACCCCCGGCGCATCGCCGGGGGCCAGATCGACGGCGGCCAGCATGCCGTAGCCGCGAATATCGGTGACCGCATCCAGTTCCTGTAAATCGAACACCGCATCAAGGAAATAATCGGTCATGTCGGCGGCCCGCTGAAACAGGTTTTCGCGCTCGTATATATCCAGCGCCGCCAGCGCCGCGGCGCAGGACGCCGGGTTGCCGGAATAGGTATAGCCGTGGAAGAACTCGACGGCGCCATCGGGCGCGGCTTCGGTGACGGTTTCATAGATACCGTCCCTGACCGCCACGGCCCCCATCGGCAGCACGCCGTTGGTCAGCGCCTTGGCCATGGTCATGATGTCGGGGGTGACGCCGAAAGCCTGGGCGGCGAACGGAACCCCGAGACGCCCAAATCCGCAGATCACTTCATCGAATACCAGCAGGATGCCGTATTGATCGCAAATTTCCCGCAACCTTTGCAGATAGCCTTTCGGCGGCACCAGACAACCGGTCGAACCGGCTATCGGTTCGACGAAACAGGCGGCGATATTCCGCCCTCCCAGCAATTGCGCGAAACGTTCCAGATCGTCGGCCAGGTCGGCGCCGTGTTCCGGTTGACCACGGGTGAATCGCGCTTCGGGCGACCAGGTATGGCGCATATGGACGACGCCGGGCATCACCGAGCCGAAGATTTCACGGTTTTTCATCAGCCCCGACAACGAGGTGCCGCCGATGTTGACACCGTGATAGGCCCGTTCGCGCGACACGAACTTGTTGCGGTAGCCTTCGCCGCGGGCGCTGTGATAGGCCATGGCGATTTTCAGCGCCGTATCGACGCTTTCAGAACCGGAATTGGTGAAGAAAACATGGTTGATTTCATCCGGCGTCAGGGCGGCGACCCGGCGCGCCAATTCGAAAGACGGTGGCGAGCCGATCTGGAAATGCGGGCTGTAGTCGATTTCCATCAACTGCTTGGCGACGGCGTCGGCGATTTCCTGCCGGCCATGGCCGGCGGCGCAACAGAACAGCCCGGAAGCGCCGTCGATCACCGTGCCGCCGTTATGGTCGGTGTAATTGATGCCCTTGCCGCGAACCACCAGCCGGGGTTCGGCCTTGAAATCACGATTGGCGGTGAACGGCATCCAGTGATGTTCCAGCGTGTTGGTTTGGTATTGCATCGCATTGACTCCCATTGATAACGACCGGCAAACACCGTAGGCTCTTTCGTTTGGGGGGCTCTAGTACCAATTCCCGCATTTTGATTAGGCCAGCATCGTGCGCGATTCGCTCTTCCATCTTGTCCGCAAGCCCAATGTCAGCATCCAGTCGCAAATCCGCGAAATGCTGGTATCCGCCATTCTCGGCGGCCAGTTGCCATCGGGCCAACCGTTGCCGTCGTGCCGCAAGATGGCGAAAACCCTGAAAGTTTCCCGCAATACGGTGGTGCTGGCCTATCAGGGGCTGGTCGATGACGGCTATCTGCAATCACGCGAACGCAGCGGCTTTTATGTCGATGCGGAAATTCTCGAAGGCCGCGCCGTGGCCCCCGGCGGAACGGCGGTCACGACGGGACAGGGGCCGGACTGGCCGGCCCTGTTCCGCACCAGACCATCGCATTTGCAGCACAACCGCAAACCGGCGGACTGGATGTCGTATCCTTATCCGTTTGTTTATGGCCAGGTCGATCCGACATTGTTCCCCATCGCCACCTGGCGGGAATGTACCCGTCAGGCGCTCGGCGCCAAGGGTCTGGCCACCTGGACCGCCGATACCCTGGGCGCCGATGACCCGGTGCTGATCGAACAGATCAGGACCCGGCTGCTGCCACGGCGCGGAATTCTGGCCAAAAGCGATCAGATTTTAATTACGATGGGGGCGCAAAACGCGCTTTCCCTGCTCGCCGAACTGTTGGTCGACCAAACCACCACCGTCGCCATCGAAGACCCCGGCTATCCCGATATGCGCAATATTTTCCGGCTCAGGACGGCGCGCCTGAACGCCATTCCGGTGGACCGGGATGGCTTGCCGGTGGACCGGCGCCTGCACGGCTGTGACCTGGTCTACGTCACCCCCAGCCACCAGCATCCGACGACGGCGACGATGCCGCTGGAACGGCGTCAGGCGTTGCTTAGTAAGGCGGCGGAACAGAATTTCCTGATAATCGAGGACGACTATGAACCCGAGGCCAACTACCTGGGAGAGCCGACCCCGGCGCTTAAATCCCTGGATGGCGGCGACCGGGTGATCTATATCGGCAGCCTGTCGAAATCGCTGTTTCCAGGCTTGCGCATGGGCTATCTGGTCGGCCCCCGCGAACTGATCGCCGAGGCCCAGGCCCTGCGCCAGTTGACGATCCGCCACCCGCCGACCAACAACCAGCGCACCACGGCGCTGTTCCTGTCGCTGGGCCACCACGACACCATGGTGCATCGCCTGCATCGGACCTACCGGGCGCGATGGCAGGTGATGGGCAAGGCGCTGTCGAAATACCTGCCGGATTCGGCCCGCACCCCGACCTTCGGCGGCACCAGTTACTGGGTTAAAGGACCCGAAGGGCTGAACGCCGCGGCGCTGGCCCGCGAGGCCATTGAAGAAGGCGTCGTGATCGAACCCGGACGGATAAATTTCATGTCCGAAAAGGCGCCGGAAAATTATTTCCGGCTGGGTTTTTCTTCGCTGCCGCTGGAAAAAATCGAACCCGGCATCGAATTGCTGGCGCGATTAATCCATCGCTAGATTCTGGCATGAAGAATTTCATCCAACTGGCCCTATGCCTTTACAATATAGGCCCCTATCACTTCAGAATATTAACTCAGGAGGATGGACGATGCTGATCGGCGTGCCCAGGGAAATAAAAAATCATGAATACCGGGTCGGCCTGACGCCGGGCAGTGTGCGCGAATTGGTCCATCATGGCCACGAGGTGGTTATGGAGACCGGCGCCGGTCTCGGCATCGGCATGGATGACGCCGCCTACGAGGCCGCCGGGGCCGGTATCCTGGGCGCCGCCGCGGAAGTTTTTCAGGCCGCCGAGATGATCGTCAAGGTCAAGGAACCCCAGCCCGATGAATGCGGGATGCTGCGCCATGACCAAATTCTGTTCACCTATCTGCATCTGGCCCCGGACCCCAAACAGACCGAACTGCTGGTCAAATCGGGCTGCGTGGCCATCGCCTATGAAACCGTCACCGATGACCATGGCCGCCTGCCGCTGCTGGCCCCGATGTCGGAAGTCGCCGGGCGGATGTCGATCCAGGCCGGCGCAACCTGCCTGGAGAAGGCGCACGGCGGATCCGGTGTTTTGCTGGGCGGCGTACCCGGCGTGGCGCCCGCCGAAGTAGTCGTTATCGGCGGCGGCGTGGTCGGCGCCAACGCCATCATGATCGCGCTGGGCATGGGCGCCCATGTTACCGTACTGGACCGCTCGATCGACCGGTTGCGGCAACTGGACATCGAATTCGGATCCCGCCTGAACACCATATATTCCAGCGTTTCGGCGCTGGAAGACTACGTCCTGGGCGCCGATCTGGTGATCGGCGCCGTGCTGGTGCCGGGCGCCGCCGCCCCGAAACTGGTCAGCGCCGCCATGATCCGGGAAATGAAGGCCGGTTCGGTGGTCGCCGATGTGGCTATCGACCAGGGCGGCTGTTTCGAAACCAGCAAGGCAACGACCCATGCCGCCCCGACCTACGTGGTCGACGACGTGGTTCACTATTGCGTCGCCAATATGCCGGGCGGGGTCGCCCGGACCTCGACCTTCGCCCTGAACAACGCCACCATTCCGTTCGCCGTGGCGCTGGCCGACAAGGGTTATCGCCAGGCCCTGCTTGATGATCCGCATCTGCGTAACGGCCTTAACGTGCACAAGGGGGCGGTTACCTACCGGGCCGTGGCCGACGATCTGGGATACGACTACCAACCACCCGAGCAGGCGCTGGGCTAGGGTGTTCCCGGACTGCTCCGCGCCGGCCCGGATATTCTGGACTCGGCCCGGCAAGCCCCTGTAGCATCGGCTGCTAAAAGTTAGAAAAACAGAAGGAATAATAACGATGACTCACGCCCCCAATTCCAACGCCGCCAGGGATCTCGCCTATTCGCTGCATCCCTACACCAATCTGGCCGTGCATCAGGAAAAGGGGCCGTTCATCATCACCCGTGGCGAGGGTATCTACGTTTACGACGATCAGGATAACCAGTACATCGAAGGCCTGGCCGGGCTATGGTGCACGGGCCTGGGCTACAGTCAGAAACGGCTGGTCGAGGCGGCAACGAGGCAGATGCAGACCCTGCCTTTTTCCCACTCTTTCGCCCACCGGGCGACCCTGCCGGTAATCGAACTGGCGGAGAAAATGATTTCCATCGCGCCTGAATCGATGGGCAAGGTCTATCTGGTCAATTCCGGGTCGGAAGCCATCGATACGGCCATGAAAATGGTCTGGTATTATCACAACGCCATCGGCAAGCCCGATAAGAAAAAGATCATTTCACGCAAGCGCGGCTATCACGGCGTAACCATAGCGGCGGGCAGCCTGACCGCCCTGCCCTATGCCCAGAATGGCTGGGACCTGCCGATCGACCGGATCCTGCATTGCGACACGCCGTGCTATTACCGCTATGGCGAAGACGGCGAGAGCGAAGAACAGTTCGCCAGCCGTCTGGCCGACAATCTGGACCGGCAAATCGAGGCTGAAGGCCCGGAAACCGTCGCCGCTTTCGTCGCCGAACCCCTGATGGCCGCCGGTGGCGTGATGCTTCCGCCGGCCACCTATTTTGAGAAAATTCAGGAAGTGCTGAAGCGTCACGATGTGCTGTTCGTCGCCGATGAGGTAATCTGCGGATTCGGGCGGACCGGTCAAATGTGGGGCTCGGACACCTATGGCATCACGCCCGACCTGATGACCTGCGCCAAACAACTGTCATCGGCCTACCTGCCGATCGGCGCGGTGATGATTACCGATACGCTTTACGACGCCTTCGTTGGACAAAGCGGCAAGCTTGGCGTGTTCGGCACCGGCAACACCTACGGCGGCCATCCGGTCGCCGCCGCCGTCGCCCTGGAAACCCTGCAAATCTACGAAGACGACGATATCATGGGCCATGTCGCGAAGATCGCGCCGCATTTCCAGCGACGGCTGGCCGACCTGGGCGATCATCCGCTGGTCGGCGAGGCTCGCGGGGTAGGCCTGATCGGCGGCCTGGAGCTGGTCGCCGACAAACAGAGCCGGGAACAATACCCGGTGTCGGCCAAGGCGGCGCCGCTGGCGGTGGAAAAAATTCTTGGCCATAATTTGATCCTGCGGCCCCTGCCCGGCGACGTTATCGGCATCTGCCCGCCGCTGATTATAACCAGGGACGAAGTAGACGATATGTTCGACCGCACGGCCCGTGGCCTGGATGAAGCGGCGGCGGCGCTGGCCTGATTCCGGTTCAATGCAGTAGACCTGTTGCAAAAGTCGAGTGAATTTTTGTTAACCGGGATGTGATTCAAAGA
>CAZZKE010000058.1:9986-19992 GCA_964655005.1 uncultured Thalassospiraceae bacterium | reverse complement strand
AGCCGAAGTGAAGGTTTCGGCCTTCCGATTCTTGAGGCGATGGCATGCCGAACACCGGTCATTGCGACGCCAGCCGGCGCCGCTCCTGAACTGCTTTCCAGTGGCGGCGGCATCCTGGTCGAAGAGGCCACCCCCCAGGCCATGGCAGATGCTATCGAAAGTTTGTTTTCGATGAACGATGAACAATGGCTGCAATTGTCAGACAGTGCCCTTGCGACGGCTCGGCAGTATAGCTGGAAAGATGCGACGGACAGGTTTGAAGAGGCTTTGGTAAAAGTTCTAGAAGAATCTAAGAAAAACTCACTCCATGCCTGAAAATATTCGCGCTTATATCGTCGTATTCGCCCTAAACGCGTTCGCTTTTCTTATTTTGAGCCGCTGGAACCCTTTGCCAGAAAACAGCAAACAAACCCGACGTTGGGCCGGTTACTGGATCATGGTGACCAGCGCCGCATTCCTCACGTATAATTATTGGCTTTTCGTACTCTTAGTTACCGGCGTTCTTCTGATTGCCCTGCCCAGAAATTCTGGTGATCGTTTATCGACATATTTTCTACTATTACCTGCCCTGCCAATTCTTGCAAACGAAGTCCCGGGTTTCGGCGGTGTCAGGTTCTTTTTTGTTCTTTCCTATCCCAGATTACTTGTGCTTTTTGTTTTGTTGCCAATATTGTTTTCGACGTTTCAAAAAAACAGTTCGGAAAAAAGAAATTCGTATTTTCCGTCGGACAAATATCTTTTCGCATTTGTCGGATTATCGATACTGCTGACTTTCCGAGACGACAACGTAACTAGCGCGTTCCGTTCCAGCTTTTATATCATTCTGGACATGCTCGTTCCCTATTATGTCATCAGTCGAAATGCTAGATCGCTGGATGAATTCAAATCCATTTTTCAGGCGATTTTTACTTCCGCATTTGTCCTCGCGTTAATTGCATGGTTCGAGTCCGCAAAGGGTTGGCTCGTCTATAAAGGCCTGAATAATACACTTGGAATACCCGGTTCGAGGTTTTCTGGTTATGGCAATAGAGAAGGCTTTTTGCGAGTCGGGACAACCATGAGTAAAATACCATTCGGGTACTTCCTCACCATCGGGATTGGGGCCTTAAGTTTCTTTAGGACATATTTCTCCGGCACCAGGTTCATCCTGCTTGGAGGCGCCATCTTTGTCGCCCTGCTGGCTACCGTCTCCCGTGGCCCCTGGGTTGGCTTTGCGGTTTTTATCGTTGTCTTTGCATTTTATAGCCAGCGACGGAAGAAGGCACTGTTGCTGTTGGCAATGGGTTTCATTTTTGGCATACCCCTATTGACGGTATTGCCCGGAGGGGAAAAATTCTTGTCACTGTTGCCGTTCATAGGGGAAGGCAGCCACTCCGCAGAAACCGTATCCTATCGCCAGCAACTGTTTTTAAACAGTATTGAGGTGATCAAGATGAACCCCTGGTTTGGCTCGAACAGCTATCTACAATCATCGGAAATGGAGGCCATGCGCCAGGGGCAAGGTATAATCGATATTGTAAACACCTATCTTAGGGTCGGCCTGAGTAAGGGCCTTGTCGGGCTTTGGTTGTTCGTCGGACTTTTTTCCAGCCTGTTGCTTGGAATACGGAAGGCGATGTTGCAGTCACATCCATTAGGCGAGGAATATACTCGGCTGGGGCAATCGCTGTTGGCAATTCTGGTTGCTGTTCTGGTGATCATAGGAACGGTCAGCAGCGTAGATTATATCCCGGTTTATTATTGGGCGATAGCGGGGCTTGGAGCCGGTTATGTCAATATGATTAAAATTATGTTGCGAATTAAAGCAACCGAAAATTCACAATAAGGGCGGACTCTAAGAGTGCCCAACAAAGCGGAACCAACTCATTGCACGCTTGCCAGCAAAACCAACAAATCGTATGCTCCTCGCGAGTGGGGGAGGGAGTGCAGTGGTAGTGTATGAGAATACGATGCATGCTTGCCGTCAGTTGACTCGCCGCAGGTTTTGCCGAGCAACTTTCAAAGTTTTTGGCTTGGCTGTGTTTGGGTTTTCAGTGCCACTGGAGTCCATTGTTAGCGAAAAACCCGGGGAGACCGGGCTTTCTGTGGCCTCCTCAAGCTATCTGGTTATCAATGGATGGGTGCTGCGTTCGGGCGACCTGACCGGTTAGGCAACCTGACTGAATCATGCTAAAAGATGCCAATAAGGATGAAATCAATGGCCGTGATGCAAGTTACGACGTGTGTATTAGTGGTTCTGGCTTTGCCGGAATCACAATTGCTCGCGAGTTAGCCGCCAAAGGCGTAAAGGTCGCCTTGCTGGAAGCCGGTGGAGAAGACTTCAGCGATCAGTCCCAAGACATTTACCAGGGGAAAACGATTGAAGGCCCGGATTTAAATTACTGGGGAGGGCTTGATAGATGTCGTTTGCGGTATTTTGGCGGAACGTCTAATCACTGGGCGGGATTGTGTTTCGTTCCGGATGCCGTTGATTATGAAGAAAGCGATAGGTGGGGTTTGCCTGGCTGGCCCATAAGGAAAAGAGAAATTGACCCTTTCTTCGAAAAAGCCGCTGAGATTATCGACGTCACGGGCCAATCTTTCGACATACCCGGAGTCGACCAATGGAAAAGCCCAAAATTGCGAATGGTCGGACATATCAAAAGCCCCCCCACACGCCTTAATAAAAAATATTTTTCGGAGATTTCAAAAAATCCTAATATTGATCTTTTCTTAAACTGCAATACCGTTGATATTCGGCTAAGCGATAACCTTGTTCATGCGAATCAGTTAATTGCCTACAATTTTGGAGGCAGGAAATTTTCGTTTCGTGCCACGCATATTGTTCTGGCTTGCGGTACTGTGGAAAATGCCCGCATATTGCTCAATTGTGATTCGCAAATACCATCAGGGATCGGAAACCATTCCGATTTTGTCGGTCGATGTTTTATGGAACATCTAAATGTCGAAATAGGAAAGTTCGTTACATCTCGTGCAAAATTCTGGGAATCTGGTAACGTCACGCTGAAACCTACACGGCGATTCATAAATGACCGACAGGTTCTAAACTCGCTAATATCGTTCGCTCCAAACGCAAACCCTGCGACCTACGGTCGTCTGAAAGTACTGAAGCGATATGTAAGGGATGCTGTATGCAGTTCGGAAAGCGTACTCGATTTATCTCGCCAACTCGTGGAATTTAATTGCCCGGGGGACGGTGTAATTTCATCAATGGGAGAGCAGTCCCCTAACAGAAACAGTCGTATTACATTGGCTAAAGAAAAGGATACACTGGGCTTACGGAAAGCTATTCTTGACTGGAGGCTAAATGACCGGGACCGCAGGTCAATCCGTTTACTGTCCATAGAGGCCGCTAAGGAGCTCGCCCGTCAAGATTTAGCCCGCGTACAACTACGCAATCGGATTATTGATAATAACGAACGGCTTGGCGCTAGTGGGCATTGCCATCAAATGGGAACAACTCGCATGTCCGAAAACCCTGCATATGGCGTAGTTGACTCAAACTCCAGAATACACGGTACGGACAACCTCTATATTGCCGGAAGCAGTATATTCCCGATTGGAGGCGGCAATAATCCCTCTATGGCAATCGTTCAGTTGTCATTGCGGTTGGCCGAACATCTGGCACAAAAACTGGGTAAATAGTAGTAGTATCCAGAATATTTCGTACATTCGTCTTTGGGTGCCATTTAGTCTGGAACATATTTAGGCAGCACATCCATCAGATCTTGCGAGAATTTGGTCAATCGCGCATCGGCGAAACTCTCTGATATATCTTCCCCCAGCGGCATCACCAAACGCACCAGTGCGCCGTCCGTGCGGGCGGACAAAATTCCCCGCCACAGGGTGTTGAGCTTGGCCTTGTAGGAACTGGCGTATGATTCTCCGCTCTGCTGGTACCAGTAATAGACCAGTTGCCTGAAATCCCTCTTGGCGATAAGGACCCTGTTTACCGGCAGCGGCTTGCCGTCGACCGACAGCATGACCGTCTGTAACGAGGTAATTTTCCAGCCACCGCCGGGGATGCAGACCCTGGGGGAATGGGGCGCCTGCCCTTTGGACTGGGCTTCGAAATAACCGATAAACAGCGATACCGGCGCCCCCCCGTCCAGTGCCGTGTAACTGCCGAGGAAATAATCGGTCATTTTAAGAACATCTATTTCCACCTGCGTCAGCTTCTGCTTTACCGCAGAGCGCCCATCAAGTTTCAGCGGAAACGAAATAAGCGGTTCGCGCTGGGGAATAACCACGCCACTGGTCCGGGACAACATCGCCAGAGGCACGATCAGAATGACCAGAATGGCAACCACCGCCGAATAAAAACCGGGCTTGCCCGATTGTTTTACTTCGGTATTTTCGACCACGAAATAGCCCCGGCCCAGGGAGTTCCATTCCTTCCTGTTCAGAAGCAGCCAGCACAGGAACAGCGTCAGCGAAAACGTGACAATAAAGAACACCCAGCCCTCAAAAAGATGAAAGAAACCCTGTGAAACACCCATGTCGGTCATGTCGGCGACGACGCCGGTAAGGAATATTCTGACGCTGTTCATAAGGATCGCGACGGTTGCCGAGATGGCCAGGAACAGCAGTCTCTTGACCCACGAAATATCGAAAAGCATTCCGATCAGGACGCCCAGACCCATCATCGGGTACAGGTATCTCAAACCGGCACAGGCCTCGGCGACCTCCAGTTTTATGACCCCCAAATCGATGACATTGCCATCCTGAAACACGGTAATGCCGACCGCACGCAGCAGCGCCACGCTCAGGTCTGAAGAAAACAACTGCAAGCCCCAGGTAAGATCGACGCCGATCGCACCGGGCGGCGGAATAACAAAAATAAGAAGAACCAGCGACGGCAGCACAAAGTTTCCGTAGCGCCGACCGCCGGCGAACAGGAACAATCCGTAAATTATCATCAGATAGGCATAATGGCGCGGCAGGACGATCGCCGCCTTTATCGAGCCAATATAGATCAAACTGGCGGCAACCACCAATACCAGCCCGATCAATGAATGCGATGAACTTCCCGCCAGAAACAGCGCCCGGCGTTTCCATAACAGATATATCGCCACCGCCAGCATCAGCGGGCCGTGGTTGAATTCTTCATTGTCGGACCATTGGTTCCAGAGCACCAGGCCATCCGGTAAATACGACAGTGTAACCAGCGCCAGCGCAACCAGCAGGATGCCATGTTCCTTCCAAAACGGTCGACTCTGATAGGTCATGTTCATGGCTTTTTGCATATTATCATCCCATATCCAGTACTGGAGATTTCATCGCAGGCATCAATAATAGGAACGGACTTCTTCTTCCGATTTATTCAGCACGACACCGAGAAGGTTTGTCGACTGCAACAGCCTCGAAGCCTCCTTGACATCTGATGTCGTCGAGGCGCCATTGGCGACCACCATCAGGGCGCAATCTACCTGCGGCAGGAAGGCCATGGCGTCGTCGGTGGTCAGAACCGGCGGCAGGTCGAATATAATCATGCGCGATTCGTATCGGTCGCGAATGTCTGAAACCAGCGCTTTCATCCTGGCCGCAGTCAGGGTTTCCGAGGCGTTTTTTATGGCTGATTCATTGGGCAGCAGGGTCAACCGGGAAACTCCCGGGTTGACGAACACATCGGCCAGTTCGGCTTTTTCATCCAGATAATCGATAAGGGATAACCCCGGCGGCAGCCCAAGGTATTCGGCTATCTTCGGCTTTCTCAAGTCAAAATCGGCGAGCAGGACCGTTTGTTCGGTCTGCTGGGCGATACTGAGCGCCAGATTGATGCTAACCACGGTCTTGCCGCATTCAGGCGTCGGCGAGGTAATCGCCATGGTCCGCCACTTGTTTTCCTGCATCTTGCGCAGAACCTGGGTACGCAGTATGTCGAAGTTCATGCTTCTGGGATCGTTCTTGGAATAGGATACAATCCGTTGTTCTTCCAGATGCAGCGGATCAAGCTGCACCACCCTGGTACGCCGATAGGTGATTTCTCCAACGTCACCCACGACACCGACTTCGGCCCGTCCGGCCCGGGCCGGACGGGCCGGGACCCGTCGCCCATCCTGGCGGCTGGCCTTGGCCTTTTCGATGGCTTCCTTGATTCTTTCCACACCGTCCTCCTTGATCAGACTGCCATCAAATAAAGTCATTTTAAGGGCAAGTTGCCCCTTGTGCACGAGCCCCGGCGAGCACGGTCAGAAGCGGGCCAAAGCCTTATAAAACGCGATATCCAGCGGCATGTAGTAGAAGTGAATCGCGGCCAGCACGGCCACCACAACCATTATCAGGACCAGGGCCAGCACCACCTTGATCCGTTTCCTTCGCCGCGCCTCCCTGGTCGTGACGATATAGGGAATGGACGCCAGCGGTTGCAGTTTGGTCACCGCCGCAAGGCTGGCGGAGCCCCGAATGCTGCCGTCGATCATTTCGACCAGGAATATTCCGCCGCCGCCGGCGGCCAGTGACAGCGCAAAACCAAGGGCCATCATCTTCTTGCGATTGGGCCTGACCGGCTCTTCCGGCATGACCGGCGGTTCAAGCAGGACAAACCGCTCCGCCTTGCGTTCTTCCTCCAGACTTTTGGATAGCTCCGCCTGCATCAGTTTGGCGTGGATCTCGTTGTACCTTCTCTGGGCGTTATCATAATCCCGATTAAGCACCTTCAAGGCCCGCTCTACCTGCGGCGTCTGGATAATCATGGTCTCGATTTCGGCTACTTTGGCCTTTAGCTGTTTCTTCTGCTGTTTCATCGATTCAATGCGAGAGTTTGCCGAGGCCAGCTTGGCCTGCACCGTCGCCATGATCGGGTTTATGGTCTTCGCCTTCGGCTTTTCAGGTTGGGCCGTATTCACCGGCTCTTTCACGGGATCCTTGGGCAAGCCCTGCAGCTTGGCCCGGGCGCCCTCAACCGCCTTGACCAACCGCCTGACATCGGGATGAGACTCGCCATAGCGCTGCCTGATCTGGGAAAGTTGCGCCTCGAGATCGCTTAGATTCTGTTCCAGAACGTCCCGTTCGCCGGTCACGCCTTCTTCCTTTTCCAGTGCGGCGACCTTTCTTTTAAGCGTTTTCACGTCCGGGTGAGACGGACCATAGACTGCGGACTTTTCAATCAGTTCCGCCTTCAGGCGTACAAGGTCGCTGACCGCGCCTTGCCGGCCCGGTTGCGACAACGACCGGGGCTCGTCTTTTTGGGGAATTTCAAAGGCGGTCAGTTTGGTCCGGTATCCCGCTTTCAGGCCGGCTATTTCGATCTCAAGGAATCGTTTTTCTTCAAGCAACGCCTTGATTTCCCGGTCCAGTTCCTTGTATTCGGATTCCGAACGGTCCCGTATCTGCAGGCGAAGGTCCAGATTCTCCGGCAGGGCCGTGCTGTGTTCCTGCTTGTAGTTGGCGATGCCGTCTTCAATTTTCTGGAGACTTTTTTCGAGCTTTTCAGACTCCTGGCTCAGGAACGCCGTCGTTTCTCCTGCCCTTTCCGTACGTGACTTGACATTTTCGTCAAGAAAAAGGGTAACCAGTTCGTTGGCCACCCTTACCGCGATTTCCGCCCGCCGGTGCTCGAACGAAACCTTGAAGGCGATCGCCGTTACGCCGCGGCGCTTCCTTCCGCCATCCGTATTGATGAACTGGACAACCGCCATCTCGCGCATTTTTTCGACCGCCTTGGTCGTCGAATCGACCTCTTTATCATCCCTGAAAATATTAAATTTCTCGGCGATACGATAAAGATTGGCCCGTGTCATAACCCGCTGCTTGATGATCTCGATGCGTTCGCTGGCCGCCGTGGTCACCGTGGAGCGGATCATTTCATCGGGTATTTGCGGCGATTCAATAAGAATGGTGCCCGAGGACTCATACACCGGCGGCATCAGGATAGCGACGGCGACGCTGCCGCCGAGGACGACGAGGAACGGCAAAATCATATAGATATAGCGCCGTTTAAGAATAGCGATATATTCGCTCAGGTGAAATTCAGATTCCATGGGCGTTCATGCTTATCGTTCTAAAGGCAGGTTGTAATCCAGCGTAAAGGTCATGCTGCGGGAAGTCGCCGTACCGTCGGTCGGCTGCTTCTGCCTTCTGTTTTGCATATTAAGGCTGGCCCGCCATTCTTCGTTTAGCGTCCAGTTTATGGATGGGGTCATGGTTAGCTGCGTGGTATCGGCCGACCCGGTAGCGCCAACCTGGGAGCTGACTCTCCAGTTGGCGACGAAGCCGACCCGGGTCATTTCCGTCAATTGATACGTAACCCCGCCGCCAAAGCCCGTCGACTGCCTGATATTGCCATCGCTGCTGGGGATATTATCCCGGTTGACGTTGGCGCTGGCGACCAGCCCCTCGAGAACCTCCTGGCTGTAATCGAACAGCGCCGACCAGCCCAGATTACCATCGGTCCGCAGCACGCCAAGGGTGGCCCCCAGGCGGTCGATTTCGGAAAGTTCATAATCCCCGCCGACCTGCAGGCGGATGGTATTGGAAGGCTTGGACAGCTTCGAATCCGGTTCGAACCGGGAATAACCGATGCTGGGGGTGATGGTCAGCCGCTCGCTATAGGCATGGCCGAGCCCGATCAGGAGTGAATTGTTGGTGCTGCCGATAGAATTACCGCCGGAAAAGCTGACCACGCTGATATTGTCCGAGGCGTTCAGGTTCCATCGCTCGTTCAATTGCCGGTTATAACTAAGGCTGGCTTTTACATCCGTCCGCGTCGCGTCACTGGCCAGGTTTCCGGTATCCGCGAATTCGGTATTTTGCACCGTATCGAACCCCAATCCGAAAGCCGCCGCGATAACCGAGGTATCGAAATCATATTCGCCATTGACGTCCAGGTTATAGCGGACCTGATCGGCCGAGAAAATTCTGTTGGCTATTTCTTCTTTGGAAGCCACCGCATTGGCCCGGCCGGTAACGCCTATCCGGTACCGGTCCTTGGCGTATTCGCCGTCGATGGCCCGATTTACGGTAAAATCCGTCCGGCCCTTTTTGTCTTCCGTCGCCAGGGATGGATTGTCGTTATACGTGGCGCTCACCAGTGAACTGTAGTTGGCGGTCCACTGCCCCCCGAAAGCCGCCGCCGGAAAAATGCCCGCCGCGACGGTCAGTCCGACACGCAGCATCCCCCGCCGTGACCGTCCGGGCCAACGGGTACAGGACTTTTCGCGATTTGAGACTGTCATCAGCGGGACGTCCTTAAGGTACGATGACCACATCCCCTGCTTGTAGCAAAAGTGTTGCCCCGATGCCATTCTTTCCGGATAAAAGATCATTATAATCGAACGGAATATATTTCGCCGATTCGCCATAACCGCGCAGGATTTTAATTTCGTCTTCCTCGGCGAAGCGGTCCAGTCCGCCGGCCAGGCTCAGCGCCTGGGTGATGTTGGTCGGGGCGTCCAGCACATAAGTCCCCGGTTGATTGACCTTGCCTATAACGTAGATACGATTGCCGCCGACGGAAACCACCTGCACCGTGACGACGGGATCGGCGATAAATTTCGCCAGTTTCTTGATCAGGACTTTTTCCGCCTGCAGACTGGTCAACCCGGCTACCTTGATGCGCCCCGCCAGGGGAAAGGTAATATTGCCGTCCGGCAGCACCACCACGCCCTGGCTCAGGGTATCTTCGCGCCACACGGATATCTGCAACTGATCGCCGGGGTTCAGTGTATAGCCTTCGTCTTCACCCGCCTTCACCGTAACCGGAATGACGAGCAGAACCGCTAATAAAACCCACACAAGCCGCTTAGTCATTTTCGTTCTCCCATCCTTGTTTGACGGACACCTGACCCGGGTAAAAAAAATGAGGGGGACAAGCCCCCTCATTTTATCTCGGGTTACCCAAGAGTCTACTTGCATTAACAATCAGTTACAAGAAGGCTCTGATCCCTGACGATGGGTTGCCTCAAGCGGCCAGGTCCATCGCCTTCTTGTCTTTCCGGCGACGCAGGGCGCCGATGCCGAACAGGGCGGTACCGAACAGCAGCGCCGCGGGCGGCAGCGGCACGGC
>CAZZKE010000058.1:0-9886 GCA_964655005.1 uncultured Thalassospiraceae bacterium | reverse complement strand
GCGATGCCGAAATTGCCCGGAGTATCCGCCGAGTTGTCAATCTGCCACTTAACGGCCAGACCGCCCATAATACCGCCCATAATATTAAAGTTGTATGAATGCGAAAAAACCTCACCCGAGGTAAGATTGACCGTCACTCCATACGGGTTGTCATTCGGGATAAGATTGTAGGTTCCACCATCTGCCAAAGGTGTATCGGCCCCTGTGGGGATAAAGGTCGCGGCCTTCGGCGCCGTACTGCCGCCGACCAGCACCATGGCGGAAACAACCGCCACGCTTACCGTAGAAAGAATCTTGTTAAACATCTTCATATCTCCCTCACTAAAAAAATCGTCATGTCTCACAGCCATTCAAAACTAAAACGCGCTGGCCTACACGGTCTCGGTCCACCGAGCCGGACTAAACAGTCGCCGGCCCGCCGTTCAATTTCGAATGCCCTGAATTCAAAGCCCTTGTAACCCGGCTCCGAAAACCATCAAAACACCCGCCTCCGGTTTCAACTGGGAACTGATATCCCGAAATCCACCGCCTTGTCAGCATATTCCTGCCTTAGGGATGCACCGACAATTGACAATGTACCCGCTGTACCTGACAGGTTCCTGACAACTCGCTATTTTTTTCAAATTATTTTTTTTGCGCGTCCAGCCGAATTATCTCAATGATCTCAATGATCTCAAACAGCTGGCCGGAAATTGATATCTCCCTGGTGCGTCATGCCGCATATTTGCCGGGTTTCCTGACAACAAACCTGGCAGAAAGCGGCAGAATCAAGGCGAAGCCGTCCCAACCGGGAAACGCTTATTTAGCCGAGTCGATGACTTTGGAAAAGATGTATTTCGCCAATTCCTTGTCGCGGATTATCAGGGCCGGGCTGTCGGTACCATCGGACACCTCGAATTTCTTGGGTTCGCGACCGGTCGCGCCGTTTTCGACCGGTCGGGGGCCGTTAAAGGAAAAAATCCCGTATTCCGACTTATCCCGGACCACATCCTCGACGATCTTCCCGGTTATTTCCGCCATGCCGCCGGAAAATCCATAAACCAGAGAAGTATCGCAGATGATGTTGATAAGCCGCGGGACGCCCCGACTGGCATCGAAAACCTTTTTGCAGGCGGCGCCGGAGAAAACCTGCCTGTCGCATCCGGCAATCTTGATGCGGTGGTGGATGTAATCCTCGACCTCGTCTTTGGATAGTGTTCGCAGGTGGAAATCAGATGCGATGCGTTGGGCGAATTGGGCCAGCTCCGGGCTTTGCAATAAATCTTTTAGTTGTGGTTGACCGACCAGCACCAATTGCAGAAGCTGGTCCTTGTCGGCGTTGATGTTAGACAGCATGCGCAGTTCTTCGAGCGATTTGGGACCCAGGTTCTGCGCCTCGTCGACAATCAGTATGGTCCGGCGACCGTTGCCGTATTCATCAATCAGAAATTTGTGCAACTGATCGTACAGGGCGACATGGGCCTTGTCCTCGAAGGGTTGGCCGAAGGCCATCAGCACCCATTGCAGGAGCTCCCCGTTATTTTCCTGGGTATTGGAAACCAGGCCGACGGTAACGTTATCGTCCAGCTTGTTCAGCAGGTGCCTGATCAGGGTCGTCTTGCCGCAACCGATTTCGCCGGTGATTACGGTAAAGCCGGCCCGGTTCATAATGCCATATTCCAGCATGGCGAAGGCCATGGAATGCGCCCGCCCCCAATACAGGTAGTCCGGGTCGGGTTGAATCGAAAACGGTTTTTCCTTCAACCCGTAAAACGCTTGGTACATTACAACTCACCTGTCTGCTCGCCCGCATGTATATACGCGCCGTCCGCCATGTTACTAACCCGGATTTTTCAGTCTCCGGGTTGTTTTTGGCCTTCGGAAGGCGGCGAAGCGGCGGCGGCCTTCAAATCATCGAGTATTTTTTGCACCTCGTCCCGCTGGACCAGGGGCCGGTCCTTGGAAAGCTCCAGCGCTTTCTCCAGTTCCCGGATCGCCGAGCTATCCTGCTTGTCAGCCAAGAAAGACATCCCCAGATGATACCTGAAAATGGCCTGGTTGGGCGCCTTCTCGACCGCGTCCCGCAGCAACGATGTCGCCTCGTCGGCATTGCCCATCCGGTACTGAATCCATCCCAGGGTATCCTTGAAGTATGGGATGTTGGAGTTTCGGAAGCGCTTGGCCAACTCGTAGGCCCGCTCGACGCTGGCCTTGTCGGTCCGGTATTCGGTCAGCATACTGGCCAGATTATTGACGATAACATCGGAATTGGGGCTTTTCTTGTAGAGTTCTTCATATTCCGCCAGGGCCGCGTCAAAGTTCTTGTCGCGTTCGAACAGATTGGCCCTCAGCAGCCCCAGAGATACGTTGCCGGGAATCTTCGTCAGCCCTGCCGTTACGATATCCCTGGCCTTGTCGAGTTCCTTCATGCCCAGATAATACGACGCCAGCGCCGTATAGCCGACGACATCTTCGGGGTACTCGCCGATTACTTCCTTGAAGGTCGTCTCGGCCAGTTCCCGCTTGCCGTCCAGGACTTGTAATTGCGCCAGCAAAATTTTTGCGAACAGGTTCTTGTCGGTCGCCTTAAGGACGTCCCGAACAAATTTTTCCGCCCGTGCCAGCTCGCCGTTACGAATATAGGCCCGGACCAGAGAGACCATCGGGCGCAGGGCCTGTGGCGTCGCCGCCTGGGCCCGCTCGAAAGCCTTGATGCTTTGGGAAATCTTTTCCTGGCCCTCAAGGGCTATTCCCCTTATCCGACCGGTGATGCTTTCGCTATCGCCCAGTTGGGTCAGGATATCGGCGATTTCCTGGGCGCCCAGCCAGTTCTTCTTGGAAATTCGCACCTGCGCCAGGGCCCTTAGCGAAGGGATGCTCCGGGGTGATTTCTGCAATACCCTGATAAGGGCTTCTTCGGCCCGGTCCAAGGCCCCGTTCTTGATCAGAAAACGGGCGTATATCAGGCCGACCCGCGGCGAAAATTTACTGGCCTGAAAGGCCCCGGTCATCCGGTCATCGGCCAATTCAACGGAGCCGTTCAGTTCGTGGGCGGTGGCCAGCATCATCAATGCGCGGACCGATTCCGGCTCTTCTTTCAGAACCGCCCGAAGGTCGGAAATGGCGTCATCGGTTTTCTTCTCCGCCAGCCGCAGCGAAGCCCGGATCAGCAACCCGTCGGCATTCCTGGCATCCCGCGCCAGTATTTCCGCGACAAGCTTCGCCGCCTGTTGTTTTTTACCATCGGCAATCAGCAATTCCGCTAGCCTGTTTTTAGCTTCCAGCCGGGCCTCTTCGGTATCGCTTGTAGCTATAACATCAAGCAAAAGTTTTTCCGCTTCTTGCCGCTTGCCGGTGGCGAACTGCAGTTTTGCCAGCGCCAGTTGATAGGAAAAAAGGTTTTCTCCGCCGCGTCCGATCAGGGCCTTCAATTCTTTTTTCGCCGCCTCGGATCCCCGCAGGGAGTTCAGGAACCGGACGACATCCAGGTTTACCTGAAGGTCTTCGGGCTCACCCGCGGCAATGGCGCGGATCACCCGTTCGGCGTCATCAACCCGTTTTTGCCTGAGATAGAAGCGGACCAGCGCCGTTTTGAAGCCCTTGGCGTCAGGGTAAAATTCGACCAGTTGCTTGAGCACCGATTCCGCCTGATCGCTCTGGCCGATAGTGCTCAACGCCTGAATTTTAATCAGGTTCAGCGTTACGTTTTTCGCATTCAGCTTCAGACCCTGGTCCAGATAGCCGATGGCCGCCTTGAAGTCCTTGGCGGCGATCCTTTCCGCCGCCAGCACGGCGATCGCCTCGACATTGGCCGGATCGACTTCCAGCGCCTTTTTGGCCGTCGAAATTGCCCCCTCATTATCTTCCAGCTTATACAGAACGGCAGCCCGGAAAGCCAAGGCCCCGGCGGTTGTGCCGTCCAGGGTCATCACCGTGTCGCTAAGTTCGAGCGCCTTGTCCAGTTGCCCGGCCACCAGCATGAATTTGCCGTACTTGATGCTGGCGCCATAGTGCTTGGGATCCAGGTCCAGGACCCTGCCCATCAGCCCGCGGGCCTTGTTCAGGTTTCCCTGCCGTTCCTCCAGCAGCGCCATGCCATACAGGGCCGGAACGTATTTTTCATTAATCTGCAAGGCGTTGCGGAATTCCAGCCCGGCCTTGATAAGCTTTCCTTCCTTGAACAGCTCCAGTCCGCTCTGCGTGTGGCTCTGCACTTTTTCTTCCGGTGTATCGCAACCGGCCAGCAACAGCACACTGGCGAACGCCATGGCATATGCCGCCTTGCGGATCGAAAAATTGCTCAGGAAATCAAAAAACATTACAGCCCTCACGATTACTTCCCAGGTTCAATGCGAAAACACACGAATAACTCATCTGCCGGACAGCCTATACAATCAATGTGTTAAACACTACATTCAATGCAATTAATATTACGGTCGGCTACAGATCCTTTTGAGATAGGCTCCGTAGGCCGATTTGCCCAGGGCCGCAGCGGAATTTTCCAGTTGCGCCCGGTCGATATAGCCCTGCCGCCAGGCAATTTCTTCCAGGCAGGCAATCTTCAGGCCCTGGCGCTTTTCGATGGTTTTTACGAACTCGGCGGCTTCCAGCAGCGATTCATGGGTGCCGGTATCAAGCCATGCGAAACCGCGGCCCATTTTCTCGACACGCAAATCACCGCGCTTCAGGTAGGCATCATTGACGTCGGTAATTTCCAGTTCTCCCCGCGCCGACGGCTTGATGTCGGCGGCTATTTCAAGCACGTCATTGTCATAGAAATAAAGCCCGGTTACCGCCCAGCTGGACTTCGGTTGCGACGGTTTTTCCTCGATACCCAGGGCGATCCCGTTGTCGTCGAAATTGACCACGCCATATCGCTCCGGGTCGTTGACCCAATAGGCGAACACCGTGGCTCCGGCCTTGTGTTCCACCGCGTGCGCCAGCAATTTTGTCATGTCATGGCCGAAAAACAGATTATCGCCAAGGGCCAGCGCGACGCCGTCATCGCCGACAAAATCACGACCGATAATGAACGCCTGGGCCAATCCTTCGGGTTTCGGCTGTACCGCGTAGGTCAATGCCAGTCCCCAGCGGGAGCCGTCCCCAAGCAGTCGCCTGAAGGCGTCCTGGTCGTCGGGCGTGGTGATGATCAGGATTTCGTTGATTCCCGCCAGCATCAGCACGCTCAGGGGATAATAGATCATCGGCTTGTCGTAAATCGGCAGCAATTGCTTGCTGACCCCCATGGTCACCGGAAACAGGCGTGTCCCGGAACCGCCGGCGAGAATAATGCCTTTCATGATATCAGCCGCCCGGGCCCAATTTGGCCGCCAGATAATCCGCCAGCGCGGGCCGCCACGGCCTGATTTCCCCGATTGCCGAGGCAAGCCTGGTGTTATCGAGGGCGCTGTATTTTGGCCGCATCGCCCGCAGCGGATACTCATTACTCGTGCATGGAGTCACCTCGACATCGATCCCGGCCAGATTGAAAATTTCCCGGGAGAATCCGCACCATGTCGTGTTGCCGGAATTCACCGCATGATAAATTCCGGCGGCGATGTCGTTTTCCAGCGCCCGGAACAGCATGTCGGCAATGTCGGCGGTCGATGTCGGCGACATAAACTGGTCGTCGACCACCTTCAGGGAATCGCGTTCGCCACCCAGACGAAGCATGGTATCGACGAAATTACCCCCCTTGCCGCTGGCCCCGGCAATGCCGAACAACGAGGCGACACGAAAAATAACGCTATCGGGGTTGGCGATCCTGGCCAGCGTCTCGCCCATCGCCTTCGATGCGCCGTAGACGTTTACCGGGCTCTTGGGCGCCTCTTCCGTATAGGGAACGGCGGCATCCAGGTCGCCGCCAAAAACATAGTCGGTGCTGAAGTGGACAAAGCGGGCATTTTTTTCGGCGCACAGGTCGGCCATCGTCTCGACGGCATGGGTATTGACGGCAAAGCCCATGGTCGCATTGTCCTCGACTTCATCGGTCTTGTGATAGCTGGTGCAATTGACCAGCACATCGAACGATATTTCGCCGAGTCTTCGCCGCAGTTCCCCGGCATTGGTCACATCCAGATCGGCCCGCACCCATGGCTCCAGATCAAAGCCGCCATGATCGCCACAGGCCGCGACTATATCGCTGCCCAACTGGCCGTTGGCCCCGAGGAGAAGAATTTTCATATGTAGAGAATTCCGCCGTAAAGCTCTACATCGCGGATGATCTTCTGCCACTTGCTTAGCTCTTTGTACCATTCCAGCGTGATGGTCTGGGTCGTCTTGTCCAGTTTCCCGCTCTCCAGGGCTTCGCAGATTTCCCTGACGCCATCTTCGGCCCTGTATTTCGCCTTGAAACCCAGGGCCTCGATCTTGTCGAACGCCACCCGGTAGGAACGGTGATCGGGGTCGCCATACCATTCGACCTCGACATCTCGCGGCACCGTCGCGGCGACCAGTTCGCTAAGCGCCGCTATCTGATAGACATTTTCCTTCGATCCGACATTGAATATCTGGCCGTTTACCTTGTCCCGATCGGCGCTCAGCATGAGCATCTGGGCCCGCGCCGTATCACGGACATGAACCATCGGCCGCCATTGCTTGCCGTCTCTCATCAGCGGCAATTTACCGGTTTTCCAGGCGCCAAAAGTCATCCCGTTAATGGCCAGATCGAAGCGCATCCTGGGCGAAGCGCCATAAACCGTGGCCTGGCGCAAGGCGACCGCACAGAAATTGTCATCGGCCAGGGCCAGGGTGTCATTTTCCGCTTTCTCGTTGGCCTTGGCGTACGTCGTCAGCGGATTTGTCGCATGGGTTTCATCGGCGATTACATCGTTTTCCAGGAAACCATAGATGCTGCATGAACTGGGCAGTATGTATCTTTTCGCACCCGCTTCCTTCGCCATCCTGGCGGTCCTGACCCGTGATTCCCAGTTAATTTCCATGGTTGGTTCGTGGAAAAGCTCGCCGCTGGGATCATTGGAAACCGCGACCAGATCGATCACCGCATCGACCCCCGCCACGTGTTCCGAGGTCAGGCGGCGGCTGTCTTCCTTGATGATTTCAAGATTATCCGATGCCGGAAGCAGGTCGTCGCCAAAGAAAAAGCGATCAATCGCCCGAACGTCGTAGCCTTCCTCAAGCAGCATCGGCACCAGCACGGTTCCAATGTAGCCCCCGGCGCCGGTGACCAGTATTTTTTTAATTGTCATTAGACTTCCTGAATTAAGTTAGAATGGGTTTGAATCCGTCACCTCGCCGAATGTCGGCTGATTTAAATCCTTGTCGGATAAGATGGCTTCGCCCTGCTCTACGGGCCAGTCGATCCCCAGTTCGGGATCGTTCCAGAGCATGCCCTTGTCACAACTGGGGGCGTAATAATTGGAAACCTTGTATATAAGCTCGGTATCCGGTTCCAGGGTACAGATACCGTGCGCAAAACCGACGGGAACCAGTATCTGATTCCATTCCCGGGCGCTGATGACTGCCGAAACATGCTTGCCGAACGTCGGCGAGTCTTTCCTGAGATCTACGGCCACATCCAGAATGGATCCGCGAACGACGCGGACAAGCTTGTCCTGGGCAAACGGCGGGATTTGAAAATGCAAACCGCGAATGGTGCCCTTGTCGGCCGACAGCGATTGATTGTCTTGAACAAAATTGATATCAATTCCCGCATCCAGGAGCGTCTTCCGGTTCCACGTTTCCGAGAAAAATCCCCTGTGGTCCCCGTGTTTAACGGGCTTCAAGATTTTCACATCGGGGATTTCAGTTTCCCGTATTTCCATAAAGTTCTCCCATCAATAACAATCGGCCAAGCGGTCGATAACGTATCTATAATCGTCATCCGTTGCAACAGAACCGCCCTTCTATCAAACGTTCCTTACAGTATCCTGATCAATAGGCGTTCTTGTTGATAAATCCGACGAAGGCCGTCCTGGCCAGAATTTGCAGGTCGAACAGCAGCGACCAGTTCTCCGCGTAGTACGTATCGTAGCGAACCCGGGCTTCCATCTTTTCCAGGGTTTCGGTTTCGCCGCGAAGGCCGTTGACCTGCGCCCAGCCGGTAATCCCCGGCTTGACCCGGTGGCGGGCGAAATAGCCCAGAATGATCGCCCCGTATTCCTTGTTATGATCTACCGCATGCGGCCTGGGACCAACCAGAGACATGGCTCCGCCGACCACATTGAATAATTGCGGCAGTTCATCAAGGCTGGTCCGGCGAATGAAACCGCCGACCCTGGTGATTCGCGGGTCGTCCTTCGTCGCCTGTACGGTTTTCTGTTCCGGTGGCCGGTCATGATACATCGAGCGGAATTTGTAGATATCGAAAATACGGTTATTGAAGCCGTAGCGTTTCTGGCGGAACAGGACCGGTCCCTTGCTTTCCAGCCTTATGGCCAGCGCCACACCGGCCAAAACCGGCGCGAAAAGAATCAGCAGCAAGACCCCCAGGACCCTGTCTTCAATCGCCTTCAGGGCGATGTTCCATCCGGTAAGCGGCATTTTCACCACTTCCATCATCGGCACCCCGGTAAAGTGATTCTGCGACGGCCGGTAGGGAAAGCGAAAGCCGACCAAATCCGAACCCAGGTGAATATCGGCCGGCAGCACCCGCAGCTTGCTGATGATATCGACCAGCCGTTTGTCGGCGTTCCAGGGCAGGGTGACGATAATATCATCGACCCGGTTGTTGCGGACATAATCGATCAGCGAATCCAGATTACCCAGCACCGGCGCCCGGCCCACCGTCGGGCCGATGCGCTCCAGCCGGTCATCGAATATTCCCGCCACATGATTGAATCGCGGTCGCTCCTTGGCCATCTGGGCGATCAACTGCTCGGCCTGCTTGCCGCCGCCGACAATCAGCACATTACGCGCGAAGACGCCGATATTGGCGAGGTGACTGATAACGAAAAAGCCGATCAGCCGGGTCAGGAAAATCGTTGCGAAGGCGGAAAAGCCGAAGGTATACATCCAGACCCGGGAAAATTCATCCGACACCTTCATGGAAAAGGCGACCGCCAGGAGCAGCATGAAAGAGGTGCCGGTGGCCACCGCGATACGGTACATATTGCCAAACGGCGTCATGATGGCGTTGAAATCATACAGGCCGCCGTACTGGTACAGAAACAGCGAGACCAGCCAGATGAACACGACCGCCGCCGGGTAGAGATCGGCATCCAGAAGGTTGCCGCCGACATAAAAATAATACGACGACCACCCGGTGGTGGCGATCCAGGCGCCATCCAGAATTACAAAAATGCCGATAACCACGGAAGTGGAAAGCGGGAACCCCTGTTCCCGTGCGGTCAGGAGATCTGCGATATCGTCTGCGCTGTTCGCGGCCATGGCCCAGCCATCCCCCATGTTTGACTTACGCGCCAGAAGCTAACCAACTGTCCGTTTTCAGGCAACCTGGTAAATACATTATACTTAGCGTAAATACACTAATCCAAACCGGCGGCAATACAAGCCGATCACTACCCCCAGAAAAACGCCGAGTATATTGGCCATGACATCGCCCATGGAAAACAGCCGTCCCGGCGTGAATTCCTGGGCTATTTCAATGCCCGCGGATAGCACCGCAACCAGGATGACGGACCGTACCACCGCCTTGCCGCGGCTGAAAAACAGGGCCGGCACCGCCGCCAGAACCAGATAGGTCGCCAGGTGAATGAACTTGTCCATACCGATACCGAACAGCGGCGTCGTGGGCGGCCCCATGTCCGGCAACAGGCTGGCCGTCGCCGTCACGGCCATGGCCAGCCACCAGCAGAAGATAATTTGATTCTTGTATCGGTTCACTCGATGATCGACTCCGCTGCCCTCGTCGGCGGCCACTCAATATCCGAATTATACCAAGGATCACTGATAAAGACCCATTGAGATTCTCTCAGCGCCCCGTCGG
>CAZZKE010000057.1:0-20149 GCA_964655005.1 uncultured Thalassospiraceae bacterium | reverse complement strand
TGATGATGGATCAGTATAATCGATCCCATCACACTCCGGGACTAAACACCTAGGGCGAACTGCTCAAGCAGATACAGCAGCAGCGGAATGCTCAGGAACGACAACGCCGTCTGCACGGTGACGGTGGCCGCAAAAAGTTCCGCATCGCCGCCCATCTGGCGGGCCAGCAGGAAACCATTCATCGCCGTCGGCACGGCGGCGCAGACTATCATCGCCTGCAACGCCATGCCGGCAATCCCCAGCGCCATTGACCAGGCGGCGACGAACAGCGGCATGGCGACAAGTTTCATCATTACCCCGACCCACACTTCCGCCGAGGGTTTCAGGGCATGGCGAACCCTTAAACCCGCCCCCACGCACAGCAGCCCGGCCCCCAGTGCGGCCCGCCCGAGCAGGTCAAGCAGAGTAAGAACCGGGCCCCAGACCGGAATTTCCAGCAGGTTTATGGTCAGGCCGATCAGGCAGCCCCAGATCAGCGGGTTCAGCAACACCATCCTGACCACCCGTTTCAGCGGCGGGCGATCCGACGATGCAAAGGCGGCCAGCACCAGGACATTTTCGAAATTGATGACCGGCACCATCGTCGCCAGGGCGACGGCGACGATGGCGACGCCGGGGTCGCCGAACAATTTCAGGATAATCGCCAGCGCAATAAAGCCGTTCCACCGGGTACTGGCCTGAAAGACCGAGGTATAGACCGGCCCCGACATCCGCCAATAACGGGAAAACAGCGGCCTGAGGGCGAGCATCACCGCCAGCATGGTTATTACCGCCAGCAACATTACCGTCGCCACGCCGACCAGCGGGACGCTTTTCAAGTCGGCCCCGATCAGGGTCGTGGCCAGCAACGCCGGGAAAAACAGCCAGTAGCACACCTGTTCGATACCGGCCCATTTATCCTGTGGCACGATATCGCGCTTGCGTAACAGCAGGCCCAGTCCAATCAGCGCAAAAACCGGCAGTAAACTTTCCGTAACGGCGTTCATGGCTCTTCATCTGCTATGCAGGCCTCGATAATATCCAGCGCCCGGTCCATTTCGGCGATGGTTACGATCAACGGCGGGGTCAGCGTCAATACGCAGCCCATGGTTGTTTTGAAGCTAAGGCCACGTTCCAGCGCCTTGTACAATATGCGGTCGGCGGCGGAATCGGCCGGGGTTTTGGCGCTCCGGTCCTCAACCAGTTCGATCCCCAGCACCAGCCCCAACCCACGCACGTCGCCGATCAGCGGATGCCTGGTTTGCATCTCCCGCAGACGGTCCAGTGCGTGTTTGCCGACCCGGGCGGCGTTTTCGACCAGTCCCTCGCTTTCGATAATTTCGATTGTGCTCAGCGCCGCCCTGGCGGTGACCGGGTTTTTTTCGTGGGTGTAGTGGCCCAGCGCCCGATCCCCCAACACATCCAGACCGGACCCGGCGATCATCGCCGCAATAGGCAACATGCCACCGCCCAGCGCCTTGCCAAGGGTAATGATGTCGGGGACCACATCGAAATGTTGGCAGGAAAACATTTCGCCGGTCTTGCCAAGGCCGTTGGGGATGTCGTCGAAAATCAGCAATGCCCCATGATCGTCGCAAGCCCGGCGCACCGCCGGCCAGAATCCGGGTGGCGGCAGATAAGGTACGGAACGCACCGGTTCGGCGATAACGGCGGCGATGTCGCCTTCCTTTTGCAGCACATAACGGACCATCTCGGCACAGGCCATGTTGCAGTCATTCCGATCGCTGAACCCATAGGGGCAGCGATAGCAGGAAAACGGCGGCACATGGGCGTCGCCCGGCATCAGTGGACCGATTGGTCCGGACCGGAACAGGGCCTCGCCGCCGACGCCGATGGCCCCGAACCCGGCGCCATGGAAGGAATCCCAGAACGACAGGGTCTTGAACCGCCCGGTCGCGGCGCGGGCCAGTTTCAGGGCCATTTCGTTGGCGTCCGAACCGCCGGTGGCAAACAGCACCCGGTCGAGCCCGGCGGGCGCCATATCGACCAGTTTTTCCGCAAGCGCCACCGCCGGTTTATTGGTAAAACGCCGCGGCGCGAACGGCAATTCGCGCATCTGCGCGCTTACCGCCTCGATCAACCGTGGGTGGCCGTAACCGATATGATGGACGTTGTTGCCATGAAAATCCATGTACCGCTTACCGGCCATATCCTCTATCCAGATTCCCTCGGCCCGCCTGACGGCGCCCACGCATGGGCTCGACAGCGCCTGATGCAGGAACAGCCCGGCGTCTTTTTCCACCAGTTCCCGCCCGTCCCCCTTTAGATGGCGGGCGTTCCACCGGCGGCGACCGGGGCTCTGATTACTGTCGCCTTCGCTCGGATGATTATCGCTTTTGCCCATCTGGAAACTCTACCCCATGACGGCGATAACGACGATACCAAATGCCAGCAGGCAGGACGCGGCGAAGCGCCGGACCATGCCGCCTTCCCGGAACATCAGTCCGCCCAAAATGACACTGATCGGGATCGATGCCTGCCGCACCGCCGTCACCCCGGCGACTTCACCGCCCATGCCATAGGCCGTCAGAATAAGGAAATAGGACAGGTAGCCCATGCCGCCCATTCCAAGGAACAGAACCGGCTTCCTTGTCCATCGGAACAGGTCGGCGTAACGGGTTTGCGGCATACCGAAAAAACGGAACAGAATCAGGTAACAGGGCAGGTTGAAAACTTCGACCCAGAAAAACAGAACCGGCGGCTCGACCACCTGCACGGCGCGGGAATCGACCAGTGAATAGATACCGGTTCCCATCATCGCCAACAACGCGAACATCAGGGTTTTGGGATCATCCAGCAGCCGCCAGCCGCGCCGGTATTGCAGTGCGAAAGCGCCTGTCAAAACACAGGCGATACCCACCAGCACCGGCCAGGAATAGCTCTGGCCGAGAAACAACACGCCGACAACGACGATAAACAACGGCGAGGAGCGAACGATCGGATAATAGCTGGACAGGTCGCCATGCCTGAGGGTGATAATCAGCGAGCAGCCATAAAGCAGTTGCCCCGCCACCGATATGGCGATCAACGGCCAGATCCGGGCCGCCGCCGACAAGTCGTACCCCAGAACAGTTGCGTGAATGAACGACAGCGTCATCAACATGGTGACGAAGCCGATGAAGGCGCCGTCGGCCCGGTCCTGTCGCTTGATCAGGGCGTTCCACAAAGGATGCAGCAGCGCCGAAAACAGAACCAACCCGGCCACCGTCTGGTCCATAAAAGTTATCCTTCGCTAAATCCGAGCGGCAAAATCTACAACATAAAGCCACAAAATGCCACACTATCCGGCATACCGGTCGGCCTTGCCGTCAGCACACGGGTTGGCGAAGGATTGTCTTCAAACGTTCGGGCTTGCCGCGTCGCGGATCAGATAGATAGACCTCGTGATGCTTGCCCCCGAGAGTCAGGGAATGATCATTGATAAACCGGTGCAGGGCCGCAATCGTCGGTGGCTCGTCGCTGTATGGTCCAATATGCATGATTTGGGCGGCCCGCCCTTCATCGAAGGTCTCAAAGCGGATATCGGCGAGGGAACGTTGCAATTTTTTTTCGACTTTTTCCCGGTCGCTGTCGATGACTTCCCGCGTCACCCATTCGGGTTGCATGATCATGGCCGTCCATTTCCAGGGTTTTCTGTTTGTCATGCTGAAATCAGCCGGGTCTTCCGTCCACCAGAGGCCTTCGAGCGGCATCACACCAAAATCAACCGCCAGCGCGCTCTTCTTGATTCTGAATTTGGCGGAATAAGACATCGAGTACAGCGCCTCTACCGCGTGTGTGTAGCTTTCGGAATTGTTTGGATCGCCCGTTCCGTCGACCATTAAATAATTCATTTCGGGAACATCGACGAACACGGGAAATTTTGCAGACGAGCTATAGAGATCCTTGAGTGTTTTTTTCAAGTCAATTTTCATGATTTTCTCCAAGTTTAATAAGCGCGCTCCCAATCCACTCCAGTTCGCTTTTTATCCGGCAAATGCTATAGTCAAACAGAACATCGAGAAATGCCGGTTGCGAATGAGCCTTGCCCGTCACATGGTCAAGACTCGCTTCAAGCCTTATCCTGCGCTGCCTTAAAGCTTCGATCGCCAGCTTCGGTTCGACCGACGGCCAGTTCGCCAAGCCAAGCAAAACGGAAGGATAGAGCGCGTGCGGTTCCCGTAAAACATGCAACGTCATATGCCGGTGCATACGGCGCCCAACGAGAGTCGGAGCGTAGATTTTTCTCGTCTTTTTCGTTGCCCCCGACGGAGACCGGGGCTCGATAAATCCCCTCCCCTGTAATTTCTTCAAAATGAAATAGATCGACGAAAAGGCCAGTTCGGTCCATTCGCGCATACCGCGCTGTTCGATCAGCCGCTCCAAATCGTAACCATGGCATGGCCGCTCGACCAGAAGACCAAGGACCGCATATTCGGCATTCGTCAGTTCATTTGCCATTATTCTAGTACTAGAATAATATTGTATAAATTGTAAAGTGGTTTCCTGAATCGGGAAACATCACGGGTATTGACGGGCCGTCGGAAATTTGAACAAACTCCTGCGAATTCCATGGAGGGACGGCGATGGACCCGAGAAAGGTCAAAACGGCGGCGGACGCCCGCAAAATAGTCAACGAACGCAAGCTCGATTACGTCAAGGTCGGAGTGTTCGACATAGACGGCGTCATGCGCGGCAAATATATGTCGAAGTCGAAATTCTTTTCGGCCCTGAGCGGCGGTTTCGGGTTCTGCGATGTGGTGCTCGGCTGGGATTCCAACGACCAGCTCTACGACAATGTCAGCTATACCGGCTGGCACACCGGTTATCCCGACGCCCCGGTCCGGATTCTGCCGGATTCTTGCCGGGACATCCCCTGGGAAGACGATATGTTGTTTTTCCTGGGCGAGTTCGCGGACAAGGCCGAGGAAATTTGCCCGCGCGGGGTGTTGCGCAAAGTCCTGAAAAAGGCCAAAGGCATGGGTTTCGATGTCCACGCCGGGCTGGAATACGAATTTTTCATGTTCGAGGAAACGCCCGACAGCGTCCGCGAGAAAAACTACCGCAATTTAAAACATATGGCGCCCGGAACCTTCGGTTATTCGGTAATCAGAAATTCCGTCCATTCCGATTTCTACACCGACCTTCTCGACACCTGCCTGCGCATGGACATGGAAATCGAAGGCCTGCACGAAGAAACCGGACCGGGCGTGATGGAAGCCGCGCTCGGCGTATCGGAATGCCTGGCCGCCGCCGACAAGGCCGCCCTGTTCAAGACATTTACCAAGATCATGGCCCAGAAAGTCGGCCTGATGGCCACGTTCATGGCTAAATGTTCGCCCGACTGGCCGGGCCAAAGCGGTCATATTCATATGTCGTTACGCGACGGCAAGGGTAAATCGGTATTTTTCGACGCCAAAAAAGACGCCGCCATAAGCGACCGTATGCGCCATTTCATCGGCGGCCAGCAGATGCTGATGGCCGATGTGCTGGCCATGATCGCCCCCACGGTCAATTCCTACACCCGGCTGATTCCGGGCTTCTGGGCGCCGACTGAAGCCAGTTGGGGCATCGACAACCGGACCTGCGCGTTGCGCGCCATTCCGGGAAGTGCTAAATCGCAGCGGGTCGAATACCGCATCGCGGCGGCCGACGCCAATCCCTATCTGGCCTTGGCCGCATCGGTCGGGTCCGGCCTTTGGGGAATCGAACACGAGATCGAACCGGAAGCCCCGGTGATCGGCAATGCCTATCAAAAAACCTTCCCGAAAAAACTGCAAATCCCGAGCACCCTGATGGCCGCCGCCGGACGGTTAAGGGCCTCGAAACCGGCCCGGGAACTGTTCGGTGACGCCTTCGTCGAACACTTTGCCGCGACCCGTGAATGGGAAGAGCGGGAATTTCGCAAGCACATTACCGATTGGGAAATGCAGCGCTACTTTGAAATCATCTGACACGGAATCCTTGATATGTCATCGACACTAAGAACCATCTCGCCGGTCGACGGATCGCTTTACGTGGAACGCAATTACGCCGACCACAAGGCCATCGACACGGCCCTGGCCGCCGCCAAAACCGCCCAGGCCAAGTGGCGCGATACGCCGGTCGAGGAACGCATCGCCGTTTGTTCCCGCGCCGTCGACGCCTTCGTCGCCAACAGCGACGGCATCGCCCCGGAAATAAGCTGGCAGATGGGCCGTCCTATCGCCTACGCCGCCGGCGAGGTCGGCGGTTTCGAGGAACGCGCCCGCCATATGATCGCCATATCCGACGATGCCCTGGCCGACATCGCCGTTGAAAAGAAGGACGGCTTCACCCGCTATATCCGTCATCAGCCGCTTGGCGTGGTGTTCGTGGTGGCGCCGTGGAATTTTCCCTATCTGACATCCGTCAACGCCTTCATGCCGGCCATCATGGCCGGCAATTCGGTAATTCTAAAGCACTCGGCACAGACGCCGCTGTGCGCCGAACGTATCGACGACGCCTTCCGCGCCGCCGGGCTGCCCGGTGGCGTGTTCCAGTACCTGCATTTGAATCACGCCGATACGGAACGGGTCATCAAGGCCGACGAAGTCAATTTCGTGGCCTTTACCGGGTCGGTTCCGGGCGGCCAGATGGTCGAGCGCGCCGCCGCCGGCCGGTTCATCGGGGTCGGCCTGGAACTGGGCGGCAAGGACCCCGGTTACGTGCGCCCCGACGCCGACCTGGATCACGCCGTCGCGACCCTGGTCGACGGCGCCTTTTTCAATTCCGGCCAGTCGTGCTGCGGCATCGAACGCATCTACGCCCACGCCGATGTCTATGACACCTTCGTCGAAGGTGCCGTGGATCTGGTAAAAAAGTACAACCTGGGCAATCCGCTGGATCCCGCCACCACTATCGGGCCGATGGTCCGCACCGGCGCGGCGGAATACGTTCGCGGCCAGATCAGGGACGCTATCGAGGCCGGGGCCAGGGCCTTGATCGACCCCGCCGGGTTCCCCGAACACCGGGAGGAAAGCCCCTATCTGGCGCCGCAGGTGCTGGTCGATGTCGATCATTCCATGGAAGTAATGATGGAAGAAAGCTTCGGCCCGGTAGTCGGCATAATGAAAGTCTCGTCCGACGACGAAGCCATAACGCTGATGAACGACAGCCCCTATGGCCTGACCGCCAGCGTATTCACCGGCGATCTGGACGCCGCCCAGGCAATCGGCGACCGGGTCGATACCGGCACCTGGTTCATGAATCGCTGCGATTATCTGGACCCGGCCCTGGCCTGGACCGGGGTCAAGAATTCCGGCCGCGGCTGCACCCTGTCGGCGCTCGGCTACGACCATCTGACCCGACCGAAATCATTTCATTTGAAAACCGCTATTTAGGAATCTGGCACGATGACCACCACCGCATCCGCCCTGACCGGCAACTGGAACTTTCCCACCAACGTGCGCTTCGGCGTCGGACGCATTTCCGAACTGGCCGAGGCCTGCGCCTCGCTCGGCATGAAAAAGCCGCTGCTAGTCACCGACCCCGGCCTGGCCGCCCTGCCCATGATCGCCGACGCCATCGCCGCCAACCAAAAGGCGGGAATGCCGACCGGCCTGTTCAGCGATGTTCAGGGCAACCCGATCAGCAAGAACGTGACGGACGGCATTACCGTTTACCGGAGCGGCGGCCACGACGGCGTTATCGCCTTTGGCGGCGGCAGCGCCCTTGATGCCGGCAAGGTTATCGCCTTCATGGCCGGCCAGACGCGACCAATGTGGGACTTTGAAGACGTCGGCGACAACTGGACCCGCGCCGACCCGGACGGCATCGCCGCCATCGTCGCCGTGCCGACCACATCGGGCACCGGTTCGGAAGTAGGCCGCGCCGGGGTCATCACCAACGAAGAAAGCCACGTCAAAAAAGTCATCTTCCATCCGAAAATGCTGCCCGGCGTGGTCATTTCCGACCCGGCCCTGACCGTCGGCCTGCCGCCCCATATTACCGCCGGCACCGGCCTGGATGCCTATATCCATTGTTTCGAGGCGTTCTGCGCGCCGGGCTACCACCCCATGGCCGAAGGCATCGCGGTGGAAGGCATGCGGCTGGTCAAGGACTGGCTGCCGGTGGCCGTCGAAGACGGCGGCGACCTGACCGCCAGGGCCAACATGCTGGCCGCCGCCTCGATGGGGGCGACCGCCTTCCAGAAAGGCCTTGGCGCGATTCATTCCCTGGCCCACCCGGTCGGCGCCGTTTACAATGTCCACCACGGCCTGGCCAATGCGGTGTTCTGGCCCTATGTCATGGTTTTCAACCGCGACGCCATAGCCAAGCGCATGCGCCGGCTGGGCCGCTATCTGGGCCTGGATAAACCCGACTTCGACGGCGTCCTGCAATGGACCCTGGAATTCCGCAAGCTGATGAACATCCCCCACACGGCGAAGGAACTGGGTGTCGAGGATGACCGCCTGGACGAACTGGCCGAAATGGCCGCCAGCGACCCGACCGCCGGCGGCAATCCGATAAAAGTCGGCCCGGCGGATATGAAAAAAATGTATCAGGCGGCGATGGCGGGGCGCATTTGATGTGCACCCGACCGAGAGCGGGCCGCTCTGGCAACCGGCCATGACCGAACAACAAGAAACCGAAAGCGCCCCGGCGGACGATCCCGTCGCCACCGCCATTCTGGACGCCCTGACCGGGGGTGAAGCTCCGACCTTTCAGGATATCGCCAGGCAGATCGCCGAGGCCCGCCGCAAACCCCGGGACGGGCCTAATCTGTGGCGGCGCTATCTTGTGTCCGTCAGGCAGCAGGCGGTGCATCTGGCCAAAACCGGGCGGATCGAGATTATCCGCAAGGGCGAAGCCGTCGATCCCGGGAATTTCAAAGGCATCGTCAAGATGCGTCTGCCCCGATAACCGCCCGGTCTTTTTATGCGCCGCCGTTGACTGCCGCCAGATGCGACGCGAAACCGGAAGACGCCATCAGATCCTTGCAGCGTTCGAAACGACCCTGGGCATAGGCCCGGAAGTCTTCCGCCGGGTTGTCGCTGGCCACCTGCAAGGCCCCCCACAGGGTCCATAACAGATCGCACATGGCTTTATACAACACCATCCGGCCCAACTGGGCGGCGGTGGGCGTTCCGTCAAAATAGGTCCGTAGCAGCGCCGTGTCCTGATTGGCGGCGAACGACGCCTCGACCGACAGATCGGCCAGATCCCACATGGGGTCATTATTGCCGGCGTATTCCCAATCGACGATGGACATAACCTCGCCGTCATCCAGGAAATTTTCGGCCAGCGGATCGCAGTGGCAGGGCGCCAGCGGGGCCGGGTTGGCGGCCAGCGCGGCGCGTACGCTTTCGGCCTCTCCCTGAATTTCAGAATAACCATCCGGCACCCAGGCCCGCTTGCCCGTAAGGATGCCCAGATATTCGTCCATCATTTGAAAAATATTGAATTCGTTGGCGAACAATTCGCCGCACCGGTGCATCCGGCGCAGCGCCAGACCGGCCCGCGCGACTGCGTCCAGGTCCTTGAACGCCTTCGGACTCATGGTTGCGGCGCCTTCGATAAACCGGGTCAGCTGGACGCCGTCGGCGGCGTCGAAGAAAAGCACTTCGGCGTTGACCCCGGCGCGGGCGGCGATTCCGGCGTTGGTTTTTTCCGATGCCCGGTCGATATATTCATCGGTTCCATCGCCGGCGATACGCAGCATATAGGTCTCGCCGCCGGCGCCGATCTTGTGATTAAGATTGGTCAGGCCGCCAAGCCGTTCGATAACGAAACTGTCGGGATCAAGGTTGGCGAAAAGCGGTATCCGTCCTAGCGTCCGTAGAACCCTATTCACGCCTTGAGCCTCTCGTTGTTCGGATCGTACAGCGGCCCGTCGTGGCGGATTGCCGGGAATATTTCACCGAAGGCCTCGATTTCGAAATCGCCATGGCCGCATTCCCCGACGGGCAGGTAACCGAACACGATGGGCTTGCCGATGCTGTGGCCGAAATTGGCGCTGGTGGTAACGTCGAGCACCCTGCCGTTACGCATAATCGTCTCGCCGCCATATACCGCCGCCGGTTTTTCCAGCGTGAACATGGAAAGTTTTCGCATAACCCCTTCATCCCTGACCCGAACCAGAGCCTCGCGGCCGATAAAGTCGCCTTTCCTGAGATTAACCCGGAAACCCAGGCCGGCCTCGTAAGGGTTGTAGTCCGGGGTGATATCGCCGCTCCAGTACAGATAGCCTTTTTCCATGCGCAAGGTGTCAATCGCCTTGTAGCCGACATCGGCGATGGCGAATTCCCGGCCCGCCTCCTTCAGGGCCTGATAAACCGCCAACCCGTGTTGGTTGGCCATATGCAGTTCCCAGCCCAGTTCGCCGACATAGCCGATCCGGTGGGCGCGCACCGGCCGCCCCGCCAGGTCGATTTCCTTAAATGTGGCGAATGGCAGCGCCTGGTTGGAAACATCATCGCCGGTGCATTTTTCCAGTACCTCGCGAGCCCGGGGGCCGCACAGGTTGATGACGCAATTGGCATCGGTCAGATCGTCGATCGTCACCGATCCATCGTCGGGCGAGTGGCCGGCGATCCAGCTACGGTCATGCAGGCCGAAGGCCGAGCCGGTAACGATGTAAAAGCCGTCATCGGCCAGCCTGGAGACCGTCAAATCGGCCTCGATACCGCCGCGTTCATTGCAAAATTGAGTGTAAATAATCTTGCCCACCGGCTTGTCCATATCGGAAACGGCCAGCCGTTGCAGGGCCGCGAGGGCGCCCGGACCGGAAACCACAAATTTGCTGAACGAACACTGATCTATCAGCGCCACCCGTTCCCGCACCGCCCGGTGTTCTTCGGCGGTGTGATCGAACCAGGCGGGGCGCAGGAAATTTCCCGCCCCGGCGACGCCATCGCCGCCGGCGGCGAACCAGTTGGGCCGTTCCCAACCGGCCTTCGAGCCATAGACGGCGCCGGCATTTTTGAGCGTGTCGTAAAGCGGGCTTTTGCGGATGCCGCGGGCGCTCTTGTGTTCTTCGCCGGGGTAATGGATGTGATAGGTATCGCCATAGGATTCGATGGTCCGGGGATAAAGAAATTCCTTGGTATTGTGATGGTCGTTGAAACGCCGGATATCGAACGGCCACAGGTCCAGGCTGGGCTCGCCATCGACGATCCATTCGGCCACCATCTGACCGACCCCGCCGCCGCCGGCTATGCCGATTGAAATGCCGGTGGCGGAAAAGAAGTTGTCTATATTCGGGGCCCAGCCGAGCACGAACCCTTCATCGGCCGACCACGGGATCGGCCCGTTTATCAACTGGCGGATACCGACATCGTTGACCGCCGGGGTACGAATCCCGGCGTTGATCGCCAATTGCTCGAAGCGGTCGAAATTTTCCGGCAGCAATTCCTGGGCGAACGGCTCGGGGATGCCGTTTTCGCCGAACGATACGGTATTAGGTTCCCAGCCGCCGATGGCGATGCCACGCACTTCCGGCTTGTAGTAAATCAGCAGATCGGGGTCGCGCATGCCCGGCATGTCATCCGGTACGCCGGGAATCGGATCGGTGACGATATACTGGTGTTCCAGCGCCACCGCCGGAGTCTTGACCCCGGCCATGGCCCCGACATCCCGGCCCCAGAACCCCGCCGCGTTGACCACCACATCGCATTTGATCGAACCGTGATCGGTGACCAGCCCGGTGACCCGGCGGTTTTCCAGGATCATGTCGGTAACGCGAACGCCCTGGACGATGTCGGCGCCGCCATCCCGTGCCCCCTTGGCCAGCGCCTGGGTAACGCTGGACGGATCGACATAGCCGTCGGTTGGGATAAACGCCGCCCCCAGGACCCCTTCGGTGCTCATGATCGGGAACATGTCTTGCGCTTCTTTCGCGGAAATAATGTGCAGTTCCAGGCCGAAGCTTTTCGCCAGAGTCGCCGAGCGCCTGATTTCCAGCATTCGCTCTTCGCTGCCGGCCAAGCGCAGGCTGCCGACCTTTTTCCAGTCCGGATTCTGGCCGGTTTCACGTTCCAGGCTATCGTATACCGCGACGCTTCGCTGCAACATGCGGGTCAGGTTGCGCGATGACCGCAGTTGCCCGACCAGCCCTGCGGCATGCCAGGTAGAGCCTTGGGTCAGGCCGGCCTTTTCAATCAGCAAGACATCCTTCTTGCCCATCCTGGTCAGGTGATAGGCGACCGAACAACCGATGATGCCGCCGCCGATAATGACGATTTCCGCGTTCCTTAGTTTCGCCATCCTGCTTATTCCCCTTCCCTAAATTTTTCGTAGGCCTGCGTAAATTTTTCCATGTAACCATCCGAATAGGCGACATAATCAAAATCCAGCGTCGAGCTGATTTCAGATACCATGCTCCACATGGCTTCACGCAGAAGCGACGCGCACTTCATGGCCTGATAGCGGTGGAACAGGTGATCGTCAGGCCGCCGCCGGAAATAATTTTCCAGCAGCCAGTTCTCCTGACTATCATCCAGGCCGTTGTTAGAGGCCAGATTGGCCAGGTCAAACAGCGGGCTGGTAAGCCCCGCGTGTTCCCAATCGATCAGCCATACCCGGTCACCATCGTCAACAAAATTGGCGGCCAGCAGGTCATTGTGACCAAGCACCAGATCGACGGCGCCAATAGCCTGTTCAAGAACGTCATTGATCCGCCGCAGCCGGGCCAATTGGGGAATCATGCGGCTGCCTAGTTCTTCCAGCTGGAAAGCGTAATCGCGGCACACCCTGAACGGCCAAAAAGCACAAACCGGCCCCCGCACGGCCCTGAACGCATCATGATGGGTGGTCCTGATTAGCGGCAGGATACGTTCCAGATTCTCCTGGCTGCTGACATCCTGCGCGTCATAGGTGCGCCCGTCGATAAACTCGGCAACGATGACCCCGGCCTGGTAATGAAAAACCCGGGGGGCGACGCCGACGGCGGCGGCGGCGGTATTGCAATTATAATCGTTGATCCGCAGCACCCCGTGCATCGGCACATCGCCATTGACCCTGACGACGAATTTTTGCCCGGCGTCCTCGATCAGGAAGTTTTCGTTGGAGATGCCACCCTCGATGCGTTCCGGTTCGACCGGTCCGGACCAGCAGGGTAAGGTTCGCGCCGTATCAATCGCCGTCATTGTTTAATCCAGTCCCAATTCGGCCTTGCGCCGGTTACTCCAGGCGCCGATCAGCCGATCGGCAATGATGGCGATGAAGGCGACGCAGATTCCGGCGACGATGCCGCGCCCGGTGTCGGCCTTGGTCAGCGCAATGTAGACTTCCTGGCCCAGGTCGCGGGTGCCGACCAGGGCGGTGATAACCAGCATCGACAGCGCCATCATGATGGTCTGGTTGACCCCCAGCATGATTTCCGGCAAAGCCAGCGGCAGTTGCACCTTCCACAAAATCTGGCGGCGGGTGCAACCGGCCGCCACCGCCGCTTCAATCAGATGCGGCGGCACCTTGCGGATACCGTGATCGGTGTAGCGGATGGCCGGCGCCACGGCATAGACGATAACCGCCAGCATGGCCGCGAAATCACCGACCCTGAACAGCATCACCACGGGCATCAGATAAACGAACGAAGGCAGTGTCTGCAACGTGTCGATCACCGTCTGGACAATCCGGTGCAGGCGTTCGCGCCGGGCCGCCATGACCCCGATAGGGATGCCGATCAGGCAGGCGATGGCCACCGACAGGCCACACAGATAAACGGTGACCATTGATTTCGGCCATTGCCCGACCACCACGATGAACATCGCCAGCAAAGCGGTCAGCAGCGCCAGCCGCCAGCCGCCGAGCCGCCAGCCGGCCATGGCGAGCAAGCCGACCACGGCGATCCAGGGCAAGCCCAGCAGGAACCGCTTGAACGGGATCATCAGGTTGAGCAGCAAGAAATTCTTGAAGCCGTCCAACTGGTCGAAATAATTGATGTTGATCCACGACACCAGATCGCCCCATACCGGCCCGGTCGTCAATTGCCAGGATTCCGGCAGGGAATTTATAAACGGCCACATCAGGCCGGCGATCCAGGTCAATCCGATCAGGGCCGCGGCGATCATTAAATTGGGATTGCGGCGGATCACGCCGGGCGCCGCCTGGCCATGCGCCGGCGCCGCCTTGCGGGCATAGGCCTGGCTTAGACGGTCAAGCGCGATTGCCAGCAGGGTAATGGCCAGGCCGGCTTCGACCCCTTCGCCTATTTTCAGGCGTTTCAGGGCATTCAGGACATCGAAGCCCAGGCCCCCGGCGCCAATCATCGAGGCGATGATAACCATGTTCAGCGACAACATAACGACCTGATTGACGCCGACCATCAACGTCGCCTTGGCCGCCGGAATTTGTACCTTCCATAATATCTGGCTGCGCGAGCACCCGGCCATGGCCCCGAATTCGGTCAGTTCCGCCGGCACCTGGCGCAGTGCCATAATGGTCACGCGGGCCATCGGCGGCATGGCGTAGATGATGGTGGCGATCATCGCCGAAACCGGGCCAAAGCCAAACAAGATCAGCACCGGCACCAGATAGGCGAACACCGGCACCGTCTGCATCATGTCCAGCAAGGGCCGGATGACCCTCTCGAACCCGGACGAGCGGTAGGCCAGAATACCAAGCGCTAACCCGCCGGCAACCCCGAATGGCACGGCGATAATAATCGACGACAAGGTCACCATGGCGCTGTCCCATTGGCCGAACAGGGCCAGATAAAGGAAGCTGCCGCCAACCAGCAGCGCCAGTTTGCGGTCGCCGGCATAACGCCCCATCAACGCCACAACACCGATAACGGCGATCCACGACAGCCGGGGGAAGACGACCACAGCGCCACTGCCCTGCCCTTGCAGGAAGCCGGTCGAAAGCAGGCTTTTGACCAGCCAGTACGGTTGTTCGATTACCCAGGCGATGGAGCGGGTGAATTCCCGGAAAGTAAAAAGGCCCAAGTCGAATTCGTTGAGCAGCCACTTCATTAAATCGCTGATCCAGAAACGCAGCGGTACGACCCATTCACGCGGAAACTTGAAGGCCCAGGCCAGATCGTCCCGGCCATACATCTGCAACACCGCGACCAGCCCCAGCGCCAACACCCAGGCAACCAGCCATGACTTGCCCCCGACCGGTCGCAAGGCGACGGCGGCGGCGCTCATGTCGCCGTGTCCTTGTCCACCAGCACGGCGATGACCGCTTCACGGCTGATTTCACCGATCACCCGGTCTTCGCCATTGACCACGGCGAAAGGCCGCTCGGCGCCGACCACGGCGGCGGCCAGTTTTTCTATGCGGGTGTTGGCCGCGATCCGTCCCGCGACCGGACCACCACCCGGCGCGGTCATCACGGTGCCGGCCGTCAGCACCTTGGCCCTGGGAATGCCACGGGTAAATTCCGCGACGTAGTCCGTCGCCGGACTAAGCACCAGTTCTTCCGGCGTGCCGGTTTGGATAATTTCACCGTCCCGCATGATGGCGATACGGTCGGCCAGACGGATCGCTTCGTCAAAATCGTGGGTGATGAAAACGATGGTCTTGCGCAGGACGTTTTGCAGACGCAGGAATTCATCCTGCATTTCCCGCCTGATCAGCGGATCGAGCGCCGAAAACGGCTCGTCCAGAAACCAGATATCGGGTTCGACGGCGAGCGAGCGGGCGATGCCGACCCGCTGTTGCTGGCCGCCGGATAATTCACGGGGGTAGTAGTGTTCGCGTCCCTCCAGGCCGACCAGATCGATGATATCGCGCGCCCGTTCCTCTCGCGTCTTGCGGTCAACCCCCTGAACTTCCAGCGGGAAGGCGATATTGCCCAGCACCGTTAGATGCGGCAGCAGGGCGAAATGCTGGAACACCATACCCATTTTGTGGCGGCGGATTTCGATCAGTTCCTTAACGCCGGTCTTGAGCAAATCCCGGCCCTCGAACAGGACCTCGCCCATGGTCGGCTCGATCAACCGGCTGATGCAGCGGACCAGGGTCGATTTACCGCAGCCCGACAGGCCCATAATGATAAAAATCTCGCCTTCGGCAACGCTCAGGTTAACGTCCCGGACGGCCCCGATAAAACCGTTTTGCAACAGTTCGGCGGCGCTCGGCGGTCGCTCGCGGGCGGCCAGAAAAGCCTTGGCGTCGTCGCCGAACACCTTCCACAAATTATTGCAGGCCAGCATTTTTGGAACCCAGATCGACTAACAAAAACACGAAAACGGCGGTCGGGCGGCTAAACGCACCCGACCGCCAATCCGAACGGTCGGGAAATTACTTGATCCAGGCCTGCCAACGGCTCTTGTTCTTGTCCATCCATTCGGCGACCACGTCATCCAGCTTTTCGCCGTCCAGGTCGATACGACCGATCATGTCGCTCATTTCGGCGTTATCTACCTTGAAATTGCGGATCGCCTTGTAGGCGCCCGGCCATTTCGCTTCCCCGCCCTTCCAGCCGACTTTCTTGATCCAGCCGAACGGTTTGCCACAGTCGTACTTCATGTTGGGGTTGATCCCCCATTTCGGATCGTTATAGCAGGCATCGGTATAGGTCGGGAATTCGACCCATTCACCCTTGAACTTGGCGACCGCCCAGTGCGGCGCGTAAATCCACAGCAGGATCGGCGCCTTGCGCTCGTAGGCCGACTGAAGCTCGGCGAACAGCGCCGCGTCGGTGCCGGCGTGGACCACTTCATAATTCAGGCCCAGCGCTTCGACACGTTCATCATCGTAACCACCCCAGGTGACGGGTCCGCCAAGGTAGCGGCCCTTGGGGGCGGTTTCCGGCGTCGAGAAAGCCGCCGCGCATTTATTCAGGGCCTTCCAGTCGGGCAGGCCGGGGCATTTTTCCTTCATGTACAGCGGATACCACCATTCTTCCTTGGCATCCATGCCGGTTTCGCCGAGATCGACCGTCTTGCCGGTTTTCAACGAGGCGTCCATGGCGTCCTTGCCTGTGGTTTCCCACATTTCCATGGCGACATCCAGGTCGCCTGATTCCAGCCCGGCGAACTGGGCGATATAGTCGGCCTGCACGTATTCGATATTGTAACCGGCCTTTTTCAGCACTTCACCCATGATATGGGTAGTCACGTACTGACCGGTCCAGTCTTGAATGGTCAACTTGATGGGATCCTTGGATTCGACGGCGGCCTTGGCGGCGCCCGTAAAAGCCAGCCCGACGGCCAGTGCGGCGACCGCCGTAATGGTGCGTAGTGTTCCGTTCATGTTGGTTCCTCCCCTGTGCTTTGAAAATCAAATTTTTTAGTGACCCTGTTTCAGGCATTGCCGAGCCAATATTTTCCGCCATGGCGTCAGGCGAATCAACACAAAACCAAATTTATCTTGTGGATTTCCAACATATTCCACAAAATACTATGGAAACATAGAGGTACTGCCATGCGACGGACGGAACGTCAGTCTGAAATTTTGCAGGCGCTGGCCGATAAGGGCGGCGTTTCGGTCAGCGATATGGCAAACAGGTTATCGGTTTCCGGCGAGACAATTCGCCGCGACATCAAGTCGCTATCTGATTCCGGCATGCTGCGGCGGACCCACGGTGGCGCCCTGCTGCCAAACCCGTTCGAAGAGCCTGGTTTCAGTCAGCGGCTGGCGGAAAATTCGGCGGCCAAAAAGGCCATCGCCCGGGTCGCCGCCGAACTGGTGCAAAACGGCGATTCGATCATGCTCGACACCGGCAGCACCACCGCCTATGTGGCCCGCGCCCTGCTCAACCACCGGAACCTGCTGATTGTCACCAATTCCGCCGATATCGCCCGCACCCTGGCGACCCGGCGCGGCAACCGGGTCTACATGGCCGGCGGCGAACTCCGGGCCGACGACGGGGCGTCGCTGGGTCAGTCGGCGGCGGAATTCGTGCGCCAGTTCCGGGTCCGCCTGTCGATCATTTCCATCGGCGCCATCGATGCGGATGACGGCCTGATGGATTTCCACCTGAACGAAGCGGAACTGTCCCGCGCCATTATCGGGCGGGCCGAGAAAAGCATCGTCGTCGCCGACCACAGCAAGTTCGACCGCCGTGGCGTGGTCAGGGTCTGCGGGTTTGATCGTATCTCCACCCTGATTACCGAACGACCGCCACCCGCCGACTATCTGCATATGATAGAAGGCGCGGGAACGGAAATAATGGTCAGCGCCTGAGCGAAGGGATCACCAGCCGTTCGATCCAGTTCTTGACTTCAAGCTGGCGGATATCGGAATTCATGACATCGTCGTCGATACCCAGCTTCCAGGCGATATCGTAACGGGACGGGTCCCGGTGCAGGGTTTCCAGCAGTTCGACATAGGCCTCGCCGTCCTGCCGATTCTGGAAGAAGCCCAGCCTGGTCAATATATCCAGCCGGCACCAGGTCAGCCGCGCCATTTCGTGCAGATCGTATTCCGGATGGTACTGCGGCGACCAGAACACGCCGCCCCGGTAGATCACCGATACCGCCTGAATATGGGTGAAGGCGTTCGAGGCAAGCATGGTGGCGCCTGTCGGTAAATGAGTGATCTCGTCGACATGGCTGATGAAGGCGTCAAATGTCGCGGGCTTACCTTCGTACATGGGATGGGCGCGGCCTTCCTGACTTAGGCTGATTTTCCTCGCCAGGCCCATTTCCCGGCCCCTGGGATTGGCCCGGACGTGGCCTCCGGCGGCGACCACGGCGATTTGCGCCGCCCAGCAACTGCCGAAGCTTGGCACCTTGGCTTCGAAACCGGCACGGCAAAAATCGATCTGGTCGCGCACCTGCGGGCTGTCGTCATAGACGGTCAGGCTGCACCCGGTCCAGGCGATGCCGTCATAATCGGCAAGCCCGGCGCCGTCCGGCAACGCCGTTCCGGGGTCCGACGGATAGATAATATCGCAGTGGGCGCCGGGCGCGTAGCGACGCAACATCCGGCTGTACAGCTCACCGGCGCTCGATGCCCCGCCCGCCGCCAGTTCCTTGCGCGAGGCCTCGACGTAGCCATCGACAATAAGAAATCGTAATTGATCGCTCAACCCGGCGCCCCCTGGTTCAGGCCGTCGATAATACCCGGCAGGTCGTTATGACTATCGCATATGGCGTCCGCCGTGGTGGTCTCCCTGTCGTCGGGCCTGGTCGCCGTAAACAGCACCGCCTTCATGCCGATGGCGTGGGCGCCCTTGATGTCATTATGGTCGCGGTCGCCGATATGCAGCATCTCTTCGAGCGGCACGCCCAGTTGTTCCGCCACGCTATCGAACATCGAACGATGCGGCTTGGAATGGCCGACCTCGTCGGAAAAGGCAAAGGCGCTGAAATACTGTTTCAGGCCGTGGGCTTCCAGCACATCCCTCAAACCGGTGCCGGGGGTAACGATGGCATCCGAGACGACGGCCAGTTTGTAGCGCCCGGCCAGATCGGCCAGCGCCTCCTTGATGCCGGGGATAGCATCGGGATAAATATCGACTTCCATACGGCCAAGATCGTCGATCACCGATTGCCGGTCGGCTTTCGGTAAATCGCGGCCCAGACCTTTCAATATGACATCGATCCGTTCGGCCACCGTCCAGTTGATGAAATGGCTTTTCCAGACTTTGTTGAAAGCGGCGTCGGCGACATCGAAGGCCAGCTTGACCTGGTCCTGATCGGTCGGCTGCCGGCGGTTCAGCGCCTGCCAGACAATATGGCGGCGTTCATCGTACTTGCTGCGAAGCCCTTGCGCCTGTCGTTTTGCCTCGTCGGAATCATTATCGACGATGGTGTCCCACAGGTCGAAGGTGACGGCTTTGATGGTCATTTTACATTCCCTTTATTTTTTGCCGGGGGATGTTGGTGCACTTGGCAATCGGCGTCAACAACGTTCAACGGTTTTTTCGCCCGGCATTGATCCGGCGCATTTTTTCTTCCAGTTAAAATACGCCGCCCGGCTAATTCCGGCGTTGGGGACATGATCGGCAACAGGAATACACCTTAACTTCGTTGCCAAACTGTCCAACTATCTGGGACCATCTCACATCCTTGCCTGATGTTCCTTCAAAATGCCGATAATCTGTTCTTCTGAAAATCTGCTGCGTTTCATAAATCCGTCTCCTTCAAAGGTAGAACGGACCCTAACTCAAAAACGGGGATAATTCAGGGGAGCAGGTCACTGCTTTTGCTATGAGGGGACATTAAACTAAAGCAGCTTCCAAACTTCCCAATCCGTCATAAAGCGTCATATACTTCTCATCAAAGTAAATGTAACTGGAAAGCTCAAGTTCTTAG
>CAZZKE010000056.1:14369-20758 GCA_964655005.1 uncultured Thalassospiraceae bacterium | reverse complement strand
CCGTAATCGGTGATGTTCTTGACCATGCCTTCCAGCACCTGGCCTTCGGAAAGATTGGCGATCAATTCGCCGCGTTCTTCGGCGCGGGTTTCTTCCAGCACGGCGCGGCGGGAAACCACGATGTTGTTGCGGGCCCGGTCCATTTTCAAGATCTGGAACGGCTGCGGCGTGCCCATCAGCGGCGAGATATCGCGAACCGGGCGGATATCGACCTGACTGCCGGGCAGGAAGGCGACGGCGCCGGCCAGATCGACGATAAAGCCGCCCTTGACGCGACCGAAAATAATGCCGTTGACCCGTTCGTTGGCCTGGAAGGATTTATCCAGTTCGCCCCAGGCTTCCTCGCGGCGGGCTTTTTCCCGGCTCAGCCGGACCAGGCCATCGCGGTCTTCGTACCGCTCGACAAAAATATCGACAATATCGCCTACCTTGATCTCGGCGGGCTGTCCGGGATCGGCGAATTCCTTGAGATCGACCCGGCCTTCGGATTTAAGCCCGACATCGATTGTCGCGGCGTCGTCATCGACGGCGATAACCGTGCCCTTGACGACACTGCCTTCGAACGCGCCATTGGTGGCCATTGCCTCATCGAGGAGATCGGCGAAGTTCTCGCCGGTATCAAAAGGGATTTCTTCGCTGCCGTTCTGTTGTGCAGGAGCCATTGTCTGGATTCCTTATCTGTATTGCATGTTTTCCGGCCAACCGGTTGTTTCCGGTGGTCTTTAAAATAACGGAATATAAAAACCCGCCCCGCATCATTACGGGAAAGGCGGCCTAGCTGTTCCGCGTGGAAATAAAATCCAGCGCCGCGGCGAACACCCGATCGGCGTCAAGATCGCTGGTATCGATCAGGAACGCGTCGGCGGCTGGCGTCAGCGGCGAAACGTCTCTTCCCGTGTCGCGGGCATCGCGTTCCTTCATCTCGTGCAGAACGCGGGCATATATAGACACCTCGCCCCGTTCCTGCAACTCTTTATGACGCCTTTGCGCCCGGACTTCCGTGTCGGCGGTAATGAATAATTTGACCGGCGCCCCCGGACAGACCACGGTGCCGATATCGCGACCGTCGAGAATTGCCCCCGGGGCGCTGTTCGGCGGCGTTTCCGCGAAGGTTCGCTGGAAGTCCAGCAGGGCCTTGCGAACCGCCGGGATGGCCGAAACCTTCGAGGCCGCCTGGGCGACCTTGTCGCCGCGCAGGCCCGGCACTTCCAGATCGGCGGCGATCAGGCCCCGCGCCGCCTGGCCGGCCAGGACTTCATAATCATCCGGGTCATCGCCTATTTCGACGCCGATATCCAGCACCTTGCGGGCCACCGCCCGGTACAGCAGCCCGGTATCGAGCAGTTCCAGCCCGAAGTGCCGCGCCAAACGCCATGCCAATGTCCCCTTGCCGGCCGCCGCCGGGCCGTCGATGGCAATAATTTTCGGCGGTTTGCTCATCAATGTTGCTCCTCGATTTTGCCGCCCAGGCCGTTCATCAATTTGACGAAACCGGGAAAACTGGTTTCGATGGGTGACCCGTCGTCGATAATGATCGGGTTCGCCGTGACCCCGCCCAGAACCAGAAACGACATGGCCATGCGGTGGTCCAGTTCGGTGGTGATGGCGGCCTTGCCGGCGGGCGGTTCGCCGGTGCCGTGAACGACCAGCCAGTCTTCGCCTTCCTCGATCCGGGCGCCGGCGTCCCGAAGGCCCCGCGCCATGCCTGCCAGGCGGTCGCTTTCCTTTACGCGAAGCTCGCCGATGCCGGTCATTCGCGTTGTCCCTTCGGCACATGCGGCGGCGATGGCCAGGATCGGATACTCGTCGATCATCGAAGGCGCCCGGGCCGCCGGAACCTCGACGCCATGCAGGGAAGAACCCTTGATGAGCAGGTCGGCGACCGGTTCACCGGCCTCGTGGCGTCGGTTTTCAAGTGAAATATCGCCGCCCATTTCAATCAGGGTATCAAGAAGGCCGCAGCGCAGCGGATTGACCCCGACTCCGGTGATGGCGATGCCTGATCCGGGGTTCAGCAGGGCCCCGACCATGGGGAACGCGGCCGACGATATGTCGCCGGGCACCACCACGTCCCGCGCTTTCAGTTCCGGTTGCCCACGCAGGATGATGACGCGACCGCCGTCCGGCGATTCCTCGACTTCGATGTCGGCGCCGAAATGGCCGAGCATCAGTTCGGTGTGATTGCGGGTCGGCCTTGGTTCGGCGATGCGGGTGATCCCCGGCGCCGCCAGACCGGCCAGCAGCAAGGCCGATTTGACCTGGGCCGAAGCCACCGGCATTTCGTAGTCGATGGGCATGGGCATGGGCGAGCCATCCATGCTGAGCGGCAGGCGTCCGCCGGACCGGGTCCTGAAAACCGCACCCATTTCACCCAGCGGTTCGATCACCCGGCCCATGGGCCGGTCGTTCAGCGAGGAATCGCCGGTCACGACGGCGGTAAACGGATGGCCGGTCAGCACCCCCAACAGCAAACGGGCCGCCGTTCCCGAATTGCCCATATCAAGCACACGGTCCGGTTCGCATAGCCCCGATACGCCGCGCCCCGAGACCCGCCAGACGGCGCCGCCCCGGTCGGCGAGGATTTCCACGCCCATGGATTCAAGGGCCCGGGCGGTGGCCAGCACATCTTCGCCATCCAGCAATCCCCGGATCCGCGTTTGCCCGACCGCCAACGCGCCGATCATCAGCGCCCGGTGAGAAATCGATTTATCGCCGGGAACTTTTATATTACCGGAAAGCTTCCCGTTCGGGTGGGCGATAAGCGGGATCACGGTGCCTGGTCCAGTCTTCGCAATTCAAAAAAACACAATCAGGGCAATCGGTTCGCTCATTTATGACAGCCGATGCCCAAGGGCTCTCTAGCACATAACGCCGACCGGCAGATAGCCTTGTCTCGCCGGGTAAGTCACGCATCAGTTATTTTTGCTTTTGACAGAACCACCGGAACATGGCAATTGGCACATACTGGATGTTTTATCGATTATCGGAGGACAAGGGTGAGCAATCCGAAATTTGGGAACAAGCACTTATGCAAGGAGTGCGACACGCGATTTTTCGATATGAAAAAGAGCCCCGCAATATGCCCGAAATGCAGCCATCAAATAAAGGAGCCCAAACCGGCCAAGAGCCGGCGACCGGTGGCCGAGGCGGCGCCGGTCGTCGCGGTTACGGAAGGTTCCGGTCCGGAAAAAGCCGCCGTGCCGGCGGGCGCGGCAACTGAACAGGATGGCGATAAAATCGATGACGATCTGGCCGAACTGATCCCGGCCGATGACGAAAACGGGGACGAAGAGGCGCTCGATAACGACGAAGATGACGATGAACTGATCGAGGACACCACGGATCTGGGCGAGGATGACGACGACTTGCAGGAAGTCCGCGAACACATTGACGACGGATCGACAGACAAGGGCTGAGCCATTGCCGAACCGGCGTCCGGTTTTTTTTCTTGCCTTTGGTCCCCTAACCTAAGTATGTATCCGTCGCTTAAGGTCAATCGTCGCGCCGCCGCCCCGAACCGGCGCCCGGAACTTAAGGGGCCATAGCTCAGTTGGGAGAGCGCTACAATGGCATTGTAGAGGTCGTCGGTTCGATTCCGTCTGGCTCCACCAAATTTTTTCAAGGGCTTAGCTTTCACCGGCTAAGCCCTTGTTCGTGCTGTCGGACGGTCTTGCGATTATGGCCTTCAGGATAATTCAGGGCTCGAGATACTTGCGTACCGCTTCAATGTTCGGCCCGGCGCTGGAAAACGGCACGAACCGTTGCGGGTGATCGGCCGTGTAAATGGCCCCGCGCCCCGGCGTCAGCAGTCGCAGAAACCACAGACCCTTTTGGCCGGTTTTGTATACGATGTCGGAACTGGAGAGCGGCGTGCCCGGTTGCGGGCCATCGAGCCAGACGGTTTTAGCGCCCGGGTCGCCCTTCAATACACGCTCTATTTCGATTACGCCAACGGTTCGCTTCAGGCCGTCGACGGGGTTCGTCACGCGGGTGAATTCACCCAGCGTGCCGACCACGATCAAATCGGAGGCCTCGATCAATTCCGAATTTGAAAGCCCCGCCCACAAAGCATGCGCCCCGTTCCATCCGGACATCGCCACGGTCATCATGGCGACCGCCGCGATCAAATGTTTCATTGCGTTCAAGTAAGGTTCCGTGCCATCAGGCTGCGGCCCGCCTCTTTTTTCGCCAGCCAACCAGGCCCATCACGGCCATGGCGCTGCCGAACAACGGCAAGGCGGCGGGCAGCGGGACCACGGCAACCGGCCCATAGATAAATTGCGCGCCGGCAATGTCATCGGCCAGCAGACCGGAGAAGGCCTCGGTGTAAGTCGGGTTCATCAGGGCCGTTCCGACCGAGGTCTGGAGGTGGTCAAGGCCGATGGCGTGTCCGATTTCATGGGCGGTGACCTGGAAGATGTCGAATCCGGGCCCGCCGAATCCGATTTTCCAGGTATCGGCTGTGTCAAAATGGATATCGCCAGCCGCCGAAAGACCGTTGTCGGGCGGGTAATAACCGTGGGCCAGGGCGCCTAATGACCCATCGAAAGCATGGCCGCCAAGGCGGATATCGCCGCTCAACTGGGTGGCGCTGTTATAAGCCTCTCCGGCGTCGGCCACTTTAATGAAGGTTAAATCCGCGACCGTCGACCAGGCGTCGAAGGCATTGGCGATTTCCGCTTCAAATCCGAACGGCATGAAGTCCGCCAGGGCGCTGGCGGTCGATCCGGAAACTTCATTGTCAAGGCTTGTTCCGGTGGCCATAAGGCTCCAGGTTACCGTCGCGCCGGTCCCCATCGCCGCAGGCCCCCATTTGCCCGGGAAAGTGGGGCCCAGCACGTAGGCCGATGCCGGCGCGGCGCTGGCGCCCAGCAACAGTACTGCGCCGATAAATGTTGCGGCAAAACTTATTTTAACTGACATTGAACAGCCTTCTCCATTATATTTATACAACATCGCCAAGCGATAGTAATCCGGCAACCTTACAGGAACCTTACAAGAACTTTGCCGGATACAGCGTCGGTCATCCGCCGGGAATGATGCGCCATTTGCTGGATATGGTGATCTTTATCGACCGTTATTAGTGATTAATGCGACTTGCGATTAGAATAAAGTTATTATGCGATGTTTGTCAAAACTCCCGCTTATCCGTACTCCCTGCGCCTGAACGCCGATAGCGACCCGGGGGCGGCCTATGGCCCCGGCCAGGCCCGGGTTATCGGCGATGAAAGTTATCGCTCGGCGATGGCGGGTATCGGCGCCTGGCCCGGCTACCGGCGGTCGCCGCTGGTTCGTCTGGATGGCCTTGCCGCCGCCGCCGGACTGGGCGCGGTCTTTTACAAAGACGAATCCGAACGTTTTGGCCTCGGCAGTTTCAAGGCGTTGGGCGGGTCATACGCCGTCGCCCGGCTACTGGTCGCCCGGGTCGCGGCGAAAACCGGCGATACCGGTCTGACTATGGAAGATCTTCTGGCCGGGCGGCATGGCGACGCCGTCGCCGGCATTACCGTCTGTTGCGCGACGGATGGCAATCACGGACGATCAGTGGCCTGGGGGGCGCGGATGTTTGGCTGTGATTGTGTCATCTTTATCCATGAAACGGTCAGCGACGGCCGCCGGGCGGCGATCGAGGAACTCGGCGCCCGGGTCGTCAGGACGGCGGGAAACTATGACCATAGCGTACGCCAGGCGCAGCAGGTGGCCGGTCGTGAAGGCTGGTTTGTGGTCTCGGATACTTCTTACGAAGGCTACATGGATGTGCCGCGTGACGTTATGGCCGGTTACACGGTGATGGCCCAGGAAACCATTGACCAATTACCGCCGGGACAGCCGCCGACGCATCTGTTCCTGCAAACCGGGGTCGGCGGCATGGCGGCGGCCCTGACGGCGCGATTCTGGCAGGTTTTCGGCGACCGGCGTCCGCGGACGGTACTGGTCGATCCCGAACGGGCCGCTTGCTGGATGGCCAGCTTTGCCGCCGGTCGACCGACCGCCATCAATGGGGACCTGGATACCATGATGGCCGGCCTGGCCTGTGGCGAGGTGTCCCTGCTGGCCTGGGAAATCCTGGCCCCGGCGGCCGCTGCGGCGATCACCGTGAATGACGCCGCCGCCGCCGACTGTATGATCATGCTGGCCGACGGACGCTATGGCGACGGCCCTTTGGTGGCCGGCGAGTCGGCGGTCGCCGGGCTGGCCGGACTGCTGGCCGCCGCCGCCGACAGCGACGGCCGGGCCAAACTGGGCCTGGATAAAAACAGCCGGGTCGTGCTGTTCGGCACGGAAGGCGACACCGACCCGGAAGTCTACCGGCGGATAGTCGGACGCAGCGCCGCCGCCGTGCGTGGCCGTTAAATCGACCGACCGCGTTCCGACAGCCAGATGCCGCC
>CAZZKE010000056.1:0-14269 GCA_964655005.1 uncultured Thalassospiraceae bacterium | reverse complement strand
CCGCCGTGCGTGGCCGTTAAATCGACCGACCGCGTTCCGACAGCCAGATGCCGCCCAGCACCAGGGTCAGGGCGATGCCGTGGAAGGCCTCGAACCGTTCTTGCAGAAAGATCACCGCGAACAGCGAGGCGAACACCGGCACCAGATTGATGAACACGCCGGCCCGGCCGGGGCCGAGCAGTTCGACCCCGCGGATGAAACATATTTGCGCCAGGAACGACGGGAACAGGGTAATCAGCGCGACGATCATCCAGCCCGTCCGGGTCGGCCACTGCAACTGGCCCAGGGCCGCTTCGAAGGCGGTCATCGTCAACGAGGCGGCGAACGCGGAACCCGCCAGCATGGTCAACATGCTAAGCGATGACACCGGCGGCCGCCGTCGCAGGCCGACAGTATAGCCGGCATACAACAGGCAGGCGCCGACCATGATCAGGTCGCCGAAATTGAAGGCCAGCGCCGCCAGACGCGCCATTTCGCCTCCGGAACCGACGATCACCACCCCGATCATGGTCAGGCCGACGCCGGCGATTTGAAGCGGGGTGATCGGGGTGCGATAGGCGACGAGGGCGCCGAGCAGCACGAATACCGGTATCGCGCCCTGGATAATACCCAGATTGATGGCGCTCGTCGAATGGGCCGCGACATAGAACAGGGCGTTGAATCCGGCAAAGCCGAGGACCCCCATGGCGGCAAGATAAGGCAGCCGTTTTCGCAGTTCCGGCCAGTCACGCACCAGGTGCTTGCGGGCGATCGACACAAGCAGCAGCAGCGTCCCGATCCAGCGTAGCGACACCACCACCATCGGCGACACCTGGCCGACGGCAAGCTGCGCCAATACGGCGTTACCGCCCCAGCACAGCGTAGTGAACGTCAATAACAGGTAGGCGCGCGGGCCGGAATGCGGGTGTTGGGTCACGGCGGTCTTTAAAAATCAGGAGATCCGCAAAATAATCGATTGCCGCCGTTTCGCCTAAGATTCATTTCCCGAGGCCGTTACGGAGCGCGATTTCGGGAATTGCACGATAACGGTGGTGCCCTGGCCGGGATGGCTTTTTATGTGGAGGACGCCGTCCATGGCTTCGGCGAAGCTCTTGGCCAGGGGCAGTCCCAGGCCGCTTCCCTCATATTTGCGGGAAAGTTTGCTGTCGACCTGGCCGAAGTTGCTGAGCGCTATTTCCTGTTCCTGCTTGTCCATGCCGATTCCGGTGTCTGATATTTCGAACCGGACACCGCCCGATGGTCCGGTCCCCGCCCACAGGGTTATCTTTCCCGGTTCCGGGGTAAATTTGACGGCATTGGATAACAGATTGGCCAGGACCTGTTTCAGGCGCTGCTCATCACTGCTTAGCGACGGCGTACAGGGCTCGATATGGCAGTCCAGTTCGAGCTTTCCGTGTTCGACCTGGGCGGTGACAAGATCGATGCAGTTCTTGCATAGCCGGGTTATATCGACAGGCGTGTTTTGCAGGTTTAAGCGGCTCGAACCGAGCGACGATACATCGAGAAGGTCATTGACCAGGTCCAGCAGGCGCTTGCCGGAATTCCTGATATCTTCGATGTAGGAGGTATACCTGTCAGATCCGATCGGGCCGAAGGCATTCATCAGGATAACTTCGGAAAAACCGATGATGGCGTTCAGCGGAGTACGCAGTTCGTGGCTCATGACCGACAGGAATTCCGACTTCGCGATGTCGGCCTTTTCCGACTGCTCAATGGCCGCCACCAGTTCCGTCTGGGTTTTTCGCAGTTCGGCTATGTCGGCGCCGCAGTCGGTGATATCCGACCATGTTCCGATGAAGCACGGTGTCGAGCCATCGGCGGCGGTAACATCGATGCGCATCTCATCCCTGATATGATGGTATGATCCGTCACCGTGTCTCAGCCGGTACTGGCTGGATGCGGTTCCTGTTCTGGAAACGGTATCGAGCGCCCCCAGCGCCCGTTCCCGGTCTTCGGGATGGATCAGTTCCGACCACCATGACTGGGCGCCAATGATGCTGTCGGAGCGGTGCCCCGTGATGGCGGTAAAGTTCCGGCTGACCCACATCGGGACCAATCCGCTGTCGCTGCCTTGCAGCCGGTAGACAATACCCGGGAAGGCCGGAAACAGGTCCAGAAACTGCTCGGAAAAACCATCAATCGAAAGCGTCATCTGTCCACTCAACTTGATTCTTCGTATCAATATTAAATATTGCCGATGGTTTTATATGAGTTTGGCGGACACAACATTCAATAGAAATACAGTATTTATTCGCTATTAATCGTAATGTCTTCCGCCGCATGTGTTCCTGAATTTACCGTAATATCAATGATCCTTGGTATAAGAATATCCACTTCATTTTGCCATGCCCGGCCGTGACCGCTATGATACGGCGATGGCCGGTAATTTATTCCTGTCGAAAATTTTCCTGGCCGCCGGGCTGTTCCTGCCGGTTCTGGCCTCGCCCGATTCGGCGACGGCGGCGAAATACATGAAAACACGGCAGCCGATCAGTAATGTCGGAACGCTGAACGCCGAGTTGTCGGTGGCCTGTCAGTACAACAGATTCAATCAGTTGAAGATACAGAACCTGTACATCGGCTATGCCGGCAAGGTCGGTCGCGGCATTACCGGCATCGCCACCAAAACTTATAATTTGCGCGATCCCCAGGGATTGGCGCAAGACGGCATGACGTATCATTTCTATAACGACGGATATTCCGACTGTCGGGTATATACCGCCCGCTACCGGCCACCGCCCCGGCAGTAATACCTTGGCATAATCTATTCTTTTTCCCAGTGCAGGGCCGGAATTTCGCTGCGCCGGGACGGTTTTTGACCTTCCAGTTCGTCCAGCAGGTCCCTGGCCCGGGCCAGGTTCTTGTCGGCGACCGAGGCCAACCGGCCGGCGCCGTGGGTCCGGTAAACCTGGCCCGCTTCGCTGAAGGCCTCGACCGCGTCGTGCAGGTCTGTCTCTTCCTCGGTCATTCGCCCCAGCAGGAACAGCGCCGAGCCCAGGTTGTTCTGGGTTGCCGCCCACAGCATCGGTCCGGTTTCCCTGCGCCGCACTTCCAGCGCCCCCCGGCAGGCATCGACCGCTTTTTGCAGGACTTCAACGTTACGCAACTGATCGCCAAGGACCTGCGCGGCCTGGGCGAAGTTGTTCATCACTTCGGCCCAGCGCAAGGGATATTCGGAACGGTTGAAGACCTGCAGGGCGGCCTGGAATGTGGTCAAGGCATGTTTCAGCATTTCCGTGTCGCCGGTGTTCATATCAAGTTTGTACAGCACCAGACCCAGGCGATTTTGCATGGACGCCCACTGCACCGGATGGGTCGCCCTGGAAAAGAACTTGAGCGCGTTGTCGAAAGCCTCGATAGCGCCGCTCAGGATATCGGTTTCGCCGCCGCGCTCGCCGATGGTTTGCAGGATGGAACCCAGATGCATCTGGGCCAGGGCCCAGTCCCCTTGGGAATCCTCCACGGATAATTGCACCAGGGCGCCCCGGAAGGTCTGGGCGGCGACCTGGTAAAGTTCGCCGGTGCCCCGTTGCAGGCACATCGTGGCGACGGCGTTGCCATAGCACAACTGGATGGCCGCCCGTTCGCGGTTGGTCAGGTCGAGGGGCAGGTTCTGCACCGCCGGCATGGCGGCGTACAGGGTTTCGGACAGGGCCTGGGCCAGACGGATCCGCTTGCTTTCGTTGGCCGGCGCCGTCGCCGCCAGGGTAACGGCCAGCAGGAGTTCGGAAAATTCGGCCCCGAAATCGACCGGCAGGGTCAGTGTGGTAGTCGCCAGAAAACAGCCGGGACGATCTTCCTCATCCGGTGTCGCGGAAACGAAATGCAGGTAAAGGGTCGTTCCCGGCGACGGAATATCGCCCCATATCATCACGTCGTCGCCGCTGGCAAGTAAGCTTTTTCGTGCATTTTCGGCATAAATTCTGGCCCGGTCATCGGGATGCAGGTCGAAATCCACTTCGGGCATCTTGCCTTGCGGGCGGACCCTGATGCCCTTGCGTTTACCAAGGCTGGCGATGATGTGGCGGGTCTGTTGGCCGGCCGCCTCCTTGATCTCGCCGCTAATGCCGGCGACACGGATATCTATACGGTCGGCGCCGGCGCCGCCTGCCGATGTAATGATGCTTTTCAACATTCCGAACATCGATATTCGGGAAACCGGTTTCCCGGGTTTTTCCACCGTCGTCGGGTGCGCCAGCATATCGTTGGCCCGGCGTAACCGTTCGACCAGCTTGGCCATGATGGCAACTGCCATTTCCGGTTCGTTTTTGATGGCGGTCAGGAAATCGCGGCGTGATGTTTCTTCCAGCACCGTATCGCCAACGGCATGGGCCGAGGCGCTGCGCAGGCCACGGTCGAGGATACCCATTTCGCCGAAGACCTCTCCGGCCCCCAGTATGGCCAGCATAACCGGGCCGTTGTCGCCGGACTTGGTCAATTCCACATTGCCCTTGACCACGACAAACACCGACTCGCTCGAGTCACTTTCACGAAAGATGACATCGCCGTCGCGGAAAATGCGTTCGGACTTTTTCAAAGGCACACCTTTCAACACACTCATGCGTGCATGCGTGGCTATTCTGACGATAATCTAATCAAATAGGGTAAACAAAATGTTGACCGCCGGGCCTGTGGGCCGTAATTCGTGGCGGTATGAATTCGCCCGTTTACGATATGCCGTTATTCAGGCCGCCGTCGGAAGGCCGCAACCTGATTATTCAGGTCAGTTACGGTTGTTCATTCAATGAATGTTCGTTTTGTTCCATGTACAAGGTGAAAAGCTATCGCGCCCGACCGCTGGCCGATGTGTTCGCCGATATCGACGCCTTCGCCGGGGATTGGCCCGACGCCAACCGGGTGTTTCTGGCCGATGGCGATGCCATGGCCCTGCCGATGGACAGCCTGAAACGGATACTCGATAAACTGGCGGCGACTTTTCCCGCCCTGCAACGGGTTTCCTGCTACGCGACGCCGGTCAATTTGCTGCAAAAAAGCGCGGCAGAATTGGCGGAACTAAAGGCCCGCAAGCTGCGTCTGGTTTATCTGGGAATCGAATCCGGATCGCCGGCGATACTAAAGCGAATTACCAAGGGCGCCTCGCCGCGATCCATCGCGACGGCCCTGGAAAAGGCCGCCGCCGCCGCAATCAAGGTGTCGGCGACGGTGATTCTCGGCCTCGGCGGTCGCGGCCTGTGGCAAGAACATGTAGACGGCACCGTGGATCTTATCAACAAGGCCCCGCCGACCTACCTGTCGACCCTGCAACTGGGGCTGGAAGATCATGTCAAAGGGCGTTTCATGGAACGCTTCGAACGCTTCGGCGACAGCTTCCAATGGCAGTCCGACGATGGCGCGCTGGCCGAACTGGAAGGACTGGTCGGCGGCCTGGCGCCGCCGAAACCGGTAATATTCCGTTCCAACCACGCGTCCAATTCCCTGGCCCTGGCCGGTAATCTGCCGAATGACAGAGACCGTCTTCTGGCCCAGATATCGGCCGCCAGAAAAGGGCAGGGCAACCTGCGGCCGGCCTGGATCAGGGGCTTTTAAAGAATCTCCAGGACGCTTTCCGGCGGTCGGCCGATTCGGGCCCTGCCGCCGGCGACCACGATCGGTCGCTCGATGACCGCAGGATTGGCGACCATGGCGGCGATCAGCGCAGCGTCGTCCAAAGCCGGGTCAATTCCGGCCTCGGTGGCTTCCTTGCGGCGCAGCAATTCCGCCGGGGCCATACCAAGCATGACCAGAATATCTTTCAGTTCATCGGCGCTTGGCGGCGTCGCCAGATATTCGACAATTTCGGGATCGGCACCGTTTTCCTTCAGCAGACCAAGAGTCTGGCGGGATTTTGAACAACGGGGATTATGATAGATGGTGACGGTCATGGTGGTCCGGTCTCCTGATTTGGCTGGTTCTTAACTATTAGCCTTCACCGTCCAGGTCTTCAACCGTGTCGGCGGCGATGATGCGGGCCGCGATGGCGTAGGAAAATCCGGCGCGGGCCAGCGCCGCCAATTCCTTTTCACGTTCCTTGTCATTGATTTGCCGGGTCCGGTAAGGGCCGAAGCGGCGGCGTCGGGCATAGGTCAGGGCGGCGGCCAGATCGGGGTCTCGATGATTTTCCGCCAGCCCTTCGACGGCTTCTTCTATGACTGCCGCCGCCACCCATTTCCGGCCCAGCATGGCGCGGATGGCGCGGACCGATTTGCCGCGCCGGTTATGGCTTGCCGCCTGGGCGCGGGCGTAGGCCAGGTCGTCAAGCAGGCCGCATTGCTGATAACGGGAAATCAGTGCGTCGATCCAGGTGGCGCATTGATCAAGGTCGGTATTGTGATGACGGGATGATTTCCAGGCCCGCCGGTTTAGTATCCGGCGCAGGTTTTCCGCCGATGTGGCGAACCGGTCTAGATGATGCAGGGCGATGTTTTGCAGCCGGTCCGGCGTCATTTTGCGTGGCGTCTTGCGGTCCAATGCTTTGTCGCCTGTGCTCATCGCCATTCGTTTCCGCGGGGATGGTGTTTGACCGAGACATTGTATAATACCAAGGATCAATGAGTCTTTATCAGTGATCCTTGGTATTATATATGATCCGCCGCCATGGGACCGAACAGATAACGGGGAAGACGCCAGAAATGAAGAACGCCGGATGGGATCATCCCGGAGATCCTAACTGGATCGGCGTCTGGACGCTGTATATGCGCGAGGTCCGTCGCTTTGCCAAGGTCTACACCCAGACCCTGATCGCACCCGTTGTAACCACGCTGCTGTTCCTGACCGTTTTTTCCCTGGCTATCGGCGGCCGGGCAAACGGGCAAATCGGCGGCGTGCCGTTTCTGGAATTTCTCGCCCCCGGCCTGATAATGATGGCGATGATGCAAAATGCCTTCACCAATTCCTCGTCCTCGATCGTCGTTTCCAAGATTCAGGGCAATATCGTCGACACCCTGATGCCGCCGTTCACCGCCGGCGAATTAACCCTGTCCATCGCGCTTGGCGGGGCGACGCGGGGGGTCGCCGTCGGCGGCGTGGTGACCATAGCCATGAGCCTTTTCCTGCCGATCCATATTTACAGCATCGGCTATATTTTGTTTCACGGCTTTATGGCATCGCTGATGCTGTCGCTTTTGGGTATTATCGGCGGTATCTGGGCGGAAAAATTTGATCACATTGCGGCGGTGACAAACTTTATCGTGACTCCGCTTTCGTTCCTGTCGGGGACCTTTTATTCCATACAGCGCTTACCCGAAACATGGCAGATGGCGGCTCATTTCAACCCGTTTTTCTATATGATTGACGGCTTCCGTTATGGCTTTATCGGGACGTCTGACGCCAAACCGGCCCTGGGCCTGGCGGTGATGGGCGGCATTAATATTTTCCTGTGGCTGTCGTGCCGCCATATGTTCGCCAGCGGCTATCGGCTGAAGGCGTAATTTCCTGCGTTGACTTCCCGTCTCAAGATTTAGATACTGCCCGGCTTTCCCGGCAGGCGCCTGATGCCCGTGGCCGTGTTTGATGGAGAGTAGTTGCGTGATCCCGACCCTGATGCCGACCTATGCCAAATTTGACGCTACGTTTGAACGCGGCGAAGGCGCCTATCTGTTTGATGAAAACGGGCGTCGCTACCTGGATTTTACTTCGGGCATCGCCGTCAACGCGCTTGGCCATTGTCACCCGCATCTGGTTAAATCCCTGCGGCGGCAGATCGGCAAGCTGTGGCACACGTCCAATATTTATCACATTCCGGCACAGCAGAAGCTGGCCGACCGGCTGGTCGGGGCGAGCTTCGCCGATAGTGTGTTTTTCACCAATTCCGGGGCCGAAGCTATCGAATGCGGAATCAAGATGATCCGCAAGTACCACGATGAAAACGGCAACCCGGAACGCTACCGGGTAATTACCTGCGTCAACGCCTTCCATGGCCGCACATTGGCGACCATCGCCGCCGGCGGACAGGAAAAGCACCTGTCCGGATTCGCCCCCGTGGTCGATGGCTTCGATCAGGCGGCGTTTGGCAACCTGAATGAAATGCGCGCCGCCATCACCGCCGAAACGGCGGCGATTCTGGTCGAACCGGTACAGGGCGAAGGCGGCATCCATGTGGCCAATGTCGATTACCTGAAAGGCCTGCGCGCCATCGCCGAAGAATTCGGTTTGCTGTTGTTTTTCGACGAGGTGCAGTGCGGCATGGGCCGAACCGGCAAGATGTTCGCCCACCAGTGGTCCGGCGTTACGCCCGATGTCATGGCGCTGGCCAAGGGCCTGGGCGGCGGGTTCCCGGTCGGGGCATGCCTGGCGGTCGAAAAAGTGGCCCGGGTATTGACCGCCGGCAGCCATGGCACCACGTTCGGCGGCAACCCGCTGGCCATGACGGCGGCCAATGCGGTGCTCGATATCATGCTGGCGCCGGGATTTCTTGAAGGCGTCGACGATATCGCGGCGCGGCTATGGAAAAGCCTGCGCGCCGTGGCCGCCAAACATCCGGATATTATCCGTGACGTGCGCGGCGCCGGGTTGATGATCGGGCTCGAATGCGGCATCGAAAATACCGTATTGCGGGCCAGGCTGCACGACCTGGGCTTGTTGACGGTGGGGGCCGCGGATAACGTCGTCCGGTTGTTGCCGCCGCTGATTATCGATCAAAGCCATATCGACGAAGCGATTGAAATTCTGTCACAGGCGTGCCGCGAATTAGAGGAGGCATAAAACATGTCGGATATCAGGCATTTTCTCGATCTCGACAAATTGGACCCGGGCACCCTGCGCACCATTCTCGACAAGGGCGTAGAGTTCAAGGCCGGTGGCGGCGAGCAACCGCTGAAGGACAAGACGCTGGTTCTGATTTTCGAAAAACCCTCGACCAGGACCCGTGTTTCCTTCGAAGTCGGCATGGTGCAACTGGGCGGTCGAGTGGTAGTGCTGGACGGGGAATCGTGTCAGATGGGCCGCGGCGAAACCGTCGCCGACACCGCCCGGGTGCTATCGCGGTACGTCGATGGGATCATGATCCGCACCGATGATCCGGCGAAACTGGATGAACTGGCGGCCTATGCCACGGTGCCGGTAATCAACGGCCTGACCGACATGAGCCACCCCTGTCAGTTGATGGCCGATATCATGACAATCGAGGAACGCCGTGGCCCGATTGCCGGCAAGACCGTGGTCTGGAGCGGTGACGGCAATAACATGGCGACGTCATGGATACAGGCGGCGGTACGATTCGGCTTCAAGCTTAAACTGGCCTGCCCGAAAGAGCTCAGCCCGGCTTCCGGACTGCTCGAATGGGCCAGGACGGAAGGCGGCGACGTAACGCTGGGCGACGATGTGCTGGCGGCGGCGGTCGGGGCCGATTGTATCGTCACCGACACCTGGGTCTCGATGGGGGACAAGGAAGTTTCGTCCCGCCATAACATGCTGGCCGGGTTCCGGGTCGATGCGAATCTTATGAAGCTGGCCAGTCCGGATGCGCTGTTCCTGCACTGTCTGCCCGCCCACCGGGGCGACGAAGTGACTGCCGAAGTTATCGATGGCCCGCAATCGGCGGTCTGGGATGAGGCGGAAAATCGTCTACACGCGCAAAAGGGAATCCTGGCCTGGTGCATGGATGCCATCGATTGATATCGCCGGGCCGCGTATTCATAAGGTGTTAATCAGAATCTGTTACCTCGGGTTTGATGGCTTATACTAAGGAGTTTTTATTAGTACTCCTTGGTATTATGCGCCCTCGGAACTGCGGAACGCATGACTGAATGAGGATATCCTCTAACATTTCAAGGCCGCTTGTGCTGGCATTGGGGCTGCTGCTGTCGGGTTTTCAGGCAGTCGCGGTCGCCGCCGAACTGGATTGTGGCGAACTCGCCGGGCGGCTTGGGCCGGGTGACGACTATCGGCTGCGACTGGAACTGCAAAGCCAGGAAGTACGCCTTGATTTCGGCGATGATTATTGTTCCGAACCGGCGACGGCGTGGTTTGACCGACAACTGATTTTGCCACCGCCGGCCAGGCGGAAAATGACGCTGCCCGCCGCCGCCCTGGAAGCCCCCGGCTCGGAAGTAACGGTTGGCCGCAAGGCGGGACGCGCCGACGAAGCGGTGCCTCTGCCGGGACAGAAAACACGACAGGGCGTCATGCCGGACCTGGGCTTCGGTTCCGTGGAACAGGAAATAGCGCCGCTGCCGATCAGGCGGGCGAAAAAGCCGCCGCAGACCGTGCAACAGGCGGTCACCCCACCGGTTGCGGAACAGCCTGCCGCCGCCGCCGCATCCGGGGTGAGAGTTTCCAGCGATCCCGAAGGCGGCGCCGCAAAGGTGACCAAATATCGGACCGACTACCAGAATTCCGACTTGCCGGCTCCGGAAGCCGGCGTCGCGGCGGCGCCGAAGAAAAAAGACGAATCAAAACCCGCCTTTTCCTGCGACCGCGAACTGACGGATTTCTGGAAGGCCGGCGAGCATATGGTCAGTGGCCAGAAAGTAAGATTGACCGGCGTCTTCACCGTCGATCTGGACAACGATGGCCGCGTCGATAATGTTGGCTTCAAGATTGGCGCAAGCGGTCGGATCGGCAATGTGCTGAGTTATTTCCCGGTCAAGAAAGGCCGCCTTTCGGCCCGTTCGATACCAACCCTGAAGCTGGATAACGACGATGATATATATCGTCTCTGTGCCGGTGACGTGACATTTTCGACGATGACGCGGAAAGACAAGCAAAAAGCCGTTGGTTCCGCCATGCGCCGGCAAAAGGAATCCGTGGCGACGCTCAAGCCGGTTAAAAAATCCGACACAGTCGCAGAAAAAACCACCAAGGACGAGGCGGCCGCAGAGGAAAACAAGCAATTACTGGCCGAGAAAAAAACCGAGAAGCTGTTGTTCTGGGCGATTGTTATCGCCTCGGCATTCTTCCTGATGGGGGGCGTTGGCCTGTTTTTCGCTATTCGCAATATGCGATCGCGGGACGAAGAAGACGACGATGATGATGACGATGATGAGTACGAGGAGGAATAGATGGAGGAAACCATGCGCCGCAGGAAAATACGCTTCCCGTCACCGGCAGGCCTTGCGCCGGCATTGATGGCGATTTTGTTGCTTGCGGGCTGTGCGGCCGAGCTGCCGTCGCAACGCCTGCCGGAACTGACATATTCGTATCTGCCGCCGCTCACCTTCGAAGTCGGTTCCGTGGTTATGGCCATGGAATACAAGGCCCCGCTGACGGCGCCTAATGTCGATCATCTGTTTCCGGTGCCGCCTGCCGATGCCCTGCGGCGATGGTTTAGCGACCGGGTAAAGGCAAGCGGCGGGGTCGGCGATGTGCGGCTTGTGGTTACCGATGCCTCGGTCATCGAAACCACCCTGGAGCGGAAAAAGGGCCTGACCGGGGCGTTCACCAAAGAACAATCCGAACGCTATCAGGCCAGCATAGAGGCGACGCTGGAAATTCGTGATGACGGCGGCAAACGGCTGGGGTTCGCCGAAGCCGGCGTCAAACGTTCGATAACGGTACGCGAGGACGCCAATATCAACGAGCGTGAATTAGCCTGGTTCAAATTGACCGAGGCGCTGATGAAGGATTTCGATGCGGAAATATCGAAGAATATCCGCCGCTATCTGCGTAAATGGCAGAGGCCCTAGAGTCTAACCGCGCCAGAACGGGCGGGTAAACATGACGATTATCGTAAACAATTCGAGCCGGCCCAGCAGCATTCCGCCCGATAACAGCCACTTGGCGGCGTCCGGCATGGACTGAAAGGTCCCCGATGGTCCGGCGATTGCGCCCAGCGCCGGCCCGACATTGGATATCGCCGCCGCCGCACTGGACACGGCGGTCAGAAAATCCAGCCCCAGCAGGCCCAGGCCTATCGCCAGCAGGGCGAAGCTCAGGCCGAACACGAAGAAGAAGCTAAGTACCGAAACGATGACGTCGTCGGGGATCGATCGCCGGTTGAAGTAAGGGATGAACACGCCATGGGGCTGCAACAGGTGATGAATTTGGGTGCGGGCGGCGGAATAAAGGACCTGAAAGCGGAAAATCTTGATGCCGCCGGTGGTCGATCCGGCGCAGCCGCCGATGAACATGATAAAAAAGAAGGCGGGCACAGCGAAACCGCCCCACTGGCCGTAATCAGATGTGGCGAAGCCGGTGCCGGTGATGATCGACACCACATTGAAAGCCGAATACCGGATCGCCTGAAGCGGGTCGTATCCGCCGGAAAGCCACAGCCATACCGTCACTACCAGCACGGTGCCGCCGACAATGGAGATAAACCAGTGAACCTGGGAATCATTCCACAAGGCCGACGGGTTGCCCTGCACGGCTTTCAGATACAGGATAAACGGCAGGCTGCCAAATATCATGCCGAACGTCGCGATAATATCGACGGCGAAATTATCCAGGTAGCCGATTGATCCGTCCATGGTTGAAAAACCGCCGGTGGCGATGGTCGTCATGGCGTGGGCGACGGCATCGAAACCGGTCATGCCGGCCAGCCGGTATGCGAACGCCAGAACAAGGGTAAACAGCAAATAAATTACGCCGATGGAACTGGCGATCCGGGCCGTCCGCGGAATCGCCCTGTCGGAATGATCGGACGCTTCCATGCGAAACAACTGCATGCCACCGACACGCAGCATGGGAAAAATGACGACCGCCATGATAATAATTCCAATGCCGCCCAGCCATTGCAGCAAGGCCCGCCACAGCAAAATCCCCGGCGGTGCCGAATCCAGCCCGGTAATCACCGTTGAACCGGTCGTGGTGATACCGGACATGGCCTCGAAAAAGGCGTCGGTGTAGCTCAGGTCAAGTTCCGAAAAGGCCAGCGGAAGGGCCGCGAAAAATGTTATAGCCAGCCAGCTTAACGAGGTCATCACGAAGGCCTGGCGCACCGACAGCCGAAGGCCGGCGCTTCGGGTCGTCAGGGCCATGGCGACGCCGACAAACAGGGTAACCCCGGCCGATACGGAAAAAACCTGCCAGTCGGGATTGCCGGCCACGGCATCGACAATGGCGGGCACGGCCATGCTGAGCGCCAGGGCCGACAGCAGGATGCCGATAATCAGGAAGACAGGCCGTAAATCCATAAATCTTGATACGCCGTAGGACTAAAAACAGCAAGAATTCCGGTGCCTAAACCGACCATCCGCCACCATTTGTCGGGCCATCGACCATGGCCAGGAATTCGCGGCGGGTCGATGCGTTGTCGCGGAAAGCGCCCAACATGGTAGAGGTAACCATCGACACGCCGGGCTTGTGGATGCCGCGCGTGGTCATGCACTGGTGGGCGGCCTCGATAACCACGGCGGTTCCCTGGGGTTGCAGGATATCATTGATGGCCTTGGCTACCTGCGCCGTCATTTTTTCCTGAATTTGCAGTCGCTTGGCGTACATTTCGACCAGGCGGGCCAGTTTGGAAATACCGACTACCCGGTTTTTTGGCAAATAGGCGACGTGGGCGCGGCCGATGATCGGGGCCATGTGGTGTTCGCAGTGGGATTCAAAACGAATGTCCTTCAGCAGCACCATTTCGTCGTAACCATCGGTTTCCTCGAAGGTCCGTTCCAGCAGGGCCTCGGGGTCTTCCCGGTAGCCGGCGAAAAATTCCTCGTAGGAACGGACCACCCGGGCCGGGGTTTCCTTGAGACCCTCGCGGTCGGGATCGTCGCCGGCCCACAGCAGCAAGGTGCGGACAGCCTGTTCGGCTTGCCGCCGCGACGGCCTGTCGGCGGTACGGGATGGCCGGCCATTTATATCGGTAATCTTGTTCATGGTGTCTGCCCCTTCCTGACGGCTGACATGCGGTTGTTTAAAATGTCGTTCGTCGATCGGAAAAATCAAGTGCTTTCGGATATTCTTAACCGGTTTCCCGTTGTTTTACCGCCGCCAGCGATGGCTGTTTCCTGCCGCTTGCCGGCAGTGTGCAGATGACCGTGGTGCCCCGTCCGGGGGGTGACTTGATATCGACCGCCCCGCCGTGCAGTTCGACGAACCGCTTGACCAGGCTTAATCCCAGGCCGGCGCCGGTGCGATGGCTGTTGTCGTCCACGGCCTGTTCCGGCGCGTTTCCGAAGGCCTCGAAAATATCGAGCTGGCGGCTTTTTGGTATGCCGCGACCGGTATCGCTGACCTTGAATACAATAGTCTCGTTTTCCGCCTCGCCGCGGCGTTCGGCGGTTAATGTTACGGCGCCGCGCGACGGGGTAAAGTTAATGGCATTGGACAGCAGGTTGAACAGCACCTGACGCAGGCGTTTTTCGTCGGCGACGATCCAGCCGATATCGGG
>CAZZKE010000055.1:6250-20850 GCA_964655005.1 uncultured Thalassospiraceae bacterium | reverse complement strand
AGGCCAAGACATAATTTATTATGTGCCCATGGCCGGCACCACACCAAATTTCGGCGACAGTCTACTATTTACTAAATTGATATATAATTAGTGAACTGTCGCCGAATTACATCGAGTTCACCGCTGTAGCTTGATGCCATTGGCCGCATCGGTGTAGAGTCTGTCGCAGCGGCGCGCGATGTGTCCCTGCCCCCCTTGCCGGAAAGGAAATGACAGCGTAATCTTGCAACTCATCCTCGGCGCGCCACCATTGGTCTGGCCGCTTCTTGCGCTGCTGCTCTGGTTGGGCTTTTCGGCCACGCGGCGGCGTATGGTGCCGGTCTGGCGCGTGTTCCTACTGCCGGCTATCGGCCTGATCAACCTGATGGCGGTCTCGCGCGTAGGGCCGGGAGACGTGGTCTGGGCGCTTTACGCGCTGGCCTATGGATTGGGCATTACGGGGACAGTTTACTAATTAATAATTGATAATTTAGTAAACTGTCACCAAATTATTCTGAGCACGACTTAAAGGCTGCCGCCGGGGTTCTTCAGGGCGGCCAGGTTTAGCTCACTGGTGATGAAATCGAAGGCCTCGTCGACGGTATCAAGCCGGCGAAACAGGTTTAGATCCTCGGGCGAGATGGTGCCGAATTCGACCATGGCGTCGAAATTGATGATCCGGTCCCAATAGTCGGCGCCATACAGCACAATGGGAATTTTTTTGCCCAGCTTGTGGGTCTGGATAAGGGTCATCAATTCAAAAAATTCATCCATGGTGCCGAAGCCGCCGGGAAAGGCCAGCAGCGCCTTGGCCAGATAGGTGAACCAGAACTTGCGCATGAAGAAGTAATTAAACTCGAACCTCAACTCGTTCGAAATATAGGGGTTATCGCTCTGTTCATGGGGAATCGCGATATTCAGGCCGATGTTCAGGCCCTTGGCTTCCGAGGCACCGCGATTGGCCGCTTCCATCAGGCCCGGTCCGCCGCCGGTGCAAATAACGAAACGGCGGCGACCCTTTTCCAGTTCCTTCGACCAGGTGGTCAGGCGGGCCGCCAGTTCGCGGGCGTCTTCGTAATAGCGGGACATCGCCATCTTCCGTTCGGCCGCCTGAATTTCCAGTTCGCCGCCGTGATCGCGGGCGGCCTGCAAACTGTTGACCGCGTCTTCGCGGGATTTAACCCGGGCCGAGCCGAAGAAAACGATGGTATCGCTAACCTTCAGGTCATCGAAACGGGTCTCGGGCTCCATATATTCGGCCAGGATGCGCACCGTACGGGCCTCCCGCCGCTTCAGGAAGGCTATATTCTTGTATGCCTTGACCGGCCAGTCGTGTTCGTCTGCCATAAGCGGCTTCCTTTCACATATTATTGTTACGATTTGCCATTCGGTCGCGCCCACCTGTCGGCGGCGGCGTCATCTTCGCCTTTCGCCTCGACCCAGTGGGCGCCGTCGGCGGTTTCCTCGCGTTTCCAGAACGGCGCCTTGGTTTTAAGCCAGTCAATCAGGAAATGGCAGGCCTCGAACGCAACCTGGCGATGGGCCGCCGCCACCGCCACCAGCACGATGTTGTCGCCCGGCCCCAGCCGCCCGTAGCGATGGATAATCAGGGTTCCCGCCAGTGGCCAGCGGGCCAGCGCCTCGGCCTCAATTTCCGCCAGCGCCTTTTCGGTCATGCCGGGATAATGTTCCAGAGTCATCGCGCCGCAGTCCGCGCCGCCGTCACCGGCGAAATCGCGGACCAGCCCGACGAAGGCGCAGACGCCGCCGATGGCGGTGTCGCCGGCGGTCAGCCGGCTGATTTCCCCCGCCATGTCGAAATCTTCGGCCTGTACCCGGATCACCCGATCAGCCCCCGGTGACCGGCGGGAAAAAAGCGACCTCGTCGCCTTCGCCAAGTCGATGATCCGTGCCCACGTATTGCTGATTAACGGCGGCCCGGATCATCGCGGTATCCGCGAAAGCCCTGGCCATCTTGTCGTCACGCTGTTTGAGCCAGTCGATCAACTGGCCGACCGTCGACACGCCATCCGGCAAGGGAATGTCTTCCCTGGAAATTCCGGTCATGTCACGGACCCAGGCGAAATAAAGCAGCTTCATAGATTAAACTCCGAAAAGGGCAGAAAATCGACCATTTCCCCTTCCCTTATGTGTGTCCTGTCTTCCGCCAGTTCAACCAGACCGTCGGCCCAAGCCATAGAGGTCAGCACCCCGGCCCCGCCGGAATGATATTTTTCGGCCCATGCGACGCCATCGTCGTCCTGCCGCAGGCGGCAACGCAGCCATTCCCGGCGGCCCGGTTTCTTGGTGTAATCGAAGGCGGCGGCTACCCGGTAGAAGACCGGGGACAGATTGACGCCGCCGGCCAGCCGTAAAATTACCGGCAGCGCCACCCGCATGAAGGTGACCATCGCCGCCACCGGGTTTCCCGGCAGGCCGATGAACACACAATCGGCAATCTGGCCCAGCGCCACCGGCCGCCCCGGTTTGATGGCGAGCCGCCAGAAATGAAGCCGCCCCAGGGACTCGACCGCCGCCTTGACATGATCTTCATCGCCGACGGAAACCCCGCCGGAGGTAAGTATCAGGTCGTGGCTGGCGGCGGCGGCGGCCAGGGCCCGGGTAATTTGGGCCGGGTCATCGGGCAAAATTCCCAGATCGTCGACGACGCAGCCCTGCGCCCGCAACATGGCCATCACGGTGAAGCGGTTGGCGTCGAAGATGCATCCCGCCGGGGCCTCGCCGGAGGGGTCGCGGATTTCGTCACCGGTCGAAAACACCGCCGCCCTGAGCCGTTTATAAACCAAAATACGGTCGATACCGACCGAGGCGATGACCCCCAGATCCTGCGCCCGAAGCCGCCGCCCGGCCGCCACGATAACCGATCCGGTCTCGATGTCTTCGCCGGCGAAACGCCGGTTCGAGCCGGCCTTCAGGCCCGGCGGCAAAATCACATAATCACCGTCGACAACCACATCTTCCTGCATAAACACGGTATCGGGGCCGGGCGGCATGGCGGCGCCGGTAAATATCCGATAGGCAAAACCCCGTTCGGCGGCGCCGTCGAGCGGATGGCCGGCGGCGATGCGTCCCCCCAGGGCCAGCCTGGTTTCACCTTCGGCGGCAAGATCGCCGGAATGTACCGCGTAGCCATCGACCGCCGAATTGTCATGCGGCGGCACCCGGCGTTCGGCGATCACATCTTCGGCCAGAAATCGTGACAGGGCCCGGGACAGGGTGAGCGGTTCGGTTCCGGTCAAAACCGACAGGCGGCTTTCCAGATCGGCAAGCGCCGCTTGCAGCGGCATCAGTTCACCGTCGCCGGCGAAGCAATCGTCCTTAAGCTGGGTCATGACTGGAGCCCTTCGCAAGATTGCAGTGGTCGATTATAAAATCGGCGATGGCGGCGGTATCGTTAAGATCGATCACCGGAATCGCCAGCCCCTCCAGCTTCTGATCGCTGGAAATCGCCACTATGCCGGGATCGTCCCTGCACATCAACGGCTTGCCGGTGGCGCCGCGATTAATTTCAATTTTGTCGTGGCGATGCCGCTTGAAGCCTTCGATAAGCAGCAGATCGACCGGGCTCATGCGGGCGATAAGGTCGTCCATGGCAGGTTCCGGCTGGTCGCGCAATTCATGCATCAGCGCCCACCGGGTCGATGAGGTAATCAGCACTTCATGCGCCCCGGCCCGGCGGTGTTCGTAGGAATCCTTGCCGGGCTTATCCAGTTCCACGCTGTGATGGGTGTGCTTCATGGTCGAAACCCGGTAGCCCCTGCCTATCAGTTCCGGCAGCAACAGCTTCAACAGTGTGGTCTTGCCGCTGCCGCTCCAGCCGACCATGCCGAATATTTTCATTCCCGGTCCACCGCCCCGTCCGATTCGGAAATGTGTTTCAGCCCCGACTTCAGATAATCATAGCCGGTGCCGATAGTCAGCGCGGCGGCCACCCAGATGCCGCCAATGCCTATTTCCATGGTGCTGAGCGGCCCAAAATCCGGCCCGGCGGCGCCGACCAGCAGGAACCCCAGCGCCAGCATCTGAATGAATGTCTTCCATTTCGCCAGCACCGTCACCGGCACCCGAACCTGGACCTCGGCAAGAAATTCACGCAGACCGGAAACCAGAATTTCCCGAAACAGGATGATCGCCGCGGCGGCTACGGTGATCCCGGAAATACTGTCGTTGGCAACCAGCATTATCAGCACGGCGGCGATCAGCAGCTTGTCGGCGATCGGATCCAAAAACCGGCCCAGCGACGATTGCTGGCGCCAGGCGCGGGCCAGATAGCCATCGAAGAAGTCGGTAATGCAGGCGTAGGTATAGACCGCGAACGCCGACCAGTTGCCGAGCGGACCGGGCAAATACATCAGCACGATAATAACCGGAATCGCGGCAATCCGGGAAAACGTCAGAATATTTGGAAAATTGAGCGGCATGTCGGAAGGAAGCCCAGGCCAATTGATCGAATTCAGGGTAGTTTATCCCGAGCCGTGGAACCAGTCATAGATTTTCTTGGCCATGGCTTTGCTAATTCCCGGGGCGGCTTCCAGGTCGGCCAGGCCAGCGGCCTCGACGGCGCCCGCCGAACCGAACAGATGGAGCAGCGCCTTCTTGCGTTTGGCGCCGATTCCAGGCACCCCGTCGAGCGACGATTTAACCGCCGCCTTGCCCCTTTTCTGGCGGTGAAAGCCAATTGCGAAACGGTGCGCCTCGTCGCGCAGACGTTGCAGGAAGTACAACACCGGATCGCGCGCCGACGGCGATATCGGGTCGCGGCCGACCCGGAAAATACGCTCCCGCCCGGCATTGCGGTCCGGCCCCTTGGCGATAGCCGCCAGCGCCACATCTTCAATGCCCAGTTCCGCGAACACCCGGGCCGCGACGCCAAGCTGGCCGAGCCCGCCGTCAAGCAGGATCAGGTCCGGCCACATGCCGCGTTCGCGCTCTGGATCTTCCCTGCGGGCGCGGGCGAAGCGGCGGCTCAGCACCTCGTGCATCATGGCGTAATCATCGCCGGGGGCTATGTCCTTGCCGCGAATGGTGAATTTGCGATAGGCGTTTTTCATCAGCCCGTCCGGCCCGGCGACGATCATGGCGCCAATCGCCTGACTGCCGGAAACATGGCTGTTATCATAGACTTCGATCCGTGCGGGCGGCCTGTCCAGTTCCAGCAGTTTGGCCAAACCATCGAGCAGGGCGCGCTGCGAGGCGCTTTCCGACAGCCGCCGTCCCAGAGCCTCGCGGGCGTTGACCAGCGCATGTTCGACCAGCTTCAGCTTGTCCCCCCGCTGCGGCCGGCTGACTTCGACCCGGCGACCGGCCCGGACGCCAAGCGCTTCGGCAATCAGGGCCTGACCGCCGAGCCGGTGCGACAGCAGAATTTTTCGCGGCGGTTCCTTGTTGTCATAGAACTGGCCGATAAAGGCTTCCAGCACGGCGGTCTCGTCGTCGTCTTTAGCGTGGCTGGGATAATAGGCGCGGTTACCGAAGTTGCGGCCGCCCCGGAAGAAAAACACCTGGACACAGCTGTGGCCGCCGGCCTGATACACGGCCAAAACGTCGGCCTCGGCCAGGCCCGCCGGGTTGATGTCCTGATGGGCCTGAATCCTGGTCAGCGCGACGATCCGGTCGCGGTAGCCGGCGGCGGCCTCGAAATCCAGCGCGTCGCTGGCCCGCTGCATACGTTTGGCTAAACCACGCTGGATCTTCCTGCTCTGGCCGCTTAGGAAATCCCGGGCCTCGCCGACCAACTGGCCATAGGCCTGTTCGCCGATATAGCCGACACAGGGCGCCGAGCACCGCTTGATCTGATACAGCAGACAGGGCCTGGAGCGATTGGCGAAGACGCTGTCCGAGCAGGTCCGCAGGAAAAACCCGCGCTGCAGTACCGTCAATGTTTCATTGACCGCCCAGGCCGAGGCGAAAGGGCCGAAATATTCACCTTCCCGAGTCGCCCGGCCGCGATGTTTGAGCACCCGGGGAAATTGATGATCGCCGGTCAGCAGAATTTTCGGGAAAGATTTATCGTCCCGCAACAGGATATTGTAACGCGGCTTGTAGCGCTTTATCAGATTGGCTTCCAGCAACAGGGCCTCGGCCTCGGTATGGGTGGTGACAAATTCCATGGATGTCGTCTCGCCGATCATCCGGCGCAGCCGGTTTGATTGACGTTTCAGGTTGCAATAGCTGGCGACCCGCTTTTTCAGGTTTTTGGCCTTGCCCACGTAAAGCGCGTCGCCGCGACCGTTGAGCATCCGGTAAACGCCGGGCGTATCCGGCAAGGACTTCAGGTAGCCGTCGATCACCGCCACCCCCGGCGGGGGCGCCGTTATTTCCTGTTCCGGGTTCGATTCCGTCCTTGACATAGCCTAACGGTTTCCAATTCCATACCGCACCGAACAACTATCCACTATTCTTGTGGATAAGGCTGTTGAAAAAGCCACCGAAAAACCATTGACCCCACAAAAGCCGCTGACTCCTAGGGTTTGCACAAAAATTGTGCACTTTTCTAACGCATTGTTATTAAACAATATTTTTAATATAGAGAATAGACAGCGCCTTTCGGCGATTTTTTATGAATGTTTTATTACCGAAACGACCGGAAAACGCCGCCTGTGCACAACTAGTTATGTTACAGGACGGTTAAAGCCCTTTTTACAATGACTTGCGGGAAATCCGTGATGCGATACACGGCTATATCCGCCGATTGAATCTTTCGATTTCAACGCCGACGCTGGCGGTATCTTCGAATACATCCAGCTTTTCCACCCTGACCCTGGCCGAACGAACCCTTGAATCGGTCAGGCACATGGCGGCAATTTCCTCGGCCAGGGTTTCGACCAGATTTATATGGCCCTGTCCAACCAGATCGCGAACGCCGTTACTCAGGGCTTCATAACAAACCACGTTCGCCAGGTCGTCATGCAAACGGCCATCCGGTTCGCCCTCGCGGACGGCCAGATCAAGATTGATGCGGACCCGCTGCCGGGCTTCCTTTTCGTGTTGATAGACGCCGATCAGGCAAGACAGTTCCAGATCGCGGACGAACACATGGCGGATTGCGGCCCGCGCATCGGCAATATTCGTCGGTCGCACCAATTCCATTTTTCCCGCCGTCATAGCGCCCTCATTTTCCGGTTCATCGGCCTGCCAGGCCGTCCAGCGAAATCATTTGTCCGGTTATCGGCGCAGTATCAAGAATAAACCGAACGGCGGCAACTATCTCCTCTGTCCGTACCATAAACCCTAAAGAATGCGACGACCACTGTTCGATATCCGTCATGCCGTTTTGAAGACAGACGGCGTTGACCCGTATTCCCGGAGCCAACGATAGCGCCCTGGCCCGGATATCGGCTTTTGCCCTAATCCCGGCCCCGGCGCGACCGTCATACAGATAGATGACGTTGCCGCTTTCAGCGGCGCCGGTCCCGGCTTTAAATTCCGCCAACAGCGCTTCCGGGTCGTCCCTGGCCGGATCGGCCACGAGCCACCCGGCGGCGGTGAAATCGCCGCCACCGACCCCCGCCGCATCGATGATAAGGACTTTATCGCGCCGTTCTTCCATCATTCAATCAACGCCAGCGCACCATCGACACCGTAAGCCTGGAGCGTGATATAGGCCCCATAGGCGGTTAAAAACAAAACCGAAGCGCCCCTGCCCAGGCGTAACTTGCCAAGCAGATAGGGGATCATGATTATGGTCACGGCCAGCATCACCCACAAGTCGAATTCCAGTATCTGGGCCGGCGCTTTCAGCGGTGTGACCATGGAAACTATGCCGACCACGGCAAGCACATTGAACATGTTGGAACCGACCACATTGCCGACGGCGACATCGGAATGGCCGCGCAGCGCGGCGACCACGGAAGCCGCCAGTTCCGGCAAGGAGGTGCCGATGGCCAGTACCGTCAGGCCGATAACCTCCTCGGCGACGCCAAATTTACGGGCCACCGCGACCCCGCCATCGACCAGCAGGTCGGCCCCGAAGACAAGTCCCGCCAACCCCGCCAGCATGGTCATCCACAGCGCCCATGAAGACCCGCGCAGCCCTTTGTATTCTTCTATTTCCTGAATATGCAGATCGGCCGCCTCGGGATCGCCGCCACCGGATTCGCGCCGGTACGAACCGCCCAGAAAAACAAACAGCGCGGCCAACAGCACCGCCCCCTGCCAGGCCCCGATTTCGCCGCGCCAGCAAAACCACGCGAACAGCAGGCTGCCGCCGACCAGCATCACCGAATCGCGCAGCAGGGCGAACGGCTTGACCAAAATTGGTTTGACCAGGGCGGCGGCCCCGATAATCAATAATAAATTGGCGATGTTGGAGCCGACGACGTTACCCAGCGCCATGTTGCCGGCCCCGGCCAGCGCCGCGTCCAGGCTGACCAGCAGTTCCGGCGCCGAAGTGCCGAAGGCGACCACCGTCAGTCCGATCACCAGGGGAGAAACATTCAGCTTGGCGGCTATCGCCACGGCGCCGCGGACGAAGACATCGGCGCCGCCCAGCAGAAACACGAACCCGGCGGCGATCATCAGGTACATCATGGAAATTCAGTGTCCGTCAGAATCAGGTTTCAAAAATCGCAAGATGCCTGAATTCGGCGACCACATCCATATAAAGCTGCGCCTTGAAGGGCACAATCAGGCCCACCAGGTCATCGACGGGGGCCCACTTCCAGGCGGAAAATTCGGTGTGTTTCCCGGCGTCGATATTAATCTCGTCATCGTCACCCAGAAATCTGACGGCGAACCATTTCTGGGTCTGGCCACGATACTTGCCGCCCCAGGCCCTGCCAATCAGGTCATCGGGCAGGTCGTAGCTCCGCCAATGGCCGCTTTCGGCGATAATCTCGGCATTTTCGACCGCAGTTTCCTCTTTCAATTCACGCAACGCCGCCTGCCGGGGAAGTTCACCCTTGTCGATACCGCCCTGCGGCATTTGCCATGCTTCTTGTGAAACGTCTATTCGCCTGGCGACGAAGACCAGTCCACGGGCATTGATCAGCATAATGCCGACACAGGGCCGGTACGGAAGATTTTCCTTCTTTATGGTCATTGCAGGAACTGCTTGTCGGCGACGACCGATACCGGGGCCAGGACCATATTCTTTTCCGGTAATCCGGCGGCCCAGGCGGCGATGCGTTCGATGGAAACCGGATAGGCGTCGCTCAGGGCGATGGCGACCGCGTTGGCCTGAACGATACCTTCGAGTTCCGCCAATTTAGCGTCGATGGCTTCTTTCGTCGGTGTCGTGTCGAGCACCAGATCGACGAATGCCTTGGGCAGTTTCATTTTTTCGGCCAGCGCCGGGGCCAGCGATTTCTGGTCGGCGCTGCCATCGACAAACAACAACCCCCGGTCTTTCAGGTTTTTCAAAAAGGTCTCCAGGCGGCTTTCATCCTTATTGAATTTCGAGCCCATGACCGACAAAACACCGACATAACCACGCATCCGGCTAAGGATAAATTCCAGCCGCAGCAGATTTTCAGTCGGTGAATTAAAGGTCATCAATCCTTGCGGTCCCGGATCATCGGCGGGAAACGTTTCGGGCTCCAGTGGCGCCATAACAAGAATTTCGTGACCCGCCCGGCGGGCCTTGTCGGCCCACCCCTGCAAATCCTGGGCATAGGGGTCGAAGGCCAGGGTGACGCCGCCCGGCAGCAGCGAGATGGCGGCATCGGTCGCCGCCTCGCTCAAACCCAGGCCGGTGACGATAATGACGACCTTCGGGCGGGCATCCTTGTTGTCGAAAGACTTGGCGTAGACCTTTAACGCCGTCCGGCCATCCTCGGCAATTTTCGGCAAGGCCCCCTGTTTGGTTTGTTCGATCAGGTCGTCGCCTTGCGGTTCCGGCAGCGGCCCGTCGGTTACCCGTGGCGGGGCGATGCTGGCATAAGCCATCACCGTAGATGCGGGCGTAACGATACCGGTCCCCGGTCCTTTCTCGTTTGCCGAAATAGCGTTCAAAGATCCCGCTTCGACTTTTCGGTCCTTCGGTGCGATGGCCATTTCAAAGCGCGGCACGCCGGAATCATCATTGCGGTCACCGGCGCTTTCCGAATCGCCGGAAAACAGGAACCAGACCAGACCGGCGACCACCAACACGCCGCCCACGATGGCGGAAAGCAGGATAGTCAATCGCTTCTTGTCACCCAGCAATTTGCCGATAACGGATTTTTTATTATCCTTGTCGTCATCATCGTCGTCGCCGGAATCATCGACCCTGGTTGCTTCCAGCGCCGCCAACGCCGATGGGTCATCGCCCGCTTCTTCAGTCCCCGAAGGCGCGGTCTCGCCGCTTTCTTCCGTGGGTTCGGGCGCCTCCGGTTTGCCGCTATCGATATCCTGCTCGTCATCAACGGATGAACTGTCGGAACCGTCCTCGACGGCCTTTTTGCTGTTCTTGCCGAATGACGGCAGTTTGAACGACGGCAGTTTGAAGGGTAGTTTCACATCGGCACCCGTATGGTCGCCATATTGCTAATTACCGGCCACCCTTTCAGAGAACATGGCGACGCCACGGATCAGATCAAGCGCCCGGTTCAATTGGTAATCGCCATTCGACGCCGCCACCCCGGCTTTGTCTTTGCCCTTGCCATCGCTTTTCTTCGCGGCGGCCTTGTCGTCGATCTTTTTCTTGCCGTCGTCCAGTCCATTGTCCAGGGCGCCGCGCAAGTCGGCTTCGCTACGGCCTTTGGGCTGTTTGATTTCCTCTATTTTAGCCAGGCCGACTTCGATATCGGGAACGATTCCGACACCCTGAATCGAATTGCCCGATGGCGTATAATAGCGCGCCGTGGTCAGGCGCATGGCGCCTTGCCCGGACAACGGAATAATCGTCTGCACCGAGCCCTTGCCGAACGATTTGACGCCCATGATAATCGCCCGCTTGTGATCTTGCAGGGCGCCGGCGACGATTTCCGAGGCCGAGGCCGAGCCCCCGTTTATCAGCACCACGATCGGCAAACCGTTGGTCAGATCGCCGGGGCGGGCGTTATAGCGCTGGGTATCTTCGGCCTTGCGTGAGCGGGTCGAAACAATTTCGCCCCGTTCCAGAAAATCATCGGAAACGGAAACCGCCTGATCGAGCAGTCCGCCGGGATTGTTGCGCAAATCCAGCACCACGCCTTGCAGGTCGTTGCCTATTTCGGTGCGGAAATCGGCAATCGCCTTGCGTACGCCCACATGGGCCAGGGCGCTGAACGAAGTAATCCGCAAATAGCCGACTTTCCCTTCCAGCCTGGAACGCACCGAGCGTATCTTGATAATGGCGCGGGTAATTGTCACTTCGAACGGATCGACGCCTTCGCGCAGCACCATCAACTTGATGTCGGTGCCGACCTTGCCGCGCATCCTGTCGACGGCCTCGGCCAGCGTCAGCCCCATGACGGCTTCGCCATCGAGCTCTGAAATCAGGTCGCCGGGCTTCATACCGGCGCGAAAGGCGGGCGTATCGTCAATCGGCGAGACCACCTTCACCAGGCCGTTTTTCATGGTTACCTCGATGCCCAGGCCGCCGAACCGGCCGCGGGTCTGGACCTGCATATCGGCATAATTCTTGGCGTTCAGATAACTGGAATGAGGATCGAGTGACGACAACATGCCGGCAATGGCGGATTCGATCAATTTCTCGTCGGACAGTTTTTCCACATAATCGGCCCGCACCCGTTCGAAAACATCGCCGAACAGATTCAGCAGACGATAGGTTTCGGCTGTATTTTTAGGGTGTTCCTCGGCCTTCAATGGCTGCGAAAACATCAGAAAGCTCATCCCGAGGGCCGCCAGTAACAATCTTTTTTTCATCCGTTTACCTTACTTTTTCGCGCCGCCAACCATGGCAATGGATTGATCGGATGGCCGTTACGCCGCAGTTCCACATACAAAATAGGGGCTTCGTTCTTACCGCCCCCCATGACACCCGCCGGTTCCCCGGAAAGAATTTGTTGCCCGATAACGCTATCGATGCGGGCCAATCCGGCCAGCAGGCTATGATATCCCTCGCCGTGTTCGATGATCAAGAGCTGCCCGTAGCCCTTGAAAGCGCCGGCGAACATAACCCGACCGCCGTAGGGGGCCACGACCTGTGCGCCGGGGCGCGTTTCTATGGTGATGCCCTTGCGGGTCAGCCCGGTTTCCGTCATCTGGCCGTAGCGGCCGACCAGCCGGCCGACCACCGGAAACGGCAGTTTACCACGGGCTTTCCCTATCGAACCGGTATTTTTGACGACGGCCCCTGCTTTATCCTTGCCGGCCCGCTTGGCGCTGTCGGCGTCCAGGCGGGCCAGCAGGTCGCGTAAATTCTTGACCTTGCCGACCAGATCGCGAACGCGTCGTTCGGCCTTGCGGGAACCTTCATCGGCGTTACGTTTGAGGCGGGTTTTCTCCGCCATCAAACTTTCCATATGGCGGCGGTTTTCCGCCAATCCGCTGACCGCCGAGGCGAGTTCCAGGCGCTTCCCTGCGGTCCTGGCGCGAGCTTTGGCGACGGCGGCCAGGCCGGCCCGCAAGCGGGCGGCGCGACGTTCGACCTCGGGCGCCACCGTGCGCAACAGGATCGCGCTGCGAATAGTGTCGGCCGGACTTTGCGGGAAGGCGATCATGGCTTCCGGCGGGTTGCCGGCCATCCGTTGCAGGGCCATCAGCACCCGGATAAACTGGCCTCTACCGGCTTGCAGGCTGGCGTTTTTCTTCGCTTCGGCCCGGCTCAGTTCGGCCAGGCGATCTTCCAGCGCGATAGCGTCGGCTTCGTAATTCTGGATGGTTCTGGCCGCCTTGATCATGTCGGATTTCAGGCTTTTCAGTTCGCGGCCATATTTGCCTGACTGCTTTTTCAATGCGTCGCGCTGCGCCCGGCCCTGATTCAATTCGTTCTCGATACGTTGCAGGTCGGCGCCGGAGGTTTGCGCCAGCGCCGGCCAGGTCAGGGCCAATACGAATATGAAGAACGCCGCTTTCACCTTTACTGGCCCCGCCCGCCGGATTCAATCAGGTTGCGCCCGGTCATTTCAGGCGGCTGCGGCAATTGCAGCAGGGACAGCAGGGTCGGAGCCAGATCGGCCAGCAGGCCGTCGGCCAGGCCCGTCACCCGGCCCGGCCCGTTGACCATGACCAGGGGCACGGTATTGGTGGTATGGGCCGTATGGGGCTGGGCAGGATCGGCCGAACCATCCAGCATCTGTTCGCAATTACCGTGATCGGCGGTGATTAACAGGACGCCACCCGACTCGATAATCGCCTTCTCCAGTCGTCCGAGGCAGCGATCAATGGTCTCGGCGGCCTTGATCGCGGCCTCCAGGTTGCCGGTATGACCGACCATGTCACCATTGGCGTAATTGACGACGATCAGATCGAAGCGATCTTCCAATATCGCCTGTACCAGCTTGTCGGTGACCTGGACCGCAGACATTTCGGGTTGTAAATCATAGGTCGCGACCCTGGGCGACGGCACCATGATGCGTTCCTCGCCGGGAAATTCCCGTTCCCGACCGCCGTTAAAGAAGAACGTGACATGGGCGTATTTTTCGGTTTCGGCGATCCGTAGCTGGCCCAGGCCGGCATCCGAGACGACCTGGCCCAGAACATTTTTCAATTCATCGGACGGGAACAGGATAGCGAAAAAGCCATCGAGATGATTGGAATAGCTGACCATGCCCAGGCGGGCGGCAAATTCGACCCTGCGCCGGTGTTCGAAACCGTCGAATTCAGGATCGACCAGGGCGGCCAGAATTTCGCGTGCCCGGTCGGCGCGGAAATTGGCCATCAGCAGGCCGTCGCCGTCCTTCATGCCGTCATAATCGCCGATGGCGCAGGGCCGGATAAACTCATCACCCAGCCCTTCGTCGTAGCCGGCGGCGATGGCGGCAAGCGGCGAATCCGCCCGCCCCCCGGCCCCATCGACCAGCAGGTCATATGCCTGTTCGACCCGGTCCCAGCGGTTGTCCCGGTCCATGGCGTAATAGCGCCCGCAAATGGTGGCGACGCCAACACCCGGCAAGCCTTCGATTCGGCGCAGCAGATCGGCCATATAACCGGATCCGCCTTTCGGTGGCGTATCGCGACCGTCAAGGAAGGCATGTATGGCCACCGAAATCCGGTTGCGGGCGAGGATTTCCGCCAGCGCGATTATGTGTTCGATATGCGAATGCACCCCGCCGGGGGATAGCAGGCCGGCCAGATGGCAGGTTCCGCCGCTGGTTTCCAGCCTGTCGATAAGGTAAAGAAGGGCCGGATTTTTGGCTATCGATCCATCCGCAATTGCGGCATCGATGCGCGGCAGGTCCTGCATGACAACCCGACCGGCGCCGATGTTGGTGTGGCCCACTTCGGAATTGCCCATTTGCCCTGCCGGCAGGCCGACAGCAAGCGCCGAGGCGCCCAAATGAGCCGACCGCCCACTCGCCAGGTAGCGGTCCCAGTTCGGGGTGTTTCCGAGCGCAATGGCGTTGTTGTCGGCCTCGACCCGTTCGCCCCAACCGTCGAGGATGCAGAGCACCACTGGTTTTTGTTTCATTGTCATGGCTAATACCAAGTTGCAGAAAGAATGACCCATAGAGATTCTCCCGGCACCCCCTGGTATTACACTATCTCCGGAGAACTTTATACATTGTTACCCCCGG
>CAZZKE010000055.1:0-6150 GCA_964655005.1 uncultured Thalassospiraceae bacterium | reverse complement strand
GGCACCCCCTGGTATTACACTATCTCCGGAGAACTTTATACATTGTTACCCCCGGTGATACGGGTGACCGGTGACAATGCTGCCGGCGCGATAGACCTGTTCCGCGACCATGCCGCGGACCAGCATATGAGGCCAGGTCGCCGCGCCGAACGACAGCACCATCCCGGCCCTGTCGCGCACCCGCCGGTCGAGTCCGTCCGGGCCGCCGATCAGCAGCGCCACGTCGCGAACGCCGTCATCGCGCCAGAAACCAAGCCGTTCGGCGAAGGCCGCGCTGGACATGGATTTGCCTCGTTCGTCCATGGCGACGATCACGGCGCCGCCGGGAACCTGGGCCAGCAGAAGATCGCCTTCACGGCGCTTTAACTCGGCCGCCGGCAGGGTCCGTTTTTCCTCTACTTCCTTCAATTCCAATGAAAACGGCCCGGTGACGCGAGCCATATAATGTTCGAACAGCGCCCGTTCCGGGCCGGCCCTGGCGCGGCCCACCGCAACGATCAGTATTCGCATGGTCCCTCTTTCAGGCGCTCAAACCTTCGCTCGCCCCGGGAACCGGCACGCCCCACATTTTCTCCAGGTTGTAGAATTCACGAACTTCGGGCCGGAACAGATGGACGATCACGTCACCGGCGTCAATCAGCACCCAGTCACACTGGCCATCACCTTCGATGGAGATGCCCTTGACGCCGTTTTGCTTGATTTTATCCCGAAGATTACCCGCCATGGCGCCAACGTGGCGCTGCGACGTACCGCTGGCGATGACCATGTAGTCGGTCAGGCTGGATTTACCCGCCAGGTCGATGATGACGACACTTCCTGCCTTGTCATCATCCAACGAAGTTTCCACCAGTTGCAGCAATTCCGCCGGCGCCGGTGGCTTCTGTCTCGAACGCGCTATGGTCTACTCCTTTATTATTCGTCCCGGTCGGCCCTTATTTTGGTCGCCGACTGCCAATGCCGCCGGGTCCTTAGATAAGCCCATGCCGGGGGCCGCCTGTCGGCCAGTGTACTTGCACGATATGCCTTGATCCGCGCCGCCGCGAACCGCCGCGCCGCCGGTGAAGACAACGCCTGTAAAGGATAGGGTGGGCGAGCGAAAATCGCAATGGGTATACCGCGAAACAGGGATCGCCATTTTTTCCAGCGGTGGACTTCCCGCAGCAGGTCCGCCCCCATTATCCAGACAAATTTCACATCCGGGCGACGCCGCCTGAGGGCGCCGACCGTATCGGCGCTGTAGCGGGTGCCGAGTTCCAGTTCCATGTCGCTGACGGAAATTTGCGGCACCGCCGCCGCCATCGCCCGGGCCCCGGCCAGCCGGTCCGCCAGCGCCGCCATGCCAGCCGCCGATTTCAGGGGATTTTGCGGGCTTACCAGCCACCAGACCCGGTCCAGACGCAGCCGCGCCAGCGCCAGTCTGCTGATATGCAAATGACCCTCATGGGCCGGATTGAACGATCCGCCGAGCAGTCCTATCCGTTCGCCCTTTACGGTCGACAATGACCGGTCCCGCGGACCTGATATTTGAAGCTGGTCAGCTGTTCGACCCCGACCGGCCCGCGGGCATGCAGCTTGCCGGTGGAAATACCGATTTCCGCGCCCATGCCGAATTCGCCGCCGTCGGCGTACTGGGTCGAGGCGTTGACCATGACGATGGCGCTATCGACCCGGTTGAGGAAGGCCGTTATCGCCGCCGAATCCTCGCTGATGATGGCGTCGGTATGTTGCGATCCATGCTTGTCGATAAATGCAATAGCCTCGTCGACATCCCCGACGACGGCTACGGAAATGATCGAATCGAGATATTCGGTGTCCCAGTCGGCGGCGGTGGCCGGAACGATGCGGGTATCCAGGGCCTGGGCCGAAGCGTCGCCGCGCACTTCGCATCCGGCGGCGGTCAGGTCGTCGACTATGCCGGGCAGCACCCGGTCGGCCACGGACCGCGCGATCAGCAGGGTTTCGGTCGAACCGCAGACCCCGGTCCGGCGCATTTTCGCGTTAAAAGCCACTTTTCGCGCCATTTCTGGATCGGCGGCGGCGTCTATATAAGTGTGGCACAGCCCTTCCAGATGCTTGAACATGGGAATCCGGCTTTCCGCCGTAACCCGTTCGATCAGCGATTTGCCGCCGCGCGGCACGATCACGTCGATATAATCGGTCAGCCGCAGCAATTCGCCGACGGCGGCCCGGTCGGTGGTCGGAATCAACTGGATAGCCGCCGCCGGCAAATCCGCCGCCGCCAGGCCGTCGGCCAGGCAATCCATGATGGCGCGGGAAGAATGAAAACTTTCCGAACCGCCGCGCAGAATCACCGCGTTGCCGGCCTTCAGGCACAGCGACCCGGCGTCGGCGGTGACGTTGGGCCGGGATTCGTAAATCACCCCGATTACGCCCAGCGGCGTGCAAACGCGATCAATATGCAGGCCGTTGGGGCGGTCCCAACCGGCCATCACACGACCGACCGGATCATCCAGCGCGGCGATGGATTCTAGCCCCACGGCCATCCCTTCAATGCGCTCGCCGTTCAGTTCCAGACGGTCCAGCATGGCCGGGGTCAGGCCCTTGTCGCGGCCCGCCGCCATGTCCCGGGCGTTGGCGGCGAGGATTTCGGCCTTCCGGGTACGGATGGTGCTTGCGGCCTGCCGCAACGCCGCGTCTTTCGCCTCGCTCAACGCCATCGCCAGGTCGGCCGCCGCCGCCCGGGCGGCTTTTCCCATTTCCCGCACCATGGCGGGAATATCGGTTTCGATCTCGATATTTTCAGCGGCATCGTTCATGACAGCACCAGATCGTCCCTGTGAATCAACTCGTCCCGCCCACGGTATCCCAGAAGGCCGTCGATTTCACTGCTTTTGTGTCCCATCAGCAGGCGTGCATCGGCGGCGCAATAAGCGACCAGGCCGCGCCCCACTTCCCGCCCATCGCCGCCCTTGACCGCCACCGCGTCGCCTTTTTCAAAATCACCGGTTACCTCGATGACGCCGGCCGGCAACAGGCTGTTGCCGTTTCGCAGCGCCGTTAAGGCCCCGGCATCGATGACCAGCGCCCCCGATATGTTCAACGTGCCGGCGATCCAGTGCTTGCGGGCGGTGCGCGGCGAGGCCTGGGGCAGGAACCAGGTGACGGTCTCGCCGGCCCCTATGCGCCGCACCGGATGCGGTTCGCGGCCATCGGCGATAACCATGCGGCAGCCGGCCCCGGTGGCGATTTTCGCCGCCGCCAGTTTGGTCACCATGCCGCCGGTGCCGACCCGGCTGCCGGCCGGGCCGGCCATGGCTTCGATTTCCGGCGTTATATGCTTTACCACGGGGATGATCTCGGCATTTCGGTCGAGACGCGGGTCGGCGGAATACAGGCCATTCACGTCGGACAGCAGGATCAATGTGTCGGCCGAGATCATGGCGGCGACCCGCGCCCCCAGGCGGTCGTTGTCGCCCAGGCGGATTTCGTCGGTGGCGACCGTGTCGTTTTCGTTGATCAGCGGCACCGCGCCCAGCCGCAGCAGGGTTTCCAGCGTGCTGCGGGCATTCAGGTAACGCCGCCGGTTTTCACTGTCGTCCAGCGTCAACAGCACCTGGGCGACGGTCAGGTCGAACCGCGCCAGTTCCTCCTGATAGGCGTGGGCCAGTCGCATCATGCCGGTGGCGGCGGCGGCCTGGCTTTCCTGCAGCCGCAGATTACCATCGGCGAACCCAAGATGGCGGCGGCCGATGGCGATGGCGCCGGAAGATACGATAATCACCTGCTGACCCCGGGTCCGCAGGGCCGAGACATCCTCGGCCAGCGCCGCCAGCCAGCGGCGGTGAATGGCGCCGCTGTCCCCATCGACCAGCAGGGCCGAACCAATTTTGATGACGATACGCTTGGCCTGAGCCAGATCGGTGGTATGCCGGTGCGGGCTCATGGCCGGAACACCGGGCGTTCGGGTTCGTCGTCGTCGCCCCGTTGCCGGCGAATGACGGCGTTGATCGCCCGTAATACCGATTCGACGCCGGACCCGGATATCCCCGACAACCGGTAGACCCGGGCCTTGGCGGCTTTTTCCAGGGCCGCTAATTTGGCCCCGATGTCATCATCGGTCAGGGCATCGCATTTGTTAAGCGCGACGATTTCCGGCTTTTGGGCGAGACCGCCGCCATAGGCCGCAAGTTCGCCGCAAATGGTCCGGTACGAGGCCACCACATCCGCCGCCGTGCCATCGATCAGATGCAGCAGCACGCCGCAGCGTTCGACATGGCCCAGGAACCTGACGCCCAGGCCGGCGCCCTCGTGCGCCCCTTCTATCAGGCCCGGAATATCGGCGATCACGAATTCCTGTTCATCGACGCCGACCACGCCCAGGTTGGGATGCAGGGTGGTGAACGGATAGTCGGCGATTTTCGGCCTGGCCCGGCTGACGGCGGCCAGAAAGGTCGACTTGCCGGCGTTGGGCAGACCGATCAATCCGGCGTCGGCGATCAGTTTCAGGCGCAGCCATATCCAGCGTTCCTGGCCCGGCCAGCCGGGGTCGTAGCGCCTGGGAGCCTGGTTGGTCGAGGTCTTGAATGCGGCATTGCCGCGACCGCCGTCGCCGCCGCGAGCCAAAACGTGGCTTTGGCCGACCTCGGTAAAATCGACGACGACCTGGTCCTTTTCATCATCCAGGATCTGGGTTCCGAGCGGCACCTTGATAATAATGCTCTTGCCCTTGGGGCCGTCACGATTGCTGCCCATGCCGTGGGTCCCGCGCGGCGCCTTGAAATGCTGCCGATAACGGAAATCGATCAGCGTATTGAGACCGTTGACGCATTCGACGATAATGTCGCCGCCGCGCCCGCCGTTGCCGCCGTCGGGGCCGCCGTGGGGGATGTTTTTTTCCCGCCGAAAGCCGACGCAGCCATCGCCGCCGTCACCGCTTTTAATGTAGATTTTCGCCTCGTCGAGAAATTTCATATCGGACCATAAAAAAAAAGAGGAACGGCTGGCCATTCCCCTTTCTTGAATTTGTCTCTGGCGAATGGCCGCGCTTGAATTAAGGGGCGACCGGCTCCACGGCGACATAGACGCGACCGGCGGCCTTGCGGTGAAACTTCACGCGGCCCTCGACCACGGCATAGATGGTGTGATCCTTGCCGATGCCGACATTTTCGCCGGGGCGCCATTTGGTGCCGCGCTGGCGAATGATGATATTGCCGGGAATGACGGCCTCGCCGCCGAATTTCTTGACACCAAGCCGGCGACCGGCGGTATCGCGACCGTTGCGGGAACTACCCCCTGCTTTTTTATGGGCCATCTGGTTTACTCCTTGGTCGCTTTGGCTTCGGCCTTGGCCTCCGCCTTGGGCTCGGGCTTGACATCAACTTTGGCGGCGGCCTTTTTCGGGGTGGCTTTTTTCGCCGTTGTTTCCCCGGTCTTGGCCTCGGTCTTGGGGGCGTCCTGTTTCGGCGTGGCCTTCTTTTTTGCGGCGGCCTTCGGTTTGGCGCCGGTGGCGCTGATGCCGGTAATGCGCAAGACCGTCAGGTCCTGGCGGTGGCCGGCCTTGCGGCGATAATTCTGGCGGCGCTTTTTCTTGAAAATGATGATCTTGTCGCCACGGGTCTGCTCCAGTACTTCGGCGAAAACCGTCGCCTTGTCCAGATCGGCCGACGCGATCTTCGGCGCCTGGCCGGCCTCGCCGATCATCAGCACATCGCCCAACTCTACCGTGGCGCCCGCTTCGGCGACAAGTTTTTCGACGGAGATGACATCGTTTTCGGCGACTTTATACTGTTTTCCGCCGGTTTTGATAACTGCAAACATGGCTAATCCATTCAAGCCGAGGCCCCTGATAGACAGGGCCCTCAAAAATAATTAATGTCCAAAAATGGCCCATCGCGGTATTTCGCGGGGCCATGCAAGGGAGGCGGCAATATACCCCGAAAACCTTGCTTGTCAACCGCCAAGGCCGGTGTTTTGCCGGGGCCGGAACAGCCCCCCGCCGCCGCCGATTACGGCGGCCCCGCCCGGTTCCCGGACGGATATACAGGAGGCCGGCTCGTTTGCCGAGTAATATTGTGGACACGGCCCCCCGAACCGCTTAAATAACGCCCCCTGACCATGGTCGACGGCGAGACCGGCGACATCGCGGAGAGGTGCCGGAGTGGTCGAACGGGGCGGTCTCGAAAACCGTTG
>CAZZKE010000054.1:0-21282 GCA_964655005.1 uncultured Thalassospiraceae bacterium | reverse complement strand
ACCGCGCCCTGATGGGGTCGAACATGCAGCGCCAGGCGGTGCCGTTGCTGCGTGCCGCCGCCCCCATTGTCGGTACCGGCATGGAAGCCAAGGTGGCGCGGGATTCCGGCGCCACGATTATCGCCAAGCGTTCCGGCATAGTCGATCAGATCGACGCCACCCGCATCGTTATCCGCGCCACCGAGGAAACATCACATTCGGCGGCCGGGGTCGATATCTACAATCTTCTCAAGTTTCAGCGTTCGAACCAGAACACCTACCTGCACCAGCGCCCGCTGGTCAAAGTCGGCGATCTGGTCAGGGCCGGCGACACCATCGCCGATGGCCCGTCTACGGAACTGGGCGAACTGGCCTTGGGTCGCAACGTGCTGGTCGCCTTCATGCCGTGGAACGGCTACAACTACGAGGATTCGATCCTGATTTCCGAACGCATCGTCAAGGACGATGTGTTTACCTCGATCCACATCGAAGAATTCGAAGTGATGGCCAGGGACACCAAGCTGGGCCAGGAAGAAATTACCCGCGATATTCCCAACGTCGGCGAAGAGGCGCTGAAGAACCTGGATGAAGCCGGTATCGTCTACATCGGGGCCGAGGTAAAACCCGGCGATATCCTGATCGGCAAGGTTACGCCGAAGGGTGAATCGCCCATGACCCCGGAAGAAAAATTGTTGCGTGCGATCTTCGGCGAAAAGGCTTCCGATGTGCGTGATACCTCGTTGAAACTACCGCCCGGGGTCGCCGGAACGGTGGTCGAGGTTCGCGTTTTCTCGCGCCGTGGCGTCGACAAGGACGAACGCGCACTGGCCATAGAACGGTCCGAAATCGATCGCCTGGCGAAAGACCGGGACGACGAACGGGCGATTCTGGAACGTAGCTTCCAGGCCCGCCTGTCGGCCCTGCTGCTGGGCCGGAAGGTGGCGAGCGGACCGAAGGGATTGAAGGCCGGAACCAAGATTACCGAAGAGGTCCTGGCCAGCTATACGACCGGACAGTGCGCCCAGATTGTGGTCGAAACCGATCGGGTGATGAAAGACGTCGAAGAGCTGAAAAAGCAGTTCGAGGAAAGTATCGCGGCCTTGCAGGCGCGCTTTAACAACAAGGTCGACAAGCTTCAGCGGGGCGACGACCTGTCACCCGGTGTGATGAAGATGGTCAAGGTCTTCATCGCCGTCAAACGCAAGTTGCAGCCCGGCGACAAGATGGCCGGACGGCATGGCAACAAGGGGGTCATTTCCAAGATCGTCCCCCAGGAAGACATGCCCTATCTGGAAGACGGACAACCGGTCGATATCGTGCTTAACCCGCTGGGCGTGCCCTCGCGCATGAACGTCGGGCAAATTCTGGAAACCCATCTGGGCTGGGCCTGCGCCAAGCTGGGCGAGCAGATCGGCGATATCCTCGATGAACAGCGCCAGGTCGATATCAAGAAACTGCGCGCCAAGTTGAAAGATGTCTACGGCGACAAGGACTACAAGGCGAACATCGCGACACTGGACGACGACGAAGTCGTCGAAATGGCCGGTAATCTGCGGGACGGCGTGCCCATGGCGACCCCGGTATTCGATGGCGCCCACGAGGTCGATATCAACAATATGCTGGAAAAAGCCGGTCTCGACCAATCGGGACAGATGACGCTGATCGACGGCCGCACCGGCGAGCCGTTCGACCGCAAGGTGACGGTGGGCTATATTTATATCCTCAAGCTGCACCATCTGGTCGATGACAAGATCCATGCCCGTTCGATCGGCCCCTACAGCCTGGTTACCCAGCAGCCGCTGGGCGGCAAGGCGCAGTTCGGCGGCCAGCGTTTCGGCGAAATGGAAGTGTGGGCGCTGGAAGCCTACGGCGCTTCCTACACCTTGCAGGAAATGCTGACGGTCAAGTCCGATGACGTGTCGGGTCGAACCAAGGTTTACGAAGCAATCGTTCGGGGTGATGACTCTTTCGAAGCCGGAATCCCGGAATCGTTCAACGTGCTGGTCAAGGAACTGCATTCCCTGTGCCTCAACGTCGAATTGAACTGATCGCCTGAAAGCCTAATCAAGGAGCTACCGATATGAACGAATTGACAAAAGTTTTTGGGCAGGTCAGCGGCACCCAGCAGTTTGACCTTATCCGTATTTCAATCGCCTCGCCGGAGCGTATCCGGTCGTGGTCGTTCGGCGAGATCAAGAAGCCGGAAACCATCAACTACCGAACCTTCAAGCCGGAACGGGACGGCCTGTTCTGTGCCCGTATTTTCGGCCCGACCAAGGATTACGAATGCCTGTGCGGCAAATACAAGCGCATGAAATACAAGGGCATTACCTGCGAAAAATGCGGTGTCGAAGTGACCCTGCAAAAGGTTCGCCGGGAACGCATGGGGCATATTGAACTGGCCTCGCCGGTGGCTCACATCTGGTTCATGAAATCGTTGCCCTCGCGCATCGGCCTGTTGCTGGATATGACCCTGAAAGACCTGGAACGGGTCCTGTATTTCGAAAATTATGTGGTCGTCGAACCCGGATTGACGCCGATGAAGCTGCATGAACTGCTAAGCGAGGACGCCTATCAGAATGCCGTAGATGAATATGGCGAGGATTCCTTCAGTGTCGGCATTGGCGCCGAGGCTATCCGCGAAATGCTCAAGGCCATCGTCCTCGAAGACGAACTGGAAATTCTGCGCACCGATTTGCGGGAAACCAATTCCGAGGCCAAGCGCAAGAAGTTCGTTAAACGTCTCAAGCTGGTCGAGGCGTTCATTTCCTCGGGCGCCCGGCCGGAATGGATGATTCTGGAAGTTATTCCGGTAATTCCGCCGGAACTGCGCCCGCTGGTGCCGCTCGATGGCGGCCGTTTCGCAACTTCGGACCTGAACGATCTGTATCGTCGGGTGATTAACCGTAATAATCGCCTGAAACGGCTGATCGAACTCAGGGCGCCGGAAATCATCGTCCGCAACGAAAAGCGCATGTTGCAGGAATCCGTCGATGCCCTGTTCGACAACGGTCGTCGCGGCCGCGCCATCACCGGCGCCAACAAGCGGCCCCTGAAATCGCTTTCCGACATGCTGAAGGGCAAGCAGGGGCGGTTCCGCCAGAACCTGCTCGGCAAGCGGGTCGATTATTCCGGCCGCTCGGTGATCGTGGTCGGGCCGGAATTGAAGCTGCACCAGTGCGGCTTGCCGAAGAAAATGGCGCTTGAGCTGTTCAAGCCGTTCATTTATTCGAAACTGGAACTGTACGGCATGGCCACCACCATCAAGGCGGCCAAGCGCATGCTGGAGAAAGAGCGTCCGGAAGTCTGGGATATCCTTGAAGAGGTGATCCGCGAACATCCGGTGATGCTGAACCGGGCGCCGACGCTGCACCGGCTGGGTATCCAGGCGTTCGAGCCGGTGCTTATCGAGGGCAAGGCGATCCAGTTGCATCCGTTGGTCTGCGCCGCCTTCAACGCCGATTTCGATGGCGACCAGATGGCGGTCCACGTTCCGCTCAGCCTCGAAGCCCAGCTCGAAGCCCGGGTGCTGATGATGTCGACCAATAATATTCTTAGCCCGTCCAGCGGCAAGCCGATCATCGTGCCGTCGCAGGATATCGTGCTCGGCCTGTATTACATGTCGCTGCTGCGCGAAGGTGAAACCGGCGAGGGCATGGCGTTCATGGATGTCGGTGAAATCCAGCAGGCCCTTGATGCCGGCGCGGTTTCGCTGCACGCCAAAATACAGTGCCGCTATCACACCGTCGATGACGATGGCAAGCCGCTGGTGACACGTATCGAAACTTCGCCCGGCCGTATGATGCTGTCGGAAATCCTGCCCCGTCATCCCAACGTCAAGCTGGATGTTATCAACCAGTTGCTGACCAAGAAGGAAGTTTCCAACATCATCGATCTGGTGTACCGCCACTGCGGCCAGAAAGAGACGGTGATCTTCGCGGACCGGATGATGGCGCTTGGTTTCTCGTATGCCTGCCGGGCCGGCATTTCATTCGGCAAGGACGATCTGGTTATTCCCGACGCCAAGGTCAAGCTGGTCGGCGATACTGAAAACCGGGTCAAGGAATACGAAAAGCAGTACCAGGACGGCCTGATTACCCAGGGCGAGAAGTACAACAAGGTGGTCGATGCCTGGTCCCATTGTACCGACCAGGTCGCCGATGAAATGATGAAGCGCATTTCCAATCCGCAACATGGCGAACAGGTCAATTCGGTATACATGATGGCCCATTCCGGGGCTCGTGGTTCGGCGGCCCAGATGAAGCAATTGGCCGGCATGCGCGGGCTGATGGCAAAACCTTCCGGCGAGATTATCGAAACACCGATTATTTCCAACTTCAAGGAAGGCCTGTCGGTGCTGGAATACTTCAATTCGACCCACGGCGCCCGAAAGGGCCTGGCCGATACGGCGCTGAAAACCGCCAATTCCGGCTATCTTACGCGCCGCCTGGTCGATGTCGCCCAGGACTGCATCGTCAAGGAAGAAGACTGCAAAACCAAAAACAGCCTGACCGCGCGGGCGGTCATCGAAGGCGGTCAGGTGGTCTCGCCGATGTCGGAACAGATTCTCGGTCGCACCATGGCCGAAGATGTCATCCATCCGGCGACCGGCGAAGTGCTGGCCAAGGCCGGCGTCCTGACCGACGAGGAAATTTCCATGACCATCGAGGAAGCGGAGGTCGAGACCGTGCAGATCCGTTCGGTGCTGACATGCGAATCCCTGAACGGCACCTGCGCCAAATGTTATGGCCGCGATCTGGCGCGCGGCACCCGGGTCAACATCGGCGAAGCGGTAGGCGTTATCGCCGCCCAGTCGATTGGCGAGCCGGGCACCCAGCTGACCATGCGGACCTTCCACATCGGCGGCGCCGTCACCGGCGGCGGCGAAGTCTCGAAAATCGAGGCGGCCGGCGACGCCAAGGTCAAACTGGTTAATTGCAATACGGTTAAAAACAGCACCGGCGGGCAAATCGTCATGAGCCGCAACGCCGAAGTGTTGCTGATCGACGAAAAAAACCGGGAACGGGCGCGGCACCGTATTCCCTACGGCGCCAAGCTGCTGACCAAGGATAAGGCCAAGGTCAAGCGAGGCGCCAAGATGGCGGAATGGGATCCCTACACCCTGCCCATCATTACCGAGGAAAACGGTATCGCCAACTATGTCGATCTGATCGACAGCCTGACCGTCGAAGAACGCCTGGATGACGCCACCGGCCTGTCTTCCAGGGTCGTTATTGACTGGAAAACCCAGTCCAAGGGCGATGAACTGAAGCCAAGGATTACCCTGCGCGACAAGAAGGGCGAGGTTCTGTTGCTGGAAAATGGTCAGGAAGCCCGCTATTTCCTTTCCGTCGATGCCGTGCTGTCGGTCGAAGACGGCCAGCAACTGCATGCCGGCGACGTGCTCGCCAGGGTTCCCAAGGAATCGGCCAAGACCCGCGACATAACCGGTGGTCTGCCCCGGGTCGCGGAATTGTTCGAGGCCCGCAAACCCAAGGACTTCGCGATCATCAGCGAAATCGATGGTCGCGTCGAATTCGGCAAGGACTACAAGAACAAGCGGCGGATTATCGTCATCCCGACCGACGAGAGCCTGGAGCCCCATGAATACATGGTCCCCAAAGGCAAGCACATCAGCGTCCAGGAAGGCGACTATGTCGGCGTCGGCGACGCCCTGATGGATGGCAACCCGGTGCCCCACGATATTCTGCGGGTGCTTGGTGTCGAGGCCCTGGCCGATTACCTGATCAAGGAAATCCAGGATGTCTATCGTTTGCAGGGTGTGAAAATCAACGACAAGCACATCGAGGTGATCGTGCGCCAGATGTTGCAGAAAGTCGAAATCGTCGATGGCGGCAATACCACCTTTCTGGTCGGTGAATTGATCGACCGGCTGGAGTTCGAGGCCGAAAACCGGCGGACCAAGGACGATGGCGGCAAGGAAGCCCGGTCGCTGCCGGTGTTGCAGGGCATCACCAAGGCCAGCTTGCAGACCCAGTCGTTCATTTCCGCCGCCTCGTTCCAGGAAACCACCAGGGTGCTGACCGAGGCTGCGGTTTCGGGCAAGATCGATAATCTGGTCGGGCTCAAGGAAAATGTCATTGTCGGTCGCCTGATTCCGGCCGGCACCGGCAGTATTATGAACGGTTTGCGCAAAATAGCCTCGGATCGTGACGAGGAACTGGCGGAACTGGCGAAAAAAGCCGGCGATAATGCGTCGGTGGAAATCGCCGCCGATCTTGCCGCCGACGCCGAGGCCCTGGCCGTGGCGGAAGCGCTGGAAGAGGCTGCTCCGGCGGCCGAAAGCGACGGATAATCCGGATTTTTCCACTACCCCGGAAGGCGGCGCCCGGAATGATTCGTTCCGGGCGTCGCTTCTTTTTGGCGGCACTTGTCAGGAGTTCGTGAAGGCCCCCGGAAATCCTTGAAAAATCAGCGATTCTTTTACTTGACTGCGTGGGGCGGCGTAACTAGTATCCGGCTTCCTTCGCAGGGGCTTGGTGGTGAACCGACCGGTTTAGACGCAGGCTTCGACGGAAAGTAAAAATTTAGTTTTTGGTCCCTTCGGGCGCTAAAGCGTGCCGCCGGAGGGGTTTATGTTACTCCCGTGAATGGGAGCGTTTTGTGTCGTGTAGTATAATGGAGCGGATATCCGCCCGTTTTGAGTGGTTTAGAAGGTAATACGGAATGCCCACGATTAACCAATTGGTTCGCAAGCCCCGCAAGACCCCGTTCGTTCGCACGAATGTTCCGGCGCTGGAAAGTTGTCCGCAGAAAAGAGGTGTCTGCACCCGCGTTTATACGACCACCCCGAAAAAGCCGAACTCGGCGCTGCGTAAGGTCGCCCGTGTCCGTCTGACCAACGGTTTCGAAGTGACCAGCTACATCCCCGGCGAGGGCCATAACCTGCAGGAACACTCGGTTGTCCTTATCAGGGGCGGTCGGGTCAAGGATCTTCCCGGTGTGCGTTACCATGTTATCCGCGGAACGCTTGATACCCAGGGCATTTCCGATCGCCGCCAGCGCCGTTCGAAATACGGCGCCAAGCGCCCCAAATAAGGATCGTTGAAGAATGTCTCGTCGTCACGCCGCCGAAAAACGCGAAATTCTGCCGGATCCCAAGTTTGGCGATCTGGTGGTTTCCAAGTTCATGAATAACCTGATGCTCGATGGCAAGAAATCCATCGCCGAAAAGATCGTCTATGGCGCTTTCGACCTGATGCAGGCGAAATCCGGCCAGGACCCGCTGAAAACATTCCACGAGGCCATAGATAACGTCAAACCGGCGGTTGAGGTGCGTTCCCGCCGGGTCGGCGGCGCCACCTACCAGGTGCCGGTCGAAGTCCGCAATGACCGCCGTCAGGCCCTGGCTATCCGCTGGCTGGTCGCCTTGGCCCGCAAGCGCTCGGAAAATACCATGACCGAACGGTTGTCCGGCGAGTTGATGGACGCCGCCAACAATCGTGGAGCCTCGGTCAAGAAGCGCGAAGACACTCATAAAATGGCAGAAGCCAACAAGGCTTTTTCCCATTACCGCTGGTAAGCAGCGGCAGGAATTTATTTATTATGGCACGCGAAACCCCCTTGGACCGATACCGTAATATCGGCATTATGGCGCACATCGACGCCGGTAAAACGACTACGACCGAGCGGATTTTGTACTACACGGGTATTTCCCACAAAATCGGTGAAGTCCATGACGGCAACGCCACCATGGACTGGATGGAGCAGGAACAGGAACGCGGAATCACCATCACCTCGGCGGCGACCACCTGCTACTGGAACGATCACCGGATCAATATTATCGACACCCCGGGCCACGTTGACTTCACTATCGAAGTCGAACGCTCGCTGCGTGTGCTCGATGGCGCGGTAGCCGTGTTCGACAGTGTCGCCGGAGTCGAACCGCAGTCGGAAACCGTCTGGCGGCAGGCCGACAAGTACGATGTGCCGCGCATGTGCTTCGTCAACAAGATGGATCGCACCGGGGCGGATTTCTATCGTTGCGTCGAGATGATGGTTGATCGTCTGGGCGCGGTGCCGCTGGTGTTGCAGCTTCCGATTGGTTCGGAAGCCGAATTCGTGGGCGTCGTCGATCTGGTCAAGATGAAGGCGATTGTCTGGAAAGACGAAAATCTGGGCGCCGAGTTTGAAGAACAGGATATCCCCGCCGATCTTGCCGACAAGGCCGCGACATACCGCGAGAAACTTCTCGAAACCGCCGTCGAGGTCGATGACGAGGCCCTGGAGGCCTATCTCGAAGGTCAGGAAATTTCCGAAGAACTTCTCAAGAAGTGTATTCGTGCCGGCACCCTGGCCGGATCGTTCGTGCCGGTGTTGACCGGTAGCGCGTTTAAGAACAAGGGCGTCCAGCCGATGCTTGACGCCGTTGTCGATTTTATGCCGGCGCCGACCGATGTCGCCGCCATCAAGGGCGTCAAGGTCGGTACGGAAGAAGAAATAGAGCGCCACAATTCCGATGATGAACCGTTTTCCGCGTTGGCCTTCAAGGTCATGAACGACCCCTTCGTCGGCACCCTGACCTTCGTGCGAATTTATTCCGGCGTAATCGGGGCCGGCGGGTTCGTGCAGAACACGGTCAAGGACAAGAAGGAACGGGTCGGTCGGATGTTGCAGATGCATTCCAATTCCCGCGAAGACGTCAAGGAAGCCCGGGCCGGCGATATTATCGCGCTGGCCGGTCTCAAGGACACCACCACCGGCGATACGCTGTGCGACCTGTCCAGTCAGGTCATCCTGGAACGCATGGAATTCCCCGATCCGGTGATCGAAGTAGCGGTCGAACCGAAAACCAAGGCCGACCAGGAAAAAATGGGCGTCGCCCTGTCCAGGCTGGCCGCCGAAGACCCTTCCTTCCGCGTCTCTTCCGATCCGGAAAGCGGCCAGACCATCATCAAGGGCATGGGCGAGTTGCATCTGGAAATTATTGTCGATCGCATGAAACGGGAATTCAAGGTCGATGCCAATGTCGGTGCGCCGCAGGTGGCATATCGCGAGACCATTTCCAAATTGGCCGATATCGACTACACCCACAAGAAGCAGACCGGTGGGTCGGGGCAGTTCGCCCGCGTCAAGATCGTCTTCGAACCGCTGATCCCGACCGAAGATACTCCGGCTAACGGGTTCGAATTCATTAACAAGGTGGTCGGCGGCAATGTCCCGCGCGAATTCATTCCCGGCGTCGAAAAGGGCCTGGCCAGCGCCATGGAATCAGGCATTCTGGCCGGCTTCCCGGTAATCAATGTCAAGGCCAAGTTGTATGACGGCGGTTCTCACGATGTTGATTCCAGCGTCATGGCGTTTGAAATCGCCGCCCGCGCCGCCTTCCGCGAAGGCATGCGTCAGGCCGGCCCGAAATTGCTGGAACCGCTGATGCGGGTCGAAGTCGTCACCCCGGATGATTACATGGGCGATATCATCGGTGATTTGAATTCGCGTCGCGGCCAGGTGTCGAACATGGACGAACGGGGCAACGCCAAGGTTATTACCGCCACCGTGCCGCTTGCCAATATGTTCGGGTACGTCAATAACCTGCGCTCCATGTCGCAGGGGCGGGCTCAATACACCATGCATTTCGACCGCTATGTGGAAGTTCCCAGGCAGGTCGCGGAAGAAGTACAGACAAAGCTAGCTGGCTGAGCCACGCCAGATAATCGGAGAATAGCGTTATGGCCAAGGAAAAGTTTGAACGGACGAAACCGCACTGCAACATCGGCACCATTGGTCATGTTGACCATGGCAAGACGACGTTGACGGCGGCGATCACCAAGATTTTGGCGGAGTCTGGGGGCGCCGAGTTTTCGGCCTATGACCAGATTGACAAGGCGCCTGAGGAGAAGGCCCGCGGCATCACCATTTCGACGGCGCATGTCGAATACGAGACGGCGAGCCGGCACTACGCCCACGTTGATTGCCCCGGGCACGCCGATTACGTCAAGAACATGATCACCGGCGCGGCCCAGATGGATGGGGCTATTTTGGTGGTATCGGCGGCCGATGGCCCGATGCCGCAGACCCGCGAGCATATTCTGCTGGCTCGCCAGGTCGGTGTTCCGGCGATTGTGGTGTACATGAACAAGGTCGATCAGGTCGATGATCCGGAACTGCTGGAACTGGTTGAGATGGAGATCCGCGAGCTTCTGAGCAGCTATGATTTCCCCGGCGACGATATCCCGATCGTGCAGGGGTCGGCGCTGGCGGCCCTTGAGGGTGGTGACGAGGAAACCGGCAAGAATTCCATTCTGGCGCTGATGCAGGCCGTTGACGATTATATACCGCAGCCGGAGCGGGCTTTGGACAAGCCGTTTTTGATGCCGATTGAAGATGTGTTTTCGATTTCCGGACGTGGCACGGTCGTTACCGGCCGGGTCGAGAGCGGCGTCGTCAAGACCGGCGAGGAGGTCGAGATTGTCGGCATCCGCGACACCCAGAAGACCACCTGCACCGGCGTCGAGATGTTCCGCAAGCTGCTTGATCAGGGCCAGGCCGGCGACAATGTCGGCGTTTTGCTTCGCGGCACCAAGCGCGAGGAAGTCGAACGCGGTCAGGTTTTATGCAAACCCGGTTCGACCACGCCGCATACCAGGTTCAAGTGCGAGGCCTATATCCTGACCAAGGATGAAGGCGGTCGTCACACGCCGTTTTTCGCCAACTATCGTCCGCAGTTTTATTTCCGCACGACGGACGTTACCGGCACCGTGGTTCTGCCGGAAGGCACCGAGATGGTTATGCCTGGCGACAACATCGCCATGGAAGTCGAACTGATGGCGCCGATCGCCATGGATGAAGGCCTGCGCTTCGCCATTCGCGAAGGCGGCCGCACCGTCGGCGCCGGCGTCGTCGCCAAAGTCGTCGAATAATTAATAAGGGAACATTGAGCCGCGCCTTTTCCGAAGGGGCGGCTCAACAGATTGGATCCGAATAATATGGAACATCAAAATATCCGCATCCGCTTAAAAGCGTTTGATCACCGTGTACTCGATCAATCGGCAGGCGAGATCATCAGCACGGCCAAGCGTACCGGTGCCGGCGTTCGTGGTCCAATCCCGTTGCCGACGAGGATCGAGAAATTTACGGTTCTGCGTTCGCCGCACATCGACAAGAAGTCGCGCGAACAGTTCGAAATACGGACCCACAAGCGGGTCCTGGATATAGTCGATCCGACGCCGCAGACGGTCGATGCATTGATGAAGCTCGACCTCGCCGCCGGCGTTGACGTCGAGATCAAGCTTTAGGAACCCCGGTCATGCGTACAGGTCTGATTGCCCAAAAACTAGGAATGTCGCGTGTTTTCGCCGATGACGGGCGGCACATTCCGGTTACCGTTCTGAAAGTGGATAATTGCCAGGTCATCGCCCAGCGGACCGAGGAAAAGGACGGATACAATGCCGTTCAGCTCGGCGTCGGGAACGCCAGGGTCAAAAACATGTCGAAGGCCGAACGCGGACATTTCGCCAAGGCCAAGGTGGAACCGAAGCGGCGGATGGTGGAATTTCGCGTCAGCCCGGACGCCATGGTCGATGTAGGCGCCCAATTGTCGGTCGATCACTTCATCAGCGGCCAGTTCGTCGATGTCGCCGGAACGACCAAGGGCAAGGGGTTCGCCGGGGCCATGAAGCGGCACGGTTTTAGCGGCCTGAGGGCGACCCACGGGGTTTCGATTTCGCACCGTTCGCACGGCTCAACCGGTCAATGTCAGGACCCCGGCAAGGTTTTCAAGGGCAAGAAAATGGCCGGCCATATGGGCGATCGGCGCAATACCATGCAGAACCTGGAAATAGTGTCCACCGACAGCGAACGCGGCTTGATCCTGGTCAAGGGCGCGGTCCCCGGATCGAAGGGCGGGTACGTTTTCGTGACTGACGCCGTCAAGCGCACCCCGACACAGGAACTGCCGTTTCCGGCGGCCCTGATCAGCGGCGACGCGCCTGCCGAAAAAACCGCAAGCGAAGAAGCCACAGCCGAAGAAACGCCGGTCGAAGAAGTGGCGGTCGAAGAAACACCTGACGGCGAAACGAAGGAATAAGTCATGAAGTGCGACGTCATCAGCCTGGATAACAAGAAAGTCGGATCGCTCGATCTGGACGACGCCGTATTCGCGGCTCCGGTTCGTGCCGACTTGATGTCGCGGACCGTCAACTGGCAACTCGCCAAGCGCCGGGCCGGCACTCACGCCACCAAGGGCCGCTCCGATGTCAGTGGCTCCAACGCCAAGCCGTTCAATCAGAAAGGCACCGGCAATGCCCGTCAGGGCACCAAACGGGCGCCGCAAATGCGCGGCGGCGGCGTCGTGTTCGGGCCTCATGTGCGCGATCACGGATTCAGTCTGCAAAAAAAGGTCCGCAAACTGGCGCTTAAGTCGGCGTTGTCCGCGAAACAGGCCGAAGGCAAGCTGGTGGTGCTGGACGAGGCGAAAATGAACAAGGCCAAGACTGCCGACCTGGCCAAATCGCTGGCCAAGCTGGGTTGGGGCAGAGCCCTGCTGATCGATGGCGCGGCAATCGATGATAATTTTCATCTCGCCGCCAATAATCTGTCCGAAATCGATGTCCTGCCGTCCCAGGGCGCCAATGTTTACGATATTCTGCGCAGCGATACCCTGGTTTTGACCAAGGACGCCGTCGAAAAGCTGGTGGAGCGTTTGAAATGAGCCTGAACAAATACAGTGGTGAGGCGAGCCCGAGCAAGGAGCGCATATACGAGCTCCTGCGCGCGCCGATCATCACCGAAAAATCAACCCTGCTTTCGGAACATAATCAAGTCAGCTTCCGCGTCCCCATGGACGCCAGCAAACCGGAAATCAAGGCTGCCGTCGAGGCCCTGTTCAAGGTCACCGTGACGGGCGTCAATACGTTGATCAACAAGGGCAAAAGCAAGATGTTCCGCGGTCGCCCCGGCAAACGTAATGACACCAAGAAAGCCATGGTTACCCTGGCCGAGGGCCAGTCAATCGATATCACGACAGGGATTTAGGTTTAAGTTATGGCATTAAAACAATTCAAACCGACAACCCCGGGCCGGCGCGGACTGGTTCTGGTGGATCGGGCCGGTCTGTGGAAGGGCAAACCCGAAAAGGCGCTGACCGAAGGCTTGCGCAAAAAGGGCGGTCGCAACAATACCGGCCGGATCACCGCGCGGCGTCGTGGCGGCGGACACAAGCGCCGCTATCGCATAATCGATTTCAAGCGCAGAAAATATGATGTGGTCGGCGTTATTGAACGGCTGGAATACGATCCCAACCGGACCGCGTTCATCGCGCTGATAGCCTACGATGATGGCGAACGGGCCTATATACTGGCCCCCCAGCGGGTCGCCGTCGGCGACAAAGTGGTGTCTGGCGAACAGGCTGATATCAAGCCCGGAAACGCCATGCCCATGAAAAACATCCCGGTCGGCACGATCATCCATAATGTCGAAATGAAACCCGGCAAAGGCGGCCAGATCGCCCGTTCCGCCGGCGCCTATGTACAGTTGATCGGCAAGGATCAGGGCTATGCCCAGCTTCGTTTGAGTTCCGGCGAGTTGCGCATGGTGTTGTCGGAATGCATGGCCACCATCGGCGCCGTGTCAAACCCTGACCAGCAGAATATCAAGCTTGGCAAGGCCGGGCGTAATCGTTGGCTGGGCAAGCGGCCGTCGGTACGTGGCGTCGCCATGAACCCGATCGATCACCCTCATGGCGGTGGCGAGGGCCGGACATCGGGTGGCCGTCATCCGGTTACGCCCTGGGGCAAACCGACCAAGGGCAAGCGTACTCGTAGTAACAAGAAGACGGATCGGCTGATCATGCGCCGTCGTCACAGCAAGAAGTAGGAGGTCGGTTTGGCTCGTTCCGTATGGAAAGGTCCGTTCGTTGACGGATACCTTCTTAAAAAGGCAGAGACCAGTCGCGCCAGTGGACGCAACGAGGTGATCAAGACATGGTCCCGTCGTTCGACCATTTTGCCGCAGTTCGTAGGACTGACGTTTGGCGTTCATAACGGTCGCAAGTTTATCCCGGTGCTGATTACCGAGGAAATGATCGGCCACAAGATGGGTGAATTTTCCCCTACCCGCACTTATACCGGCCATGCCGCCGACAAGAAATCGCGGAGGATTTGATTATGGGAAAGAAATCGTCACCGCGCCCTTACGCCGATAACGAGGCGATGGCCTATTCCAAGCATATGCGGGGCAGCGCCCAGAAGCTTAACGAGGTGGCCAGTTCAATCCGCGGCCTGAAATGCGAAACCGCGTTATCGGAATTGCAGTTTTCCAGGCGCCGGGTCGCCGGCGAAGTCAGGAAGGTCCTGGAATCGGCCATCGCCAACGCCGAAAACAATCATGAGCTGGATGTCGACCGGCTGTATGTCCATGAGGCCACCGTCGGCCGGACCATGGTCATGAAACGCTGGCGGGCACGGGCGCGAGGCCGCGTCGGTAAAATTCTCAAGCCATTTAGCAATCTTCGCGTCGTCGTGCGCGAACGAGAGGAGACCGCATAAGATGGGTCAAAAAGTCAACCCGATAGGCTTCCGGCTAGGTATCATCCGGACTTGGGATTCCCGCTGGTACGCCGAAGATCAATACGCCGATCTGCTGCATGAAGACCTGCGCATACGCAAATTTCTGAAGAAGCGCCTGGTCCAGGCCGGAGTTTCCAAGATCATCATCGAGCGCCCGGCCAAGAAAGCGCGGATCACCATTCATACGGCCCGTCCGGGCGTCGTCATCGGCAAAAAGGGAGCCGATATAGAAAAGCTGCGGCAGGACATCATGAAGATGACCGGTTCGGAAGTTCATGTGAATATTATCGAAATCCGCAAGCCGGAGATCGACGCCCAGCTGGTCGCCGAGAACGTCGCTCAGCAAATGGAGCGCCGGGTGTCGGTTCGCCGCGCCATGAAGCGGGTCGTACAGTCGGCCATGCGCCTCGGCGCCGAAGGTATCCGGGTCTATTGTTCCGGTCGTCTTGGCGGTGCCGAGATCGCCCGTGACGTGTGGTATCACGAAGGCCGCGTACCCTTGCATACGCTGCGCGCCAATATCGATTACGGCACTGCCGCCGCGCATACCACATACGGTACTTGCGGCGTCAAGGTGTGGATCTACAAGGGAGAGATAATGGCCCATGATCCCATGGCCCTTGATAAACTGGTTTCGGAACAACAGCCGGCCCGTTAAGGCCGACGCAATTTGAATTTTAGGGAAAGCCCGGAAAGATGCTCAGCCCCAAGCGGACAAAATATCGTAAGGCCCACAAGGGCCGCATCCACGGCAATGCCAAGGGTGGAACGCAGTTGAACTTCGGCGCCTATGGCCTGAAGGCGACTTCTCCGGAACGCATCACGGCGCGTCAGATCGAAGCCGCCCGCCGTGCCATGACCCGGCACATGAAGCGCGCCGGCCGGGTCTGGATTCGCATCTTTCCCGATGTTCCGGTTACCCAGAAACCGGCCGAAGTGCGGCAGGGCAAGGGCAAGGGGTCGGTCGAATATTGGGCCGCCCGGGTCAAGCCGGGCCGGATCATGTTTGAAGTCGATGGCGTTACGCTGGAAGTGGCCAAGCGGGCGTTCGAACTCGCGGCGGCCAAATTGCCGGTCAGCACGCGGTTCGTAACGCGCCTTGGCGAAGGAGAATAGGATCATGAGCAACGGCATAAAGGCGGCCGATTTACGGGCCAAGTCCGATGACGAATTGAAAGAACAGTTGATCGCTCTCCGCAAGGAAGCCTTCAACCTTCGTTTCCAGGCCGTTAGCGGCCAATTGGAGAATACCGCACGCAAGCGCCGGGTAAGCCGTGGAATTGCGTGTGTCAAAACAATCCTGGGCGAGCGTAGCGCGCCCGGGACAGCGTCCTAGCAGAGGTTAGTAAATATGCCCAGGCGAGTACTTCAAGGTGTCGTGGTCAGCGACAAAATGGACAAGACGGTTACCGTCAAGGTGGAACGGCGTTTCAAGCATCCGCTGTACAAAAAGTATATCCGCAAGTCGAAAAAGTATGCTGCCCATGATGAAAACAACGGCAGCAAAATCGGCGAGGTGGTGAAAATCCGCGAATGCCGTCCGTTGTCGAAGCGCAAGAAATGGGAAATCGTCACCGAAGACGCCTGAGCCAGGCGTTGGATGGATGCGATGATGAGTAGAGGAAGAAAAACATGATCCAGGTCGAAACCAACTTGGAAGTAGCCGATAACTCCGGCGCCCGCCGGGTCCAGTGCATCAAGGTGCTGGGCGGTTCCAAGCGCAGGTACGCATCCGTCGGCGATGTTATCGTCTGTTCGATCAAGGAGGCCATACCGCGCGGTCGCGTCAAAAAGGGCGAGGTTGTCCAGGCCGTGGTCGTGCGTACCGCGAAAGATATCCGCCGGGCCGATGGAACGGCGATTCGTTTTGACAACAACGCCGCGGTGTTGATTAACAAGCAGGGCGAACCCATCGGAACCCGTATTTTCGGCCCGGTGACCCGTGAACTGCGGGCCAAGAAATACATGAAAATAATTTCTCTGGCTCCGGAAGTGTTGTGAACAGGTAAGAACAAATGGCTGCAAAACTGAGAATGAAAAAGGGCGATAGCGTTATCGTCCGGACCGGTAAGGACAAGGGCAAAAAGGGAGAAATCCTGAAGATGATGCCCAAGGAAAACCGTGCCCTGGTGGCCGGGGTCAACATGGTCAGGCGTCACACCCGGCCGACCCAGACGTCGCCGGGGGGAATTATCGAAAAAGAAGCCTCGATGGACCTATCCAACCTGGCCCATGTCGATCCCAAGGACGGAAAGCCGACCAGGGTCGGTATCAAATCACTGAAAGATGGCCGCCTGGTCCGCTACGCCAAGCGGTCCGGCGAAGTCATCGACAAATAGGCGGATACGTTTGAAATGGCACGTTTAAAGGAACATTACGAGCAGACGGTCAGGCAATCACTGATCGATCAGTTCGGCTACAAGAACGGCATGGAAGTCCCGAAACTTGAAAAAATCGTCCTTAATATGGGCGTCGGCGAGGCTTCCCAGGACAAAAAGCTGATTAAGGGCGCGGTCGAGGACATGACCCTGATTTCCGGTCAGAAACCGATCGTCACCAAGGCCAAGATGTCAATCGCCACCTTCAAGCTGCGCGACGGTATGACGGTGGGCTGCAAGGTCACTTTGCGCCGCGATCGGATGTTTGAATTTCTCGACCGCCTGGTCAACATCGCCTTGCCCAGGGTGCGCGACTTCCGCGGCCTTAACGGCAACAGCTTCGATGGCAAAGGCAATTATGCCATGGGCATCAAGGAGCAGATCATTTTCCCGGAAATCGACTACGACAAGGTCGACCGTATCCGTGGCATGGACATCGTCATCTGCACAACCGCAAACACCAATGAAGAGGCCAAGGCCCTGCTCAAGGGATTCGACATGCCTTTCAAGGGTGAGATCGAAACCGGAGAACAGAAGAATGGCTAAAAAAAGCGCCGTTGAACGCAACAAGAAACGCGAGAGACTGGTGGCCAGGTACGCCAACAAGCGAGCGACCCTGATGGCCCGCGCCAATGATACTTCGCTGCCCCTCGAAGAACGCTTCGAGGCGCGTCTGAAAATTGCCGAATTGCCGCGTAATTCGTCGGCCGTAAGGCTTCGTTTGCGGTGTGGTCTGACGGGCCGCCCGCGTGGAAATTATCGCAAGTTCAAATTGTGCCGCGTGGCGCTTCGCGATCTTGCGTCAACCGGTCAAATCCCCGGCATGGTTAAGTCGAGCTGGTAGCAGAGGTACGAATATGTCAATGACCGATCCCCTGGGTGATATGCTGACCCGTATCCGCAACGGCCAACGCGCCCGCAAGAACACCGTTATTGCGCCGGCTTCCAAGCTGCGCTCGAATGTCCTTGAGGTTCTCAAGCGTGAAGGCTTTATTCGCGGTTACTCGCAACAGGAATTGCGCCCCGGCATCAATGAACTGAACATCGAACTCAAATATCACGAGGGCGATCCCGTAATTCGCGAAATCAGCCGGGTATCTACTCCGGGCTGTCGCGTTTATTCGAGAATTAAAGATCTGGGTAGGGTATACAACGGTCTCGGCATCTCGATTCTGTCAACGCCACGCGGTGTTATGTCTGACGCCGAAGCGCGCGACGCCAATGTCGGCGGCGAAGTGCTTTGTCAGGTTTTTTAGGTTATTAGAGGTTAGGACGCACCATGTCGCGTATTGGTAAAAATCCGGTTGAACTTCCCGACGGCGTCAGCGTCGCGATCAGCGGTCGGCAGGTTACGGCCAAGGGGAAGCTTGGCGAGTTGTCCGCTGTGTTTACGGACGATGTCGAAATAGTTCAGGAGGGTTCCACCGTCACGGTCAAACCCCGTGGCAATTCGATTAGCGCCCGTAAAATGTGGGGAACGTCGCGCAGTGTTATCGGCAATCTGGTGGCCGGCGTATCGGAAGGTTTCAAGCGAAATCTTGTGATTAACGGCGTTGGCTATCGCGCCGCTGTTCAGGGCGGTGATCTGGTCATGCAGCTTGGTTTCAGCCATGAAATCCGTTATTCGATCCCCGATGGCATCAAAATCAACTGTCCGGACCAGACCCATATCACCGTCGAAGGCATCGACAAGCAGCGGGTCGGTCAGACTGCGGCCGATATTCGCGCTTATCGTCCGCCCGAACCCTACAAGGGCAAGGGTGTCAAATATGAAGATGAATACATCCTGCGCAAGGAAGGCAAAAAGAAGTAGGCCATGGCTAATTCAATGCAACTATTCAAGCGCCGCAGAGGGCGCATTCGCGGTCGACTCAAGCGGGCCGGCAACGGCCGTCCCAGGCTTTCGGTGTTCCGCTCCGGTCGGCATATTTATGCCCAGGTTATCGATGACGCCAGGGGGGTTACCCTGGTCGCCGCTTCGACCGCCGAAAAGGACTTGCGCAAGGCCGCCAAAACCGGCGCCGACAAGGCCGCCGCAGAGCAGGTCGGCAAGCTGCTCGCCGAACGGGCGATCAAGGCCGGTATCAAGGATGTGGTCTTTGATCGCGGTGGATACAAATATCATGGCCGGGTGAAAGCCCTGGCCGATGCGGCCCGCGACGTCGGCCTGTCTTTCTAGGAGCGCTATTAATGGCACAGACACCTACACCGAAACCGAGAAGTGAGCAGCGGGGCCAAGGCCGCGGTCGCGGCCGTGGCGGTCGCAATCGTCAGGATCAAAACGACCGCGATGATGAACTGATTGACAAGCTGGTGCACATCAACCGGGTCGCTAAAGTGGTCAAGGGCGGTCGCCGGTTTTCCTTCGCCGCGCTGGTCGTTGCCGGCGATGGCAGTGGCCGGGTCGGCTTCGGCACTGGCAAGGCCCGCGAAGTGCCAGAGGCCATTCGCAAGGCGACCGAACAGGCCAAGAAGGAAATGATCCGGGTGCCGTTGCGCGATGGCCGGACATTGCATCATGATGTCGAAGGCCGTTTCGGGGCCGGGCATGTGGTGTTGCGCAGTGCGCCTCCGGGCACCGGTATTATTGCCGGCGGACCGATGCGCGCTATTTTTGAAGCGGTCGGCGTACAGGATGTGGTGACCAAGTCTATCGGTTCCGCCAACCCCCATAACATGGTCAAGGCGACCTTTCAGGCGTTGGCCGCTTCCAATTCGCCGCGCAGCGTCGCCGCCCGGCGGGGCAAGAAAGTCAGCGAGATCGTTTCGCGCCGCTTCGGCGGCTCCCAGACTGCCGAAACGACGGCAAAGGAGTAGGGAGATGGCCGACAAGAAAACGGCAAAAATTGTCGTTACCCAGACCGGCAGCCCGATTGGCCGTCAGAAATATCAGCGTGATACCCTGAAGGGTCTCGGGCTCAACAAAATGCACAAGACCCGCGAGTTGGAAGACACGCCCTCTGTTCGGGGGATGATCGAAAAGGTCAAGCATCTGGTCCGTGTCGATCACGCAGGCTAAAAGGATTTGCTAAAATGAGACTCAACGAGCTTCGCGATAACCCCGGCGCCTTCAAGGCGCGTAAGCGTATTGGCCGTGGTATCGGTTCCGGCACCGGCAAGACCGGTGGTCGCGGCGTCAAGGGCCAGAAATCCCGTAGCGGTGTATCGTTGCTGGGCTTCGAAGGCGGTCAAATGCCGTTATATCGCCGGCTGCCCAAGCGCGGTTTCAAGAACCCGTTTTCGAAGGATTTTTCGGTGGTCAATCTGGGCCGGCTGCAAGCCGCCATCGATGATGGCAAGCTGGATTCCAAAAAGACCATAGACGAGGCCGTCCTGATCGCCGCCGGCATCACCGGCAAATCAAAAGACGGCATCAAGCTTCTGGCCAAGGGCGATCTCAAGGATAAGCTGACCATTGACGTCGCCGGCGCCTCCAGGGCCGCCATCGAGGCGGTCGAAAAGGCCGGCGGCAAAGTCACCGTCAAGGCGGCGGCGGAAGCCGTGCCGGAAACCAAGGGCAAGCCAAAAAAGAAAACGTAACTCAGGACCACAGCCAAAGACGTTTCATAAATACCAAAACCGGGATAACGACGCATGTCATCCGCCGCTGAACAACTAGCCGCCAATATGAATTTCGGGGCCTTCGCCAAGGCCACCGAGCTGAAAAACCGCATCTGGTTTACTCTCGGCGCGTTGATCGTTTACCGGCTCGGCACCTATATCCCGCTGCCCGGCATCGACCCGGTCGCGCTCAACGATATCTTCTCCCAGCAGTCCGGCGGCATTCTCGGCATGTTCGATATGTTCTCCGGCGGGGCGCTGGGGCGCATGACCATTTTCGCGCTCAACATCATGCCCTACATTTCGGCCTCAATCATCATACAGCTGATGACCTCCATATCGCCGAAGCTCGGCGCTTTGAAGAAAGAAGGCGAAAGCGGTCGCAAGATCATCAACCAGTATACCCGTTACGGAACCGTGCTGATTTCGGCGCTGCAGGCCTACGGTATCGCCGTCGGGCTCGAAGGGATGACCTCAAGCGTCGGTTCGGCGGTTATCGAAGGCGGGCTGTTCTTCCGGTTCACCACCGTAGTGACCCTGGTCGGCGGCACCATGTTCCTGATGTGGCTGGGCGAACAGATTACGGCGCGCGGCGTCGGTAACGGCATCTCGTTGATTATCTTTTCCGGAATCGTCGCCAATCTTCCGCGGGCGCTGGCCGGGACGCTGGAACTAAGCCGCACCGGGGCGCTGTCGCCGATTCTGGTTATCGCCCTTTTGATTATGTCGGTCGGGGTGATCTTCTTTATCGTTTTCATGGAACGCGCCCAGCGGCGGATTATCGTGCAGTATCCGAAACGCCAACAGGGCAATAAGATGAGCGGTGGCGAAAGTTCCCA
>CAZZKE010000053.1:0-21424 GCA_964655005.1 uncultured Thalassospiraceae bacterium | reverse complement strand
TATTCGTTTATGGTCGTTTCGATAACCGTTATCGGGCGCTTTTTTACCTGCTGGTAGATGCGGCCCAGATATTCGCCGATGACACCCAGAAAAAGCGCGTTCAGGGTGATCGATAACAGCAGCAGCACGGTAGTGGTGGCGAAGCCGGCCGGCCAATCCCGGCCAAACACGAAATTCCCGATCATATAAAAAACGATTCCGGCAAAGGTGATTACCGACATGGCGAGGGCGGTCAACGAGGCGACCCGCAAGGGAATTATGGAATGCGACAGAATGCCGTCCACGGCCAGCGACAGCAGTTGCCGGAACGAAAATTTACTATGCCCCTTTGCACGCTTCGCCCGGTCATAAGGGATACCGGTTTGTTCGAAACCAAGCGCCGCGATCATCCCGCGAACGTATGGATGATAATCGTCGATGTGGCTCATCGCCTCGATCACCCGTTTCGACACCAGCCGGAAATCACCGGCGTTATGCGGCAATTCATCTTCGGCCAGGGCGTTGATAATGCGGTAAAATACGGTGCGCAGCCAGTTGATGAGAAAGCCTTCCTGCCGGGACCGCCGGACACCGTAAACGACATCATAGCCTTCCTCGAATTTGGCCAGGAATTCCGCGAACAGTTCCGGCGGGTCCTGCAAATCACAATCTATCTGGATCGCCGCGTCGCCCCGGGTTTTCAGATAGCCGGTCATGATCGAGCGCTGAAAGCCGAAATTTTTCGAAAAACGGAAGACCCGGACCCGTGGGTCCTGTGCCGCCAGTTCGGCCAGCACCGAAAAACTCGCATCGGTGCTGTGGTTGTCCGTGAAGACAAATTCGAAATCGAACCGGTCCGCCAGCCGGTCGGTAACGTCGGTCATCCGCCGATAAATCAACGGCAGGTTTTCTTCCTCGTTAAAAACCGGAACCAGGACAGAAATCAAGCGCCTGGCGGGATCGGTGGACTGCGGTTTATTCATCATTGTTTACGCCCGACAATAACATACTGGGCGCCCAGCGGACACCATCCAAGATGGCGTTCCAGGAAGCGGGCAAAGCCCAAAACACGGGGGAAGAATACTATGTAGTCGCGCCGCAGTGAATGCAATCCCGCCGCCGCCAACAGAGCCGCCGTTTCCGACGCCGCAAGGAGTACGGCGTCTTCGTCGTACGGGCAGGCATCGACGGCCTTTCTGGTCAGTGGATTCAGCGGATTATGTTCGAAAACGGCCAGTCGTCCGCCGCTGGTCAGTTTGCCGGCAATGGTTTGCAAAACTTCGCTTCGCCGCCCGGGTGCTATGTGGTGCATGACCCCGGCCATCAGGACGATATCATAATCGCCGTCAAGCGCCGCCGGGTCGGCGTAAAAATCGGCGCTGTCGCCGTTTTCGCCGTTTGCCCGTTCTATGCTTGCCGCAGAAGGGTCGTAACCGTGCAGGGTCGCCTTTGGAATAAATTTGCGCAAGGCTACCGATACATTGCCGATGCCGCAGCCGAAATCGAGAATCTTCGGGTCCGGCCCGGAGGCTACCCGCTCGGCGATGAAACGCGCCTTGTAGTCGGCAAAATAGGCCGCTCCTTCGCCTGAAATGGCCACGCTTTTTTCAAGAACCTGGTTGTAGGTATCGGCGTAGCCGTCAAATTCAGCCATCATCGTTGTCCCCGGCCAGAAAAGCCGTCACGGTTTTTTCGAGTCCTTCCGCCAGCGTGTGGTTCGGCCGCCAGCCGGTCGCCTTTTCGAACCGGGCCTTGTCGCCGACAACCCATGCCGGTTCGTCCGGGCGCGGCGGCAAGGCGCCGAAGCGCAACTTTTCATCGGGAAACTCCAGAATGCCGGCAAGGGTCTCTACCACCCGGCGGACGGTGACGGGTATTCCGGAACACAGGTTATAAGCGCCCCCGGCGACCGGCGAATTACACGACAGGGCGGCGATAAATGCATCGGCGACATCATCGACATAAACAAAATCGCGCACCTGATCCCCCGGGCTCAGGTCGGCTTCCCGCCCCGCCGCCATGCTTGAAATCAGATAAGGCGTCAGGCGGTGTTCCGGTTCCCCCGGACCATAGACATGGAACAGACGCAATGTCGCGAAGGGTATGCCGAGCCCGGCGGCGCGGCTCGAGCCATCCCGTTCGGCCAGCGACTTGGCGCCACCGTAACCGGCCCCGAACTGCAGCGGATGACTTTCCGGAATCGGTGTTTGATTATCCGGCGGCGCATATTCGGACCAACTGCCGGCATGCAAAAAAAGCTTCGGCGGCGCTGCCGCAACGGCTTCTAGAAGCCGGGTCAGGAAAACCAAATTGCCTTCCCGAAGATTGGCCGGGCCCCGGTCACCCGGTCGCACCCCGCCCGAAACCAGATTTATGACATAATCGAAAGACCGGCCCGAAAGGCCGTCGCGCAAATCGTCTGGACCAGCCGATGGCACCGACAGCACCGCCAGGCCGGCCAGCGCCGGCAACCGTTCCGCCTGATGCCGGTCGGCGAAAGCCAGGGCCGTCGTCTGAAAACCATTGGCGGTCAATTTGCGAAGCAGGGCGCCGCCGATGAAACCGGTGCCGCCGGCGACAAGCACCGAACATTCACGATTGCTCATGAAATTCGTTCCATGTAGCGGCTAATCTGGTTTCTGCACAGCGCCGCCGCCCCGGATGGCTCTTCCATATGGCCGCGATACCAGTCCGTGGACAGGCGCACCGCGTCGTCAATATCAAGGACCGGTCGATAGCCCAGCCTGGACCTGGCCTTTTCGATATCCAGCAGCAAAATACCGGCCTCGTGCGGGGCATCCGGGTCCGGCTGCCGGTCGATAACGCCGCTTCCCCATGAACTTACGAATTTTTCCGCCAGTTCCCCGACCGGGATCGCATCATCGTCATCCGGGCCGAAATTCCAGCCTTCGGCGAATTCCCGTTCCCCGTTCATCAGGCGGGAACCCAGCATCAGGTACCCGCGCAGCGGTTCCAGAACATGCTGCCAGGGGCGGATCGCGGCGGGGTTTCGCAGGATCACGGGCGAACCGCCGGCGATGGCCCTGGCGATATCCGGGACCAGCCGGTCTTCGCACCAGTCACCGCCGCCGATAACATTACCGGCCCGCGCCGAGGCGACCAGCGGGCCGCCGCCGGTTGAAAAAAAGGATCGCCGGTAGGCATCGACGACCAGTTCGGCGCAGCCCTTGCTTGAACTATAGGGATCGGCGCCGCCCATCGGGTCTTCTTCCCGGTAGCCCTGGCGCCGTTCCAGATTGCGGTAGCATTTGTCGCTGGTGACCACGACAACGCCCTTCAGGCCCGGCGATGCGCGCGCCGCTTCCAGAACGTGCACGGTGCCCATGACGTTGGTCGCATAAGTCTCGACCGGCCGTTCATACGAACGCCGGACCAGGGACTGGGCGGCCAGATGAAAAACCATATCGGGACGGCTTGCCTCGAACGCGGCGTCGACGGCGTGCCCGGTGCGCAGGTCTCCGATTATCGAATCAAGGCCATCCCCGACCCCGGCCAGGTTGAATAGGCTGTTCTCGCCATCTTCCGGGGGCAGCGCGAAACCGCTGACCCTGGCGCCCAGTTGCCCCAGCCACATGGCAAGCCACGAACCCTTGAAACCGGTGTGCCCGGTAATCAGGATTTTCGCATCCCGAAATTCGGTTAGAGAGTTCCGACCGCTTACCATATCTTCCAGGGAGCATTTCCGGACTGCCAAAGGGATTCCAGTTCGGTTTTTTCGCGCAGGGTATCCATCGGCCGCCAGAATCCCTCGTGGCGGAAGGCCATCAACTGGCCGTCGGCGGCCAAGCGGCTGAGCGGCTCGGCTTCCAGCCGCGTGTCATCGGCGGCAATATAGTCGAACACTCCGGGTTCGAAAACGAAGAAGCCGCCGTTGATCCAGCCGGCGTGCGCGGGAGATTTTTCGGCGAAATTGGTGACCAGGTCCCGGTCCAGATCCATGCCGCCGAACCGGGCCGGCGGATGCACGGCGGTGACGCTGGCCAGCTTGCCATGGGCCCGATGAAAGGCCAGTAGCCCGCCCAGATCGACATTACCCAGGCCGTCGCCGTATGTCACCATGAAGGCCGCGTCCTGCAAGTGCCCCCGCAGACGCCGCAGCCGGCCGCCGGTCATGGTGGTCTGGCCGGTATCGATACAGCCGACCCGCCAGTCCGGCGCGCGGGTATCGGCCGATTCCACATGGCCGCTCGCCAGGTCGATGAAAAGGTCGCTGTTGTGGCGGTAATAGTTGGCGAAGTATTCCTTGATGACCTCGCCCTTGTAGCCGCACGCTATCAGGAAATCGCGGCAGCCATGCGCGGCGTATATATTCATAATGTGCCACAGCATGGGCTTGCCGCCGATTTCGACCATCGGCTTCGGGGTCATTCTGGTTTCTTCGCTAAGCCGGGTGCCAAGTCCCCCGGCCAGCAGTACGATTTTCATGTTTTCAATCGACGTATTAGGCATGGCGTGAAAATAACATCATGAGCATGCAACCTGTTACATGTTTATTGGAAGATGCCATTTAGCGCATCCTTCAGGCTTGGCCGATGATACCGGAAAACGACATTTCCGGTCCCGGCGGGCACCCGAACGGCCAGTTGAATCTGGTTAACGGCGACAATCTTCAGTGGTTTCCCATCCGCGAAAGCGCCCCAGAACGGCAGGGCCGCCGTATTGACAACCACGATGCCGCCATCCGGCGCATCGATAGCCGCCTGATATCCGTCCCTGATTTGACTGAAACTTTTAACGACCAGGCCGGCATTTGTCGATCCAAGCGTTTGCCGTTCCCGGCGGCGGGCGACGATAACGCGCCCCGGTCCGGCGGTTTCCAGATCGACCCTTTTTATAAAATCGATCTCGGAAAGACTGTCGGAAACATAGACAACCCGGCCAGCCCGGTAAAGCTGGGGATAGGCGTCGGGGATTGCATAGATATACATTTCCGGAAAATCAAAAAGCCGGTCGATACGGTCCTTCAGGTAGCCCCGCATGTTTCCGCCGCGGTCGAATTTGGTGATCGGCGGCCGATCCGGCGCCGACACCAGCCGAATGCCTTTTTCCTCGATCGGAATCGGGCTTATGATATCGCCGACGTTGGCTATTCGCAGCAGATTAAGCGACACCTGCTCGCCGAGCCCCCTGTAAAGGCCATCCCGCCATCTCGACCAGTCCACCATAAGGCGCGGGTCGGCTTGCCCGGCCCTGGATTGCCGCCGGAAAATACCCGAATAATAATAGGCGGTGCGTTCCTTCGATTGCAGCATCTGGTACACGTCGAACGATTCCAGGCCGTAGAATCCGTAAGCTATCGCGGGCTCCGGCCCCAGATCCCGGACCCGCAGCGTAATCACCCGGAAAGGCCCATCGGGGCGCCAGTCCGTGGCGGCCAGGTTGTCGATGCTGTGATACTGGCTCTGCCCACCGTGATAGAGCATATTTGAAAAATTATAGACCTTGAACTGGGCGAGCATGCCGACGGCCAGCGCCAGCACCAGGGCGCCGCCGGCATTCCGCCAAGCGGCGATTTTCCAGCCGCCGGGAAACAGCGGCATTGCGGCGGCGCGGGCCAGCGGAAGCAGCATCAGGGCGGTGACCGACAGCAGCAGATAGTGATGGGAAAGCTTGCTAAGCGCGGCCAGTCCGATCCGTTGAAACGGAAACAGGATCATAAAGACATAAAGCGCGAAGATGCCGACAATGCCCACGGTCCACCGCCGGCGTTCGCTATCCCTGTTCAGCCACAGGATCGCCAATGCGCCGAAGGCCAGATAGGTGCTCCTGTTTTCCGCCGTCCTTGTTATCAGGCTTTGCAGCGCCGACTGGACCCGCCCGATGGAAAACGGGCTCATGTCGATCACGCCGCCGCGTTCCGTCAGCGGCGACATTATGAACATGCTGTAGATCGGTTCGCCCCAGTTTATCATTTCGGCGATAAACAGGACGACCAGCGCCGAGGCCACCCTGATGTTGATCTTCCGCAGCATCAGGGCGGCCAGGCCCAGGCCGGTGAACATCGGCTCGACAACGTGGGTCGGGTCCAGATAAAGGGCGACGATGGCCGCAAACGGAATGGCGTATCGCCAATAATGGCGATCTTCGGACCGGGCCACGAAAACCCAGATGGCCATCGGCAGAAAGGCCAGCGATGAACCGACCGAATAGGTGATATAGACAAGGTTATGGGTCGATACGGTAAACAGCGCGGCAACCGCCACGCCGGTGAACACATCCGCCTTGACGGTTTTGCGGCAAAGCAGATAGGCGCCCCAGAAACCGACCGTGACGACGATTGCCTTGTGCAGCAGAACGGCGACCCAGACCGGAAGATATTCAAGCCAGACAAGTTCCGGCGAGAGCAGTTGGACGCCTGGCGAAAAGGCCGAATAAATATCGTTGCCGCCGGCGAACTGATGCCCGAACTGACCGCCCAGATGGTTGTTGATAAGGTTCAGGTAATAGGGAACAAAGTGATCCCCCTCGTCATCCATGTGAATGAATGAATTTTCGCCAAGAAAATAATATTCGAACAGCCAGGCCGCCGCCCAGATAATGAAAAACAGCCCGGGACTGGTCAGCTTCGCCCGCCACCGGAACAGAATCAGCAGCGTCACCACGAAGGCGGCGACGCCGACCCCGTCGGCCAGAAAAACCGATTTTTCAAAAAGCGTCATGGGAGAAAATCAGCTATATAAATGAACGGACAATCGAGCCCATCGTGTAAAAACAGAAGCGCAGGAATACCAGGGTTTCCCTTGGCTTGAGGTACCATTTTTCGGGCAGCGTAAAGTGACCGCCCAGGTTAACGCCGTTCTTGAGGATTCTGACGATATTCTTCGGACGCAGGGAATAGAAGAAATTATACCGCAGGATGATTTTTCGCAGCCGGCGTTCGGAAATGGTCGCGGGAACATAACTGAAGGGGGTCGGCTTTTTAAACGGATGGCTGACCAGGGCGCCCACGGTGTTCATGTTTTTCCAGCGTTCGCCGGGGTTGAATCCGGGTTCATCCTTGACCCAGTCATACAGCGTCGTCCCCGGATAGGGCGTGGCGTTGTTGAAGCGCGCTACTTCAATGTCCAGTTCGCAGGCCAGGTCGTAGCAGGCCCGCCGTTCTTCATCGGTTTCCGTCGGCCAGCCAAGAATAAAGGTGCCCGCCACATCCAGCCCGGCCTCTTTCGACATCTTTATGGCCCTGATGCAATCTTCCACGGTTTCGTTCTTGTTTATCATTTTCATCAACCGGTCGGAGGCCACTTCGATACCGTACGATATGGTCCGGAAGTTGGCCCGCTTCATGGCCGCCAGGACTTCCGGCGTGACCCCGTCGGCGCGCGTCTGGGCGTCAAAGGAGACTTTCTTGTGCAGGCCGGCGGCGATAATGTCGTCGCACAGGCTGAGAATCCTTTTCTTCTTGATGCTCAGGTTGTCATCGGCGAACCATATGTGTTTAACGTTGTACTTGTCGGCAAGCAGCTTGATCTGCCGGATAACCTTGTCGTTTTCCGAATAGCTGACGCGAACGCCGGTAATCGCCCGCTGGCTGCAAAAAACGCAATCAAACGGGCACCCATAGGAACTGACGACCCAGCCAAGATCGTACTTTTCGATATATTCATCGAAAAAATGATACGGAAAATCCGGCATGTCGTTTAGCGCCAGATACGATTTTCTGGGCGGCCCCTTGACGATCTCGCCATCATCCCGGTAAACGATGCCCTCGACGCCATCGAAATTCTTGCCCCGGCTGCGAAAAGCCTTCAGCACCTGCCACATTGTCTGCTCGCCCTGGCCCAGGACCACGACATCGGTCGGCGAATTTTCAAACGGATCATACGGCATCAGGGTCGGGTGGACGCCGCCCATTACAATCAGGGAATCGGGATATTTACCGCGGATCATCCGGGCCATTTCCTCGGCCCTGCCCTGGCCCGCCGTGACACAGGAAAACCCGAACACGTATGGCGGCGGGGCTTTCTCGCTGGCCACCAGTCGTTCCAGCCGCCGTTCGCTGAACGGCTGGGGTTCAACCTCTTCGTCATAAATTACGATGGGCTCGCCTTTTGTTTCCAGATAGCCCGCCACATAGCCCATGCCCATGGGAACGCTGACCGGAACGTAGGGCGAAAAAATACCCAAACTTCTTGCTATCGGGCTTATCAGTATCATCGGCAACCTCTTGAACGGGGTACGGGCATATGTGGTTGGGAATCTCCCACCATGCATACTTTAAAATAATTCAAGGCCAATCCAGCGAAATTACCGGGCATTCGCATTGACCGGGTATTGGCCTCGTGACATATTTCCGCGCCGCCGGACAGGCTGGAACATGACCGTCATACAGGAAGTCATCATGAGTCCAAATAAAAAAACACGCCGGATTCTGGTTTTGCCCGGTATCGTGTGGGTGGTTTCGGTGACGGCGTTTTATGTTTGGTACAACACCGCTTATTACGGCGAAAAAATAGCCGTCTTCGGCGCCTTCCTGTTGAAAATTCTGGGCCCCGGATGACTTCCTTCCCGTTTGTCCTGTTTCTTGGCGTCATTCTGGCCGGGGTCGGCTGGTCGGTGGTTGATCGCCTCGACCGCCGCCGTCGCCTGAATGCCGGGGAACGGCTGGGGCTGTCTTTCGCCATCGGCTGTTTCGCGGTCTATTTCGGCGTTTTCGCGATCGGGCCGTTTCGCTACGACGGGACAAGCATGTGGGGGCTGACGGCGGTCCTGGCCCTGCTGTCGCTGCCGGGGCTGCGGGCCATGCCGTGGGCGACTTTCCGGGGTGCGGCGGCGGTCGAATTCGCCGGTTGGCGGGGCCGCAAGTGGACTACCCTGCTGTGGCTGGCCCTGTTCGTTATCGGCCTTAGCTCGCTGTTGCAGGGCATGGCCCCGCCCAACGACTACGACAGCCTGATGTATCACCTGTCGTTTCCCCTTTTCGATCTGGAAAACGGTCGCCTGGGCATTCCCTGGGACCGCGCCATGCCGCACGCCCTGTTCCCCGAACTGGCCCGGCATCTGTCGCGCCTGGCCCTGGCCACCATGGGCGCCGGCGTCGCCCAGATGCTGCACGGCATGTTGGCGATTACCGCCGCGCTGGGTTCCGCCATGCTGGTCCTGCGCCTGGGTTATGGCAAACAGGTGGCGCTTGGCGCCGCCATCATGTTCCTGGCGATCCGGGCGGTGATCTGGCAGATGGGCACCGTCGAGGTCGATGTCCCCCTGGGGGCCTTCATGATTTTTGCCCTGATCGGCTATCTGGCCCTGCGCGACAATGGCGAAACCGGCCTGGCGGTGCTTTTCGGGTTGATGATCGGCGGCGGCATTCTGGTCAAGTATCACGGGCTTCTGGTCGCCCTGGCGTTCGCCCCGCTGATCGCTTACGACCTGTTGCGCCGCCGCCTGTCCCTGCGCCAGAGCCTGATCGGGCCGCTGGCGGCGCTGGTCGTTCTTGTCCCGCATATGGCGCGTGATTTCATCATTACCGGCAACCCGGTTTTTCCCCTGTTCAACAATATTTTCAATCCCGGCAAGGCCGTGTTTTTTCAGGGAACCGCCGCGGCCTTCGGGACCGGGCGGAGCCTGTCCGACCTTCTGACCACGCCCTGGAAAATGTTCGTCCTGCCGATGCACTATTTCGACGGCATGGTATACGGGGCGCCCTATTTGCTGGCCTTCGCGCCGCTGCTGCTGCTTGATCGCCGGCGGCTGTGCCGCTGGGGGCCGGCCCTGGGCGTGCTGGCGCTTTATTATTTGGGCTGGTTCTATCTGGTTGGGCAACAGGTACGTTTTTTCGCCCCGGCCTGGCCCGTTCTGGCCGCCGCCGCCGCCGCCGGCGTCGCGGCCATGTGGGCGGCGCTCGAACATCGCCGGGTTTTAAAGGTGGCGTTCGCGGCGACGGTGCTGGTTCTGGCCCTCAACCAGTCCCTGTTCATCGGCATCTACGGTTTGATCCGGCTGCCCGTGGCGCTGGGATTGATGGACCCGGCGACCTACCACAAGAAAACCCCGACCCTGAATGGCGCCTTCTATGAAACCTGCCGCTACATCCGCCAAAACCTGAAGCCGGGCGAGAAGTATTATTCAAACCTGCAACCGCATTCGTTCTATTGCCCGCAGGCGCCGGTAGTTCATATCTACTTTCCCGACGAGGCGAAATGGTGGCTCGATTCCAACGATCCGCCGCCGGAACAGTCCATCGACGACTTCATCCGCCGCGCCGAGCGGGCGCCGTTGCGCTATTTTCTGGTGCCGGTCAGGGGCTACAATCGCGGCGGCACTGAAACGGCGAAACCGGTAATTACCAAAATCGATCTGTCCGGGACCCGTCACGGGCGGTATCTGCAACCGGTTTTCGATACCCTGAAGCCGCTCTACGAAGGAACCTACACGGCGGTTTACGACGGCCCCCAGGTGATCGCCGGGCTGAAAAAGCTAAGAGACGCCAAATAATTACCGATCATTCCGGGGACAGGCTCCAGCGTTCTTTCCAGTCGGCATCGGCGCAATAAATCCGGTAAACCAGCTTCATGGTTTCCAGGGCGTCCACCGAACTGCCGTCCATGATTTCGCGGTCCTGCAAAATGGCCCCGGCGAAGTCGTCTATTTCGGCGGCCCATGACGGGTCCCGCTCGTATTTCCGGACCCGTTCATCCGGATCGCCCCGGTCGTCAGCGGCGGAACGGGTGACGACCAGGGTCTCGGCGCCGTAGCTTTTCGAACCCGACAGAATACCGCTTAACAGCAGGCCGCCTTTTTCCAGGGCCAGATCCAGATTGAAGCGGTGCCGCCACTGGGTCGCCGTCGAATGCAGCATGGCGACGACGCCGTCCGCCGAGCGCATCAGGGCATAGGCGTTGTCTTCGACGTCGTAATTCCAGAAATCGTTGCTGACGAAGCTATGCACGTCTTCGAATTCACCACCGAACAGCCGCATCAGATCGACCATATGGATGCCCTGATCCAGCAGAATACCGCCGCCGGCGACGGCCCGGTCGGTGCGCCAGCCCGACGGCTGGCCATAACTGATGAATTTCGATTTACCGTAAACGCCGCGGATATTGATGACCCGGCCCAATTCGCCGGAACGCATGATCGCCAGCGCCTCGCGCACCGATTCATGATAACGGTGATTGAAGCCGTATTTCAGCTTCAGCCCCGGCCTGACCCGTTCGCATTCGATCACCCGCCGGATATCGGCGACATCGCGGCCGGGCGGTTTTTCGCAAAACACATGCAGGCCCCTTTCCAGCCCGGCGATGGTGGCGTCCGGGTTGATGTCGTTGGTCAGGCACACAAACAGCACGTCCAGGTCCTGTTCCAGCAACGCCTGGTAATGGCGGTGATAGCCGACCCCGTCGGCGAATTCGCCGTCGCCGTCCAGCGCCCGGTCGCAGACGGCGACGGTTTTAAGGTTTGCGTGGCGGTCGATAAAATGCCGCCGCCGTTTCCCGACGACGCCATAACCGGCGATGCCGACGCGCAGTATTCTGGTCATTCCGGCGGCTCCATTCGATGCAGGGCGACCAGCCGGTGCCGGGTCCTTAGCTCGCCGCCCTTACGGCGATACCAGAACGGCGGTTTCCCGGCATAACTTAATTGCGCCCACGGACAGTCGCCGTCGTGCAAAATCCGGTCTTGCCGATGCCACGGGTAGGCGTCAAAGCGGGATTCGGAACCGTCCATGAGTGTCTTCGCGTTCTTGTTGCAGCAATAAAACAGCGTCCGCCGGGCCCGGTTGTGACGCAGCAGGGCGAAATAGGCGGCGATAACCGGCGCATCCATTTCCTGCATGGAATGGATGTTGAAGGCGCAGCCAATCGGTGCTTCGGCGATAGACTGGGCATTGTCGGCCTGAACCCCGATCAAACGAACCCCGGGCCGGGCCAGCGCCTCGGCCATATCCGCCGGCCCCGACACCAGCGCCACCCCGGCATCGGGCGCCGCCTTGGCGGCGAAAATCAGGTCCAGCAGCAACGGCTTGGTCAGGTTGACCGCAATAACGCGACGGCGGGGCTCGGCCAGCAGGTTGAGCGACGAGAGGACGCCATAGCCATCGCCGATGACCAGAACGCAATCGTCATCGGCCATGCCGCCCGCGTGACTGCGGACCAGGGCCAGCGACAACACCTGGCGCACCATGTCGTGGGTGAACTGGCGTCCCTGACGCCGCGCCACCAGCCGCCCCAGCTCCTGGCATCTGGCGAATTCTTCGAAACCCCGGCCCATCCGGCGAAAAGGCGCCTGTAACAACCAGTGGGCCAGGCCGTGCAACGCCCCGGTCTTGGTCGAAAGACTGCCCAGAACGCTGGTTCCCAGCACTTCCCGATCCTCGGAAACCCGTACATTCGCGACCTCTTGTTCCCAATAGGACGAACGTGCGGCCTCCGGCGATTCGGCCTGCGCCTGCAAGGCGGCCAGGGCGTCGTTGTCAATAAGGATAGACATGGCGGGCCGGTTTTCCCTTCCGTTTTCCAGTCATTCGGCGGGCTCCAGATAGCGCCGGGTCAGGCTGTCGGCGCGCAGCAGCAGTTCCCCCCGCGCCAGGTCCGCCGGGGTATCGACGCCCAGGGTTTCGGTGTCGGTGAATGCCACATACAAATCCATGCCGTGTTCCAGCACCCGCAGCATATCGATCGCCTCGATGATTTCCAGCGGCGTCTGTGCAAGCGAACTGAAGCGTTTCAAAAAGCCATAGGTAAACGCCATGATGCCGGTCTGCTGATACATGGGAACTTCGGCACTGCGCGACCGCGACGGAATCGGCGACCGCGAAAAACAAAGCGCCCGGCCATCGGCGGCGGCCACCACCTTGACCGTGTTGGGGTCGTCGTGATCTTCGGTCCGGGACAGCCGCGAACCCAGATTAACCACCGGCGCGCCGGTCCGGACCTGGGCCGCCAGCACATCGGAAATCATTTGCGGCGAAACCAGCACCTCGTCGCCCTGAACCATGACGACGACCGCGTCATCGGCCATTTCGGGATATTCTTTCCCGATCGCCTCCTCGACCCGGTCGGTACACCTGTCGTGGTTGTCCGCCGTCATCACACAGGGTGCGCCGTGCTCTTTCGCGGCGGCCATGATTTCTTCGTCGCAGGTGGCGATCAGCACCCGGGAAAATTCGCCATATAACCGGCAGCGTTGATAAACGTGCAACACCAGGGGCAGCCCGAGCATGGGTTCCAGCGGCTTGCCGGGATAGCGGCTGGAGCCCATGCGGGCCGGGATTACGCAAACCGGCCCGTTCATACCTGCCGCACCCCGGCCAGCGCATGGCGCATGGCGATGATGTCGGTGCCATAGGCGAGCAGGGTGAAGCCTTCTTCGATGCGGCCCCGAAGTTCGGCCGGATCGGGTTTGACCTGATGAATGCCGACGGCCTTGCCGGTGCAGGCCCGGCGCACGGTATCGACGGCGGCGATAAAATCGGCGCCCTTGAAATCGCCGACGCAACCCAGATCCGACGACAAATCGTAAGGCCCCAGAAACAGGGCGTCGACCACGTCCAGGGAAGCCAGGGCGGCGGCGGCGGCGACACCCGAACGGGTCTCGACCATCGGCACCAGAACCGGGCGAAAGTTTTCCCGGTAATCATCGAAGCTATCGCCCCAGACATTGCACCGCGACAGGCCGACGCCACGATGGCCATCCGGCGCATACAGGCAAAAACGGGCGAAGTCTTCGAACGCCGCGGCGTCTTCCACGGCGGCGACGATGATTCCGGCGGCGCCCAGATCAAGCATCCGCCGGGCCAGGTCGCCATCCAGCCGGCCCAGGCGGACCATCGGCGAAACGCCGTGCCGCTCGGTCGCCTGAAATACCGCCTCGACCTGCGAGATATCGGTCGAGCCGTGTTCCATATCGATACACAACCAGTCGAACCCCAGGCTGGCCATGGCCTCGGCATTGACCGGCGAGCCGCTGCTCAGCCAGGCGCCGATACATGGCTCGCCACGCGACAGCTTGCTTTTAAGCGGGTTGCGAAACGGATCAGTCATCGTCCATGGTCCTTTTCCAGAAATCGTTGTCGGTGGGTGAAAACACCCGTTCGCGGTTGATAACGGGCGGCTTCGCCGTCGATAAAACCTGGCCCAGATTTTCCGGCCCGGCGACCGGCAGATCAAGTCCGCCGGGCAGAATATTCAGCGACAAACGGCCCTGGGGGCGGAACCGCACGGTCGGCAGCCCGGCCAGGGCGGATTCCAGGCCGACGGTGCTGGCCGCGTAGACCACGGCCCGCAGGCCGTGATGATCGAAGAACGGCCGGTCGCTGCGTTCGATGCCGTCGCCGGCGGTGAATGGGTACGGCGACATGGGGTGGGCCTTGACCAGAAAACGGAAACCGTCGCCGGTCAGGCGGCGGGCGGCGGCGATCATCTGGCGCGCCGTTTCGCCATCGAACGGCAGGGCCATGAAGACCGGCCCGTGGGGATCCGGTTGCAGCGCCTTGATTGCCGGAATCCGCAACGCCCCGCCGATTGCCAGGCGTTCTTCCGGGATGCCCCATTTCAACAGCCTGTCCCGGGTCGCCGGCCCGGTGCACAGGACCAGATCGGGGATCGAAGCCAGCCCATCGGGGTTCGAGGCCGGGGCATAGTTGAGCATCTGGTCGCCGATAACCGAATGCTGATAACCGACGGTGCGGACGCCGCCTTCGCGGGCGGCGCGGACCAGGTCCCGTTCCCAGGAATGATTCTCCCACGGCCAGGCGACCACCTGCGGTTTGCTGGCGGCCAGCCAGCGGCGCTGGCACTTTTGCTGCCAGGCGATCATCGCGGCCTGGGCCCGGCCGCCTTCGCGGGCGGCGGCGCGGCGCACCAGCCAGCCGTCTTCGCCTTTCAGGTGTTCCGGGGCGGGCCGCCAGCGGGCCAGGATCAGGCCCGGCAAATCCCGCAACCGTCCCCAGGCATGTAAGCTGACGGTGCGCCCGTTTCCCGCCAGTTCGCGGGCCCGGACGACGCCGCAATCGACATGCAGGACGCGGCGCAGGTCCGGCTGGGCCTTCATCAATTCGCCGAAGTAGCCGTCCCGGCCATCCGCCGTACTGGCCGGATGGCCATAGACCAGCAACACCTTGCCGCCCCGGACGGCGGTTTTTCGCCGGTCGCGCAGGGCCAGGGTCCGGCGGGCCAGATCGAAGGCGCACTTGCCGCGGGCGGCCAGGCCGCGCAGGGTCAGTTTCAGTTCGGCCAACAAAAGCGGCGGCGGCGGGCCGGCCTCGACATTTTCGATCCGGCTTAAATGGCGGAACATCCAGGGATCGTCGCAAACCACCAGACAGGAACCGGACGCCGCCGCCCGTTCCGCGACGATCATGGACCACGCCTTCATCACCCCCAGATCGGAAATATTGGCCGCGCAGGCCGGGGCATGGGCGAGAGAGGCCGAGCCTTCGGCCCCCAGCCGCCGCCCCAGCGCCAGCCACCACGGGGCGGCGGCATCGAAGGTTTTTTCCAGCTTCGCCGGGTCCAGTTGATCGGTGGCGGCGGCGATCCTTAAACAACTGTCGCAGGTATCGACCGGCGGCAGATCGCCGCCGTGGCGCAGCAACACGGTCATCGGGCGCGGCAGCCGGGCCGCCGGGCGACGATCCACATATGCGAGGACCGCCGCGATTTTTTCAGGTCTTCCTGAAACTCACGGCGGGCGTCATCGCCGGCGGCAAGAATCAGCTGCCGCAAATCGGGGTCGGTCAGGATTTCCGGATTTTGCCGCGCCGCGTTGCGCACGATGTCCACATCCAGCTCGCCCGGCGTGCAAATATCGACGACGCCCAGGCCGCATCGCCCCAGCAGCTTTTCCACCCCGGCAATACTCAGGAAGCTCAGGTGATGGGGCGGCGACACCGGTTTCGAAAGGGCGCCCAGGGTTTCGATATCGAAGCCGCCGCCGCACAACCCGGAAACTATAATCAGGCCGCCGGGGCGGGCCAGGGCGGCCAGATCGTTAAACAGCGCCACCGCGTCGCCGACATGTTCCAGCACTTCGAAACAGGTAACCACATCGGCCGAGCCCGCCCATCGGGAGGCTTCATGGGCGAAACCTTCCAGGGTTTCGAAGCCTTTCCGCCGCAATTCGGCAGCGGATTCGGCCCCGGGTTCGACGGCCCCCAGGGCGGCCAGCGGATCGAGCCGCCGGAATTCTTCCAGAAACAGCCCGGCCCCGGCGCCGACATCGATCAGCCGCTGCGGGGTCTCGATATGGGCGGCGGCATAGGTGGCGACCCGTTCGGCGCGGGGCCGGTAAATGCTTCCCCGCCGGGCTTCGGCGACCGCCGGAAAAAAGACCCTGGCCCAATACCGCGAGGACCGGCTGTCCCGATAGAACGCGGCCAGGGCGTCCGCCGACGGAACGGGATTGACGTAAAGCGTATCACAAGCGCCGCAGCGAACCAGCCGAAAGCCGTTCTTGGCGAACGCCGCAACCGGCGCGTCGGCGCCGCAACCGGGGCAGGCGCGATGTTCCATTTCGCCATCGCCGTTCAACAGGGCCTGGCCGTCCGCCGCATTAAGGCGGAGATATTCGGCCAGCAAATCGGCCGGGCGGATATCCGCTTCGCGCAGGGTCACGTCGTTTGTTCCGGGTCCAGTCTGGCCATTTCGACCATACGGCGAAATTCCGGGTTGCGGTCGGCCATCTCGTAGAAACCGCCGGAATCGACGATCCGCCCCGCCTCAAGCAGCACGATCCGGTCACAATGGCGCACCGTGCTCAGGCGATGGGCGATGATTATCAGCGTCTTGTCGCCGCTCAACTGATCGATGGCGGCGGTGATTTCCTTTTCGGTCTCGCCGTCGAGGGCCGAAGTCGCCTCGTCCATGACCAGCACTTCGGGATCGTGGTAGAGGGCGCGCGCGATGCCGATGCGCTGGCGCTGACCGCCTGAAAGCCGGGCCCCGCGTTCGCCGACCACGGTGTCCAGACCCAGCGGCAGGTCGTCCACGAAGGCCCGCAACTGGGCCAGATTAATGGCCCGGTCCAGCCCCGCCGGATCGATCTCGTCATCATTTTTTCCCAGCGCTATGTTCCGCCGCAGGGTGTCGTCGGTAACGTAGATATCCTGCGGAATATAACCGATCAGCGATTGCCATCCGGCGAGGTCTTCGTGAATATCGCGGCCATCGACCCGGATTTCGCCGCTAACCGGCTCGAGCAGGCCCAGGACCAGATCGACCAGAGTCGTCTTGCCGGCCCCGGAGGCGCCGACGAAGGCCACCGACCGGCCCCGTTCGATGGTCAGGTCGACGCCTTCCAGGATGGTCTCGGCGGAATTCGGATAGCGGTAGGCCAGGTTGTCCAGGCGAATTTCCCGGCGATAGGAAAACGGCGCACCGGGGCGGCGGCCATCGGACCGGGCGGTCGTCGCGGCCTCGTTGAAATCGGCATACAGCGTATCGACGGCGGCGGCATTGTCGCGCAGGCTGGTCAGCGCGCCGACCAGCTTGCTCAACGACGGCATCAGTCGCATGGCGGCGACGGCGAACAATCCCAGTTTCGGCACGACTGCCGCCATGTCTCCATCCGACTGGCCGACCAGCACCGCCACCAACAGGGCCATGGCGCCAATCGCCACCGCCTCGATAACCAATCGCGGAAGGTGCGGCACGGTGGTGCTGCGGGCCAGAAAACCCGCCTGGGCGTTGCTTGGCCCGGCGAAGGCGCGGGCGAAAAAATCTTCGTGACGGTAAAGCTTGGTTTCCTTGATGGAGCCCAGCGCCTGGGTTATCCACAACAGAATTTCACCGTCGTAGTGGATCACCCGGCGGCCCCATTCCTGGACCCGGTGGCGGATCAGCAGATAGAACATGCCGACCGACCCGCCAAGCACCAGCCCGACCAGAACGGTCGCCACCGGATCGACCAGAATCAGCACCAGGCCGATGCCGGTGACGATCAGCAGTTCCATGGCGATTTGCAGGACCGGCAGCAACCCCTTGACGAAAACCCGGCTGGCCAGCAGCGTGATATTGCGGATCAGTTCGGTGGTGTTGCGTTGCAGGTGGAAGACATAAGGCCGGTCCAGATACTGCCGCAGCAGGGCCTGGGAATAAAGCGCCCGGTGGCGGGCGATGAACCGGTTCTGGATGAATATCACCAGGCCCAGCGCCAGGCTCTTGAAAACGAAGAACACGAAGATGATAAGGCAAAAAATAATAATCAGCCGTTTCTGGCTGCCGGCCCCTATCAGTTCCCCCAGGACCCCGAGAACGGCGTTTTTTTCCGCCGCGTCCGGGGTTGTCAGCAATTGCAGCAACGGCAGGAACATGCCGACGCCGGCCATTTCCAGCCCGGCGGCGACAAACATCAGGGCGAACAGGCCAATCAGCCCTTTTCGGGTTCGCCCGTCAATCAGGGAGAAAATTTTGGCTATCTGGTTTTTCATGGGATGGGGTAAGGGTCGCCGGCCGTGGCTGCGGCCTTATTCCGACGGGGCCGGCAAGTCGACCCTGCGGCCGGTTTCCATGGACTGTTTCGCGGCTTCCACCATGGCCTGGGAAACCCGCGCCATTTCCAGGTTTTCGGCGCTGTCGGCGGGCGTATGGCGGTCCAGAAAATATTTGGCCTGAACCATAAACATGTCGTCGTTAGTGACGCCCGGATCGGTCAGGGTTTCGCTTTTGCCGGTCCGGTAATCTTCGATGGTCAGCCGGTTGCCGTCCTGATTCCATTCCAGGTATCCCTGGTCGCCGGCGACCGCGAAGTCGCGGCGGTTGTGCCGCTGCATGAAGCACAGATTGACGCTGACCGCCAATCCCGGATAATCGATGATGGCGTGGGCCGTGTCCTCCACATCCATGGCCGCGCCGCCGAACGTACCGCCGCCGCACGATACTGCGGCGGGCGGGCCGAAGAACCAGTTGCACAGGTCAAACTCGTGAATTTCGGTCAGCAGCACGCCGCCGCCCAGTTCCTTGCGGCAGGCATAAAGGCCGAGAAAGTTTTCGTAGGCGTGCCAGGCCGGAACGTACGAGGCGACGCTGAAAGAAGCCGAGAAAACCCTGCCCAGCCGGCCCCCGGCGATGGCCTCGTGGGCCTTGCCGATCAATCCGTGATGGCGGCGCTGAAAGGAAATCAGAAAGTTCAGCTTGTTGGCCAGCACGGTGTCGCGGAACCGCTCGAAACCGTCCAGGTTATGGGAAAACGGTTTTTCGATGAAGATATCGACGCCCCTTTCGGCGGCCATCATGGCGGCCCCGAAATGCAGCGAGCTCGGCGTCGAAATAACCGCCAGGTCGGGGCCGTCGTCAAGCGCCGCCTCCAGGCTGTCGAAACTGGTCAGGCCGTAGGCGTCTTCGACCGTGCCGCCGTCGTTGACGGAAAAATCGGCGTTCAGCAACGGCGATGTGCGGTGCGAACGGAAACAGGTATAGCGGCAGCCGTCGCCAAGCAGGCTTTTGAAAACGCGAAGGTGGCGCTGGCCGGCGCCGCCCAGGCCGATGAACAGGATTTTCCGCAATTTCATCAGGCGCCGCCTTCCTGGCGAAAGAAATCCACCAGCATCATGTTATAGGCGGCCGTGCGGCGGGGGTCCCGACCGCGTTGGGTCTCGAATGTATAGGGGCCGTCGTAGCCGATATCGTGAACGGCGGCGAAGACCTCGGCGAAATTGACCAGCCCGGTGCCAAGCAGGACATTCCGGTTTTCGGCGTCCTTGTCCTTGATGTGAATGTGCGCGATGCGGTCGCCCAACAGCCGGATATCGGCGGCCAGGTCGTGGCCGAAGGCGACCCGGTTGCCGGTGTCGTAAACCGCCTTGACGTGGCGGCGGTCGAGCCGGTCGAGCAGTTCTATCAGTTCGGCCCCGGTAAGGATGGTTTCCAGACAGGTGGTCATGCCGCCGTCTTTCGCGGCGTCGGCGATATCGCCAAGCGGGCCGATGTAGTCGTCGATGTTGTGCGGCGACAGCTCGCTTGAATCGAACAGCGGCATAATCAGTTTTTCGACGCCCAGCATGCGGCCCCGTTCGACCAGCTCCAGGCTCTGCCGGAGCACTTCGGTGGACCCCGGCAGGGTATGTTCGACCGTGAAATCGTTGCACAGGGCATGCAGCATCAGGCCGTTTTCCCGGGCCAGTTCCCTGATTTGGGCGATGCCGTCGTCGGACCATATCGGATTGCCGGGATTATGCCGGACCTCGGCGATAAGTTCGATATAGGAAAGCCCCAATTGCCCGGCGGTGGCGAATTCCCCGGCCCATGATTGCTGTGGAAACCATTGCAAACAGCCCGGCGGCGCCGGTGTCAGACGGCCCTGGACGATGCCGAAAACAGTTTCCGTGGTCATTAATTCAGCCCCGCCCCATGTCGTCGATCAACCGGCCAAGAATGTGCGTCTTGGCGGCGGCGGCGTCAAGGTCCCGGTAATTGGTCTTGAACTGCATGATCCGCGATTGCAAATCCTCGGCGACCGGGCACGATCCTTTCGCGAAAGTCACGCCGTTGATGGTGGCGTCGCGCAACGCCGGTTCCAGATAGGGGATCATGCAGGCGCCGTAAAATCCGTCGCCGCCGGCATCGGTATAGCGATTGTAGAATTCCTTCCACGAGACGCCGTGCCGTTCGCCGCCCATATATTTCACCGCGAACGTGTAATAGGAATTTTCGAACCCGTCGGGGGTGACCTGCGGGATCATCCAGGGGCAATCCTTGGTGGCTTCCATGAACAGTCTGGCGACGGCCTGACGGCGACCGACTTTTTCTTCGATGCGTTCAAGCTGGGCCAGGCCGACCGCAGCCGAGATTTCGTTCATGCGGTAATTCAGGCCAATGGTGTCGAACCGTTCGTAGGCCGGGTCCTGCACCGTCGACAGGGCCAGGTGGGTGCGCCCGGCCCTGGCCGTCATGTGCTTGTAGCCGATGCCGCCGAACTTGCGCGCCCGGGTCGCCAGGTCGGCATCGTTGGACACCACCATGCCGCCTTCCGAACCGCAGGTCATGTGTTTCTTGTTTTCGAAACTGTAGACTCCCAGATGACCGATGGTGCCGGCCATGCGGCCGTTGTCGCGGCCCAGCAGGGTCTGCGCCGAATCCTCTATAACCATCAAATCGTGTTCTTTGGCCAGCGCCATGACCGGGTCCATATCGACCGGCAGGCCTTCCAGGGAAACCACCAGAATGGCCCTGGTGCGCGGCGTGATCTTGTCGGCGATGGTCCGGGCGCTGATGTTGAAGGTATCGGAATCGACATCGGCGAACACCGGCGTCGCGCCCAGGTGGATGGTGGCGTAGGCATCCATGACCACGGTCAGGGCCGGGCTAATGACCTCGTCGCCGGGGCCGACCCCGGCGGCGAACAGCGCCATGTGCAACCCCGATGTGCCGGAATTGCAGGCCACCGCGTATTTCGCCCTGGTCGCTTCGCAAAAGGCTTCCTCCAGCCGCTGCGGCCAGGACCGGGGGTCGCCGTCGTCCTCGCCGGCCAGAAAACGGCGCACGTATTCGGC
>CAZZKE010000052.1:20008-21584 GCA_964655005.1 uncultured Thalassospiraceae bacterium | reverse complement strand
ACCTGCAACCAGACCGTTATGAGCGGCCGGCTCTAACCAGTTGAGCTACAGGCCCACCGTGTTCCCGATTATCCCATATTTACATGGGTGGTGGGAACAGCGAAGCCGGGGCGATTTGACCCCGGCCCGGTGTGTTTTTATATCGTTAATTCCCTAATAATCAAGGAAGCTTCTTAGTTTGCGCGAGCGCGAGGGGTGTTTCAGCTTGCGCAGCGCCTTGGCTTCGATTTGCCGGATGCGTTCGCGGGTGACGGAGAACTGCTGACCGACTTCTTCCAGGGTGTGATCGGTGTTCATGCCGATCCCGAACCGCATCCGCAAGACCCGTTCCTCGCGCGCTGTCAGGGACGCCAGGACCCGGGTCGTGGTCTCGCGCAGGTTGGCCTGAATGGCCGCGTCCAGCGGTTGCACGGCGTTCTTGTCTTCGATGAAATCGCCCAGGTGGCTATCTTCTTCATCACCGATGGGCGTTTCCAGGCTGATCGGTTCCTTGGCTATTTTCAATACCTTGCGGACTTTTTCCAACGGCATGGAAAGCTTTTCGGCGAGTTCTTCCGGGGTCGGCTCGCGACCTATTTCATGCAGCATCTGGCGCGAGGTGCGGACCAGCTTGTTGATGGTTTCGATCATATGCACGGGAATCCGGATGGTCCGGGCCTGATCGGCGATGGAACGGGTTATCGCCTGCCTGATCCACCAGGTGGCGTAGGTCGAAAACTTGTAGCCACGACGGTATTCAAATTTATCCACCGCCTTCATCAGGCCGATGTTGCCTTCCTGAATCAGGTCGAGAAACTGCAAACCACGGTTGGTATATTTCTTGGCGATGGAAATCACCAGGCGCAGGTTGGCCTCGATCATTTCCTTCTTGGCCCTGGCGGCCTCGCGTTCGCCCTTTTTCACGGTGGCGACGATACGGCGGAATTCGTTGACCGGCAGCCCGGCCTCGTCGGTGATGCCGGCGATGCTCTTGCGTACCGCCTTGACGTCATCGCCGTAGCGGGTAACGAATCTGGCCCAGGCCTTGCCCGGCAATTTGGCGACATTTCTAAGCCAGCGCGGGTCCAGTTCGTGGCCGTTGTAATGCTCGATAAAATCCTCGCGCTTGACCTTGGAATTCATGGCCATGCGCAGCAGCCGGCCTTCAAGGCCGGTCAACTGGCGATTCAGTCCGTACAGGTGTTCGACCAGCTGTTCGATGCGCGCATTATTCAGGTGTATGCTTTCCATCAGGTCGATCAGTTCGTGGCGCAGCTTGCCGTAACGCCGCTCCTGCCTGGTTTCCAGTTCCTCGCCCCTGGAAAAGGCCTCCATGCGGGTAAGTTGCAGTTTGTGCAGCTTTTTGTAGGTCTTGGCGATCTTTTCGAAATTCTCGATCACCTCCGGCATCAGTTTGGCTTCCAGCGCGGCCAGCGACAAATTAACCTCTTCGCCGTCATCATCGTCGCCGGCGGCCTCGCCATTGGTTTTGTTTGCCTCGCCGGCCGGTGTTTGTCCGGTGGTTTTGGCCGGTTCCGTGGTGACGCCGTTATTATTAGTCTGGGCGGCATTCTGACCGTTTTGATTGGGATTCTGA
>CAZZKE010000052.1:0-19908 GCA_964655005.1 uncultured Thalassospiraceae bacterium | reverse complement strand
ATTCTGACCGTTTTGATTGGGATTCTGAGCGTTCTGATTGGGATTCTGCGCGGCCTGGCCGGGGCCGCCGCCGTGGGTGGCGTCCAGGTCGATAATATCGCGCAACAGCATCTGTTCGTCGATCAGGGCATCATGCCATTCGACAATGGCGCGGATGGTCAACGGATTTTCACAGATACCGCCGATCATCATCTCGCGGCCGGCTTCGATACGCTTGGCGATAGCGATTTCACCTTCGCGGGACAGCAGTTCGACCGACCCCATTTCACGCAGGTACATGCGCACCGGATCGTCGGTGCGGCCCAGATCGCTCTCGTCGACATTGCCGCTGGAGGCCTTTTCAGAACCCGCCCCGGCGGGGGTTTCCTTGGTCCCTTCCTCGCCTTCATCGTTATCGATGACATTGATGCCCATTTCCGAAAGCTGGGTCATGGTGTCTTCGATCTGTTCGGAGGAAACCTGCTCGGGCGGCAGGGCGGCGTTCAGTTCGTCATAAGTGACAAAACCGCGCTCCTTGCCCTTGGCCAGCATTTTCTTGACCGATGCGCCCAGGGTATCGAGCAAGGGGCTGTCGGCGCCTTCCTCCTGGGGGGTCGTCGCCGCGGCGGCGGCAGTCGATTTGGTTGCCATCTATACCTTCTTGTTTTTCTTTCTAAACCGGTAACGCATTCTATCTGTCGTCGTCCGCACCCCTGGCGGCCTCGTTCCGTTGCACGGCCAGCGAATTCAGACGAATTTCATTTTCAGGAGATATGTCCTCTTTCATGCGTTCGAGCCCCTCATGAATCTCGGCCAGCAGGTCCATGTTCTTGTACAGCGCATAGACCTCTTCCCAGCCTTCCCGGGCCGTCTCCTGGTCCTGGTCGGGCCTGGCGAAAAAAGCATGCCTGAAAACCCGTGCATCCCACACGGAACCCAGATTTTCCGCGAAACCGTTGTCAATGAGGTAGGTCCTCACCCCCTCGGAATCAAGTGTGGCTTGTCCAGCCAAGGTCTTTAAAACCTCCTGACGCAAAATGTCAAGGCCGGGGGAAGAAAAAGCAACGGTTCCAAGGCGTTCTTCGACCGCGTCATAAAGCTCGGGATGACCGATCAGGGTGGCCAGCAGAATCCGTTCCCGCAGGGCGGCGGGGTCCAGTCTGGTGGTGCTGGCGGCGACCGGGTCCAGCCGCAGGGACGGGCCAAGCCCGCCTTGTTGCCCCTTGCGGCCGCGATCTCCGCCGGGCCTGCCAGCGGCCCACAGCCGGCTCCTGAATTCTTTCTGAAAATGGCTGCGCACAGTGGAATCGGCGATCCGACGGGTGTGGTCTTCCAGGGCTTTTTGCACGGCGGCGCGGCGCTCCGGGGATTTTGCCAGGCGGTCGCCGGCCAGCATTCGCCACAATACTTCCGACAGGGGTTGCGCCCGTTCGATGATATCGGCCATGGCATCGGGGCCGGAACGGGACACCAGGCTATCGGGATCATCGCCGGCGGGCAGAAGCGCGAAGCGCAGGGCGTGTCCCGGCGTCAACATGGGCAGGGCCCGTTCGACCGCCCGTTCCGCGGCCCGCCAGCCGGCGTTGTCGCCGTCGAAACACAGCACCGGTTCGGGGGTAACTTTCCACAGAAGCGTGATCTGCCCTTCGGTCAGGGCGGTGCCCAGGGGCGCCACGGCATGGCCGATCCCGGCCCGCGCCAGGGCGATTACATCCATGTAGCCTTCGGTGACGATGATCGTGCCGGCCTGACGGGCCGGGGCCTGGGCGCGGTGCAGGTTATACAGAATATCGCCCTTGTGAAACAGCGGCGTTTCCGGGGAATTCAGATATTTGGCGGCCTTGGCGCCGTCGCCCATGATGCGGCCGCCGAAAGCTATAATACGGCCGCGACGGTCGCCGATGGGGAACATCACCCGGTCGCGGAAGCGGTCGTAGGGCGGGCGCGACGGATCATCGGGGTCGATCAGCAATCCGGCCTCGACCATCTGTTCGTCGGTGATGTCATGGCGCCGCAGCGGCGGCTGGATGACGCCCCGGCCATCGGCGGCAAAACCCAGCCGAAAAGCCGATATGGTGGCGTCGTCCAGGCCGCGTCCGTACAGGTAATCAAGCGCCGTCCGGCCTTCGGGCATGCGCAGTTGCCGCTCATAGAAAACCGTCGCCGCCTCCATCACTTCATACAGGGACTGCCGCCGCTTGCTTCGCTCGCGCTGTTCCGGCGTGTCGGCGGGGATATCCATGCCCGCCTCGCCGGCCAGCCGTTCGACCGCTTCCGGAAACGTCAGGCCATCCACGTTCATAAGGAAATCGAAGGCGCCGCCATGCGCCCCGCAGCCGAAACAGTGGTAAAAACCCTTGTCTTCATTAACCGTGAAGGACGGAGTTTTTTCCTTGTGGAAAGGGCATAAACCCTGGTGTTCACGGCCTTTTCTGGTCAGCCGGACGCGCTTGGAAATGACGTCAACCAAAGTGGTGCGGTTGCGCAATTCGTCAAGAAACTGCGGTGAAAAGGCCATCTGTTGCGGTCTTCGTTAAGCGGATGATCGGCCCATGTTAATACGGTCGGGGCCTAGTCTCCACCGGGACTTATTCACGCTATTATAATAGTATCCACAGGCGGCGCCTAGGAAAGCTTTTCCTTGATCGATGCGCCGGCCCGGGAAAAATCCATGCGCCCGGCGTAACGGCCTTTCAGCAACCCCATGACCTTGCCCATGTCCTTTAGGGATTCCGCGCCGGATTCGGCGATGACCTCGGCGATGGCGGCGGCGGCCGCCTCATCGTCAAGCTGTTCGGGCAGGAAGGTCTGGATAATGTCTATTTCCCGGCCTTCTTTCTCGGCCAGTTCCCGCCGCCCGCCTTTTTCGTACATTTCTATGCTTTCACGGCGCTGCTTGATCATCGATTGCAGCATGGAAAGGATTTCATCTTCGCCGACGCCATCCATGTTGCCCTTCGACCTGGCCGCTATATCGCGGTCCTTAAGCGCCGCCATAATTAGTCGGATGGTCGCCACAGTAAGGCTTTCCTTGGCCTTCATGGCTATCTTCAGGGCGTCGTTCAAACGGCTGCGAAGCATTAAATCTCACCGGGTAGTTGCGGAATGAGCGCACGTTATAGAAAAATGCCGAAAAATGCAAATTGTTCAAATAATTTAAACTATTGAAAAACAACAAACTTTTCAGTCACAGGAGTCTTGACGCCGCCGCAGCATTTGCTTAAACAACCCCGACTCCAAAAAACGAAGGACGCAAAGAGCCATGTCCGAGGCCGAGACAGCATCGAGCGCGATCCATGACGCCCGGCCGCCGGGCTGCGACGCCGCCCTGGTGCTGGCCGACGGCCAGGTATTCTGGGGCCGGGGGGCCGGGGTTCGGGGCGTGGCGCTGGGCGAAATTTGCTTCAACACGGCGTTGACCGGCTATCAGGAAATTCTTACCGATCCATCCTACGCCGGGCAAATCATCACCTTCACCTTCCCCCACATCGGCAATGTCGGGACCAACGCCGAAGATGCCGAGACCGCGACGCCGGCGGTGCGCGGCTGCATCCTGCGGGCCGATATCACCAATCCGGCCAGTTGGCGGTCGCGGCAACATCTGAATGACTGGCTGAAAAAACACAATCTGGTGGCGCTCTGCGGCATCGATACACGGGCCCTGACCCGGCGCATCCGCGACGGCGGCGCACCGATCGGCGCGGTTATCAATCTGGGCCGCGCCGACGACCCCATCGACACCGCGGCGCTCCGGGAAATGGCCCGGTCGTGGCCGGGGCTCGAGGGCATGGACCTGGCGAAAGAAGTCTCCTGCACCCAGGCCTACACCTGGGATCAGGCGGCATGGTCGCTTGGCGGCGGCTACGCCACCCAGACCAATCCGAAATACCATGTGGTGGCCGTCGATTTCGGGGCCAAGCATAATATCCTGCGCTGCCTGGCCGCCGCCGGCTGCCGGGTCACCGTGGTTCCCGGCAATACCGCCGCGGAAGACATCATGGCCTATAAGCCCGACGGCGTATTTCTGTCCAACGGGCCCGGCGATCCGGCGGCGACCGGGGTTTATGCCGTGCCGATGATCCGGGCGCTGCTCGACGCCGCCATGCCGACCTTCGGCATATGCCTGGGCCATCAGATGCTGGCGCTGGCCATGGGCGCCAAAACCGTCAAGATGCACATGGGCCACCGGGGCGCCAATCACCCGGTCAGGGACCTGGCCACCGGCAAGGTCGAAATCACCTCGCAAAATCACGGCTTCGTGGTCGATGCCAATTCATTGCCGACCGGTGTCGTCCAGACCCACACGTCGTTATTCGACGGCACCCTGGAAGGCGTCCGCATCGATGGCAAACCGGCCTTCTCGGTCCAGTACCACCCGGAAGCCAGCCCCGGCCCCCAGGACAGTCATTACCTGTTCGAGCGGTTTATCGAAATGATCGCGGAGAACGCCTGAACCATGCCCAAAAGAGACGACATAAAAAGCATCATGATTATCGGCGCCGGGCCGATCGTGATCGGCCAGGCCTGCGAGTTCGATTATTCCGGGGCGCAGGCCTGCAAGGCGCTGCGCGAAGAGGGCTACCGGGTGATCCTGGTCAATTCCAATCCGGCGACAATCATGACCGATCCGTCCATGGCCGACGCCACATACATCGAACCGATCACCACAGCGTTTCTGGAAAAGATCATCGCCAGGGAAAAACCCGACGCCATCCTGCCGACCATGGGCGGCCAGACGGCGCTGAACGCGGCGATGGCGCTGGTGGCGGACGGGGTTCTGGCGAAATATGACGTCGAGCTGATCGGCGCCAAACCGGACGCTATCGCCAAGGCCGAAGACCGTCAGTTATTCCGCGATGCAATGGAAAAGATCGGCCTGGATTGCCCGGTCAGCCAGGTCGTCAAGGATATGGACCAGGCCCGCGCGGCGATGGTGGAAATCGGCCTGCCGCTGATTATCCGGCCATCGTTTACGATGGGCGGCATCGGCGGCGGCATTGCCTATAACACCGCCGAATTCGAAGAAATCGTCTATGGCGGGCTGGCCGCATCGCCGGTCACCGAAGTGCTGGTCGAGGAATCGGTGCTGGGCTGGAAAGAATACGAGATGGAGGTGGTCCGCGACCACGCCGACAACTGTATTATTATCTGTTCAATCGAAAATATCGACCCCATGGGCGTACATACCGGCGATTCCATAACGGTGGCCCCGGCGCTGACCCTGACCGACAAAGAATACCAGATCATGCGCAACGCCTCGATTGCCGTCTTGCGCGAAATCGGCGTCGATACCGGCGGATCGAACGTGCAGTTCGCGGTCAACCCGAAAGACGGGCGGCTGATCGTTATCGAAATGAACCCCAGGGTATCGCGTTCGAGCGCCCTGGCTTCGAAGGCGACCGGGTTTCCAATCGCCAAGATCGCCGCCAAGCTGGCCGTCGGCTATACGCTTGATGAACTGATGAACGACATCACCGGGATAACCCCCGCCAGTTTCGAGCCGACGATTGATTACGTGGTAACCAAAATACCGCGCTTCACCTTCGAGAAATTCCCCGGCACCGATCCGCTGCTAACCACCGCCATGAAGTCGGTCGGCGAGGCCATGTCGATCGGCCGGACATTCGCCGAATCGATCCAGAAGGGCCTGCGGTCCATGGAAACGGACCTGAGCGGTTTCAACGAGGTCGAGATCGAAGGCGGCGGCGACAAGAACGCCGTCAAGGCGGCCCTGGCGGTGCCCAGTCCGGACCGGCTGCTGGTTATCGCCCAGGCCTTCCGCCACGGCCTGAGCGTCGAGGAGGTCCAGGCGGCGTCAAAATACGATCCGTGGTTCCTGGCCCAGATCAAGCAGATCATCGACACCGAGGAACGGGTCCGCGCAGACGGCTTGCCGAACGATGCGCCGGGGCTGCTGGCGCTGAAAAAAATGGGCTTTTCGGACGAACGGCTGGGTCAGTTGACCGGATCCGGGGCATCCGCAGTGGCCGGCCTGCGGCGGACCCTGAACGTCCATCCGGTCTATAAACGGGTCGATACCTGTGCCGCCGAATTTCCAGCCAAGACGCCTTATATGTATTCGACCTATGAAGGCGACGGGGTCAACCCGCCGCAATGCGAGGCCGACCCAAGCGGGCGCAAAAAGGTGGTGATCCTGGGCGGCGGGCCGAACCGTATCGGCCAGGGTATCGAATTCGATTACTGCTGTGTCCACGCCGCCTATTCGGTGCGCGAGGCGGGCTACGAATCGATCATGGTCAACTGCAATCCGGAAACCGTATCGACCGATTACGATACTTCCGACCGTTTGTATTTCGAGCCGCTGACCAATGAAGACGTGATCGAATTAATCCGGGTCGAACAGTCAAGGGGCGAATTGCTGGGCGTCGTCGTGCAGCTTGGCGGTCAGACGCCGTTGAAGCTGGCGCGCGGGCTGGAAGCCGCCGGGATTCCCATTCTGGGCACCGCCCCCGATGCCATCGACCTGGCCGAAGATCGTGAACGGTTCCAGAAATTACTGCACCAACTGGACCTTAAACAGCCGGCCAACGGCATCTCGCGGTCCCTGGAAGAAGCGGTCGCGGTGGCCGATAAAATAGGCTTCCCGCTGGTCGTCCGACCGTCATACGTGCTGGGCGGACGGGCCATGGAAATCGTCCACGACCACGCTTCGCTGACTCGCTATATGACGACGGCGGTGAAGGTTTCGGGCGATAGCCCGGTGCTGCTAGACAGCTATCTGCAAGACGCCATCGAGGTCGATGTCGACGCCCTTTGCGATGGCGATCAGGTTTTCGTCGCCGGCATCATGCAGCACATCGAAGAAGCCGGCATCCATTCCGGCGACAGCGCCTGTTCGCTGCCGCCCTATTCCCTGCCGGCCCCGATCATCGCCGAAATAGAGACCCAGACGGCGGCCCTGGCCAGGGCCTTGCGGGTGGTCGGCCTGATGAATATCCAGTTCGCGGTCAAGGGCGATGACATTTACATCCTGGAAGTCAACCCGCGGGCCAGTCGCACCGTGCCCTTCGTCGCCAAGGCGACCGGCCTGCCGATCGCCAAAATTGCGGCCCGGCTGATGACCGGCGATAAGCTCTGCGACTTCGACACCCGCGAAATCGCCAGGCGGCCCCATGTCGCGGTCAAGGAAGCGGTGTTCCCGTTCCGACGCTTCCCCGGCGTCGATATAATTCTGGGCCCGGAAATGAAATCGACCGGCGAGGTGATGGGGCTGGATATTGATTTCGCCCGCGCCTTCGGCAAGTCACAACTGGCCGCCGGCGTCCGCCTGCCGCTGTCCGGCACCGTGTTCGTATCGGTCAAGGACAAGGACAAGCCGGCGCTGGGTCCACTGGTTCGGCGGCTGACCGATATCGGCTTCACGATCATCGCCACCGGCGGCACGGCGGAATATCTGATTGGCCGGGGGCTATCGGTCGAACGCATCAACAAGGTTCTGGAAGGCCGCCCCCATTGCGTCGACGCGATAATATCGGGTGACGTGCAGCTGGTCATCAACACCTCGCACGGGGCGCAATCCATCGCCGACAGCTATTCGATCCGCCGTTCCGCACTGACCGAAAACATTCCCCATTACACCACCATGATGGGCGCCGACGCCGCCATTGGAGCGATCGAGGCGCTGGCCGCCGGGGCCGAGCACGGCGGGCTTGAAGTCGGGACCTTACAGTCCTACTTTACCCGTTCGTTTTAGATTTTTTTTAGGAACACCGGCTATGGAAAAGCTGCCGATGACGCGAGAGGGCCTGGACCGGCTGGAGGACGAACACCGCCGGTTGAGAGACCAAGAACGCCCGGCCATCACCAAGGCCATCGCAGTCGCCCGCGAACACGGTGATCTCAAGGAAAACGCCGAATACCATGCCGCCCGCGAACGCCAGAGCTTCGTCGAGGGCCGGATCGCCGAACTGGTGTCGATCATCAGCCTGGCCGAGGTCATCGACCCGTCGCAGTTGTCCGGCGACGTGGTTCGCTTCGGGGCCACGGTGTTGCTGGCCGATGAAGAGACCGACGAGGAAGTGACCTATCAGATAGTCGGTCGGCATGAAGCCAACATCGACGAGGGCAGGTTATCGGTGACCTCGCCCATGGCCCGCGCCCTGATCGGCAAATCCCTGGGCGACAGCGCCGAAGTGATCAGCCCCGGCGGCGCGAAATTCTATGAAATCGTCAAGGTCGATTATATCTAGGGCGGATTACTGATTTCACTTAATGGCGTCATACCAAGGAGCACTGATAAAGACCGGCGTATCAGCAATTCGGAAAACGTGTTCAAGTATCGGTATCGAGCAGGCCTTCCTCGACCGGCACTCCGGGCATGTCCCTGGAGGTCCGGATGGTTTCCAGGGTCGTCACCTTTATCACGTCGCCGGTCGAAGTCAGCTTCATGGTCAGTTCATCGCGCTGATCCTTGTCGCGGGCGACGATCTTCAGCAAAAAATCGGCATCGCCCCGGATCATGTGGCATTCCCGCACTTCCGGCCATGCGGAAACCAGGTCTTCAAAATTTTTCAACACCGTCTGCGACTGGCTCGACAGCCCGACCAGGGCGAAAAACATTTCCTTGAAACCCAGTTTCGCGGCGTCCAGGTCGGCATGATAGCCGTGAATGAAGCCGTCTTCTTCCAGGGCGCGGACGCGCCTTAGGCAGGGCGGCGCCGAAATTCCGGCGCGGCGGGCCAATTCCACATTGGTGACTCGCCCCTGAGCCTGCAAATCATGCAGGATGCGATGATCGATTTGGTCCAGTTTTACCTTTTTTATTTCTTTGTGTTCCAGATCGCCCTCCTTTTCGGGTAATAATATTACAAACAACCGGCCTTAATTCAATAGGTTATTATCCGTTTCTGCCGCTTGCGTCGGGGCCGGAGTGTTTCTATTTTAGGGGAGTCCATCCCGCTTAGGAATATCATCAATGCCCGACAACCAGCACAGTAAAGTCTTGATTCTAGGTTCCGGTCCGGCCGGTTATACCGCCGCCATCTACGCCGCCCGCGCCGGCCTGGAACCGTTACTGGTCAAGGGCCTGCAACCGGGCGGCCAGTTGACCATAACGACCGAGGTCGAGAACTACCCCGGATTCGCCGAGCCGGTACAGGGCCCCGACCTGATGGTCGCCATGCAGGGCCAGGCCGAAAACGTCGGCGCCCGGCTGTTCGATGATATCATCGTCGAAGCCGACCTGAGCCGGCGGCCATTCACCCTGACGGGCGACGGCGGGACAATCTACACCGGTGACACCCTGATTATCTGCACCGGGGCCAGCGCCCGCTGGCTGGGCCTGCCCAGCGAGCAAACCTTCATGGGGTTTGGTGTCTCGGCCTGCGCAACCTGCGATGGTTTTTTCTATCGCGGCAAGGACGTGGCGGTTATCGGCGGCGGCAATACCGCCGTCGAAGAAGCGCTGTATCTGACCAATCATGCCGCGAAGGTGACCCTGGTTCATCGCCGCGACGAACTGCGCTCGGAAAAGATTCTCCAGCAGCGGGCGTTCAAAAACCCGAAGATCGAAATTGTCTGGGACAGTGTGCTCGAGGAAATTATGGGCCAGCAGAACCCGCCCGGCGTTACCGGCATCCGGGTCCGCAACGTCAAGACCGGCGAGCTTTCCGAATTGCCGCTGGATGGCGTCTTTATCGCCATCGGCCACCGCCCCAATACCGATTTGTTTACCGGCCAATTGCAGATGGACGGGGATAATTATCTGGCAACCACCCCGGGCGGCACGGCGACCAACATACCGGGCGTGTTTGCCGCCGGCGATGTCCAGGACAAAATTTACCGCCAGGCGGTGACCGCCGCCGGCACCGGCTGCATGGCCGCCCTGGAGACCGAGAAATTCATCGCCGAGAACGACGATGGACTGGGATAAACTGCGGGTTTTTCATGCCGTCGCCGAAGCCGGCAGCCTGACCCGCGCCGGCGCCGCCCTGGGCCTGAGTCAATCGGCAATCAGCCGCCAGGTCAGCTCGCTGGAAGACAGCCTGGCCGTACCGCTGTTTCACCGCCATGCCCGGGGCTTGATCCTGACCGAACAGGGCGACCTGCTGTTTCGCACCGTACAGGAAATGTTCGCCAAGCTTTCGATGACCGAACAGCGCATCATCGAAAGCAAACATTCCCCCAAGGGGCCATTGAAAATTACCACCACGGTAGCCTTCGGCTCGATCTGGTTAACCTCAAGGATCAAGGAATTTCTGGAACTTTATCCCGATATCGAGGTTTCCCTGGTGCTCGCCGACAGCGACCTGGACCTGTCCATGCGGGAAGCCGATGTGGCCATCCGGATGATGGCCCCGACCCAGCCCGATCTGGTCCAGCGCCGCCTGATGACCATGCGCTATCAGGTTATCGCGGCGCCCGATTATCTGAAACACCATGGCATGCCGCTGAAACCGACCGATCTGGACGACCATCGCCTGATCGTCTACGGCGCCGACGCCAGGCCGCCGGCAGACGGCCTAAACTGGCTGCTTGGCGCGGGCAGGGAAAAGAACCAGCCGCCGCGCAAGCCGGCGCTTAAAGTTAACAGTATCTACGGCATCTTCCGGGCCGTCGAAAGCGGTCTAGGCATCGCCGCCCTGCCCGACTACATCCACCGGGAATCGGAACATCTGGTCGAGGTCCTGCCGGAACTGCGCGGGCCGTCCGTCGATGCCTATTTCGTCTATCCCGAAGAGTTACGCAATTCCAAGCGGATCATCGTGTTCCGCGATTTCCTGATTCGCCGGATCGGTGAAGAAGGCCTGAAATAAGCTATGCGTTTTTTGCATAGCTGAAATGTCAAATTTTTGTTAGCTAAATCGATTCGGGCTTCCTATATTCAGTGGACTTGATGTTGCAGTGCAGCATCGCACCAAGTTTTGGGCGCCATGCCCAAAAAAAGGGACCGCCACATGCGGACCCTTGCGTCTCCCAGACGTGAACCTCCCTGTTAGACTCGCCGGACCCTTCGGGGTCCGGCCTTTTTTTCCGGGGCATGTCGGGAAAAATAAATTTGCCTTTATAAACTTTTTTTGCTGGACATATATTAGAAACTCTTTATATTAGCAATATACAATGTATTGCGGCATCGGTTCCTCCCCTGTTGTCGATGTCGCCGTGGGGCCCCGGTTACCTTCCTCCTCCCCCCCTAGGTAGCGGGTTCCTTCGTCTTCCAAAAGACGTAAAACCTCCCTGTTGAACTTGCCGGATCCTTCGGGATCCGGCATTTTCTTTTTTAATTCAAACTCATACCAAGTTGCAGAAAGAATTACCCGGCCCGTTCGGCAACAACCTTGTCGGCCTCTCGACCGCTGAATTCCTGCAAGTGATCGAAGCGCCAGTTGAAGGTGCCGACGCCCATGGTCATGGAGCGCAATTCGATCACCAGATCGAACATTTCCGATTGCGGCAATTGCACCGTGACCTCGTCCCAGCCTTTCCAGCCCGGCTTGCTGTCAAACCCCAGAATATGGCCGCGACGGCTGGCGACCAGTCGCTGGATGTTCGATGTAAACGCCGACGGTATGGAAATTTCGACCTGGCATATGGGTTCCAGTAAAATCGGGCTGCAATTGGGCATGGCTTCGCGCATACCCAGTTGGGCCGCCGCCCGGAACGCCATGTCGGAACTGTCGACGCCGTGAAACTGGCCATCGGTCAGTGTCACGGCCAAATCGACGACCGGGAATCCCAGCGGGCCGCAACTAAGGTAATCCTTGATGCCGTGTTCGACCGGGGCGATGTATTGCTTGGGCACGGCGCCGCCGGTAATGGTGTCATCGAAGGCGAAGCCGGACCCGCGCGGCAGCGGCCTGATATCCAGGTGGACATCGCCGAACTGGCCGTGGCCGCCGCTTTGCTTCTTGTGCCGGGCGTGCTGGGAAATCGACTTGCGGATGGTTTCCTTGTAGGGAACCCGCGGACGGTCCGATACGACATCCATATTATAGTGGTTCTTCAGGCGGTCGAGCGCTATCAGCAGGTGCATTTCACCCTGACCCCACAGCAGTAATTCGCCGGTATCGCGGTTGTGCTCGACGGACAGTCCGGGATCTTCGCCGATGGCTTTGGCCAGGGTTTCGGTCAGCTTGACCTCGTCGGACCTTTTCGCGGCGTGAATCGCCATGGCGTACAGCGGATGCAGGGTCTCGGGCCATGCGTTCATGGCGCCGCCGCCGTTTTCGTCCAACAAATCGCCGGTATTGACGTCTTCCATCCTGCCCAGGGCCACTATCCGGCCCGGGCCGGCCTCGGGGATTTTGTCATGCTTCTGGCCGAACACGCTGTACAGGCCGCCGATACGTTCGCCTTTCAGGGTTCCGCCATCCTTCAGGCCGGCGCCGAAAAGCCGCACCAGCGAAAGTTTGCCGGCATGCCCGGCGTACAGCGACTTGAATACCAGGGCGCGGACGCCGGCCCCGTCGATACCCAGCCGGGCCGCCGTATGATCCGGTTCCGGGGCTTCGTGGCGCAGCGCCTTAAGCAGCCTTTGCACGCCGTTGCCATGTTCGGCGGAACCGAAAAATACCGGCACGATCCGGTCTTCCTGAAAATCCCGGGTCAGGTTCTGATAAATTTCGTCGGTTGACGGGGTCAGGTCTTCGAGCAGTTCCTCCAGCAGGCCGTCGTCGAAATCGGCCAGGGTTTCCAGCATTTCGGTGCGCGCGTCCCGTTCCCGCGACTGCACCGTTTCGGGCGCCGCGATCAGGCTGGAAGCCTCGCCCTCGTGCCACTCGAAGGCCCGCTCGCTGACCAGGTCGACATGCCCGGTGACGCCGTCGCCATCGCGGATCGGAATTTCCCGCAACAGCAGCGGCCTGGCGGAAACTTCCTGCAAGGCTTCGAAGGTGGCTTTCACGCCGACCGATTCGCCGTCCATTTTGTTGATGAAAATAATGTGCGGAATATGGTGATCGTCCAGGAATTTCATCAGCGGGGCGATGGTCATGGCCTTGTCCTGGCCCGGTTCGCAGACCACCACGGCGGCGTCGGCGACCATCAGGGCGTTGTAGGTTTCCTGAATCAGTTCGACCGAACCCGGACAATCTATGAACGCCCATTTATCGCCCAGATATTCACATTCGGCGATGGTCAGCTCGGTACTCATGGAGCGGGCCCTGGCCTCCGGCGAGCCGTCGCCGACCACGTAACCGTCCTTGGCGTTGCCCTTGCGGGTTAATGCCCCGGCCATAAGCAGGATACTTTCCAGCAACGCCGTCTTGCCGCACAGGTAAGGCCCGACCAGGGCCGCGACGCGTGGTGCCGAAGGTGATTTGGATTTGGGCATCGAAGGGACCTCCCAGGCTCGTTTTATGTCAACGGCTTTGGACGCGGTCCCCTGGGCTGCGCCCAGCGGGGGCGTCAGCCTACAGAGTAAAACCCGGGGCGTGGACTCACAAGAAAAAACTCTTAGATCAAAGAATCGGGCAACTTAGCTGCGTTTAAGCAAACGCAGGTTGCTCTTAGATCAAACTGCCTTGAAGTGGAATCACTTCAAGGCAGGTAATTTGATCGTTATTAAAGAATCGAGCAACTTATCTGCGTTTAAGCAAACGCAGGTTGCTCTAGACGAGGGCGCTACAGGCCCGCTGGATGCGGGTGCAGGCTTCTTTCAGCAGTTCCGTCGAAGTCGCATAGGACACCCGGAAATGCGGTGACAGGCCGAACGCCGCGCCAGGCACCGCCGCCACGCCTTCGGAATCGAGCAGATAGGCGACCACGTCGGCGTCGCTTTCCAGGGTCGCGCCGTCCGGTGTCCGCTTGCCGATCATGCCGGCGCACGACGGGTAGACGTAAAACGCGCCATCCGGCCGGGGGCAATCGATGCCCGTGGCCTGGTTGAGCATGGCGACAACCAGGTCGCGGCGTTCCATAAACACCGCATTGTTGGCGGCAATGAAATCCCTTGGGCCGTTCAGGGCGGCGACGGCGGCGGCCTGACTGATCGACGCCGTGTGGGTGGTCGACTGCGACTGGATCTTGTTCATGGCCTTGATAATCTGATCCGGTCCGGCCGCATAGCCGACCCGCCAGCCGGTCATGCAATAGGCCTTGGAGACGCCGTTCAGGGTCAGGGTGCGGTCGAACAGGGCCGGTTCGACCTGGGCCGGGGTAACGAACTGGAAATCGTCGTAAACCAGATATTCGTACATATCGTCGGTCATCACCCAGACCTGGGGATGGCGCAGCAGAACATCGGTCAGCGCCTTCATGTCGTCCCGTGTATAAGCGGCCCCGGTCGGGTTTGACGGTGAATTCAGGATCAGCCACTTGGTGCGCGGCGTGATCGCCGCTTCCAGGTCTTCCGGGCGCATCTTGAAGCCGGCCCCGGCCGGGCAATCGACAAATACCGGCTTGCCTCCGGCCAGCAGGGTAATATCCGGATAAGACACCCAATAAGGGGCCGGGATAATGACCTCGTCGCCGGGGTTGAGGGTGGCCATCAGGGCGTTGTAAATGTTCTGCTTGCCGCCGCAGCCGACCGAAATTTGCTCCGGCGTATAGGTCAGGCCATTGTCGCGTTTGAATTTATCGACAATCGCCCGACGCAGTTCCGGGGTGCCGGCGACGGCGGTGTACTTGGTTTCGCCCCGGTCCATGGCGGCCTTGGCCGCATCCTTGATATGCTCGGGGGTATCGAAATCGGGCTCGCCGGCGGCCAGGCCGATAACGTCGCGGCCGGCGGCCTTCAACTCGCGGGCCTTGGTCGAAATGGCGATGGTCGGGCTCGGCTTGATAAGCGATAGGCGGTCGGCGATAAACGGCATGATTTTTTCCATCGGCTCAGTGCGGTTGCAACCGGCGGCAATCTAGCCCCACCGCAGGCATATGGCAAGCCATCAGAAGGCTTCAATATGGCCCGCAAAGCGACTATAATTCGGGTCATGAGTATATCGGCGAACCCGCTGCCCCCGGCCCCGCAAAAGCGACCGCCCGTAAAGGGCGGGATACCATTCAGGCTTAAGTCGGATTTTGTCCCCGCCGGCGATCAACCGGCGGCCATCGCCGAACTGACCGAAGGTTTGCGGGCCGGCGAACGGGAACAGGTGCTGCTGGGGGTGACCGGGTCGGGCAAGACCTTCACCGTCGCCCACACCATTCAGCAATTGCAGCGACCGGCCCTGATTATGGCCCACAACAAGACTCTGGCGGCCCAGTTGTATAGCGAGATGAAGGCCTTCTTCCCGGAAAACGCGGTCGAATATTTCGTTTCCTACTACGATTATTACCAGCCCGAGGCCTATGTGGCGCGGACCGACACCTATATCGAAAAAGACGCCTCAATCAATGAACAGATCGACCGCATGCGCCATTCCGCGACGCGGTCCTTGCTGGAACGCGACGACGTTATCGTGGTCTCGTCGGTTTCCTGTATCTACGGCATCGGCGGGGTCGAGACCTACGCCAACATGACAGAGCGGCTGCGGTCCGGCACCATGATCGACCGCAACGCCCTGCTCAAGCGTTTCGTGGAACTGCAATACCGCCGCAACGATGCCGATTTCTCGCGCGGCAGTTTCCGGGTGCGCGGCGACGTGGTCGAGATATTCCCGTCCCACTATGAAGACCGGGCCTGGCGGCTGTCGCTGTTCGGCGACGAGCTGGAGGCGATCTGGGAAATCGATCCGCTGACCGGCGAAAAAATCGCGACGCTGGAAGAAGTCACCGTTTATCCATCCAGCCACCATGTAACGCCGCGCCCGACCCTGCTGCAGGCCATCCCGAAGATAAAGGCGGAACTTAAAACCCGGATCGAGCGGCTAACCGGCGAAGGCAAGCTGATCGAGGCCCAGCGCATTCAGGAACGCACCGTGTTCGATCTGGAAATGATGGAAGCCACCGGTTTTTGCAGCGGCATCGAAAATTATTCCCGCTACCTGACCGGGCGCGATCCGGGTCAGCCGCCGCCGACCCTGTTTGAATACCTGCCCGAAAACGCCCTGCTGTTCGTCGATGAAAGCCATGTCTCGGTGCCCCAGATCGGCGGCATGTACCGGGGCGATTTCGCGCGTAAATCGAACCTTGCCGATTTTGGCTTCCGGCTGCCAAGCTGTGTCGATAACCGGCCCCTGAAGTTCGAAGAATGGGACTTGATGCGACCGCAATCGGTGTTCGTTTCGGCGACGCCGGGGCGCTGGGAACTGGAACGCACCGGCGGCGTCTTCACCGAACAACTGGTGCGCCCGACCGGGCTGATTGATCCCTTGTGCATCGTCCGCCCGGTCGAAAGCCAGGTCGATGACCTGATGCAGGAAGCCCGGGCCTGCGCCGACCGGGGCGAACGGGTGCTGGTGACCACGCTGACCAAGCGCATGGCCGAGGACCTGACCGAATACCTGCACGACCACGGGGTCCGGGTACGGTACATGCATTCCGACATTGAAACCCTGGAACGCATTGAAATTATTCGCGATTTACGATTGGGTGCGTTCGATGTGCTGGTCGGCATCAACCTGTTGCGCGAGGGCCTGGATATTCCGGAATGCTCGCTGGTGGCCATCCTGGACGCCGACAAGGAAGGCTTCCTGCGCTCTAAAACATCGCTGGTCCAAACCATCGGCCGGGCGGCCCGGCATATTGACGGCCGGGTCATCCTGTACGCCGACCGAATGACCGAATCACTGGATTACGCCATCGGCGAAACCAACCGCCGGCGCGAGAAACAACAGGCGTTTAACGCCGCCAACGGCATCACCCCGGAAAGTATCCGTTCAAACATTACCGACGCCCTGGGCAGTGTCTACGAACAGGATTACGTAACCGTCGATACCGGGGTATCGGGCGATGCCCACCTGGTCGGCCATAACCTGAGCCGGCACCTGAAGGAACTGGACAAACGCATGAAGGCCGCCGCCGCCGACCTGGAATTCGAGGAAGCGGCCCGCCTGCGCGACGAAATCCGCCGCCTGGAAGCCCACGAACTGGGCCTGGATAAATCCGGCGTGGCGCCCCGGGCGGCGGACCGGGCCGGGGCGGGTCGTCGCAGGGGCGGGAAAAAGAGACGCCGCATCTGATCCAGCATCGGGAACGATCACGGCGACGGGGTAATACCAACAAGATTCCGGAAACAACCGGGGGCCCGTTCTTTATTCGATGCCTCTGGCCCGCCGGATAATCGTTTCGAAATCGGTGTCTTTGGGCAGCACGCCGAAAGCGCCGGACCAGCGTTCGCCAAGGCGGGACCGGCAGAAGGCATCGGACACCGCGTTCGGGGCGTGCCGGATCAACAACGAGGCTTGCAGCGCCACGGCCATCATCCCGGCCACCCGGCGGGCCCGTAATTCAAGATCGGCGGGGTCTGACAATTCGGCGTTTAATTCGTCCGTCAAACGATCGAACAGGGGATTATCGCCACGGGCCTGTTCGATTTCGGCCATGAAAGCCGGCGCCGCCGCCTCGCTCTTGTACATGGCGCGCAGTACATCCAGACACATTATATTGCCCGAGCCCTCCCATATGCTGTTGACCGGGGCCTCGCGATAAAGCCGTGGCATTATGCTTTCTTCCACGTAACCGGGGCCGCCGTGACATTCCATCGCCTCGTAAACATGGTAGGGGGCGCGCTTGCATATCCAGTATTTACCGATCCCCGTGCCGATCCGCGCCAGGGCGGCTTCGGCCGGGTCGGTATCCGATTGTCCGATCGCCCGGCCCAGCCGCATCCACAACACCGTGGCGGCTTCGGATTCTATGGCCAGGTCGGCCAGCACGTTGCGCATCAACGGCTGCTGCAACAATTTCTTTTGAAAGGCCGAACGGTGGCTGGTGTGGTGCAGCGCCTGAACCAGCCCCTGACGCATAAGCGCCGCCGAACCGAAGGCGCAATAGTAACGGTTGCCGTTAACCATCTCGATAATGGTGCGCACGCCACGGCCTTCTTCACCGACCATGACCGCCCAGGCCGCCACCAGTTCCATCTCGCCCGAAGCGTTGGACCTGTTGCCGAGCTTGTCTTTGAGGCGTTGCAGAAACAGGCCGTTGCGCTCTCCGTCCGGCCGCCATCTGGGGATCAGGAAACAGCTTAGGCCGTTATCCGTATAGGCCAGCGTCAGGAAGGCATCGCACATGGGGGCCGAGCAAAAAAACTTGTGACCGTCCAGAATATAGGGTGCGCCGGGGCCGGTTTCGGGGCCCGCCGCGACCGCCCGCGTGGTGTTGGCGCGAACATCGGAGCCACCCTGTTTCTCGGTCATGAACATGCCCATGGTAATGCCGGTCTTGGCCGGGGCCGGAATGTCCCGCCTGTCGTATTGCCGGGTCAGCAGTTTGGGCAGCCATTGGTCGGCCACTTTCGGGGTCGCGCGCAGGGTGGGGACCACCGAATAGGTCATTGCGGTCGGGCACAGCACCCCGCCCTCGATCTGGTTGAGCAAATAGGACAGCGCCCCGTGCGCCACATGATTGCCCTGGCGCGGGTTGTTCCAGGCAAAGGTCGGCAGATCGTTGACGATGGCCAGATCCATCAGGTCATGATAACCGGGGTGGAAACTGACCTGGTTTATGCGCATTCCGTGACGGTCAAAGGCCTGAATTTCAGGACCGTACCTGTTGGCCTGATTGGCCCAATCCAGGGTCTGTTCCCGGCCCGCCAACTTGCCGAATGCCGCGACATGGTCTTTCGCCCAGCCGGCGCCCTCCCGGTCGAGGCCTTCCCTGAGGGCGAGGTCGGTGGCGAACAGGTCCTGATCGCCCATATGGGGGGGCATATTGATAACTTCGTGGGTCGGCAGGTCGGCGATCGGTTTCTGTGGACTAAGGGGAGAGTTCATTTGAAAAAATTCCCGTTCCCTGGATGATTAATCACGGCGTCCCGGTCAGCGTCGGCTCTCCACCGCCGCCACCATCGCCTCGGCGATCATGACCTCCCGCGTGTCCATGCCGTCGACATGATCCTTGTCGGCGCCTTGCGCCTCGCGAGCCCGCTGCAGGCGTTGTTCGGCATCGGTGGCGATTAAATCGGCGACGTTGACGGCCTGTTCGGCGAGTATCGTGCAGCGGCTGCCGGTAACCTCGGCGATGCCGCCTTCGACGAAAACCCTGTCGACCACCTTGTCGCCTTCGAAGATGTCGATGGTTCCCGGCCGGAGCCCGGAAAGCATGGGCGCGTGCCCCGGCAGCACGCCAAAATTACCCTCGCCGCCCGGCGCCACCACCATATCGGCGCTGGCGCTAAGCAACAACCTGTCCGGCGTCACTACTTCGAGCTCAATTTTGTCTTCCGCCATTTGGCTAACCTTTATGCTCAGGCCGCTTCTTCGGCCATTTTCTGGGCTTTTTCGATCACCGATTCAATGGTCGAAACCATATAGAAGGCGGCTTCGGGCAAATGGTCGTATTCACCCCCGATGATGCCCTTGAAACCCTTGATGGTATCTTCCAACGAGACGAAAACGCCCGGCGAACCGGTAAACACTTCGGCCACATGGAACGGTTGGCTCAGGAAACGCTGGATCTTGCGGGCCCGGGCCACGGTCAGCTTGTCTTCTTCGGATAGCTCGTCCATGCCCAGAATGGCGATGATGTCCTGTAATGACTTGTAGGTCTGCAACACCCGCTGGACTTCCCGCGCGGTGGTATAGTGTTCGTCGCCGACTACTCGCGGGTCGAGTACGCGCGAAGTCGAATCGAGCGGATCGACCGCCGGATAGATGCCAAGCTCGGCAATCTGGCGGCTCAGGACCGTGGTCGCATCCAGATGGGCGAACGAGGTCGCCGGGGCCGGGTCGGTCAGGTCATCGGCGGGCACGTAAATGGCCTGCACGGAAGTCACCGAGCCCTTGTTGGTCGAGGTGATCCGTTCCTGCAAGGTGCCCATTTCGGTGGCCAGGGTCGGCTGATAGCCGACGGCCGATGGAATCCGCCCAAGCAAGGCCGAAACTTCCGAACCGGCCTGGGTGAAGCGGAAAATATTATCCATGAAGAACA
>CAZZKE010000051.1:0-21802 GCA_964655005.1 uncultured Thalassospiraceae bacterium | reverse complement strand
TTCAAACTGGCCGTTGCCGTCTTCGTGGTCGTTCTGGTAGGGGTTCCAGCCAAGCTGCAACATGCAGTCGCAGATTTCCGAGACTACATCATAACGGCGCATCAGGGCGCTTTGGTCGTAGCAGGGTTTTTCCTGGGTATCCAGATGATCGGCGATGGCCGAGCCGTCGGCGTTGGTCAGAAAATATTCACATTCGACACCGGCTTTCATCCGCCAGCCTTTTTTCAGGGCCTTGGCCAGCTGGTTTTTCAGCATTACCCGTGGCGACGCCGCGACCGGTTTGCCGTCCATCCACAGATCGCTGGCCAGCCAGCCGACTTCCGGCTTCCAGGGAAGCTGAATTAAACTGTCGGGGTCGGGAATGGCGAACAGGTCCGGATGGGCCGGGGTCATGTCGAGCCAGGCGGCGAAACCGGCAAAACCGGCGCCATTCTTTTGCATCCCGGCGATGGCGCGGGCCGGCACAAGCTTGGCCCGCAGCACCCCGAACAGATCGACGAAACTAATCAGGAAATATTTGATCTTTTTCTTTTTTGCTACTTCCGCCAGATTTTGCGCCATTTTTTATCTCCCTGAGTTGTTCTGATTCTATGACCCGACCCTGGCCCCGGCCAGCGGAATGCCCGTGGCATGCGATGTTTTCAGCGTAATCGACCGCAGGTCCTCCGGCTCCAGATTATGCACGTCGGTCTTGCCGGTACAACGGGCCATAATCGCGGCTTCGCCGGAAAGCGCCTTCAGCAGCATGGCGGCGGCCTCGGCCCGCTCTTCGACGGTATAGTCGGAATGGAAGATCAGGCCCTGCCCCCCCATCCGCCCGCCCATGGCGAAGCCCATGGCGGCGCCGACGATCATCAGGTTGCCGCCAAGGCTAATCAGCTTGGCGCCGTCGGTGCCGGTGCGGATGCCGCCGAAAAAGGCTATTTGCATATCTTCTTCCCGGTTCATGCGGCGCATGATGGCGATGGTGTCGCGGATAACGGTTAAATCCGGTTCGCCCGACAATTCCGGCCACGATGATGTGATCGGACCGTTGCCGAGCAGCACCAGCATATCGAATTCGTTTTCAAGGGCGAATGGAATGGCCGCTTGCAGGTCGGCGGCGGTGACCGCCAATCCCTGCGACGCGCCGGATAATTTATCGACCCGGGTTACCGATCCCGGTTGCGGGCAATGAACCTGAACCGCCGCGGCATCGTCGGGCATGTCGTCATCGCCAATCAATTGCACCCATGGCACATTATCGGCCAACGGTCGGCGGCCGACATAGGCCGACCCCGCCGTAAGCAACCCTTCGGCCAGGGCCGTCCTTACTTCATCGGGTGCGTCGTCGAAGCCACTGACCAGAAACGGGCTATCCAGATCCAGCTTGCCGCCCAGGTTGGTCGCCACATTACAGGCATCGCGGTAAGGATCGACAACCAGGCGCGACAGGTTGGCCGGCAGGAACACCAGATCGTCAAGCGAGACACGAACATCTTCGCCATATGGATCGTCCCTCGGGATCAGCCGCTTTTTCAGAATTGCCCGCTGCGTGACCGCGTCCGCAGGGTCGGTGCGGGCCATCACGAAGATATCCTCGCGGGTCTTGACGGTATAATCGGCCGAGCCGGTTTCGGCATCGCAGCGAAAACACCTGGCGGCTTCGTCGCGGGCCTGCCGGTCCGTGTAGGTGGACATAATTTCGGGGAATGATTCGGGGTTATCGCCAAGGCCGTGGAACGGCTGTTCCTGGCGCGGCAAAACCTCCCAGTTGGGGTCCTGGGCGACCGCCACCCGCCGCGTCCTGAACGGCGTACGATAGGGCAGCGGATCCCCGACGCCATCGAGAAACGCCTTGATGTAATAGGCGGCCCGGTGGCCATGCTGCATGGCCATGACGATGGTCGAACCGCCGAAGGCGCCGTCACCGGCGGCAAAAACCTTGTCATCGCCGGTACGCATGGTGGCCCAGTCGGTTTTTACCCGGTCGTGGTCCATCAGGCCGTGGCCGTCGAGTTCTTCGCTGACCGCCGACTGGCCGACCGCCAGCACGACCAGCCCACAGGGAATGTCGCGTTCGCTGCCGGGAATGTTCTCGGGCCGCCGGCGACCGTCTTCGCCCGGCGCACCCAGACTGGTTTCGACGCACCTGAGCGCAAAACCGTCATCGCCGCTGGCGACGCCGACCGGCTGCATGTTGTAGACAATATCGATGCCTTCCCTGATGGCGTCTTCCAGTTCTTCCTTGCGGGCCGGAATTTCATCCGGACCACGCCGGTACAGGACCTTAACGCCACCGCCGCCATTCAGGCGCCTGGCGGCGCGGCAGGCATCCATGGCGACATCGCCGCCGCCAATAACCAGGACCGTATCGGGCAATTTCGGGTGCTCGCCGCCGTTGATGCGGCGCAGGAATTCGACACCGTCGACGATGCGCCCGTCATCGGTGCCGGGAATGTCCATTGATTTGCCCCACCAGGCGCCGATGCTCAGCAGCACCGCGTCGTGCCGGTCTTTCAGTTCATCGAGCGTAACGCCGGTCGCGCCAAGGCCGGTGTTCAGGTGGACCTTGATGCCGGGGCAGCGGGCCAGCATCCGGTTCATATCTTCCTCGACCGTGCCGGGCGGCAGGCGAAAGGCGGGAATGCCCCAGACCATCATGCCGCCCAGACGGTCGGTCATTTCATAGACGTGGACTTCGAAGCCGGCTTCGGCCAGATCCTGCGCCGCCGTCAGGCCAGACGGGCCGCCGCCGACTATGGCGACGGTTTCGCCGCGGCCGACCTGGACCTGCGGCAGGGAATGGTCCTTGCCCAGCCGGTCCATGACATAACGTTTCAGGTTACGGATGGCGACCGGCCCATCGCTGTCGGCGCGGCGGCAAGCCGGTTCGCACGGCGCATCGCAAACCCGGCCACAGATCGAACTGAACGGGTTGGTGGCGGTAATCGCCTCGAAGGCCATTTCGATCTCACCATCCCAGATATGGGCCAGATAGGACGGCGCGTCGGTACCTATGGGGCAGGCGACCTGACACGGCGCCGGCACGAAGTGGGCGTCGCCGGAATCGTCCTGCGAGCCTTCCGGCGCACACGGCGGGGCGATTCGGTCGATGTTATAAACCCGATCCATCTATCCCGCCTTCCGGTATTCCGGCGCGTACCGCAACCGGGTTATTTCGGCGGCCTCCGGCGTCAGGGCGACCAGATCGTCACGGCCAAGTTCGTGAACATCCCGGTGACCGAGGGCATGGGTTATGGCGGCGAGTTGCCAGCGCATCGTTTCCAGATAGGTGTGGATGTGATGGGCTTCCAGGTCGGTGTTGTAGCGTCTTTCATGGTCCGGGTCCTGGGTCGCGATACCGACCACGCACTGGCCGACATGGCATTGCAAACAGGCGATACAGCCCCCGGCGATAATCGCCGCCGTGCCGACCGCCACGGCATGGGCGCCAAGGGCGATCGCCTTGGCGGCGTCGACGCCATCCTTGACGCCGCCCATCAAGACCACGGGCATGTCATGGCGACCGCCCACCTCGTCCAGGGAATCCATGGTTTCCTGAATAGCCGACAGGGTCGGAATGCCAACATATTCCAGCACTTCGTTGCCGGCGGCCCCGGTCGATCCCTGCAGGCCGTCCAGTTCGACGAAATCGAAGCCGTCCTTCCAGGCGATCTTGATATCGTCGCGGACCCGCCCGGCGCCCAGCTTGACCGACACCGGCACCCGGTATCCGGTCGCTTCGCGGAACTCCTCAATCTTGATGACCAGATCGTCGGCCCCCAGAACGTCCGGGTGGCGCGACGGCGAACGCAGGTCGATTCCTTCGGGGATACCCCGGATGGCGGCGATTTCCCGGGTTACCTTTTTGGCCATCAACTGGCCGCCCAGGCCCGGTTTTGCCCCTTGCGAGATATATATTTCCAGCCCGTCGGCCCGCTGCATATCGTGAATGTTCCAGCCCAGGCGTCCCGACAGACACTGGTAAATCAACCGGTCGGCTTCTTCCCGCTGCCTGTCCATCATGCCGCCTTCGCCGGTATTTTCCGAGATGCCGGACATCCTGGAGGCTATGGCCAGGGCGATCTTGGTCGATTTCGACAGCGCCCCGTAGCTCATCGGCGCGATCATCACCGGCATACTCAGGCTGATCGGTTTGCCGCCGTTGCGGCCGCCGATTTCCGTGCCCAGGCCGACCTTGCCGATAACATCGGCCGCCGCGTCCAGGCCCGTGATATCTTTCCTGAAAGCTATGTCGGACAAATGCGGCAGCGGCCTGGTCGCGCCGTATCCGCGAATGCGGTAGCGGCCAATCACCGACTTTACATGGATATCTTCCTGGACCTTTTTGTTCCAGTAGGCGGAATTTCCCGAGGCGACGAAAAACGGGACACTGCGGATGCGCGGCTCAATCTTGTCATAGCGCAATTTTTTACCGGCATTGACCACTTTCTGCAAAGGCCCCTTGAACGGTATCCGGTAGCGGTCGAGAAATTCGCGGATCGCCAAATCTTCCGATTCCGGTAAATCGGTCCGGCGCGCATCGGTTCCCAGCGAATTGATTTTACCGCCGATGTATATGTCGCCGCCGGTCATATCCTGGCCAAGCTTTTCACCGGAATCGCCGAGTATGATAATGCGTCCCCCGTACATCATGTAGCCGGCCATGAAATTGGCGTTTCCGGCGGCCAGCAAGGTTCCTTCCTTCATCACCTGGCCGGCCCGTGACCCCAGGTTGCCGTGGACCACTACCTCGGCGCCGCGGATGGCGACGGCGGCGATGGCGCCGGCGTTGCCGCGGACGACAACCGAACCGCCAAGCATATTGTCGGCCAGCCCCCAGCCGACGTTATTGTCGACTTCAAATCGACCGCCGTCAGTCAGCCCGGCGCAAAAATAGCCGACCGAGCCCCGGATGCCGACCTTTATATCGTGCACCAGACCGACGCCGATATGGTGGCGCGCGTCGGGATTTATGACTTCTACGTCAACGCCTTCGGCGCCAAACTTGCGAATCAGCTCGTTGGCGTCGCGGACCGAGGTCGCCGCTAGATCGATCTTTGCCATGTACCGTATGACCCCGGCGGTGGTTCCGACGTGCTCAAGGCCTCGCCCGGAAACAGTTTGTTGAGGGAGACCTCTTCCGAGGCGATGGCGATAAGTTCGTCATTTTCGAACTTGACCATGGGTTTGGCGGCCAGGTGATCCTTGGCGAAGCCAATTTCATCCTTGGTCGAAACCAGAAATGAAAAGGTGCCGTCCATGTCGTCGATGGACGTTTTCAGGGCGTCGGTCAGTTCTTCCCCCTGCGACAGCTTGTCGGCCAGATATACGGCGATCAGTTCGCTGTCGTTATCGGTGTTGAATTCGAAACCGCGTTTTTGCAGCCGCCGGCGCATTTTCCAGTAGTTGGTGATCTGGCCATTGTGGACAATGGCGATGTCGGCAAAGCCGGTCGCCCAGAACGGATGCGAGGCCTCGGGCGCGACTTCGGATTCGGTCGCCAGGCGGACATGGCCGATGCCGTGGGTGCCCATGAAAGCATCGACGCCGTAAACATCGTCGACATCATGAGCGCCGCCAATATCCTTGATGATATCCAGGCTTTCGCCGATCGAGACGACTTTGGCGACGTGTTCAAGGGCATAGGCCAACTTTTGCAGGTCGCCCGAAAAACGGACTTCGAAGCGCCCGGTCGAACCGATCCGCTGCTCTTCGACGACCTCGGCCTGGAACTCGGCCAGCTTGTCCTTGATGCGGGCCAGGGTCTTTTCGCCTTCCCGGCCTTCTTCGATAAAGAAGCGCAGACGCAAAAGATCCTCTTTCGGACCGTGATAAAGGGCGAAACCGGTCGAATCCGGACCACGATGCTGACAACCGTCGAGCATCGAAATCAGGGCCTTGCCGACCCCCCTGTCCGTCGGCCCGTTCTTGTACAAAATACCCGCGATACCGCACATATCATTCATCCTTATCCAAGGAGATGAAAATAATATTCTTAAGAGGAAAATACCACCCTTTTCGATAAATTTTCCGGATGGCCTTCAGTCGCTGTTTTCACCGCTCGAATAACTTATGATCGACAGGAACCTGATCGGCAATTTTCTAAGGTTTTCCGGGCCATGCGGGGCATCGGCGTCAAAAAAAAGCGAATCCCCCGCCGTCATGGCATAGACCTGATCGCCATGCCGGTAGTCGAGTTTACCCTCAAGCAGGTGGACGAATTCCACGCCATGGTGCTGAAAAATCGGGAATACGTCGGATTCCTCGCTTAATGTTATCAGGTAAGGTTCGACCGTGACGCTGCCGCCCACCGTGTGGCCGAGCAACCGGTATTGATGCCCGGCCCGGGTTCCCCGGCGTTCTATCTCGATTCCTTCTCCGGCCTTGACGAAGCTGACATCGCGTTCTTCCTCGAACTGCCGGAACAGCGACGTCACCGGGACGTTCAGGGCCCTGGCCAGGTTTTGCAGGGTTGATAGCGATGGCGAGGTCTGTCCGTGTTCGATCTTCGAGAGCATACCCGGCGACAGATGGCCCAGGCGGGCGACCTCGACCACCGTCATGCCCAGGCCCTTGCGGAAGGCGCGGACCTGGCGACCGATGGCGACTTCCAGGTTGTTTTCCAGAGACGTCCCGTCGCTATGAGGGTTTTGCCCCATGAAACCTCCTTTTGCTCAAACAATCGGCTGATGGTCGCGCTTCCATTTGTGCATCCCGCCTTTCAGGACCTGGATACCGGACAAACCGTTTTTTTCCAGTTTACCGGCCAACCGGGTGGAGGCAAGATCGCTGGTGCAAACCAACACCAGGTCCTGATCGCCGATTTCGGCCCGCGCCGCGCCGCCGTCCCCCAGTTTTTGCGCCACTTCCCGAACGCTAACATTAACGGCGTCCTGAATGTGGCCCTGATCGAATTCTTTTTTCGGGCGCAGGTCCAGAATGGTCAATTCTTCCCCGGCGGCTTGCCGGCGCGATAGTTCGAAGGGCTGAATATAGCCGATATTACGGTACTTCCTACGCGATATAATGGGCAGCGCCATCATGAACAGCACCAGGGCCAGCGGCAGCAGCAGATAGGGTTCCAGGTCAAACATGGTCATTCCAATAAAAAAAACGGCGGGTGAAACCACCCGCCGCCTGAGTATAACAAAATTCACGCATTTAGAAATCCGAAGCGTGACCCTTGATAGTTTCCGCCAAGGTTCCGGCGTTTGATATCTCCATCGCCTTTTTCAGCTTGGCCTTGTCGGAGAATAATTTTTTCTCCTCCTCCAACGCGGCATTTTCCGACCTTATCTGCATAATGTGCCAGATGATCCAGGAAACGATCCCGATGGTAGCGAGCAGTGTTTCCGTTCCGGGGAACGGATACATCGCACCGATATCCAGGAGGTTCATGTTCCAGGTTTCGAGTCCAGTAGACATAATATTTCTCCTGTTTTAATCAATCAGGCCGCGAGCGCGGGCTTCCGATGCTTCTGCTTCATAGACCTCTGCCTCGTCGAGATACCGACCATGGTATTCGGCGAGATCGAGACCGGCGATTTCGATTTCCTCGGGAATTCGCAGCATACCCATCTTCTTGAGGATGCCCGCCGCGATATAGGCCGGAATAAAGCCCAGCACGACGAACATGATAACGGCGCCGATGAACTGGCCCCAAGGCGTGATCGGGGCGTAGTCGGGGTTCATCGATGACGGGTAGCCCCACAGCACGAAACCGGCCACCACGACACCGAAGAAACCGGCGTAGCCATGCACGGCGACGGCGCCGACGGCATCGTCGATCTTGAACTTGCGTTCCACCCAGTGGTGCATCTTGTAAACGAAGACGGCGCCAACTGCGGCGATAATCATCGCCTGGATCGGATGGTACAGGTCGTTCCCGGCGGAGGCCGCGATAATCCCGGCCAGCCCCAGTGAATAGGTCCAGAACGCATCGCCCTTGGACACCACGTAACCCATTAACATGCCGCCCGACAGCGACATCAGGAAGTTAAGCGTGATCGCCGACGTCGTCGTTGGCGTCAGGTAGATCGTGGTCGTCGTGAAGAACGATTTATCCATGCCGGCCGCGCTGCCGACATCGAATATGGGAATATTGCAGGCCACGTAGAAGCCCCAGAAACCGGTATAGATCAGGAACAGCCCGATCGTCACCAGCCACGGGTTGTGCGGCACGATGTTGCGTGGCGTGCCGTCGGCCCGGAACTTGCCGATACGCGGCCCCAGATGAACCAGGATACCCAGCGCGAAGCCGCCGGCGATGGCGTGAATAACCCCGGACGCGTAGGCGTCGTGATAGCCCAGCAACTGCACCATCCAGCCATCGGGGGACCAGCCCCAGGCGGCGTCGATGATCCAGGTGAACGAGCCGATCAGCACCGCCAGCAACCAGAACGCACCAGAACGGATGCGTTCGATCACCGCGCCCGATACAATCGAAGCGGCGGTCCACGAGAACAACAGGAAGGCGGCCCAGAAGACGCCGTTGATGCGGGCCCAGCCCATGGTGTCATCCGCGGTCAGAGTATCCTGAAACGGTTTACCGCCCAGATGGGCGCCCATCAGTTCAGAATTCGGCGTTGCCCACGGGGCGTCGATGACGCCGCCGGTGATGCCGGGGCCATTGGCCCAGCCGAAATAGATCCACCAGCCGAAGTAAAAGAACGACACCGTGACCAGCGGGATCACCATGGTGTTCTTCATCAGCGTGTGCATCATGTTCTTTTGCCTGGTCGCGCCGACTTCGTACATGCAGAAGCCGACATGAATCAGGAACATGAAAACCACCGTGATCCAGTAATAGACCTCGGTGAAAATAATCGTTAGTGCGTCAAGTGGATCTCCCATTTTCTCCCCTCCTCCTTTGTGAAACCATCTTATTCGGGACATGTGACGTTTTATTCGTCACTTCGTATTAGATTTGGCCCGGTTTGCCGTAAAAATAGTCAGTTCAGCTACCCTGCTTTCATGAGGCGTTAACAGTAAAGTCGATTCTAGCACCCCACCTCAAGATAATTTTATTCATATTAGTAAAATTTTTTCTCCGGTCCGCCGGTTCCGGCGCTAAGAAGGTCCTGCCGCGCTTTCTCAAGATGGCCGGTCATGACGGTCGCCGCCCGGTCGATATTGCGCGCCACCAGCGCTTCATACAGCTCCCGGTGCTGGCGGTTATACCTTTCAATCGTCTGCGCATTCAGGATCGACCTTTTCATGTGATCCCACTGGGCATGGGTGCGTACTTCGTTCAATTTCGTGTATAGCCAGTAGATCAATCTGTTGTGCGACGCCGTGGCCAGGCCCAGGTGAAACGACTCGTCGGCGCTGGAGAAACATTCCGGATCGCCGCCGCAGTCCTCCATCCGCTGCAAGGTCCGCTGCAAATTCTCCAGATCGCGGCTCGAAGCGTTGAGAACCGCCAGTTTTACCATCTTCGGTTCTATCGCCAGACGGCATTCGATCAGCTCCATAGGGCTGGTAACTTCGACAATGCCCAGCCCCGAATCGTCGGAAAGATCGGCGCCGGAATCATGGGTGACATAGGTGCCGCTGCCGATCCGCCGCGATACCAGGCCCATCACTTCAAGCCGGTTTAGCGCAATACGCGTCGTTCCGCGCGACGCGGCGAAAGTTATCGCCAGATCACGCTCGCCGGGCAGTTTCGCCAGATACGGGTATTCGCCGCCCAGAATGGAACGCCGCAGGTGTTCGGTGATGCCCGCCGACCCGGTCCGTGTGGTGATTCGCGCCATGACAACCATTATAGTACCATTTTATACCAATGTGAAGAAAAGGTTTGAATTGGTGAAAAACGGTAGTAGGCTCCACGATCTAGGGAGGACGCCAATGGCTTTTCCGAGCCACACCAAATACATCATTATCGGCGCCGGCATTCATGGCCTGAGCACCGCCTGGCATTTGGCCGCCGGCCTCTGCGCATCGGGCCGGGGCGGCGGTCAGGATATTTTGGTCATCGACAAGACCGGCATCGCCGCCGGGGCCAGCGGCATCGCCTGCGGCGTCATCCGCAATAACTATTTCCAGCCCGCCATGCGCGAACTGATGGCCCATTCGGTGGATATCTGGGAACGCGAGGCGGCGGCGTTCAGTTATCACCCCGTCGGCTATATGCAAATCAGCGCCGAAGGCATGCGGGAAAATATCGCCGCCATCCACCAACAGCAGCGGGATATCGGTTACGAATCGACTTTCGTCGAAGGCGCGGCGGATACCGCCGCGTATATGAAAGACCTGTTCGATGACTGGCAGGCCACCGGCGTGACCTCGGTACTGCACGAAAAGCGTGGCGGTTACGCCAACAACACGGCGGCCATGTATGGCCTGGCCGACAAGGCCGAGTCGCTGGGCGTCAGGATTTTGACCGGCGTCACCGTTACCGGCTTCACCACCGACAATGCCAGCGGCGCCGTCAAGGCGGTCGAGACCGACCGTGGCGCCATCGAGTGCGAGCAGGTGGTGGTCGCTATCGGACCCTGGATCAAAAACCTCTGGGACATGCTAGACCTGCCGAAAACGGTCAATATCAAGGATCCCGACGGGACCATGCATTCGGATATTCCCATGTGGCGCTACTGGGCCCTGGAAGAAGGCACCCTGGCGGTCGATCCGGAAATTCAAAAGACCAACGACGGCGGGATGCCGCCGGTAATTCACATAGATTCCGACGCGCCGCTGTATTCCGACGTCGACGGGTCGCTGATTACCGATGAACTGTGGGGTATCTACTACAAGCCGGATTTCAATTTCGGCGGCATCCAGGGCGGAGCCATGCCATACCCGGTAGATAAAAACGCCGATGACGTGGCGGTCGATCCTTATGGCGTCGAATCGCCGGAATTCGTCGTCGATGACAATTTCGCCCACATGTGGTGTTCGGCCCTGGCCTTTTGCCAGAAACGCTTCCAGGGCCAGATCAGCCATTACAAGAACGAGCCTTCCGGCGGCATCGGCTGTTTTACCCCGGATTCCTTTCCGGTTTTCGACCGCTTTCGGGAAAACGTCTACATTATCGCCGATTCCAATCACGGCTATAAAATGATCGGCGTCGGCAAGCTGGTCGCCGAAGACCTGCTCGGCGACCCCGGCACACTGTTGCAACCGTTCCGCCTGGCCCGTTATGAAGCCGGACAGCTTCACCCGGTCAGCAACAGCCCGTTTCCGTGGAGTTAAACAGGGAGATATTACCAATGACGGATTTAGAAAAACACATAGAAGCTCCCGGACGCGCCGATCTTGTCAGGCAGGTCCGTGAGAAAATTGACGAATTGGGAATTACCTATATCTATTTCCAGTTTGTTTCGGTGACCGGTCGCATCGTCGGCAAGGGGATTCCCGCCGACCACTGGGAAACCGTAGCCAACAAAGGTTTCCAGCTGGTCTATGGCTCGACCGCCAATCTGTATACCGACCGCCACGGCGATTACATCGGCTACGGGCCGGAAGCATCCGAACTGGTCGGCATCGCCGACCCGGAAACCTTCGTCCAGCTACCGTGGGACAAAAGGGTGGCGCGGGTCTTCTGCACCTGCTTTCGCAATCGCGAGGAAGCGGTTAATCCCGGCGGTCATCTGACTTCGGATTGCCGGGGCAATTTACGCATTCACCACAAAGAATTCGAAGCGGCCCACGGCCTGCACATGCGCCTGGGCACCGAACCGGAGATGATGTGGCTGAAAAAGGGCGAGGACGGCCTGCCCCACGACGGCTTTTCGAAACCCAACTGTTACCATATCGACCAGTTTGAAAGCCTGCGTCCGACTTTCATGAAGGTTATCGAATACTCGCAGGCCATGGGCCTGGACATGATCCAGGGCGACCATGAAGACGCCCCGGGCCAGCTTGAACTGAACTGGATGTTCGATGATTGCCTGCGCAACGCCGACCGCCTGACCACCTACCGCCAGATATGCGCCCAGGTAGCACGCGAACAGGGTCTGGTCGCCTGCTTCATGACCAAGCCGTTCATGGGTGTTTCGGCGTCGGGCTGCCATCACAATATGTCGCTGTGGAAAGGCGGCCGGGATGAACTGGTCAACACCCCCCACGCCGATTCACTACCCGGTATGGCCGGCGCCTATCACTATTTGAAGGGCGGCGAAAACATGTTCATGCCCGACCCCCAGATCGACGCCAGGAAGCCGGGGCCGGTCGGGTTGCAGTCCATCGGCGGGGTGATCGCCCATCTGGGCGCCCTGACATCCATTGGCTCGTCGACCGTCAATTCCTATCGCCGATTGTGGGACACCGGTTTCTGGGCCCCGGTGTTTGCCGACTGGGGCTACCAGAACCGCACCTGCGCCCTGCGTATTTCGGCGCCGGGCCGGTTCGAATATCGCTCCGTCGATTCCATGGTCAACCCGTATCTGATGTCATCGGGGCTCCTGAAAGCCTTCGATCACGGCATATCGGAAAATATCGATCCCGGCGAGCCCGAGGAACGCAACATCTACGAGGCCATCGACGCCGGCAAAAAGGTCCAAAAACTGCCCATGTCGCTGGGCGAGGCGCTGAGCGAACTGGCCGCCGACGAGATCATCAAGTCGGCCATGCCGGACGAAATGTACAAGGTGTTCGAACACTACAAACGCAACGAATGGGAAAGCTTCAATTCCACGGTAACCGACTGGGACCTGGAAACCTACTGGGACGCCCTGCCATAACCGATTTTTTTTATAACTAGGAGAATTCACGCAAATGTGTGGAATCGCAGGAATCATTCACCGCAATAAAAGCGGAAATGTGGGCAGGGAAATGACCGCCATGCTCAAGGCGCTTAAGCATCGGGGGCCGGATTCAAGCGGATTCGCCCTGTACGGCGAAACCACGCCGGGCCAATACGTCATGCGTTTTAAAGTCGCCGAACAGGAAGACCTGGCCAGGGGTTTCCGTATCCACAAGGAAATCGAGGACCGCAAGAGCGCCGTCGATGACCGTATGCGGGGTCTTGGCGTCGAAATTATTTCCGAGGAAACGGCGACCGAATACGCCTTTCGCTATTGCATAAAATACGACGGCGACATGCACCGCATGGCCGATTTTATCGAGGAAATCGAAGGCGCCGAAATCCTGTCGATTGGCGAGGCGCTGGAACTGGTCAAGGATCTGGGCGACGCCGAAGTGGTGTCGGACCAGTACGGCCTGGGCGCATTCAACGGCACCCACGGCATCGGCCATACCCGCATGGCCACCGAATCCGATGTCGATATTCGCTCGGCTCATCCCTACTGGGCCTATCCTTTCAAAGACGTCGCGGTGGTTCATAATGGCCAGTTGACCAACTACTGGAATGGCCGCCGCGAACTTGAACATCGCGGCCATCGTTTCGTGTCCAACTGCGATTCCGAACTGATCGCCGTTTATCTGGCCGACAAGATGGACCGCGGCGTCGGGCTTGAACAGGCGATGACCGATTCGCTTTCCGAACTGGATGGCGTCTTCACCTATGTGGTGACCACATCGGATACGCTGGGCATGGCCAAGGACACCATGGCGGCCAAGCCGATGGTTCTTTACGAAGATGACGATACGGTGGTTCTGGCCTCCGAGGAAGTCGCCATCCGCAGTATTTTTCCTGACGAAATTGACACCTTTGACCCATACGAAGGGGAGGTCCGGGTATGGCAACGCTAGACCAGCAACACAAAAGCTACGACATGGGCATGCACACCGAGCAACTGCATGGCCGATCCCAACAAATGTTTTTTTCGGTGGATGAGGATTCCGGGAACTTCACCCTTCCCGACGCCTTCCGGGTTGATCTGGATAAAAAGGCCGAGATCGATGTTCGGGAAATGGAAATCAACGATATCAACCTGAAAATCCGTGCCCTGATGGCCAGCGGCCACGGCCACATCGTGGTCAGAAATCCACTCGCCAAGCATTCGCTGGGAGTCGGTATCCTCAATCGCCTGAGGCTCGAATTCGAAGGCAGCCTGGGCTACTTCGGCTGCGGCCTGATCGACGGGCCGAATGTCGTCATCAGGGGCCGCGTCGGCTGGTCCTGCGCCGAAAACATGATGTCCGGCACCCTGGTCGTCGAAAAGAACGCCGGTTCCACCTTCGGCGCCGCCATTCGCGGCGGCGATCTGGTGTGCAAGGGTGATGTCGGGTCGCGCACCGGCATCGACCAGAAGGGCGGCACGATCATTGTCGGCGGTTCCAGCGGCGCCTTTTCCGGTTTCATGATGCAACGCGGACGGATGATTATTCTGGGCGACGCCGGCATTAACCTGGGCGATTCCATGTACGACGGCACCATTTACGTAGGCGGCAAAATCGCCTCGTGCGGTGTCGATGCGGTGCCCGGCGAGATGAACGAGTTCGAAATCGACTGGCTGCGGCGCAAGCTGGCGCTGTACGGCATGGAAGCCCCGAACGGGGTCGAAAATCTGCAAAAAATCGTGTCCGGCAAACAGCTCTGGAATTACGACAATCTGGAACCGTCCGAAAAGAAAATTGTGCTGTAGAGAAGGTGTAAAATATCATGGCAAAAGAACGCAACAGGTCGCTTCTCGGCAGGAGTTTCATATTCAAGCGGGAAGTCATAGACGACATTCACATCAAGGCCGAACTTGGCCGCTACCGTATGCGCGGGATGTCGCTGTTCAAGAAAATTCCATCCTGGGACGACCTGACCTTCCTGCCCGGAACGCTGACCCGGTTCGTCATCGAAGGCTACCGGGAAAAGTGCGAGACCAAAACGGTAATCGGCCCCAGGGCCAAGCGCCCGCTGGAACTGGATATCCCGATCTATATCACCGGCATGAGCTTCGGCGCCCTTTCCTACGAGGCCAAGACGGCGCTGGCCCGCGGCGCCACCATGGCCGGAACCGCCACCTGTTCCGGCGAAGGCGGCATGATCCCCGACGAACGGCGTTTTTCGGAAAAATGGTTCTACCAGTGCATCCAGTCCCGCTACGGCTTCAACCCGCATCACCTGCAACTGGCCGATGGCTGCGAGTTCTTCATCGGCCAGGGCTGCAAGGTCGGTCTGGGCGGTCATTTAATGGGCCAGAAGGTGACCGACCAGGTCGCCGAAATGCGCTCGCTGCCGGCCGGTATCGACCAGCGTTCGCCGGCCCGCCATCCCGACTGGCTGGGACCGGACGATCTGGCCCTGAAGATTCAGGAAATTCGCCAGGCCACCGACGGCCAGATTCCGATCCAGTTGAAACTGGGCGCGGCGCGGGTCTATGACGATGTCCGCATGGCCATCAAATGCGACCCCGACAGTATCTATATCGACGGTATGGAAGGTTCGACCGGGGCCGGGCCGCATCTGGCCACCGAGGAAACCGGCGTGCCCGGCATCGCCGCCATCCGCCAGGCCCGCAAGGCGCTGGACGATCTGGGCAAGTCCGGCGATATCACGCTGATCTACGCCGGCGGCATCCGCAACGGCGCCGACGTCGCCAAGGCCCTGGCGCTGGGCGCCGACGCCATCGCCATCGGCCATTCGGCGATGATGGCGCTGAACTGCAACAAGGATATTCCCGAGGCCGATTACGAAAATGAAATCGGCGTCGAGGCCGGCGATTGCTATCACTGCCACACCGGGCGCTGCCCGGTCGGGGTGGCGACGCAAGACCCGGAATTACGCAAACGCCTGAATCCGGACGAAGCCGCCGAACGGGTCTACAACTTCCTGCACTGCCTGACCATCGAAGCGCAGATGTTCGCCCGGGCCTGCGGCAAGACCAATATCCATTCCCTGGAACCGGAAGACCTGGCGGCCCTGACCATGGAGGCCTCGGCCCTGGCCCAGGTGCCGCTGGCCGGATCGCAGCACACCGTCGGGCGCCCCGACATGACCCGCTATTAGGAGCCCCCAGAAATGACCGACAGCAATGATATCGATCAGTTCCTGAAATCCGACGGACTGGATTCCACCCGCGAACAGGAAATCGGCCAGCACATCGGCTACCGCTACGACGTTAATCTGGTTCCGGACTACGACCGCCTTACGCCCTATCTGAAAGAATACATGGCGGTCATGGGCTGGCGCGACCTGAACTGGCTGGAAGACATTCACCTGGGATACGAAGAAGGCAAGGCCGCCGTGTTCGATCGTAACATTAACGGCTGGGTCCAGGTGCCCGACGACATGGAACTGCCCGACAACCAGCAGGACCGGGACATGATCGCCCGCGAACTGCTGCTTAAATTCCAGATGTCGGAACGGCATCCGCTGGTCCAGCTAAAACAGGCCTACAAGAAATTTTAGCCCGGCCATTCGGGACTGAATTGCAGTATCGACACGGTATCGGGAAGCGCCGGACTGAACATGTGATTGTGCCAGAATGTCGCCCGCCAGGCCGGCGATTCCCTGTCCGCCAGCGAAACTCCGGCGGCGAAGGCGAACGATTGACCGAACTGGCTGAACGACAGCCGGCAACGGCCCAGCGCCAATAGCCGCGCCGCGATGCCCGAGTTTTCCGAAAACAGGGCGGTCAGGACGCCGGCGAAATCTTCCGGATACTGATAGTGTACGGAACTCAGCAGTTTGAGCGCATCATCGCGGCGCGATTTCGGGTCATGGGTCTTCTTGACTATGTGCCGAAAGGCGTCGGTCGCCGCCGCCGGATCCTTGTGCAAAATCAGCATCGTCACCGCCTCGGCGACGACCGCGCCCCGGTCGTCTTCGATTCGCGCCCGCATGCCGTCAAGCGGTCGGCCCTGATGATCGCGAATCGACATCTGCCTTATCCGGCACTGCCAGGCGATGAATTGTTCATGCATGGTGTCGGTCATTAAATATTAGATATCCAATGTGGTCTGGTGTTTGATTTCCTTGAGAACCAGACTGGTGCGAACATTTGCGATACCCGGCAGGCGAAACAGGACACCGTCAAGGAAGGTGTTATAGGCGTCCAGATCGCGGCACCTGACCCGTATATAATAGTCGGCCTCGCCGGTCGTGGCAAAACAATCGAGCACTTCCGGCCTGAGCCCGACCTCGGCGATAAAGGCCGCGACGAAACTGGAATCATGCCGATCAAGATGGATGTAGACGACGGCATGGAAGCCCAGGCCGGCCTTCGAGGCATTCACCAGCGCCGTGTAGCCTTCAATTATGCCGGCCGCTTCCAGCGCCCGCACCCGCCGCCAACAGGCCGAGGCCGACATGGCGGCCTTTGCCGCCAGATCCTGATTGGACATGCGACCGTCTTCCTGCAAGGCCCGCAGGATGCGGCGGTCTTGATCTTCAATTTCCATAATTCCACCCTATTTGAACAATATAACCAAATTTATAAGATAAATGGGTCATATTTACCATAACTTGATTGAAAAACGGTTATTCAAGAATATCCTTTCCGTGGCTCTATGGTATTCTCCTGGCGAAGGAATACCGCAGATGGACGACCAGACTAATAATCTTGAAAGCTATGAACTGGATGACCGCTATGGCCGGTCGACCGGTCGCATATTCATCAGCGGGACCCAGGCGCTGGTCCGTATCCTGTTCGATCAGGCGCGACGGGACCGGCAGGCCGGTCGCAATACCGCCGGATTCGTATCGGGCTATCGCGGCTCGCCGCTGGGCGGCGTCGATCTTGAACTGTGGCGGGCAACAAGCCGGCTGGAAGATACCGGCATCGAATTTCTGCCCGCCGTCAATGAAGACCTGGCCGCCACCGCCGTCCTTGGGACGCAGCAGGTCGAGACCAACCCGGACCGCACCGTCGATGGCGTATTCGCCATGTGGTACGGCAAGGGGCCGGGAATAGACCGTTCCGGCGATGCCCTGAAACACGGCAACGCCTATGGCTCTTCGCCGAATGGCGGCGTTTTGGTCGTCGCCGGAGACGATCATGGCTGTGTATCTTCATCCATGCCGCACCAGTCCGACGCCGCTTTCCTGTCCTGGTTTATGCCGGTGCTGAACCCGGCCGGCGTCGATGAATATCTGGCCTTCGGCGAATACGGTTACGCGCTGTCGCGGTTTTCCGGCATGTGGGTCGGCTTCAAGGCGGTATCGGAAACGGTCGAATCCTCCGCCGCCATCGACCTGGCGCCCGACCGCCATTTCGTCGCGCCGCAATTCGAAACACCGCCGGGCGGCCTTCATTACCGCTGGCCGGACCTGCCCGGTCCGCATATCGAAGAACGGGTGGAAGCCAAGAAGAACGCCGTCTTCGCCTTCGCCGAAGCCAATCCCATCGACCGCCACATCTACGAAATACCCGATGCCTCATTCGGTATCGTGACCACCGGCAAGGGCCATCTTGACCTGATGGAAGCGCTGCGTTTGCTGGGCCTCGACGAGGCCGAATGCCGCCGCCTGGGCATCGACATATATAAAGTCGGCATGGTCTGGCCGCTGGCCCGCCGCGATGCGCTCGATTTCGTGCGCGGCAAGCGCGAGGTCCTGGTCATCGAGGAAAAGCGCGGCATCATTGAAAGCCAGTTCAAGGAATACTTCTACGACTGGCCGGGCGACAAGCCCGGCGCCATGATCGGCAAGCGCGACGAGCTTGGCGAACGGCTGGTTCCATGGACCGGCGAGTTATCGCCGCACATGTTGATACCCATAGTCGCCAAACGCCTGGCCGGCCTGTTCCCCGACGAAGGCCTGATCGAGCGCGCCGCCAAGCTGACCGGGACACCGCCGGTCTGCATCTCCGTGGAGGGCGCCACCCGGACCCCGTATTTTTGTTCCGGCTGCCCGCACAACACTTCGACCAGGGTGCCCGAAGGATCTCGCGCCATGGCCGGCATCGGCTGCCACGGCATGGTCACCTGGATGGACCGGAACACTACCTCGCTGATCCAGATGGGCGGCGAAGGCGTCAACTGGGTAGCCTCGTCGCGGTTCACCGGAAACGGTCATGTCTTCCAGAATCTCGGCGATGGAACCTGGTATCATTCCGGATCGATGGCGATCCGTCAGGCGGTCGCGGCGAAAACCAACATAACCTATAAAATTCTGTACAACGGCGCCGTCGCCATGACCGGCGGCCAGCCCGTCGACGGCCCGGTCAGCGTCCAGGCGGTAGCCAACATCGCCCACGCCGAAGGGGTCGGGCGCATCGCCCTGGTATCCGATGAACCCGACAAGTTTTCGGCCCGCGACTTCCCCCCGGGAACGACCATTCATCATCGCCGCGACCTCGACCCGCTACAGCGTGAATTGCGCCGGGTCAAGGGCGTCTCGGTGCTGATATATGAACAAATGTGCGCCACCGAGAAGCGCCGCCGCCGCAAGCGCGGACAGTTGCCGGACCCGAAACGCTTCGCCGTGATCAACGAACTGGTGTGCGAAGGTTGTGGCGATTGCAGTTTCCAATCGAACTGTCTTAGCGTCGAACCGGTCGAGACGGAATTCGGCGCCAAGCGCCACATCAATCAGTCATCATGCAACAAGGATTTTTCCTGTCTGGACGGGTTCTGCCCGGCCCTGGTTACCGTCGAAGGCGCGGTGCGCCGGAACCGGGCGGATATCGGAATCGATATCGAAGCCCTGGTCCGCGATCTTCCGATGCCTGTTTTGCCGTCACTGGACGATCCCTATGACCTGCTGATTACCGGGGTCGGCGGCACCGGCGTAGTCACCGTCGGCGCATTGATTACCATGGCCGCGCATCTGAATGGCAGGGGCGCCACCGTCCTCGACTTCACCGGCTTCGCCCAGAAATTCGGCCCGGTCCTTAGTTATGTCCGGCTGGCCCGGCAGCCCGCCGCCATCAATCAGGTCCGCATAGACCATCATGCCGCCGACGCGCTGATCGGCTGCGATATCGTCGTCTCTTCATCGCCGAAGGCTTCCGCCAGCTACCGGCGCGGCATGCAGGCGGCGGTCAATCTGGCCGAGATGCCGACCGGCGACATCGTCCGCAGCCGCGATGCCGACCTGCGGGTCGCCGACCGGCTGGCCGCCATCGGCGATGCCGTAGGCGCCGAAAACGTCGCCGCACTGGACGCCAACCGGCTGTCCCGAAGGATTCTCGGCGACACCGTGTTCGCCAATATCATCATGCTTGGCTTCGCCTGGCAGAAGGGTCTGGTCCCGATTTCGCTGGCGGCCCTGTACCGGGCCATCGAACTCAATGGCGTGGCCATCGAGAAAAATTACCGGGCCATCGCGATCGGACGGGTCGCGGCGGCCAGCCCCGATGCCCTGAAAGGGGAAATGACGGCCCCGGACAAGGCCGCACCGATTCTCGATCGGATCGTCGCCAGTCGTCGATCGTTTCTGGAAGACTATCAGGACGCCGCCTACGCCAGGCGGTACGGTGAAATGATCGCCGAAATCCGCTCGGTCGAAACCAGGACCGGCGCCAGTGGCCTGGCCGAGGCGGCGGCCCGCAGCCTGTTCAAGCTGATGGCCTACAAGGACGAATACGAAGTGGCGCGGTTGTATACCGGGGCCGGTTTCGATGCCTGCCTGAGCGATCAGTTCGAACCCGGATTCACGGTTAACTACCATCTGGCGCCGCCGCTGCTGCCGCTTGGCGTGGATGCCCGCGGCTACAAGCGCAAGAGCGTATTCGGGCCGTGGATACGCCCGGCCTTCCGGGCCATCGCAAAATTGAAATTTCTTCGCAATACCCGGCTCGACCCGTTCGGCTATACCGGCGAGCGCCGCATGGAGCGTCAATTAATCCGCTGGTACGAGGGGCTGCTGGCCGATTGCGTGCGTACCCTGAACCCCGATAACGCCACCACATGGCGGCGGGTGCTAGAGGAGCCGATGCAGATCAAGGGTTTTGGGGCGGTCAAGGAAAGCGCCGTAAAATCGGCCCGGGAAACCGTCGCCAGGCTGCTGGATACCGCATAGGCAAAACCGCCATTGGGCGGGCATCCGCCTGATCGGAAAGCCCTATATATAACCGTAAGAATAAGCCAGCAGACCGACGCCGAGGATAATCCGGTAAACGACAAAAGGCGTAAAATCGGACCGTTTCAGCCAGGCCATCAGCAGGAAGACGGCGAGCAGGGCCGATACGCAGGCCAGCGCGGCGGCCAGGATGGCGTCGGTTGTCAGTTGCGCATTGCCCGACTGGTACAGCTCAAGCCCCTTGAGCGTGCCGGCGCCGACAATCGTCGGAATCGACAACAGCATGGAAAACCGCGCCGCGTCGGTTCGCTCGATGCCCAGCAAGCGGGCCGCCGACATGGTGATGCCCGACCGGCTGGTGCCCGGAATCAGCGCCAGCACCTGAGCCAGGCCGATAATCACCGCGTCGCTGACGCCCAGGTGTTCCATCCGGCGCAGCGTCATCCCCATCTTGTCGGTAACATAAAGCACGATGCCGAAGCCGAGCGTCGCCCAGGCGATGACGGTGACCGAGCGCAGGGCATCCACGCCATAACGATTGAGGACGTAACCGGCGCCGATAACGGGCAACGTCGCCAGGATAATAAGCCCGGCCATGCGGGCATTGGAATCGACGCGCCCGCGCAGCAAATTCAGCACCCCCCGAACCATCCCCAGAACATCGCGCCAGAAGTACAGGACCACCGCGACCAGGGTTCCGACATGCACGGCGACATCGATTATCAACCCCTGATCGGCCCAGCCGGTCAGGGCCGGCACCAGCACCAGATGCCCCGATGAACTGATCGGCAGGAATTCGGTAATCCCCTGAAACAGGGCAAGGACCACAATATGTAGAATCGGCAAAGCGCAACCCCCAAAATGTTGCCCCTTTATATCAAATTAAACGCCACCGCCAAATACTGATTTAGCCGGATTCGAAGTTATTTGGATGCCCCTTCCCATAATGTGGGACGCCCATAGTGCATTTCTCATTGGCAACGTGTATCCTGATTTGATATTTATACCAAATTGCAG
>CAZZKE010000050.1:0-21898 GCA_964655005.1 uncultured Thalassospiraceae bacterium | reverse complement strand
GATGCGATCGCATCGTCAAGGCTTTTCGACGCCCTCCGAAGGCCTGCTGTGACGACCGGAACGGCGGCCTCACAAGCCTTTTGGACGTTGTCGCCGACGGCCTTGCGGTACCGTGCACCGCCGCGCCGTCGGCTCCTAGCCAAAAGGCTTGTGAGGCCGTCTCTATGAGTCATTCTTTCTGCAACTTGGTATAAGTAGCTCATTCCTTGTCTTTCAGGTTGCGTGCGACGAGCATGATATCCTGGGCTTGCAGCCAGCCCCGCGAGCCCTCGGGCAGCAGTTTTTCGGCCCTGCCGGCATGATAGATGGCGTTCTTCTTGTTGCCCTGCAGCAGGGCTTCTTCGCCCAGCGCCAGGGAGCTTTCGGCGGTTTTGCCCTGCCGCCCGTAGGCGATGGCCAGTTGCCGCCAACTGGCGCCATCGGTCCGGTCATGGCTGATCGAGGCGATAAGGTTTTTGATGGCTTCCGGCAGTAATGCCGGGTCGTTCGCCTCGATCAGGACCTGGGCCAGTTCGGTATGTAACAGTGGCGATTCGGGGTCTAGCGTTACGGCCTTCCGGTAGGCGGGTATCGCCTTGGCGCTGCGGCCGTTTTCGAACAGGATTTGGCCTTTCAATTCGTGAAAATAGGGATCGTCGGGCTGGCCGGCGATCAGGCCGTCGATTAGCGGCAGGGCGCTATCGAGATCGGCCCGCCGATAATAGGCTATCGCCCTGGCATATCGGGATTCGACGCTCGTGTCGGTTTTCTTGTAGCGCCGCAGGGTGTAGGTCGGAGAGTCGATGAAGGCGTGCAGTTTGGCTTTCATCCGGCGGTGCCGGATGGTGAAATCCGCCGATACCGGGGTATCGGAAAAGGCCGATCTGGAAATAAAGTCCTCGACCGTCTGGATGCGCTCGCGGGTTAACGGATGGGACCGGTAGTAGGGGTCCTGGCGAGACACGCTCATCAGTTCCTGATCGCCCAGGATTTTAAAAAATTCAAGCATTCCCCGGGCCGACTGGCCGGTTGCCTCAAGATATTTCATGGCCGCGGCGTCGGCGGCGCTTTCCTGGGTTCGGCTGTATTGCAGAAAATTGCGCTTGCTCAGTTCCTGCCCGCCCTGGATGATCGCCCCGCCGATATCGCCGCGCCCGCCGATAATTGCCGCCCCGCCAAGGACAAAGGCCAAAATCGATTGCGCCGAACTGGTTTTCATGGCATCCCGGATGCGTGACAGGTGGCCGCCGGAAATGTGCCCGGTTTCGTGGGCGATGACGGCGATTACCTGACCGGCGTTTTCGCTTCTCATCAGTAAACCGGTGTTGATAAATAATTTCTGCCCGCCGGCGACAAAGGCGTTTAGGCTGTTGTCGTTGACCAGATATATGCCGATGGCGGATGGTTCCAGTCCGGCGGCGACGAATACTGGCGTTGCGTATGTTCGGATGGTATTTTCAATTTCCGCGTCGCGGATCAACGACAGTCTCTGGGCAGTGGCGCTTCGGGGCAGCGTGGCAACGGCTAACAGCAGGCACCCCAATAACCCTATGGATACCGGCAAGCGAATGTTTTTCAGGAAAAAAATAAAACCAAGCATGATAACGAAAGGTAGTGGTGGATTATTGCCGCGTCAATTGGGCGGCAGGAATGCGCCACGGTCAGTTATTCTGTCTGTATCACTGGTGATCGTGCTGGGCTCGTGCGCGGCCCTGCAAAAGACCGCCGATGATTTCGACGCATTGGCGAAAGGCCTGAGGGGATTAGACGCCAATCCCGATCTTCAATTCCTGGGCGCCGTGGTTGCCGATGAACCCAATGCGGCCATGGTCGGGCGGGAGACGTTGATCGCCGGAGGCAATGCCTTCGACGCCGCGACGGCGACCTATTTCGCGCTTGCCGTGACCATGCCGTCTACCGCCGGGCTTGGCGGTGGCGGTGTTTGTATGGTTTACGATGCGCCGAGCAACAGGACCATGTCACTGGATTTTCTGGGTCGACCCTCGACGATGGCCGGGACTGCGAAAATAAGGCCCAACACGGTGCCGGGAAATGTTATGGGATTTTCGGCCCTGCAAACCCGCTATGGCCGCCTGCCATGGGCGCAACTGGTCGGTCCGGCGGAAGGCATGGCCCGCTTTGGAAGTAGAATTTCGCGCGCCTTTGCCGCCGACCTGGGAAAAATTGGCGGGGCCCTGCTGGCCAATCCCGGGGCGCGTCGCGTGTTCGGGCGCCAGGACGGCGGCCTTAAGGGCGAAGGCGATAAAATTATCCGGCCCGGGCTGGCCGATACCCTGGGCGGCATCCGCAAGGACGGCGCCGATTCCATCTACAAGGGTGCCGGCGCCAGGCGCCTGGCCGAAACGGTGACGGCGGCGGGGGGATCCCTTACACCGGAAGAACTTGAGGAATTTCGTCCGGTCTGGCGAAACACCATAGAATTGCCACTGGGCGATATTACCGTTCATTTCGCGCCGCCGCCGGCCGCTGCCGGCGCCGTCGCCGCCGAAATATGGGCGATGCTGATGGATGACCGCCGCTACGGCAAGACCCCGGACGGAGAGAGGCCGCACCTGCTGGCGGAGGCGGAAATGCGGGCCTATGGCAGTCGGGCCGGCTGGTTGATGGCTGATGGCGCCGTCGATGTCGAACAGATAGCCTCGCCGGATCGCGTTAAATCGCTGATGAAGACATACCGGGCGAATCGCCACACGGCGGCCAGGACTCTCAATCCTCCGCCACGGGAAATTCCGGATGACCCGTCGGCGGCGACATTCGTCACCGTAGATTCGAACGGCTCCGCCGTCGCTTGTGCGCTTGGTATGAACGGCTTGTTCGGAAACGGCGTCATCGCCGGCGACAGCGGCATTTTGCTGGCCTCGGTTCCAGGTGCCGGCGGGCGGGGACCGGCGGCGCTGGGCCCCGTACTGGCGGTCGATCATTCCACCAATGATTTCTTTTTTGCCGGCGCCGCAGCGGGAGGGACGGCGGCGCCGACGGCGCTGATCAATGTTGCCCTTAATAATTTGTTCGCGGTCGACAGCCTGGAAAAATCGGTGGCGGCGAAACGGCTTCACCACGGCGGTTTGCCCGATATTGTGTTCTATGAACAGGGATATGACGAGAAGGCTATCCAGGGGCTTTTGAAACGGGACTACCGGGTCGCCGCGACGAAGGCGCTCGGTCGGGTCAACGCCGTCGGCTGCACTCAGGGATTGCCCTATGAACCGGCAAGTTGCGAGGCTATCGCCGATCCCCGTGGTTTTGGCCTGGGAATTAAAATCAGTGAGTAGATTATGACCTTAAAGGCCTCCGGGCGCGGGGCCATTCCGCCGTTTATCGTAATGGATGTCATGCGCGCCGCCGCCGACCGCGAAGCGGCCGGCCATGATGTCCTGCACATGGAAGTGGGCCAGCCCGGAACCGCCGCCCCGCGCCCGGTGCTGGCGGCGGCGAAAGCGGCGCTGGATGACAATCGCATCGGCTATACCGGCGCCTTCGGCCTACCGCAGTTGCGCCGGCGGTTATCCGATCATTACCGGGATTTCTATGACGCCTGTGTCCCGGAACGGCGTATTGTCATTACCACCGGATCATCGGGCGGCTTCGTGCTGGCGTTTCTGGGAGTATTCGACCCCGGCGACCGGGTCGCCCTGGCCAGCCCCGGTTATCCTGCCTATCGTAATATCCTGAAGGCACTGGATGTCGAACCGGTCGAACTGCCAACCGGCCCGGAAAGTAATTACCAGCCGACGCCGGAACACCTGGACCGGCTTGAGGGGCGGCTGGATGGCCTGATTATCGCCAGCCCTTCCAACCCGACCGGGACGATGCTGTCGGGGCCGGAATTGCAGGCCCTTTCAGACTATTGCCGGGAACGGCAAATACGCCTGATATCCGATGAAATTTATCACGGCGTCACATACGGGCAGAAGGCCAAAACGGCCCTGTCTTGCAATGACGAGGCCATTGTCATCAACAGTTTTTCCAAATATTTTTCGATGACCGGCTGGCGGCTGGGCTGGATGGTCGTGCCTGAAAAGCTGCTCAGGCCAATCGAATGCCTGGCCCAGAACCTGTTCATATCGCCGCCGACGCTGTCCCAGCTGGCGGCCCTGGCGGCCTTCGATTGCCGGGCGCAACTGGACTCTTATGTGGCCGATTACGCCCGCAACCGTTCATTATTGCTGGAACAACTGCCGAAGGCCGGGTTCGACAGGCTGTCAAACCCCGACGGGGCTTTTTATCTGTATGCCGATGTTTCCGCGCTGACCGATGACAGCGTCGAATTTTGCCGCCGCATACTCGATGAGGCCGGCGTCGCGGTGACTCCCGGAGTCGATTTCGATCCCGCACGGGGGCACCGCTACATCCGCTTTTCCTTCGCCGAATCCCATGATGTTATCGTGCGGGCGGTCGCCAAGCTGATCGATTGGCGGGTCTGCAATTTGGTATAGGGGGGCGGCCTAACGCCGCCACCAGCCGCGTTTCGGCTTTTCCTTCTCTTCACTGGCTGCCGCATCGCCAATGTTGATAACGGTGGTTCTGGCCGCTTCCGGATTAGCCTCCTTGGGCTGTTCCACCGGGGGCTGTTCCACCGGGGGCTGTTCCACCGGGGGCTGTTCCACCGGGCTTGCAGCCACAACCTCAATCGGGACGGTAATTTCCGATACGCCCGGCGCTTCGGTTGTCGCCGCCGCTTTCTTGCGCGGCCTGCGGGTGCGTTTTGGTTTTTCGACGGGCTCGGCAACGGCCTCGGCGGGCGCTTCCGGGGCCGCTGATTCGGTGTCGGTCACCGGGGCCTCGGCGACTGCCGCCACGACTCCGTCCGGGCTCGACGCATCATCGTTGGCCGCCGTGTTTTCCAGCGGTTTCGAAGACTTACCGCCACGGCGGCGCCCGCCGCGTTTGCCACGGCGGCGACGTTTGGCGCTTGTATCCTCGGCCTCTTCGTCGGTTTCGTTCGGGCGGGCGTCCGGGTCTTCGACCGCCGCTTCTCCCTCGCTATGTTTCTGCGGCGCGCCTTCGCCTTCGCCTTCGTTCGGTTTCCGGTTGCGGGACCGGCGGCGGCGGCGTTTCGCCGGTTTCTCATCGCCTTCCACGATCATCGATCCGGCCTCGCGGGCCACCACTTCCCGGATCTCTCCCCTGACGCGTTCCAAACGCAGGTCCGGCGGCACCAGGGTCTCGTCGGCGGTTACGGTGACCGAAACATCACAACGACTTTCTATTTCGGTCAGCGCCGAACGCTTCTGATTGAGGATATAAAGCGCGATGGCGGTGGGCACATAAACGATAAACTCGTTCGCCTGTTTGCGCAGGGCCTCTTCTTCGATGGCCCTGAGCGCGACCAGGGACGAGGTATCGGTAGTCCGGCGAATACCGGTGCCGCCGCAATACTGGCAAGGTTCGGACGATGTTTCGATCAGCGACATGCGCAGACGCTGACGCGACAATTCCAGTAATCCGAAGGGGCTGATGCGACCGATCTGAATGCGGGCGCGATCGTTGCGCATGGCGTCTTTCAGGCGCCGTTCGACCTGGGCATTGTTGCGAGACACTTCCATGTCGATGAAATCGATGACGATCAGGCCGGCCAGGTCGCGCAGACGCAGTTGCCGGGCAATTTCGTCGGCGGCTTCCAGGTTGGTCTTAAGGGCGGTTTCCTCGATGTTGCGTTCGCGTGTCGATCGACCGGAGTTGACATCTATTGAAACCAGCGCCTCGGTTGGATTGATGACGATGTATGCGCCCGTTTTCATGTGGACTTCCGGCAAATGAATGGCGTCCAACTGGCTTTCGACCTGAAATTGCTTGAATAACGGTACGGTCGCGTCGCGATACGGCTGCACCCGCTTGGCGTGGCTGGGGATCAGCAACTTGATGAAGTCCTTGGCCATTCTGTAGCCCTGGTCACCGGCGACGATGATGTCTTCGACGTCGCGGCTGTACAGGTCGCGGATCGAACGCTTTATCAGGTTGCCTTCTTCGTGAACCATGGTCGGCGCCGTCGATTTGAGCGTCAGTTCCCTGACGCTGTCCCATAACCGCATCAGGTATTCGTAATCCCGCTTGATTTCACTGCGGCTGCGCTGGATGCCGGCGGTCCTGACGATAACCGCCATGCCATCGGGAATTTCCAGCCCGCCCAGTATGGCTTTTAACTGTTTACGGTCGGCGCCATTGGTGATCTTGCGGGAAATGCCGCCACCCCGGGCGGTGTTGGGCATCAGCACACAATAGCGCCCGGCCAGCGATACATAAGTGGTCAGCGCCGCACCCTTGTTACCGCGTTCCTCCTTGACCACCTGGACAAGCAGGATTTGCCGGCGTTTGATGACTTCCTGTATCTTGTAACGGCGGTAGTTCAGCGGCTTGCGGGAAGGCCTGGCATCATCGCTGTCATCGCCGCCCAGGGTTTCCACGCCTTTGGCGTTGCGGGCGGTCTTGACGTTCCGGTGCTCGTTGATATCGGTATCGTCGGATTCGCCGTTTTCGCCGCCCTCGGAATTTTCCCCGGGGTTATCGTTTGCGGGGTCCGACGGTTCCGCCGGAACCTCTATTTCCGGCGCTTCATCGTCCGTACTTTCCGCCGCGCCTTCTTCGGAAATTTCGGCGGCCTTGTATTCTTCAAGCAGCGCCTGGCGGTCTTCGATGGGGATCTGATAGTAATCGGGATGGATTTCGCCAAAGGCCAGGAAGCCGTGCCGGTTGCCGCCGTAATCGACGAATGCCGCCTGCAACGATGGCTCTACACGGACAACCTTGGCAAGATAGATATTGCCTTTGATCTGTTTCCTGGCCGAAGATTCAACATCGAAGTCTTCGAGCCTGTTTCCATTCATCACCACGACCCGGGTTTCCTCCGGATGGGTGGCGTCGATTAACATTTTTTTGATAGACATTAACTTCGTAGCTCCAATACGCCGGGCCGGCCGCAGGTTCGATGTTGCGGCATGGGTCGACGCGTGTTTGCGATGGGCCGGCGGCGCTCACTAACAAGCCCACGTCCGCTAGTTGGGACGGATGGGTTCCTGTCATATTCCGAGCTGCTCTATCCGGCATAAAAAAACCTAACTAAATCAGGGTCGTGCGACCGGTCCTGCGCCCGCGTAGGGGCGAACTGTCCAATCGACTGCATTGACTGTACACTCATTGCTGATCGTACATCTTCGAGTCGTTAACATAACGGTAGGTTTTTAGTTCGACAATCATCTTATTGACATTCATTGAATTTATTAAGAGCGCCAAAGGTGCTCTATCGGCTATTAGGACTGCGATGAGGGCGTATTTTCACGATTTTGTGATCGGTGTCAGGTTGCGTGATCTGGTCGGTCAAATTGCATTTATTATCTTTCTGGCGGCTTTTTCGGGCCCGGCTTTTTCGGTCGAGGCCATTGTGACCGATGTTCGAGTCGGCGAACGGGCCGGGGCTACCCGTCTGGTTTTTGATTTGGACCGCCGGATAAAATTCAAGATATTTGCCTTGTCCAATCCCCACAGGGTGGTCATTGATTTGCCCGAAGTGGGCTGGCGATTGCCGACCAAACCGTTGCCGGTCGATATCGGAATTTTGCGCAGACTGCGTTACGGATTATTTAAGCCGGGCGTATCGCGGATCGTTCTGGATGTTAAATCGGCGCCGTCGATCATGCGCAGTTTTCTTTTAAATCCCGTGGAAAACGGCAGCTACCGGCTGGTTGTCGATTTGACCGCTGGGAATACCGGCGTTATCGCGAAAGATGGCGCCGGGGTAATAAAATCGGCCTTGCCGGCAACGCCCAAAACGCCGCAAGCGGCGCCAAAAATTCCCGGCAAGCGGATCGTCGTTATTGATCCCGGCCATGGCGGCGTCGATCCCGGGACCATAGGCGTCAACGGATTTTATGAAAAACACATAACCCTGGCGATGGCCAGGGAACTGAAAGCACGGCTGGAACGGGGGGGGCTGTTCAAGGTTCTTTTGACCCGGACCCGCGATGTCTTCGTCAAATTACGAAATCGGGTCGATTTTGCCCGCGCCGCAGGGGCCGATTTGTTTGTGTCCATTCATGCCGACGCCATTAAAAATCGCAAAACCAGGGGGCTTTCGGTTTATACCCTGTCGGAAACGGCGTCCGACAAGGAAGCCGCCGCCCTGGCCGAACAGGAAAACAAGGCCGACTTGATCGCCGGCGTCAACAGCACCGAAAACACGCCCGAAATCACCGGCATTCTGATCGACCTGACGCGGCGCGAAACCATGAACCAGTCGGCCCGTTTCGCGGCCTCTATGGTCACGCAACTGCGGCGTAAAACAAGGGTGCTGCGCAACACCCACCGGTTCGCCGGTTTCGCCGTGCTCAAGGCCCCGGATGTTCCGTCGATCCTGATCGAGCTTGGCTTCCTGTCCAACCGGGCCGACGAAAAGGCGCTTCGGAGTAAGGCCTACCGCAGGAAACTGGCCGATGGTATGGTGCGCGCCATTACCGGGTATTTTTCCAATATCGAAGAAGCCTATAAAAAATAGGCCACATCCCCGCCATATTTGTCCGTTAGTGGATAACGATGTTAAGAGCGTTTCTGACCATGCTTGGGTTACTGCTGATCGTCGCCATTGTCGGTGCCGGCGGGGTTCTGTACGTGTTTCAGGAATTCGGCAGGGATTTGCCCGATTACCGGCAACTGGCCGATTATGAACCGCCGGTGATGACCCGTGTCCACGCCGGCGATGGCCGCCTGCTGGCTGAATATGCCGTTCAAAAACGTTTGTTTGTGCCGATTCATTCCATGCCCAAGCGGGTCGTTAACGCTTTCCTGTCGGCCGAAGACAAGAACTTCTACAGCCATCAGGGGGTCGATTTTCTGGGTGTCGCCCGGGCCATCGTGGTCAACATCAAGAATATCGGCAAGCAGCGACGCAAGGTCGGCGCATCGACCATCACCCAGCAGGTCGCCAAGAATTTCCTGCTGACCAACGAAGTGTCGTGGCGGCGCAAGATCAAGGAAGCCATCCTTGCCTTCCGCATGGAACGGGCCTTTACCAAGGACCGTATTCTCGAATTATACCTGAACGAGATTTATCTGGGCTACGGGGCCTACGGCGTCGCGGCGGCGGCGCTGAATTATTTCAACAAGACCCTCGACAAGCTGACTATTGCCGAAGCGGCCTATCTGGCGGCCTTGCCGAAGGCGCCCAACAATTACCATCCGACGAAGAAAAAGGCGGCCGCGATCACCCGCCGCAACTGGGTGATCGGGCGAATGCTGAGTGACGGCGTAATTACCGGCGACGAGGCCGATATCGCCAGGTCCAGTCCGCTGATTGTCGAGCAACGAGCCGACACCGAGTTCGTCACCGCCGGATATTTCGCCGAAGAGGTGCGCCGGGAACTGGCCGAACGGTATGGCGAAGCGAAACTTTACAAGGGCGGCCTGTCGGTGCGGACCACCCTGAATCCCCGATACCAGGAATTTGCCGATCGGGCGCTCAAGGACGGGCTGGAAAGTTATGACCGCAGGCACGGCTGGCGGGGGCCGCTGGCCCGGGTGGACCTGGCCGTCGTCGATGACTGGACGGCCGCGCTGGCCGCTATCGAGCCGCCGCCGGGGCTGGGCGACTGGCGGTTGGCGATAGTGCTGAAGCTGGATCAAAAATCCGCCGGCATCGGCTTCGCCGACGCCCGGACCGGAACCATTCCGCTGGCCGAATTAAAGTGGGCCAGACCCTGGCTGAAGGGTGAAAGACTGGGGCCGCGAGTCAAGCGCCCGCAAGATGTGCTGACGGTGGGCGATGTCGTCGCCGTCGAACCGGTCGCGGCGGACAAGAACGGCAAAATCCATCCTGCCGATAGCTACGGCCTGCGGCAGATACCGGAAATCGAAGGGGCGCTGGTGGCGCTCGATCCGCACACCGGTCGCGTCCTGGCCATGTCCGGCGGTTACGATCACGACAAAAGCAAGTTCAACCGGGTCACCCAGGCCGAGCGTCAGCCGGGGTCGGCATTCAAGCCGTTCGTTTATCTGGCGGCGCTGGATTCCGGCTTTACGCCGTCGACCCTGATTCTCGACGCGCCGTTCGTGATTGATCAGGGTCCGGGGCTGCCGAAGTGGCGGCCGGCCAACTACACCCAGAAATTTTACGGCCCCAGCACCTTGCGTCTGGGCGTCGAGAAATCCCGTAACCTGATGACCGTGCGGTTGGCCCAGACCGTCGGCATGGACAAGATTGCCGACTATGCCCGGCGTTTCGGGATTATCGATAACATGCCGCAATCCCTGGCCATGGCTTTGGGCGCCGGCGAGACGACCCTGCTGCGACTGACCACCGGTTACGCCATGCTGGTCAATGGCGGCAAGGACATCACGCCAAGCCTGATTGACCGTATCCAGGATCGTCATGGCCGCACCGTCTTCAGCCACGACAAACGGGTCTGCCGCGATTGTCGCGCGGCCTTTTGGACCGGCCAGCCGGTGCCGCAGTTGCCGGATCAGCGGAAGTCCGTAACCGATCCCGGAAGCGCCTATCAGATGGTCTCGATCCTGCAGGGCGTTGTCGAGCGGGGCACCGGGGTCATTATCCGCGCCGTCGGCAAGCCGCTGGCCGGCAAGACCGGCACCACCAACAAAAGCCGGGATGCCTGGTTTGTCGGTTTCTCGCCGGATTTGGCGGTCGGCGTCTATACCGGATTTGACAATCCGCGCAGTCTTGGGCGGCGTGAACAGGGGGCCTCGGTGGCGGCGCCGATCTTCCGCGATTTCATGGCCGCGGCGCTGGCCGGCCGGCCAGCGACGCCGTTTCGGATTCCGCCGGGCATCCGGCTGGTCCGGGTCAATGCGACCACCGGCCTGCCGGCCCGGTCCGGTGACAGAAAGGTTATTCTGGAAGCCTTCAAGCCCGGCGAGGCGCCCAGCGGCGAGGCCCGGGTCCTGGACGGCTTGAGCCTCGGCGCCCAGGGACCGGTCCTGGGAACCGGCGGATTGTATTAAATTGGCAATCCGGTTACAAAGCCCCTTGAATAAATCAAGGACACCCCGCCATGCGCGCCGAAATCGAAGCCTTCACCCGGCAAATAGAGCAGTCGCTGGAACTGCTGAGGAGGCATCTTTGACTACGACAACGCCAAACGCCGCCTTGATGAACTGAACGCGCTGTCGGAAAATCCGGAATTATGGAACGATCCGGACAAGGCCCAGGCGGTGATGCGCGAACGCACCCGCCTGGAAGAAGGGATTAAATCCATCGACGATCTGGGCCGCGACCTGGCCGACAACGTCGAACTTCTGGAAATGGGCGAGGCCGAGGGCGATCAGGGTATCGTAACCGAAGCCGAGACAGCCCTGCTGACGGCCCGGGATATCGCCGCCAAGGCGGAATTGCAGACCCTGCTGTCGGGCGAGGCGGACGCCAATAACTGTTATCTGGAAGTTCACGCCGGGGCCGGCGGCACGGAAGCCCAGGACTGGGCGGAAATGTTGTTGCGCATGTATACCCGATGGGCCGAAGCGCATGATTACAAGGTCGAATGGATGGCCGAAAGCGCCGGCGAGGAAGCCGGGCTTAAATCGGCGACGGTGAAGATTTCCGGGCACAATGCCTATGGCTGGCTGAAAACCGAAAGCGGCGTGCATCGCCTGGTCCGCATCTCGCCCTATGATTCCAGCGCCCGCCGTCACACCAGCTTTTCATCGGTCTGGGTCTATCCGGAAATTGATGACGATATCGAAATCGAGATTCAGGACAAGGACCTGCGGATCGATACCTATCGCGCCTCCGGGGCCGGCGGTCAGCACGTAAACAAGACCGACAGCGCCATCCGGATCACCCATCTGGCGACCAATATCGTGGTCCAGTGCCAGAATGACCGCTCGCAGCACAAGAACCGGGCGGCCGCCATGAAAATGCTGAAGGCGCGATTATACGAACACGAACTGCACCGCCGCGAGGAAGAACAGCAGGAGCTCGAAGACGCCAAGACCGATATCGGCTGGGGTCATCAGATCAGATCCTACGTGTTGCAGCCATATCAGATGGTCAAGGACCTGCGTACCGAGGTCGAGACCTCGAACACCCAGGGCGTGCTGGATGGCGACCTGGATGATTTCATGGCGGCGGCGCTGGCGGCCAGAGTCAAGGGGATGGATGAAGGGAAAGAAGGTTAGCGCGCCGCTTTCCGGACGGTGCGTTCCCTGGGGAATGTCACGATTACCGTGGTGCCGCGGTTTTTCGCGCTCTTGACTTCCAGCGTTCCGCCATGCATTTCGGCCAGGCCCCTGGTTAGCGGCAGCCCCAGGCCGCTGCCTTCGTGTCTGCGATCGATGGCGCTGTCGACCTGGCCAAACCTGCTCAGGGCCTTTCCCACGCCTTCATAATCCATGCCGATGCCGGTATCGGAGACGTTCATGACAATTGAGCCGTCATCATTCAGGCGAACGCCGACGGAGACTTCACCGCCCGGCAGGGTGAACTTGACCGCGTTGCTAAGCAGGTTGAGCAAGACCTGTTTGATGCGTCGTTCGTCGGCGTAAATCATCGGTATCTGAGGATCGATAGCGGAGGTTACGGTTATCGATCCTTTTTTTGCCAGTGGTTTGATTATACGGGCCGAGGCGGCGATGACGGTGGCCAGGTCGATATTCTCCTCCTGCAATTCCAGGCCGCTTGCCTCGATTGCGGAAACGTCGAGAATGTCGTTGATAAGTCCCAGAAGATGCTGTCCGGAATTATAGATATCACCCAGATATTCCCGGTATTTGACGTTGTCGACCGGGCCCAGCGTTTCCCCGATCATGATGTCGGAAAAGCCGATAATCGCATTCAGCGGTGTCCGCAACTCGTGACTCATCGAGGACAGGAAGTCGGACTTTGACCGGTTGGCGGAATCGGCTTCGATCTTGGCCGCAAGCAGGCTTTTTTCCGTCGCCGCCCGTTCGTGCAGACGGCCAAGCTGGGCGCCTATATGATTGATGGAGCGCATCAGCGACTGATCTTCCATCTGATTGAACGGGGAGAAAAATTCCATCACCGCCACGACCCGGTTTTTTACCTTGATCGGAAAGCCGAAACCGGACTTGACGACAATACCCGCCCCCTGGACGATCCTGATGAATTCGGGGTTCTCCGCCACATCCTCGATCCATTCCGGCTCGCCGCTGGCCAGCACCCGACCCGGCATGCCGACGCCTGTGCGAAATTCGGTCTTCATGGTCAGGTCGTGGAAAACGGAGCACCATTCGGAGTCTTCCATATGCCATATATCGGTCGGCAGCAATCTGTCGCGGTCGGATTGCGAGACGGCATATATATGCCCCACCGGCCAGGTCGTATAGGCGCAGATTTCCTTCAGGCAGGCGACCATCGCGGCGTCGCAGTCATCGGCTTCGTTGGCGATGACCGTGACCGTATAAAGTAATTGCTGTAGTTCCGTCCGTTCCAGCAGTTCCGCCTCGATTACCCGCCGTTCCTGGATTTCCTCGGTCAGCGCCTGGGTGCGTTCGAAGACCCGTAGTTCGAGTTCGTCGTGGGCCTTGTGAAGATTGTTCTCGGCCTTCTTGCGTTTTGTTATGTCCTGAATGGTTCCCTCAATACCCACCGGTTCGTCGTCGCCATCGTACGAAACTTCGGCCTGATCGTGGACATAACGGACGCCGCCATTGGCAAGAACGATTCGATAATCCAGGTTGTAAGGTTCATTATTAGACAGCGCCCTGCGATAGACCCTGGCGACCGTGTCCCGGTCTTCCGGATGAATTAAATCCCTGAACAGTTCGCGGGTTGCCCTGTGCTTTTGCGGGTTCAGGCCAAAAATGCGATAGGTTTCATCCGACCACCACAGGGTGTCGTTTCGAAGGCCTGTTTCCCAGTTGCCAAACCGGGCGATCCGCTGGGCCTTGGCGAGGCGGGCCTCGCTGACCATTAATTCATTCGCCACCAGTTTTTGCCGGTCCAGCGACTTTTCCAGCAGCCTGTTTTTCGAATTCATCAGGACGAAGCTGTAAAGCAATACGCAGACCAGCAGCACCCCGCTGAGAATCAGCAATTCCGTGAGGGCATAGGAACCCTGCTCAATGTCATCCAGTACAGGCTCTTCCGTATCGCCAAGCAGGCGCAAAACGGTAGAAAAGCCTGAAGCCGCTTCAATATTTACCTCATGCAGCGCGTCAAAGTGACGCACGCCCAACCGTTCGTCTTTGTCGGGCTTTGTGCGCCCGGCGATGGCCATTACCGAATGGATGCTCCGTAGCCATTCCTCGTAGGCCGTGGCCAGGATATTAACGCGGCGCAATAATTTGTCGTCGTACGCCGCCACGTCCTTGTAGCGGGCGAGGAGACTGTTGCCGATTTCTATCCAACGTTCTAGCCCGGCACGAATTTCCGAGTTGTTTCCGTTTTTCAGGATCATCGTTTTCGCCGCCTGGATCGCGAAAAACGGGCGGCGCACGTCATCCATGGCGTCGTCGGCCTGGTGCCCCCGTACCCCATTTTCGATGCGTGTTGGAATTTTCTGGATATACGAAAAAATTAATATGGTCGCAAAGCTTAGGATAATTGCCAGCAACTGCCGGTTAATTGACATTCCGTAACAACCTCTGAACCGTATGTAATCATAGCCGGATTTCACTACCGTTGGAAGATTTATTGTCCCACAGCCACCGGCATGCTGGCAACGAAAATCGGTGGGTGGGTTCCGGATTTACTGTAGCAAGATTTCCCGGAACAGCACGCCTTCGAATTCTACCGGGGACAGGGTTTCGGCAATAATTTTCGTTATGGCCGTGCGCATCCTTTCGGTACCGGCGCCGCCGGTCAGGTCTTTACGGGTCTGGCTGCGCAGGTAGGTCTGGATCTTGTCGATAATTTTCAATTCGGACTCTTCCAGCAACGGCAGGTCGCGGGTGACGATTTCGGCGACCACCTTGATTTTGATGTAACTGATCCGCGATCTGGTTTTTTTCAAATCGACAACCATCTGGGGAAATTCATAGTAAACCGGCGGACCGGGAGGGATGACCACGACTTCCTCGACCGCCGGCTCACCCAGTCCGAGAAGGGAGTCGAAAACGCCCATAACGAAGGCGCCGCCGGCCCCGGCGACAACCAGCAGGACGACACCGGAAACGATCAGGATAAGCTTTTTCTTGCCGCCCTTTTGCTTGCCGTCTTCGGCGGGTGCTTCGCCCTCTTCCGTTTCCTCTGCAATCGCTTCGTCGTCGGCCATGGGCGTCTCCGGGAAAATCAGGTCATTATAGCGAGTTGGATACTAAATCCATACGCCGGACAATATCTACCGATTATTGAAAAACGATTTTTTCGTTTCCCGATCATCGACAATCAGCATCGCGGAAAATATGGAAAATAATGTATATTGATCGCGCTGCATAGGGGCGGCCTGGGGCCTTCCCAACTAAAACCGGTCAACCCGCCGGTCCGGCGATGATCGCCTGGTAATGGCCCATCACGGTCGTCGCAGTCGTTTCGATCATGGCTGTCAGGGTGGCGAAATCGGCTGCTCCACAGGCCCCGGCCAGTTTATCCCGCAGGCCCTGTGGAATGGTGTGGTCGTGTTGCTTGCGCAAGGCCCTGGGGATGGTCAGGCGCAACATGCCTTGCAGTGATTGCCATAACAGCGCGGCGGCGATCAGTTCGTCGGCGGTCGCACCGTCCAACAGGCCCAGGCGCTTGATGTTTTGCAAAACCGTCCGGGTGTCGTGGGCCAACACTCCGGGGTGGTCGTGGGCGTGGCGCAGTTCCAGGTACTGGGTGATAAATTCGACATCTACCAGGCCGCCGCGCAGGTGTTTGACATCCCATATAAAATCGGTGTGATGTTCGCCCTCCATGCGTTCGCGCATATGGGCGACGTCGGTTAACAGCTTGTCCGGATCGCGCCGCCGGGTCAGGGTCCGGCGGATCGCCCGGTTGATTTTCTCGTGCATTCCGGGCGCTCCGACAATAACCCGGCCCCTGGTCAGGGCCATGTGTTCCCAGGTCCAGGCCTCCTGTTCGTGATATTGAATGAAAGCGGCCAGGCTGGAGGCAATGGGGCCGGCAGCGCCGGATGGACGCAGCCGCATATCGACCTCATACAGGGCGCCTTCGCCGGTTTGGGCCGAGATGGCATTAATCAGGCGTTGACTCAAGCGGGCGAAATACTGGCTCGGCGGCAGTGGCTTGGCGCCGTCGGAAGCATCGATACCGTCCGGAAGATCATAGACAAACACCAGATCCAGGTCGGATTCCGGAGTCATTTCACGGCTGCCCAGCTTGCCGAGGCTGACCACGGCCAGCTCCGATCCGGTAATACGACCGTGTGTTCGGGCAAATTCCTCTTCGACCCGGTTGTATAGGCGGTCAATGGCGACCTCGGCGATATCACTTAACGCCAGGGCCGTGGTCGCCGGCGCGATACGTCCCCGCAAGGCCAGTACCCCGACCTGAAAGCGGCGGTCGTTGGCCCATCGACGGCACATCACCAGAACGTCTTCGAAGTATTCGGCCTGGCGCATTTTCTGATCCAGTTCGGCAAACAGGTATTCAGCGGATGGTGGCGGATCAAAAAAATCGGCGGTCAGGACGCTTTCCAGAACCTGTGGGCGGCGGGCCAGATATTCCGCCAGACGAGGCGCATCGCCCATGATTTCGGCGACCAGATCGAGCAATTTGGGGTTCGAATAGAACATCGAAAACAACTGCACCCCGGCGGGCAGTCCCGACAGGAATTCGTCGAACCGGTTGAACGTGGCGTCGGGGTCCGGTGTCGCCGCCAGGGCTTTCAGCAGAACCGGGAAAAATTCGGTCAGCAATTCGCGGGCCCGGGCGCTGCGCATGGCCCGGTAGCGACCATGATGCCAGCCGCGCACCGCGGCGTCGACGGCGGCGGCATTTTTAAAACCCAGATTTTCGATGGTGCGGATGGTTTCGGGATCGGAATCGCCGCCGGTGAATACCAGATTGCCGATTATAAGATCGTCCTCGCCCGAGGATGCGCCGAGCGATGGCGCGTCTTCGAAAAGTCCGGCGTAATGGGTTTCCACTTTTTCCAGATGCGCCGTCAATTCCAGCGCCAGGGACTGGCTGTCGTCATAACCCAGGAAGGTCGCCACGGCGGCCAGCTTGCCGGGGTCTTCGGGAAGGCTGTGGGTCTGTTCATCGTCGATCATTTGCAAACGGTGTTCGAGCCGGCGCAGATAGCGGTAAGCGGCGATCAAGTCGTCACGGACGACCTCGATGATCTGGCCGCAGTCGGCAAGTTTTTCCAGGGTTTTTACGGTTTGCGACAGTCGCAATTCCGGTAATCTGCCACCCCATATCAGCTGTTGCGTCTGGGCGAAAAATTCGATCTCGCGGATCCCGCCACGGCCCAGTTTGACATTGTGGCCGGGTACCGAAATACCCTGGCCGCCGCGCTGGGCATTGATTTGGCGTTTGATGGAATGAATATCGGAAATAGCCGCAAAATCCAGATTCTTACGCCACACAAACGGCGTTAACCATTTCAGGAAGGCCCGTCCCGCCTCGATGTCGCCGGCCACCGGTCTGGCCTTTATCATCGCCGCCCGTTCCCAGTTTTGGCCGATGCTTTCATAGTAGGTTTCCGCCGCCAGCACCGAAATGGCCAGCGGCGTAGCACCCGGGTCGGGCCGCAACCTCAAGTCGGTCCGGAACACGTAACCATCGGCGGTGTGCTCTTCCAGTAATCGCACCAGATTACGCGTCAGGCGGACGAAGGCGGTTTGCAGGTTGTCGGGGTCGTCGCTCTGCACCCGGTCCGGGTCGAACAGGACAATCAGATCGATATCGCTGGAATAGTTCAGCTCACCGCCTCCGAGCTTGCCCATGCCCAGAATTACCAGCCCCGATTCCACTTCCGGGTGTTCCGGATCGGCCAATTCCATATCGCCCCTGGCGGCGGCGGTGCGCAAGGCCTGGGCGGCGGCCCTGGAAATTGCCAGATCGGCGAACCGCGACAGCGCGGCGGTGACTTTTTCAAGCGGCCAGAGACCCGCTATATCGGCCAGTGCGACGCATAGGGCGGCCTTTTTCTTTGTGGCCCGCAGCAGTTTTCCGGTTTCAGTTTCATCGGCCTTATCGTCGTTCAGTTCTTCGAGCAGGGTGCTAAACATGTCATCGGGGCCGCGGGCGAACAGCCGGCAAGCAAAATCCGCCGCCCCGGTCATGCATTTGGACAGGTAAGGGCTGTTGCCGAATAGCGCCTCGGCCAGGCGGCGGGCGGTCGCGTCGGCCATGATAGCCTGATGAATGTCAATGACTTCCCGGTCGCCGCTGTCCTTTACCGCGTCCCGCCAGCGATCCAGCCCCAGCACCATACGATCATGGTCGGCGGGCCGGGGCGGCGGCGTCTGGCAAGCGGTGGAGACAAAAATATTCATATTTGCTAAACTCTAAGACTTGTAAACTGGCCGGAAATACTTATTTTTCGGCTCTGTGAAGTCCAGGGAATATGGTTTGTTCAGAAAATCCATTCGGTTAATTATCCAACTGTTGGGCGGGCTCGGCGCCGGTCTGGCGATAATGGTTGTTATCGCCGCCTGGCAGCTGTCGTCCGGACCGATATCGCTGGCCTTCCTTTCACCATATATCGAAAGCACACTTGGCAGATTACACAAGTCTTTTCGGCTGCGCCTTGATGATACAATTCTTACTTGGGCCGGCTGGGAACGAACACTGGATATCCGGGTGCTCAATGTTCGCGCTTATGATGCCAGCGACTCCCTGATCGCCGTCATTCCGGAACTTTCCCTGTCGCTGAGCGCCAGGGCCCTGGTTCAGGGCGTGATCGCGCCCCAGAGTATCGAGTTATTCCGTCCCCGGTTGCGGGTCTTGCGCCACCCGGATGGCTCGGTGGAAGTCGGCTTCGACACCGAAGCCGCTCAATCGGGCCAGTTTTTGCAGCGCATGGTGGCCGAACTTATGGCCAAGCCCGACCCGACCAGGGCGATGAGCTATCTTGGCAACGTGACGATATACGATGCCGATCTTACGGTGATCGATCAGGCGCGCAATATTTCGTGGGACGCCACCAACGCTCAGGTGCGCTTGAATCGCGAACCGGGTGGATTCAAGGGCGACGTCACCCTTGATATGCAGGTCGGCGGCCAGCGGACCAATATATCCATCATCGGCGAATATGCCGCCGCCGACGGCAGGCTGGACCTGGGAGTCGATTTTAGCGCCATTACCCCGGCCGCCCTGTCTGATCTGTCCCCGGATTTCTCGGCCCTGGCGCTGATGGACCTGCCGGTACAGGGAACCCTGACGTTCTCGATGGATGGCGGCGGCCGGCTGGAAAGCCTGGGCTTCGATCTGAATGCCGGGCAGGGGTTTATGGCGATACCGGTCAAGACCGCCCAGAAACTGGGAATGCTGTCGCTGGCTCAGCGAATCCCGGTCCGCAGCGCCGAACTGAGGGGCCATTTCGGCGGTCGCCCGGATTTGCTCGAAGTCAATAATCTGACCATCGATCTGGGTCCCGAAGGATCGGTCTATCTGCCCAGCCCGGTCGATCACAAGATGCCGTTGCATACCCTGAACGCCCGCGGCAGATGGCTTGGCGAAACCGACAAGATAGAGATCGACGCGCTGGAACTGGATTTGCAGGGGCCGAAGGCGTCGATCGCCGTGAATATGCTGCTTGACGATGGCAACCTGTCGATCGGGGCCGGCGGCGTACTGCGTGACATGCCGCCGGATAATCTGGATCGGTATTGGCCGAAAAGTCTTGGCAGCGAAGCCCGGTCCTGGGTTTTGGCCCATATTGCCGATGGTATGGTTTCGCGGACCCGGGCTTCGGTTCAGGTCCGCCAGAACAATGGGGGGCCGCTCGAACTGGTGTCGTTAAGCGGTGATATGGATATCGAAGGCGTTACCGTCGATTACCTGCCGCCCATGCCCAAGGCCACAAACACCAATGCCACGGCCCGTTTCACCGACCGGAAATTTGATATTTTCATCACCCGCTCGGAAAGCGAGGGAATGACCCTGCAAAAAGGCATCATCTCGTTGACCGGCCTGGATAAGGAAGATCAGGACGCCGATATGGACCTGTTCATCCAGGGTCCGGTCCAGAATGCCCTGCAAATGATCGAGCACGAACCGCTTGGATTCTCCTCTGCAATCGGGATAGACCCGGCGAATGCCGGCGGCGATGCCGATCTGCATTTGAAATTGCAAATGCCTTTGCTGGAGGACCTGTCCCTGGACCAGGTGGATATCACCGCCGACGCCGGAATGAAAAATGTGTTTATCGACCGGGTCATTCTGGGCCAGGGCATCAGCAGTGATTTTCTAAATCTGAAAGCCGATCGGCAGGGGCTTGATATCGAAGGTGACGTCAAACTTGGCGATATTACGGCCGCCTTGAACTGGCGGCGAAACTTTGGCCCCGGCGGGGCCTTCCGCCAGCGTTTCGATATTCGCTCGCAGATTGACGATATTGGCAAACTGGGCGATCTGGGACTGAACATTTCGCGTCTGTACGGTAACTTTATCGAAGGCGGGGTCGGCGCCGATATCCGCTTGCTGTTACAGGACGACAATACCGGAAAGGTGCGCCTGAAGCTGGATCTGAACGAAGTTGCGTTCAATGTGCCGGCCATGAACTGGTCGAAACAGACCGGGGTCGGCGGTTCGGCCCAGGTCGATATTGATATCGACGGCGTGCGTATTACCGATATTCCCAGTTTTTCGCTGTTGGCCGGGGATTTGCGTGTTAACGGTTCGGCCCGATATGCCGAAGACGGCAGCGGCCTGGACAAGGTCAACATTAATCAGGTCAGTTTTAACCGGACCGATTTGACCGGCATCGTGATCCCCGGCCAGGATGGCGGCTGGACCGTCAGCTTCCACGGGCCAAGCCTGGATTTGGCGCCGATGTTCGATGACCTGTTCAAGACCTCGCCGCAGGACGGCGATGGATCGTTCGGCCTGAAGCTTAGCGTGTCGGCCAAGGTCGACAAGGTGTGGATCGGCAAGAATCGTTATTTACAGCAAATTACCGGCACCTTCGCCCGCTCCGGCGAAAGGTGGCGGGGGATCGTCGTCGATGGCGTGGTCGGCCAGGGCAAGCGGTTCGAAGTGCGCCTGAAGCCGGGCGGCCTTGGCAAACGCGAACTATCGTTCAGGGCCGAAGACGCCGGCGTCATGCTGTCCAGCCTGGGCGTTTACGATAACATGATCGGCGGCACACTGGATGTATCGGGTGTCTTCGACGACGCCGAACCGGGCCATCCGTTGACCGGGCGGATGCTGATAAGCGATTACCGCATCGTCGATGCGCCGACCCTGGTCCATCTGGTAAGTATTCTGTCGCTGACCGGGATCGTCGAATCCCTGCAAGGCGATGGCCTGGCCTTCAATGACTTCGATGTGCCGTTTGTCCTTAATCAGGGGGTCATCGAAATAAAAAACGCCAAGGCCACCGGCCTGTCACTGGGCTACACCGCCAAGGGCCGTATCTACACAAATGCCGAAATCATCGATATCGAAGGTACGATGGTGCCGGCATATGCCCTGAACAGCGTGCTTGGCAATATTCCGATCATCGGCACCCTGTTGACCGGCACCGAGGAAGGCGGCGGTATTTTCGCCGCCAATTACGCCATGCGCGGGCCGATCGAAAATCCGAAGGTAGTGGTTAATCCCCTAAGCGCCCTGGCGCCGGGAATTTTTCGCAACCTGTTCGGGTTGCTGGCCGACGGCCCGTCCCGGGGCGGGCCGCCACCGGTTCAGGAAAGCGACAGTAATAATACCGAAGCGCGTTAATACCAAGTTGCAGGAAAAATGACCCATAGAGACGGCCTCACAAGCCTTTTGGACGTTGTCGCCGACGGCCTTGCGGTACCCAAGCACCGCCGCGCCGTCGGCTCCTAGACTCTTTCCGTTTTAAACTGACGCATACCCTGAATTTCTGAAGTAGTTTGC
>CAZZKE010000049.1:0-22486 GCA_964655005.1 uncultured Thalassospiraceae bacterium | reverse complement strand
CGGATGTACTGGGCATCAGCGCCGTGGTGTCGACATCCTATGAATATACCAAGCGATTGTCCCTGGAAGTCAAAAAGATATTGCCGGAAACGTTAATCGTAGTCGGCGGCAGCCTTGCCGCCAGCGCCGAAATTCTGCTGCGTAAAACCGGAACCAATTTATGTGTCCTGGGCGAAGGTGAAAAGATCTTCCTGAACATCCTGCGGAAAGCCGAAAATTCCCGTAACCCCCTGGATTTCGCGAACATTCCCGGGCTGATGCTGCTTGATGATAAAGGCGCCCTGAAAAATACCGGATACGAGACGCCGCTGGCGGCGGAAGAGCTTTATGACGTCGACTGGTCCGATTTTCTCAACGACGACAATCTGGATACCTTTTTCCCGGTTGTCGACAATGTCAGCGATATCGCCTGGACCAAGATGGACCCCCGATGCAAGGAACCGGAGCGGGTGGGCAAGCGCCATGCCTTGTTGCCGGGCGCCAAGGGATGTGTCGCAAGATGTACTTTTTGCCATCGCTGGGAAAAGGGCATTCGCTATATTCCAAGCGACATATTCATGCAGCGGCTGGACTACGTGATCGAGAATTTCAATGCCGGATATCTGACCGTCGCCGACGAAAATTTCGGTACCGACAGGAAATGGCTGAAGGATTTTTGCGAGAAAATCAAGAAACGCGACATCCTCTGGTGGGTCGCCGGCATGCGGGTTAACTGCATCACGCCCGAACAATTGAAAATGATGAAGGACGCCGGATGCATTTCGATCCTGTTCGGCATGGAAACCGGAAGCGCCAGGATGCTCCAGGTGATGGAGAAGAAAACCAAGGTCGAAGACAATTACAACGCCATGAAATGGATGGCCGAAGAAGCTGTATGGATGGGGATCCAACTGGTTCTTGGCATGCCCGGAGAATGCCAAGAAACGATTAACGAAACCATCGAGTTCAGCAAATATTCCCTGACCTTGAACATCGACCAGAACCCCAACGACCAGAGCATCAACTACGCCCAGGCCCTGCCGGGAACCCCGCTGTACGAGTTCGCCCGGCATCACGGCCTGATCGGACGCACGATTGAGGCGGAAGAGGAGTACCTTATAAGTATTTCCGACAAAAATGCCCACGACGAAGTGACGACGATAAATTTTACCGACAGTCCGCGGCTGATAACCAGAGCCTGGCGAACCCAGATCACGGTACATACAAACTATGAATATGTCAGGAAATTCGGCCTTGCCGCGTACCATGCCGTGCTCTTGACCGATTTGAACTACTTCCGTGTAAAGCAGGAAGAATCCGGTTACTTCGCCAACCCGAAAAGGCTGGTTGAGCGCTCGGTTATGGTCGATTCGATGCAAACGATGATGCAAAAACCGGAAACCATTACCGACAACAAGCCGCCGCCCCTTTGGAAATTGTTGCGCAAGCGGCGACTTGGTCTGGCGCTGATTTGTTATCCCGTAGCGGCTTACCGGATGCGCCATTTTATCTGGGCCATGGTGCTGCTGCGGGCCTTACAGTCAACCGGCGGCGCCACCGCATGGTCCTTGATTCCGGAGTATTTTTCGTTCCGGTGGCGAAAGCTCACGGGACGGGAAAAATTCCAGTACGGATACCGGTCGCTTAGAAAAGTTGTCAACAAGGAACTGCAACGATTGCCATCGGATTCGGATGAAATGGCGACATTACGGCGTGGCCGCTAAGGTTTATTGATTTTCCAGTTCGGATAACGCGGCGCCAACCGCGCCCGCCAGGTCTTCGGCAATCAGGCCGGGGCCGAAATTTGCCGCCGCCCGGCCATGCAGCCAGGTGCCGGCGCAGGCGCCATCGAACACCGCCATGCCGCCGGCCAGCAGGCCGGTGATAAAACCGGCCAAAACATCGCCGGAACCGGCCGTGGCCAGGCCGGACGGGGCGCCTTCGTTGATCGCCGCCGCACCATCCGGGGCGGCGATGACCGTGTCGGCACCTTTCAACAACACCACGGCGCCGCTGATTATCGCGGCCTGGCGGGCCCGCGACAGTTTGTCGCCGCCCAAGTCAAACAGCCGTCTGAATTCGCCTTCGTGCGGGGTCAGCAACACCGGCCCGGCGATGGCTTCGAACAAGGCGTCCGGTTGGTCGGCGAACACGCTGAGCGCATCGGCATCCAGCAGCACCGGTTTGCCGGTGGCCAGCGCCGCCAGAACGAACGACCTGGTGCGCTTGGTAACGCCGCTGCCCGGCCCGATCAGGATTGCGGTAATCCGCGGGTCGGCCAGAAAATCACCGAAGGACCGGTCGTCTTCGATTACCTTTGTCAGATTGCCGGGATCGCCGGCCGCGTATATTTCAAAGCTCGATTGCGGGGCGGCGATGGTCGCCAGTCCGGCCCCCAAACGCCGCGCCGCCGTCGCCGCCAGGCGGGCCGCGCCGGTCATTTCCGCGCCGCCGACGATGACCGCGTGGCCGCGGGAATATTTGTTGTCCCCGGTCCCGGCGCGAGGCATCCGGCGCGACCACAGGCCGGGACCATTGGCGAACGTCATGGGTTTGATATCGTCCAGAACGGCATCGGATATTCCGATATCGGCTACCCTCACCCGGCCGGCCAAATCCCGTCCCGGCAGCAGCAAATGGCCCGGCTTGCGCCGAAAAAATGTCACGGTGGTGACCGCCTTCACGGCCACCGCCTGCGCGCCGCCCAGAATCTCGCCACTGTCGCCGGCGACGCCGCTGGGAATGTCCACGGCCAGGCAGTCCAGCCGCCGCCTGTTGATGGCCTCGACCATTTTCCTGGCGACGCCGGCGAGCGGTCGGATCAATCCGGCCCCGAACAGGGCGTCAAGCACCAGCACATCGCCGTCCAGGAGACCGGGATCAAGGGGCAATACATCACCCTGCCATCGTTCGGCGTTAAGCGCCGCGTCGCCTTTCAGGGCGTCGCGATGACCCAACAGCGCCAGTCGCACCGGCCAGCCCGCTTCGGCCAGCAGGCGGGCGGCGACGAAGCCGTCGCCGCCATTGTTGCCGGGCCCGCAGAGCGCCAGGACCGGTCGCCGGGGCCAGCGTTTGATGACTTCATCGGCAATCGCCGCCCCGGCGGCTTCCATCAACTCATGCCCCGGCGTCCCGGCGGCCATGGCGGCCCGGTCGGCGGCATACATTTGATCGACTGTAAGCAAGGCCATTTCGTACATGGTTAGCATAATAGCGCGCCTAATTTATTTTGGGGTATAAGGGTGCCGTCATGAGCGAAAAAAATCAAACCGTGATCGTGCTTGGCGCCGGAGTTATCGGCGTCACCGCCGCCTATTACCTGGCCCGCGCCGGCCTGAAAGTCACGGTGATCGACCGCCAGCCCGGCCCCGGCCTGGAAACCAGCTACGCCAATGGCGGTCAGATTTCGGCCTGTCACAGCGAACCCTGGGCCGGTCCGTCGGTGCTGCCGAAAATTGTCAAATGGCTGGGCCGCGCCGATGCGCCGTTGCTGTTCCGCTTGCGGGCCGATCCGGCCCTGTGGTCCTGGTCGCTGAAGTTCCTGGCTAACTGCACGGAACGTTCGCTGGCCGGCAATATGGAACGGATGCTGCGGGTCGCCCTGATGAGCCGTCAGGCGCTGATTAAACTGCGCGCCGAGACCGGCATTCAGTACGATCAGCTTAGCGTCGGAATACTGCATATCTACGGCAATTCACGGGAATATGCGCGGGCCCGGCGGCAGGCCGACAGGATGAACGGTCTGGGCCTGTTTCGTGAACCGCTGTCCGCCCGGCAATGCGTCGGGCTTGAACCGGCGCTGCAATCGGCCCTGTCGCGGGGACTGCTGGCCGGTGGCATTTATTCCGCCGCCGACGAAAGCGGCGATGCCTATGCCTTCACCACCAAACTGGCGGCCCTGGCCGTGGAATTGGGCGTCAATTTTCGATATGGCCGATCCATCGACAGGCTGATCGCACACGGTGCAAGCATCGATGGGGTGGCTTGCGGCGACCGGACATTCACCGCCGCACATTACGTAATGGCACTTGGCAGCTACAGCCCGCTGCTGCTGAAACCGCTTGGTATCCGGGTGCCGGTCTATCCGGCAAAAGGATACTCGGCGACCCTGCCCATCAATAAATCGTCGCTGGCGCCCACGGTCAGCCTGATTCAGGACGAAAAAAAACTGGTCTACAGCCGCCTCGGCAATCGCCTGCGCATAGCCGGCACCGCCGAACTGGCGGGCTACGACACATCGCTGAATCAACGGCGGGCCGGGCAAATAGTGGCGGCGGCGCTGGAATTGTTTCCCGGCGCGGGCGAAGCGGAAGAAGCCGAATTGTGGGCCGGATTGCGGCCGGCAACGCCGGATGGCGCCCCCATTATCGGCCCGACACCATACTCGAACCTGATCCTCAATACCGGCCATGGCACCCTGGGCTGGACCATGGCTTGCGGTTCGGCCCGCATCGTCAGCGATCTGGTGCAGGGACTGCCCCCGGAAATCGCCATCGACGGGTTGGGTTACGAGCGGTTTTAAACCGACAAAGCCCCTTTGCGGTTATCGCGATCAACCTATATAAAATCAGGTTCGATTCTTGTGAAAGTCTTATGCAATGCCTGAAATCACCACCTTCGCCGTCCTGTTGCATGCCCTGGCCGCCGTAATTTGGGTCGGCGGGATGTTTTTCGCCTATGTGGTCTTGCGGCCATCGCTGGGATTTCTGGAACCGCCGCGGCGGCTGACCATCTGGTCCGGCGTATTCAGGCGCTTCTTTTCCTGGGTCTGGCTGATCGTCATTATCCTGCCGTTGACCGGCTACGCTCAGGTGATGATCGATTTCGGCGATATCGCGAGTGCCGGCCTGCACATCACCTTGATGCAGTTAACCGGATGGTCGATGATCGCCCTGTTTTTGTATTTGTACGTGGGGCCATATAGCCGTTTCCGCGATTTTGTCGCCGCCGAGGACTGGCCCATGGCGGCGGCGCAACTGAACGTTATCCGCCGCATCGTCGGAACCAATACCGTATTGGGAATCCTGACCGTCGCCATCGGCGCATCGGGCAGGTTCTGGGGATAGTGGCAGAGATGACCGGAGACGACGTCAAAATCATTAAAAAACGGCGGGAATTTCAGTCCTACGTCAAGGTTGACCGCTATCTTTTGCGGCACAAACTGTTTGACGGCGGGCAAAGCGCCGAAATCTCCCGCGAGGTTCTCGAACGCGGCCATGCCGCCGCCGTGTTGCTGTACGACCCCGATCTTGACCTGCTGGTCCTGATCGAGCAGTTCCGGGCCGGGGCCTTCGCCGCCCAGCAATCAGGCCTGATGCCGGATAGCGAAACCCCCTGGCTGGTCGAATGCGTCGCCGGCATTGTCGAAGACGGCGAAAGCCCGGAAGACGTGGTCAGGCGGGAAGCCATTGAAGAGGCGGACTGCGTGATCGGGGAACTGGTGCCGCTGTATCACTATTATTCGTCGCCCGGCTGCCTGTCGGAATCGATATTTCTGTTTTGCGGTCGGGTCGATGCCTCGGGCGCCGGCGGCATCCACGGCCTGGCGCACGAAGGCGAAGACATCCGCGTTTTCACCGCCACCCCGGACCAGGCGATGAAATGGCTGGATTCCGGACGAATCAACAATGCAATGACCATGATCGCCCTGCAATGGCTGCAATCGAACCGGCAAAAATTACGGCAGGAGTGGCTCGCGGCAAGTGGTTCTTGATTGCCCGCTGCCTCGCCGTTAGGGTCGTTTTCTGGATTGAAAGAGTTTAAAAATGGATATTCGTGACGGTTTCATCGGCGCTATCGGCAACACTCCACTGATCCGTCTGCACGGACCTTCGGAAGTCTCGGGTTGCGAAATTCTCGGTAAGGCGGAATACGCCAACGCCGGCGGATCGGTCAAGGATCGGGCGGCGCTGTATATTGTGCGTGACGCCGAAAAACGCGGCCAGCTGAAGCCGGGTGGCATTATTGTCGAGGGCACCGCGGGCAATACCGGCATCGGCCTGGCCCTGGTCGCCAACGCGCTGGGCTACCGCTGCGTAATCGTTATCCCGGAAACGCAAAGCCAGGAAAAGAAAGATATGCTGCGGCTGTGCGGCGCCGACCTGCGTGAGGTTGCCGCCGTGCCCTATAAAAATCCCGACAATTATGTCCATGTTTCCCGGCGTCTGGCGCAAGAATTGAACGACAGCGATGAAAAGGGCGCGATTTGGGCCAACCAGTTCGACAACACCGCCAACCGGCAGGCCCACATCGAGACCACGGGCCCGGAAATCTGGCGCCAGACCGATGGCAAGGTCGATGGTTTTATCTGTTCGGTCGGCACCGGCGGCACCCTGGCCGGCGTCGAACAGGCGCTGCGCCTGCTTAACAGGAATATCAAGATCGGCCTGGCCGACCCCATGGGTTCGGCGATCTATGACTATTACGCCAACGGCGAGTTGAAATCCGCCGGAACATCGATCACCGAAGGAATCGGCCAGGGCCGGATCACCGGTAATATGGAAGACCTTAAGGTCGACATGCCGTACCAGATTTCCGATCAGGAACTGCTGCCCGTGGCCTTCGATCTGCTGTCCAGAGAAGGCCTGTGCCTGGGCGGGTCAAGCGGCATAAATGTCGCCGGCGCCATGCGTATGGCCCGCGATTTGGGTCCCGGTCATACCATTGTCACAATGCTGTGCGATTCCGGCGCCCGCTATATGAGCAAGATGTTTAACCCGGTCTTCCTGCGCGAGAGGAATTTACCGGTTCCCGATTGGTTATGAAGGGGGAAAAATGGATTACCAGAACCTGAGCGCAATTGTCGACACCGACTGGCTGGCGCGCCACCTTGGCGCCCCGGATGTGCGGGTCATCGACGCCACCTTTTATCTGCCGAACGACGAGCGCGACGCGCGGGAGGAATACGGCTTCCGCCACATTCCCGGCGCCGTCTATTTCGATATAGACGACATCGCAGACAGCGACACCGACCTGCCGCACATGCTGCCGAGCCCGGAGAAGTTTTCATCCAAGGCACGCAAGCTGGGGCTGGGCGACGGCAACCGCATTGTCGTTTACGACTCATCCGGCGGGTTCATGGCGGCCTGCCGGGTGTGGTGGATGTTCCGTCTGTTCGGGCATCCCGATATCGCCGTGCTGAATGGCGGGTTGCCCAAGTGGGGCAAGGAAAAACGGCCGATGGACGACGCCGAGGTTATTCCCCGGGAACGCCACCTGACGGTCCGGACCAACAACATGCTGGTCAAGAATTTCGATCAGATGATGGCTAATCTGAAAACCCGGAAATTTCAGGTTATCGACGCCCGCAGCCGCGGTCGCTTCGAGGGCATCGACCATGAACCGAGGCCGACCGAAAAACGCGGCCACATTCCGGGCAGCATCAACCTGCCGTTCGTCGAACTGCTGAACCCGAAAGACAACTTTACATTCAAGTCGGCGGACGATATCCGGGCGACGTTCGATAACGCCGGCGTCGATTTATCCAGACCCATCGTAGCCAGTTGCGGTTCCGGCGTGACCGCCGCGGTAATCGCCTTCGCCCTGCACCTGATCGGTCACGAAGACGTCCCGGTATACGACGGTTCCTGGGCCGAATGGGGCGACCATGCCGATTCGCCGATCGGGCCGTGACCACCCGCAATCTGACAATACGGCCCATGCGGGACGGCGAACGGCAATCCCTGAACGCGCTGTGGCAGGAATGCGGCTTGCTGCGTCCATGGAACAACCCCGGCCATGACTTGGCCCACTGCCGGTCAAACCCGCAGAGCGAAATATTCGTCGGGATCGCCGGCGGCGATATCGTGGCCTCGGTAATGACCGGCGACGACGGGCACCGGGGAGTTGTTTATTATGTGGCGACGTCACCGGATTGCCGGGGCCGGGGTTACGGGCGGCGGATGGTCGAACATGCGGAAAACTGGCTGCGAGCGCGTGGTGTCTGGAAGATTAACCTGATGATCCGCGAGGGCAATGATTCGGTCCAGGAGTTCTATCTGGCGCTTGGCTATGAAACCGAACCGCGCACGGCGATGGCCCGCCGGATCGCCGAACAGGGCGCCAAAACGATGCTTAGCACGATCGTCACCTCGCTGGAAATGACCCATCGACCGGCGGCGCCGGGCCCGCCGCCACCACTCCAGAATCTGGCCTTGATGCGGGTCGGAAAACCGACCGCCGCGTTCTACCGCTATCTCTATGGCGGCGTCGGAGCCAAATGGCTTTGGTACGAACGGGCCATCATCGACGACCGGCAACTGCTGGCCCTGATCGATCATCAAAAAATTGAAATTTATGTGCTCTATGTGCACGGTGCGCCGGCCGGATATTTCGAACTGGATCTGAAACAACCGCCCGATATCGAACTGGCCTATTTCGGCCTGATGGCGGAATTTATCGGCATGAAGCTGGGGCCTTATCTTTTGCGTCAGGCCATCGACAGCGCCTGGGCGCACGACCCGCAACGGCTGTGGGTTCATACCTGCGATCTGGATCATCCCAAGGCCCTGCCGCTGTATCAACGCATGGGCTTCCAGCCCTTCGAGCAACGAACCGAAACCTTCGAAGACCCGCGCCCGATAATAAATTAGACAAAGAAAAAAGACCTTATGAAAATTGCCATCCCCAAAGAAATCAAACCGCAGGAAGGACGCGTCGCCCTGCTGCCCGGCCATGTCGCCGAACTGGTTGGCGAAGGCCACCAGGTGACGGTCGAGACCGGGGCCGGGGTCTTATCGGGGGCGAGCGATGAAGACTACCGTGCCGCCGGTGCGAAAATCGCCGCCGACGCCGCCACCGGTTACGGCGCCGGCCAATTGATCGTCAAGGTCAAGGAGCCGCTGGACGCGGAATACGGGCTGCTGGAATCCCGCCATATTCTGTTCACCAATATTCATTCCGCCGCCGACAGGCCGCTGACCGACCATTTGCTGAAAACCGGACTGACCGCCATATCGGCGGAAGATACGCACCGGTTCGGCTCGCCCAATTGCCCGCTGGCCGGTGAAGTCGGCGCTTTCGAAGGGGTCCGGTTATGCTTTTCGCCGCACGGCGGCGGCGGCCGCCATTTCATGCCCCATTTCGGGGCGCCGGCGCTGCGGGCCGTGGTCATTGGCCTGGGCGCGGTCGGCGGCGGGGCGCTCCGGACCCTGTTGCGGCTAGGCTGTTCGGTAAGCGGGCTGGATATATCCCGGCAATCCCGCTCGCAGTCCGAACTGGATTGGGCCGGGGCCGATTTCACCTCGGGCGATGTCGACGCCCTGCCCGGTTTGCTTGCCGATACCGACCTGTTCGTCAATTGCGTCATGTGGCCGAAACACCGCGACGACCACCTGATAGACCGCGCCATGCTGGGGAAAATGAAACCCGGCGCGGTAATCGTCGATATTTCCTGCGATGAAGGAGGCGCCGTTGAAACCACCCGGGCGACAAGCTGGGACGATCCGGTCTACAGCGAAGGCGGCATCCGGCATTTTTGCGTCGATAATATTCCGGGCGCGGTGCCGGTAACGGCATCGTCGGGATACGGCGCGGCCCTGCTGCCCCATATCAGGTCAATCGCCCGCCTTGGGGCGATCGAGGCCTGCCGCCTTGATCAATGGCTGGCCCGCGGCCTGACCTGCGTCGATGGCCGGTTGATCCTGGCGGAAACGGCACGGGTTCAACGGCGACCGTTTACCGCGGTAACGGAATTCCTGGCCGATTGACGCTCCCCGTGGCCCGTGGTAAAGATTGGCCCATGCGTACCTGGAACAAACGAATTATCGGCAAACGAATGTTGACCACCGCCATGACCATGGCGATGTCAATTTCACCGATTTCATTCGTTTGTAAAAAGAGTACGCATCATGTCGCCCCTTCCGTTATCTGAATTCCCGCCGCAGTCCGGAAAATTATCCGCTAACGTATCGCTGGTCATCAACCTGCACGCCGAGCCATCGGCTCGCCTGACCCACGAAATCAGCGTCGTCCTGAACAGCCAATTTGATTCGCCATACAGGTTTTTGGGCAGTATCGGCAATGCTTTTTATCTGCAATTGCGGCTGGACGATATCGGGCAAACGGCGACGGAAGCGCTAGCCCGACGATTGCTGAAACTGAAGGGTGTGAAAAAGCTTGAGGCGCAACGCCGGCACCCCAGCCGTGGCGCGATTTACGCCATCAGTTTGCGATCACAGCAGTATGCTAGCGATCCAGCCGTTCCTTGACGTCGGCGGCGAAGTCCTCGTAACGCCTGAGCGCGGTAACCTTGACATCGACATGCTGGCCCATTTTCTGCATGATCGGCAGATCCATGAGAATTTGATCCAGGGTATCGGGGCCATCCAGATCGGCGATGGCGATCACCCGGCGCTCGCCGGCGCATTTCCAAAGATCGACGACCGCGCCGGCTTCCTTGGCCCCAAGGGCGGCCCTGGCCTCTTCAGTCCAGATTGTAAAAAGATCATTCTGGCTCATATCGGCGGAATAGGTCACGGCGAAATCGAGCATATAAAGCATGGCAGCCTCCCTGTATCTACTAACGCATAGACGATAAATTGGCGATCAGCGCCGTCCTGATCCGGCGGATTTCTTCGGCGACCTTGTGCGCCCGGTCCCGGTCTTCCTCGCAACATTCGTCGAAGGCGATAGAGGCGCAACGTTCACGTTCTTCGAGCAAGGCATTTATTATGGTCTGTTCGATGGCGTCGGCGATTTCCTTGGGGTGCTTATCGGGGGTAACACCCATAATCTCCTGGACTTTGCGGGTAGCCTCATCGGCGCGGTCTCGCAGACTTTTAACCATCTCACATGCTCCCTAGTGAGCCAAAATCTGGCTGAGGAATAACTTGGTACGGTCATTTTGCGGGTTGTTGAAGAATTCGTTTGGTTCGTTTTCCTCGATGATCTGGCCTTCATCCATGAAAATAACCCTGTTGGCGACGGTCTTGGCGAAGCCCATTTCGTGGGTTACGCAAATCATGGTCATGCCTTCCTGGGCCAATTCGACCATCACGTCGAGCACTTCCTTGATCATTTCCGGGTCAAGCGCCGAGGTCGGCTCGTCAAACAGCATGATCTTGGGGCTCATGCACAGCGAGCGGGCAATGGCGACGCGTTGCTGCTGGCCGCCGGAAAGCTGGCCGGGATACTTGGCTGCCTGTTCCGGAATCTTGACCCGCTCCAGATACTTCATGGCAATTTCTTCGGCTTCGGCCTTGGACATCTTGCGCACCCAGATCGGCGCCAGGGTCAGGTTATCCATGATCGTCAGATGCGGAAACAGATTGAAATGCTGGAACACCATGCCGACTTCGCGGCGAATTTGCTCGACATGCTTCAAGTCGCCGGTCAATTCCGTTCCTTCGACGATAATTTGCCCCTGCTGGTGTTCTTCAAGACGGTTGATACAGCGTATCAGGGTCGATTTGCCGGAACCGGACGGGCCGCAAATGACGATGCGTTCACCCTTGTTGACGGTCAGGTTAATGTCTTTCAGGACATGAAATTCGCCGTACCATTTATGCATCCCGTTGAGCTGGATCATGACATCGTCGGAAACGGTCATTTCCCTGGTCGGTTGCGCTACCGCTAGTTCAGACATTTTAATCCTCCGTCGCTAATTATCCGGCGGTCAATGGCCGGTGTTTAATTTTTTCTCAAGATGCTGGCTATAGCGCGACATGCTGAAACAGAAGCACCAGAAAACGAAGGCCGCAAAAACGTATCCTTCGGTGGAGAAGCCAAGCCAATCCGGGTTGGTGCCGACCAGTTGGATGCTGCCAAGAAGGTCAAACAGGCCGATAATCAACACCAGGGTAGTGTCCTTGAACAACCCGATGAAGGAGCTGACGATGCCCGGAATCACCAGTTTCAGCGCCTGCGGCATGACGATCAGCCCCATGATCTTCCAGAACCCCATGCCCAGGGCCTGGGCGGCCTCGGTCTGGCCCCTGGGGATCGCCTGCAAACCGCCACGGACAACTTCGGCGATGTAGGCGGAGGAAAACAGCATGACCCCGATCAGGGCGCGGATCAGTTTGTCAAAAGTCATGCCTTCCGGCAAAAACAGCGGAAACATCACCGACGACATGAACAGCACGGTAATCAACGGAACGCCGCGCCAGATTTCGATAAACCCGATGCTAAGCGCCTTGACGATCGGCATATCCGAACGCCGCCCCAGCGCCAGCAAAATACCGATCGGCAGCGAGCCGACAATTCCCACCAGGGAAATCACCAGGGTCAGGAATAACCCGCCCCACAGCGGCGTTTCCACCTCATTCAGACCAAAACTGCCGCCGACAAAAAGATAAAAAGCGATCACCGGGTAAACGACAAGCAGGAACACCGACAACAGGCCCTTGTGTTTGAAACCCGGTATGAACAGCGGGATCATCGATCCGACCAGCAAAACATAGGCGGTGTTGATGCGCCACAGTTCCGAATCAGGATAGCGACCGTACATGATTTGCTTGAACCAGAAGCCGATATAGACCCAGCAGGCGCCCTCGCGGGAGCAATCATCGCGGGAAGAGCCTATCCAGTCGGCGTCTATCAAGGCCCATTTCAGCACCGGCGGCACCGAAATATAAATTAGCCAGATAGAGAGCAGCGTTAGCGCCGTATTAACCGGCGATGAAAACAGATTGGCCCGCATCCAGCCCAGGTAACCGACGGTAGCGGTGGGCGGCGCCATATCCGGGTGATGTCCCAGTTCGTAGGATTTTTGTTCCGACATGTCAGCGCTCCACCAGGGCCATTTTTTTGTTGTACCAGTTCATGAAAGCCGAGATCAGCAAGCTGATGGTCAGATACACGCCCATGGTGATGGCGATAACCTCGACGGCCTGTCCGGTCTGCATCAGGATCGTGCCGGCGAACACCAGCACCAAATCCGGGTAGGCGATGGCGGCGGCCAGCGACGAATTCTTGGTCAGGTTCAGATACTGATTGGTCAACGGCGGAATAATAACCCGCAAGGCCTGCGGAATAACCACCAGCCGCAGCGTTATCGAAGGGCGAATGCCGAGAGCATAGGCGGCTTCGGTCTGGCCGTGGCTGACCGCCATGATGCCGGCGCGAACGATTTCGGCGATGAACGTCGCCGTATACAGCGACAATGCCAGAACCAGTGCGACCAGTTCCGGTATCAGGGACAAACCACCGGTGAAATTGAACCCGGTCAATTCCGGATATTCCCAGGACAACGGGAATCCGGCGGCGGCGGCGGCGATTAATGGCAGCCCGATCAGCAATCCGAGCGAGACAAGTGCGGTGTGGAACTGCTGCCCTGTTTCCTGCTGCCTTTTACGAGCCCACCGGGCGATAAAAAAGCTGGCGACGACGGCAATGACGAAAGCCCACGATACGAAGCTGAATCCGGGCTCGAAAATAGGATAGGGAGAATAAAGGCCGCGGATATTCAGGAAAAATGTATCAAACATATTCATACTTTGCTTTGGCCCCGGCAATTGTCGCAAGACCGCGAAATACCAGAAAAAAATCTGTAGCAGTAAGGGAATATTACGCAGTACTTCGATGTATACTGCGGCCATCTTCGACAATATCCAGTTGCTCGAAAGCCTGGCTACACCGACCAGAAAACCAATAATAGTAGCGAAGAAAATGCCGATACCGGCGACCAGAAGGGTGTTCAGAAGGGAAACTATGAAAGCCCTGAAATAGGTATCTTCCTCGGAATAATCGATCAAGGTCATCAGGATCGAAAATCCGGCGGTGGTTTTCATGAAACCGAACCCGGATGCGATGCCCTGACGGGCAAGGTTGGCCAGGGTGTTGGAAACCAGATAATAACCGATGGCGACGACGCCACCCAGTACGAGCACCTGGAAAAACAGCGCCCGGTAAACCGGATCGTTCCAGATTGCCGGTTTTGCGGGCCTGTTGACTTCCGAGACGACCTCAGACACGACGATACCCCCCTGAATATTATATTATTTTTTTGGAACCCTGCTTCGAAGAATAAGAAGGTAAAAGCCATATGCCCGGCTTTTGGGGCCGGGCATATGCTTTGTTGTAATTACCGGTTCAACGAATCGGCATGCCGTACATCAAACCGCCTTTGTTCCACAGCGCGTTCACACCGCGGGGCAACTGTAGCGGGGTGTTGGGGCCGACGTTGCGTTCGAAGCTTTCGCCGTAATTGCCGACCTGCTTGATGATGTTGTAGGCCCAGTCGTCGCTGACGCCCAGGTTTTTACCGGTGTCGCCTTCGGTGCCGAGGATACGCTTGACGGCCGGGTTGGTGGAACTGGCCTTCATGCTATCGACATTGGCCGAAGTAATGCCCTGCTCTTCGGCGTTAAGCATGGCAATCAGGCTCCACTTGACAAGGTCGAACCATTGGTCGTCGCCATGACGGACAACGGGGCCAAGCGGCTCCTTGGAGATGACTTCCGGCAGAACCATGTGCTTGCCGGGATTTTTCAGTTTCAGGCGCTGCGCCGCCAGACCGGATTGATCGGTGGTAAACACATCGCAACGACCGGCGTCGTAGGCGGCGACAACCTCGTCGGCCTTTTCAAAGGCGACCAGCTTGTACTTCATGTTGTTGGCGCGGAAGAAGTCGGCGACGTTCAATTCGGTGGTGGTGCCCAAATTGGTGCAAACGGCGGCGCCGCCAAGTTCCATGGCACTTTTGACGCCCAGGCTTTTGCGAACCATGAAGCCCTGACCGTCGTAATAATCGACGCCGGCAAAGTTCAGGCCCAGGGCGGTGTCGCGGGTCGCGGTCCAGGTGGTGTTGCGCGACAGCATATCGATTTCGCCGGACTGCAACGCGGTGAAGCGTTCCTTGGCCGAAAGCGGCGAATACTTGACCTTGCTGGCATCGCCGAAGATGGCGGCGGCGACGGCGCGGCAAACATCGACATCAAGGCCGGTCCAGTTGCCGTTGGCGTCCGGATTAGAGAAGCCGGCCAGTCCCTGGCTGACGCCGCATTGCAGGAAACCCTTGGCCTTGACGTCATCCAAGGTGCCCGCGTTGGCGGCGGTGCTGACGAAAGCGGCCGCCACGACGGCGGATATTAGTTTAACTGATTTCTTCATCATATTCTCTCCCTGGTGGATTGATTGATTATTTGGACAGCTTGTCCGATACCCCTACGGTAACCTCACCAAATTGTACCGGAACAATAAAGCTTACGCATGTAAACATGAAACAATCTTATCTAACAAGGATATAACTTCAGAGCATGCAATTTTTTTCATCCCGGCGCCTTTGAATAACCCTATAAGTTCATTATGGGGCTTTCGGTCACCGCCATTTTTCACCGCCATAAACGGATTCAAACGAACCATGAAAAGACAAACAAAGCTGCTGCACGCCGGACGCCATCCGGAAAACCATCACGGCATCGTCAATCCACCGGTCTATCACGCCTCGACGATCCTGTATCCAAGCGTCGCGGCGATGGAAGAAGCCAGCCGCAAGCCGTTCGACGGGGTTACCTACGGCCTGCGCGGCACCCCCACCACGTTCGCCTTCGAAGACGCCGTCAGCGAACTGGAAAACGGCTTTCGCACCGTCGCCGTATGTTCCGGGCTGGCCGCCGTGACGGCGCCGCTGCTGACGTTTTTGCAAGCCGGCGACCACCTGCTGGTCCCCGACAGCGTCTATGGCCCGACCCGGCGATTTTGCGACAGCAAACTGTCGCGCTATCATATTGAGACAACCTACTACGACCCGATGGTCGGCGCCGGCATCGCCGACCTGTTCCGCGACAACAGCAAAATACTGTTTCTGGAATCGCCGGGCTCCCTGACCTTCGAGGTCCAGGACGTGCCGGCCATGGCGGCGCTGGCCAGGGACCGGGGAATCATTACCATCATCGACAACACCTGGTCGGCCGGACACTTTTTCCGTCCGCTCGACCACGGCGTCGATATATCCGTCCAGGCGGTAACCAAGTACATCGGCGGTCACTCCGACCTGATGATGGGCAGCATCACGGGCAACGAGGAAACCATCCTGGCGGTCAGGGAGGAATGCTCGTCGATCGGCTTCCACGCCGCCCCCGATGATTGCTATCTGGCCTTGCGCGGGCTGCGCTCGATGGCGGCCCGGCTGGACCGGCACCAGCAAACCGGGCTGATCCTGGCCAACTGGCTGGCCGAACGCCCAGAAGTCGCGACCGTGCTGCATCCGGCGCTGCCGTCCTGCCCCGGCCACGATATCTGGAAACGGGACTTCGGCGGCGCCTCGGGGCTGTTCGGGCTGGTGCTGCAGGAAGGCTATTCAAAGGCCGCCGTGGCGGCCATGCTGGACAACATGGAACTGTTCCCCATGGGCTATAGCTGGGGTGGTTTCGAAAGCCTTGTCATGACCTATGGCCAGGCCCCGAAACGCATATCGTCAACCGGGCAATTGCTGCGCATTCACGCCGGACTGGAAGACCCGGACGATCTGATCGCCGACCTGGACAAGGGACTGGCCCGCCTTAACGCTGCCTAGAAAATGTTCGGCTTAGGGCAAACAATATCATCGCCGCGACGACGATGGACGGCCCCGATGGGGTGTCAAAATAATATGATCCCGATAGTCCGGCCAATACGGAAATGCCGCCGCAAACGGCGGCCAGCAGCGCCATCTGTCCGGGACTGCGCGACAGCGGCCGGGCCGCCGCCGCCGGGATAATCAACAGCGAGGTCACCAGCAACACGCCGACAACCTTCATGGCCAGGGCCACCAGGGCGGCCAGCAGCAGCATGAACAGCAGACGCACCCGATCGACATCGACGCCCTCGACCCGGGCCAGTTCGGCATGCACGGTCAGCGTCAGCAGCGGTCGCCAGATCGACAACAGGACCGCGCCGATAACGACAGCGGCGCCGAACAGCCAGTAAAGATCGGTTTTACCGACCGCCAGAATATCGCCGAACAGGTAAGCCATCAGGTCGAACCGGACGGTGTCGAGCAAGGCAATCAGAACCAGCCCCAGCGCCAGCGCGCCGTGGGCGAAAATGCCAAGCAGGGTGTCTTCGCTTAAATGCCGCGCCCCGGAACCGCCGGAACCCGCCGACAATATCAGCGCCATGGCGATGCCGACCCCGGCGACGCCGAACAGCGGCGAAATGCCCAGGAGCAATCCAAGGGCGATGCCGAGTAACGCCGAATGAGACAACGTGGCGCCGAAATAGGACATCCGCCGCCATACCACGAAGCACCCCAGGGGGCCCGAAATCGCGGCCACGACAAGGCCGGCCAGGGTGGCGCGAATCAAGAAATCATCCATCGGCATGGGGCGCCACATCGCCATGAAGATCATGGTCGTGATCGTGGTCATGATGATAGATGGCGAGTTCTGCGGCGATTTCGCCGCCGAACAACGAGACGAATTCCGGGTGGCGGCTGACCGTTTCCGGGTGGCCGGCGCAACAGACGTGATGATTAAGACAGACCACATGATCGGTCGCCGCCATGACCATTTGCAAATCATGAGAAACCATCAGCACACCACAGCCGCGATCGTCCCGCAGGCGGCGGATCAGGGCATACAGTTCGGCCTGACCGCCTAAATCGACGCCCTGCACCGGTTCATCAAGCACTAGCAGGTCGGGATCGCGCAACAGGGCGCGGGCCAGCAGCACCCGTTGCAACTCGCCCCCCGAAATACCCTGAATGGGACTGTCGGCGACCCGTTCGACGCCGACTTCCATAAGCGCCTGCCGGCGGCGGCCCTCTTTCGCCCGGTTTCCGCCAAGCCCCAGATCCAGGAAACCATTGACCGTCAGCGGCAATGATGGGTCGATGCTCAGGCGTTGCGGCATGTAGCCGATCCGCAGTCCGGGACGGCGCCGCACCACCCCGTTCCGGGGCCGGATCAGCCCCAGCATTACTTTAATCATCGTCGTTTTGCCGGCCCCGTTGGGGCCGATCAGGGTGACAATCTGGCCGCCGCCGACCCTGGCCTCGACATTTTTCAGGACCGCCCGCCCGGCATACCAGACATCGATGCCGGAAGCCTCGATCAGGATGTCCTCAGACATCGCCGACGGTCCGGCAATCGGGGCAATATCCTTCGACTTCGATGGTCCGGCCCGAGACCTTGAAACCGGCCTCGGCGGCCAGCTCGCCAATTGCCTCGTCGATCCGCGGGTCGGTCATTTCGGCGGCGACGCCGCAGCGGCGGCAGATCAGAAACTGCGAAGGATGGCCCCGGCCCGCCGCGCCGCTGCATCCGACATAGGCGTTATGGCTTTCGATCTTGTGGACGAGCCCGTGTTCAATAAGAAAATCGAGGGCCCGGTAAACTGTCGGCGGCGCCGCCGAACGGCGTTCATCGCGCAGCATGTCAAGCAGTTCATAGGCGCCGACCGGTCGATGGCTGCGCCAGATCAATTGCAGCACCCGGGTCCGCAATTTGGTCAGGCGGACATCCTGTCTGGCGCATAACCTGATCGCCTTATCCAGGGCTCTTTCGACGCAGTGCGAATGATTGTGATCTGGCTGCTTGAAAATTTTCGGCATCATGCTGGTTCTGGCTTGACTCAATTATGTTATAATATAACGTTTCATTTTCGCTCTTGCCATACCTTTATTATCCGGACGTCATGTGTTGAGATTTTTCGCCCTCGCCTGTCGGACATTGCCGTTCGCCGGCCTGCTTCTGATAACGCTAAGCGGCGCCGGCCATAGCCAGGAAAATCCGGTCGCCCTGGCCGTCGCCGTCAGCATCAAGCCGCTGCATTCGCTGATTGCGAACCTGATGCAGGGAACCGGCTCTCGGCCGACTCTGATCGTTTCCGGCGGCGCTTCGCCCCACGCCTATAGCCTGAAACCATCCGACGCCCGCAAACTTAGCAAGGCCGATATTATTTTCTGGATCGGCCCGGGCATGGAAAATTTCCTGATCAAACCACTGCAATCCCTGGCCGATACGGCGGACATCGTGACTTTTACGGGCCAAGGGCAAGAGGAAGCCGACCCGCACATCTGGCTATCGCCTGTCAGGGCCAGTGACATGGTGAAAACGGCGGTGGCGCGATTGCTCGCCGCCGATCCCGCAAATGCCGCGCTGTACCGCCGCAACGGCGCGAAATTAAGGCGTCGGCTGGCCGCCCTTCAGGCCGAACTGGAAGGCCTGCTGCGGAAGGTCAGGGCAAAACCGTTTATTGTTTATCACGACGCCTACCGCCATCTGGCCGAAGCCTTCGGGCTGAATATCGCCGGGGTGGTAACGGCCGGCCCGGACCGCCAACCCGGCGCCCGGCGCATCGCCGATCTTGGGAAACTGATGTCGGCTGGCGGGGTGTCCTGCCTGTTCGCCGGACCGCAGGTCGACCCGCGCCGCCTTGACGTGATTGTCGAAAATGTCAGGAACGCCCGCATCGGCACGCTGGACCCGCTGGGCACCCGGATACCGGCCGGCCCGGAGATGTATTTTACGTTGCTGCGGGCGAACGCCCGGGCCCTGGTCGATTGCCTGTCCGGTCGGCGCCCCTGACCAGCAGCATCCTCTTGTTCATCAATTCCTGAAACACGGCATAGGCCGGGGTGTCTATTTCAAATATCTGCACGGCCAGATACCCGGCCCCGGCATCGGCGCGAATAACCCTGGCGCGAATATCGACGGTGGTCATTTTCCTTGCGCCGACCGGGCCGATTTCGGTGATAGTCAACAGCGACCCGGCGCTTAATTCGCCCTGGTAATTATCGACCAGAATGCCTCCCAGGCTCCAGTTAACGGACCGGTAGGTCTTGCCGCCGATCTTCAGGCGCATATCCGGGTCGGCGACCCTGGCGTGGCGGCGCTGGTCCTGGCCGTCGGCTTTTTTGGTCATTGGCGATAGGCCCCGTACAATCAGAATGTTTTGTAATTTACCGGAAATGCCTTATTCGATAAAGGTTTAAACTGTCACAGCAAGCCGCAACGGAACCCCTGTCATGCCCGACACCGCAGACGCCATCGTGCAATCTATAAATTTCAATTCGACCGGACTGGTCCCGGCAATCGCCCAGCAGCACGATAGCGGCGAGGTGTTGATGATGGCCTGGATGAACCCCGAGGCCTTGTCCGAAACCCTGAAAACGGGTCGGGTCTGCTATTTTTCCAGATCGCGGGGAAAGCTGTGGCGCAAGGGCGAAACCTCCGGTCAGGTTCAGAAACTGATCGAGTTGCGCTGGGATTGCGACGCCGACACCATATTGCTGCAAGTCGATCAGCGGGGCGTCGCCTGCCATACCGGACGGCGCAGCTGTTTCTATAACGCCGCCCGCGACGGCAAGGCCGTGACCATCGCCGAACCGGAAATAGACCCCGATGAGCTATATTCCTGAATAGCGAAACTGGTGACCCCGGCAGGACTCGAACCTGCAACCTCAAGATTAGAAATCTAGAGTGCCTTACCTTACCTAGTTCTAAGCCTAGAACAAAAATCCCAAAAATACAGCAGAAAATAAGGGGTTTTAGATGTCCCACCTCTAAACATATAGACGGCAATACTGTTTTAGTTCTAAAGTAAGCCTTACTTTTCCCTTACTTTTTGAGATAATCAGATGCCACCACTACTTCCAAACAAGCAAGGCAACATCACCAAAACAGTTGTTGAGGCCCTCCCTGCCCCCGACCCATCCGGTAACCTCCTCCCGGTATTGATATTTAGGTCAATATAACTCGTTCTTATTCTGGGTTTCTTTTTGAGCCCCTCTCGGGTGTAAAGCGGACCTGTATTAAGACAGATGCCCCCTTCCCCTTCTGACCCAACTCAGACATTCTGACCAACACATTCCTTGAGGAAAGTCACGGTTATCAACTTGCTGTGGCCTTTCTCGCTGTTGATTTCCAAAGTCCCGTTATGCCGCTCCATCAACCCCTTGGTCAGAGGTAACCCCAAACGGGTGACCGCGCAACATAAGGGCAATCTCCAAGCTATGCAGCACGTAAGCCTGTGTGATTCTGAGCGATGACTAGTTGCTTAATTTTCGTCGATGAGGTTCGGGGATTATAGCAAACTTGAACAATTTGCTTTCCTGCTGCCTCTAAATATGATTCCACGTCAAGATTATGCGGTTTGCTGCCCCAATCTTCTCCGATCACGAAAATATCAGCATTCAATTCCTTGCAACCCGATACATATTCAAGTTCATGGTAAGGGCGCACAATGTCGACACACTGCAAAGCTTCCAGCATTTCCATTCGTTGATTAAGCGGAATAACAGGTACATCGGGCTTATAAAGGTTTACTACCTCATCGGAAGCAACGCCAACCGCAACCACATCACCCAAAGTTCTACAGTGGCTTAACAAGGCCAAATGCCCCACATGCAACAAATCAAAAGTGCCAACGGTATAGACAATCATTATTATTTTGAACCTTTGCCTAAATAATTTTCGATGTAAGAAAGCGCGCAACATAGTCGAAATATAATAAAATTGATAGCCCCCTCGTTTGTAGGACCTGCAATGACAACTGAAAACTCTGATCCTCAAGAAGAACAACCTAAATCTATTCTTTCTTATGTCTGGGATCTTCCAAATATTTGTTCTCTCGCAGGACTTGGTTGCACAATTCTTGCAATATACTTCATTATTTTAGGTGTTTATTCTGCTGCAATGATAGGAATGATCTGGGCCGTTGCTTTTGACTGGGCCGATGGGCTCATTGCACGCAGGATGAAGGGGCGGACTGGTTCAGACCGATTGTTTGGTGGGCAGCTTGATGTGCTGATAGATATCGTGAGCTATGGCGTCACGCCTGCCATTCTTCTTCTAAGCTATGGAAAATTCGACCCTGTATTTCTGCCTGGAGCATTTCTAATGCTTGCAGCCGGAGCGATAAGATTGAGCTATTTTAGTACTTTTGGTCTTGCTGACGGATCCAAATACATCGGGTTGGCTATTGATAACAACAACATAATACTCGTTTTCATATTTCTATTTGAAGGCCTGTTTAGTTCAGGAGTTTTTTCTGTAATTCTCTATGCCAGCGGACTGGGACTCGCGGCCTTGAATGTGTCAAATATCAAAACGCCCAAGCTTTCTGGAAACCCAATTAATGTTGTTCTCCTCGCTGTCTATACTCTTGGAATGACGCTTATCTATGGCTGGAAACTTCTGTAGAAAATAATACCAAGGAGCGCTCCTTGCGCCTTGCTTTGTCCGTAACTGGCTAAAAGCCACCCTATGTTGCATCACCTGATTATGACCGCTTTTCTACGATTAGCGGAAGGAAACAAATCTCCGAACAACAAGATATTTCCCGGTGAGGTGGTCCCAGAAAGTCGGACAGTGAGCTAAGGTGTATTCCGCCGGATAACGGAGGAATGCGAAGATGACGACACGACGACGGTTTACAGCAGATTTCAAGGCTCGCGTTGCGCCTGAGGCGTTGCGGGGTGATCTGACGATCCAGGAGATCGCGTCTAAACACAAGGTACATCCGAATCAGGTGAGCCAGTGGAAGCGCCAGGCGATGGACGGCTTGGGTGAGGTGTTCTCGAACGGCTCGGGCCATACCCGCCGGGACCACGAGGATGAGGTTCACTGCCTTCACGCCAAGATCG
>CAZZKE010000048.1:21253-22604 GCA_964655005.1 uncultured Thalassospiraceae bacterium | reverse complement strand
CAGCGCCCCGTCGGAGGGCGTCGAAAAGCCTTGACGATGCACCGCATCGACTGCGGCTTTGCTCCTGCCCGACGGGGCGCTGAGAGAATCTCAATGGGTCTTTATCAGTGCTCCTTGGTATTACCGGCTGCGCCAGGGCAAAAGCGTCGTCGCCTGTCGCCGGCGGGGCGAGCGCGCCACGGTATTCCAGTATAACTTCATGACTCCGGTCGCCGACCAGGTCTATCAGCCATTGTTCACCCAGGCGTCTGGCGGCGGCGGGTTTTCCGTCAATGGCGAACGCGGTGACCACAAAATTCCGGGCCAGACGAAACGCCAACCGGCCACCGCCCTCGATTTCAATTCTGGCCGCGACCGTAAGGCGCCGCGCCGCCGGGTCAAGCGCTACCGTCAGGTCCTGATCGATTGTCCTGATTTCAGCGCTGGCGGCAAACGGTGAAAACAGCACCGCCAGCAGGGTGACGATCAGGGCCGGAAATCGGCGGGTCATCGAAGGGCGGGGAACTTGGCGGTAATTTCCAGGCGTTCGCCGTCGCGCCGGACGACCAAAGGCAGCCATGTTCCCGGCGCCTGCGCCTGGATTGTTGCGACCAGTTCGGGCGTTTCGGTCATGTCCCGCCCGGCGGCCCTGACGATCAGGTCGCCATCACGCAGGCCGGCGGCCTCGGCGATCGACCCTTCGGTCACCTTGACGATACGAATGGCATTGTTTCCGGTCGCCTCTATGGTCTCGATCTGGACGCCGAGCAGCGGTCGCGGCGGCCCGTCGGTTTCAGTCGGCGCTGAAATACCGAACAGGGCGTCGGCTACGGCGGTCGATTGTTCGTTGCCAGGCTCGTCACCGCCGCATGGCGGCCCGGAATCCGATGGCAGCAGGACGGCCGAGCCCCGGACGCCAAGATCATCGAGTTGACGGGGTATGCCGTAACCGTATTCCACATGTCCGCGCCCGGCGATGCCGACAACCAACGGTTTCCCGCCCGCCATTCTGGCCTTCGCCAGGGCTTCCGCCATTGCCCGGTCCCAGGTCAACTGGACATCGACGAAACGTCCGAATGCGGTTTCATCAAACGGGGTATCGTCGTCTGAATGGCTGGCGAAAACTTTTTTCAGGCTGGCCAGATAGGCCCGAGAGGGTTTCGCCGGATCGTCCAGGCCGCGGCGTTGGTCATTCGGGATGGCGGCCCAGCCTTCCTTGCCGACCCGCTTGGTCAGGGTCCGTTCCACATTCAATGCCCGCATGGGAATACGATTCATACGGGCAAAGTGGAACAGTGGCATGTACAATCGGGGATCGAACCGCCAGACATCAAACCAGCGGCTTTTTTCAAGGAACTCCTTCTCGCTCAGG
>CAZZKE010000048.1:0-21153 GCA_964655005.1 uncultured Thalassospiraceae bacterium | reverse complement strand
TCCGGTTGCGGTTCGGCGAGGCCGCCCCTGGGCGCGGCGACGGTCAGCGTCAGGCCGGTCAGAACGGTGGAAATGAATTTTTTGGCAGGAAGGTTTCTCAAAATACGATTCCGTCACGATTTAATATCTGAATGAACATAGAGTATCGAAGTGCGTTGTTCGCGTCACAAATAGTTAATATACTCGGCGTCTTTGCGCCATGAAGGCGCATGCTTGCGGACGGTGTAAAGCTATAGATTATGGTGAACGCGGTGCCTGAAAGAAAAACGGCGACAGGCCGCAAGACAAGAGTTTTAATCGCCCTGGCGGGCGCCGGCAGACGGCGGCGGTTAAAATCAATGCTGGCCGCAGATCAATATGCGCTGTCCTGGGCGGACGATCCGCAAACGGCCCAAAAAAGACTCGCCGGACGGGGCATCGGGGCCATCGTACTAGATGTTTCCTCGTGGACCGAAAACAAGCGCATCGCCGGTCGGGAAATTCTCAAAATAGCCGCCGCCGTACCGGCTGTTATTTTACCCGAAGGTTATGACGGGGCTGCCGCTGCGCTGAAGGCGTTCGGCGTATCGCCCAGATATCTGCTCTGGGATGTTCTGGATGGCGAGATATTGCCGGCGATGATTGCCCAGGTTGTTCAGTCACATCGGGATCGCCTGGACCTGCATGAAAGCGAACAACATTTCGCCAAGACCTTTCAGGCCAGCCCGGGCATGATTGTTATAGTTTCCCCCAAGGAGGGTGTGCATGTAGACGTTAATGACGCCTGGTTATCCATAATGGGCTACAGGCGGCGCGACGTTATCGGCAGGACGTCCAGGGAGCTTGGCATCTGGGTTGATTATTCGGACCGCACCCGTTTGGTTCGCATACTGCAGCGTGATCGGAAAATTCGCGGCTTCGAAAGCCGGTTTCGTACTGCAAGCGGAAACGTGGTCGATGTCCTTATCGCCGGCGAGGTTATTGATATCAGGGGAGAGCCGTACCTGCTGATGGTCGCGCTCGATATCACGGAACGTAAAAAAATTGAACAGACACTCAGAAAATCTCATGATGAACTGGAACTGAATATTTACGAACGGACTCGTCAGTTACGCGATGAAGTCGAGGAACGAAGCAAAATACAGGCGGCGCTTGAACTTAGTGAGCAGCGTTTTCGCGACATGGCAGAGGCTGCATCCGACTGGTTTTGGGAAACCGACGCCAAAGGCAGGTTCACTTATTTGTCGAGCAGTCACAGGAAGATCGTGGGCGTCAAGCCGTCCGATATAATCGGCAAAAAACGGCAAATGCTGGCTGTTCCCGCCGGGGACACGAAAAAATGGCGGGCGCATGCCAAAACCATCAGAGACAGAAAACCGTTTCGGGACTTCCAGTATAATTTTCACCGTTCCGGAGGGGAGCCCCGGGTGGTGAAAACAAGCGGCAAGCCTGTCTTTAACGAGAATGGCAAATTTGTCGGTTACCGGGGCGCCGGCTCTGATATTACGCCTCGGGTCGCCGCCGAAAGACGCGAAGAAAAAATGCGGAGGCAACTGGTCGACGCCATCGAGGGGATTTCGGACGCCCTGATTTTGTATGATTCCGACGAAAAATTCGTGATGTGCAACAGTCGTCACAGGGAAATATTTCCGAAGCTTTCCAACCTGTATGTTCCCGGAACGCCGGCCAAAGAAATTATGCAGGCGGTTGTCGATAACGGTTATGTCGTTGGCGCCCTGGACAATCCGCGTAAATGGATCAGGGAAAGACTGGCCGAAAGCAAAAAGCCCGGGCATCGTAAGTACCAACGCGAAGAACTGTTGCAGGATGGCACCTGGATCCGTTTCAATGAATATGAAACCAGCGAAGGCGGTCGATTGCTGCTGGTGACCGATGTCACCAGCCTGCGCCAGACCGAAGAAGAATTGCGGAGTGCGAAAAATCAGGCGGAAATCGCCAGTCGCGCCAAATCGGATTTTTTGGCCGGCATGAGTCACGAATTGCGGACGCCACTGAACGCCATTATCGGATTTTCCGATGTCATGATCGCCGGGATATACGGCGAAATACCGCAGAAAAGATACGCCGAATATATCGCCGACATAAACCAGTCCGGCATCCATCTGTTGAATCTTATTAATGATATACTCGACATATCGAAAATCGAATCCGGCGCCGTGAAACTTAATGAATCGATTGTCGATATTAACCGGGCCGTCGATGTAACGGCCCGGTTCATGGAAAACAAGGTTCGGCAGGGCGGTATAACCCTGAAAAAGGAAATCCCGGAAAGTTTGCCGTTCCTAAGGGCCGATGAACGCCGGGTTAATCAGATTTTGCTAAATCTTGTCTCCAATGCGGTCAAATTCACCCCGGAGGGCGGCGAGGTGACAGTTGGCGCGGCGCTCCGCCCATCCGGCGCGATGGAAATATCGGTTTCCGATACCGGGATCGGCATCAGTTCCGATCAGATCGAAAATGTGATGTCGGAATTCGGCCAGGTCGATAACGCCGTGTCCCGTGAAATGGAGGGAACGGGGCTGGGCCTGCCGCTCACGCGTGGCCTGATGGAAGTACACGGCGGAACCCTGGAAATCGACAGCAGGCACGGAAAAGGCACAAGGGTGATAGCTGTTTTTCCAAAAGATCGGGTGACAGATTGCCCATGAACAAGGGCATAATTTCCGCCGGGCATGAAGAAACGGCCAGGGCGGCGGCGATCATTCTGGAAGAAGGCGGCAATGCTTTCGACGCGGCGCTGGCGGCGATGCTGGCCGCCTGCGTCGCCGAACCGGTTCTGGCGTCGCTGGGCGGCGGCGGTTTCCTGTTAGCGTGCCCCGCCGGGTCCGATCCGGTGCTTTATGATTTTTTTGTTCAGACGCCGGGCCTCAAGCTGCCCCGCGAGCAAACCGACTTTATTCCGGTTATTGCCGATTTCGGACAGGCCCGGCAGAAATTTCATATGGGCCTTGGCTCCATGGCCACTCCGGGACTGGTCCGGGGGTTGTTCGGCGTCCATGCCGATCTCTGCTCCATGCCCATGGCGCGGATTGTCGAGCCGGCCCGTAAACTGGCCGCCGGTGGGCTGACCATAAACCGGCAGCAGGCTTATATTCTGGGTGTAGTGGAAAAAATATTCGCCTCCAATACCGCATGCCTTGCCGCCTATGGCTCGGCGGTCAAGCCGGGCGGCGTATTGACGGAAGGCGAGCAATTCACCAGCGGCGATTTTTCGGATGTTCTGGACGCCCTGGCCCGGGAAGGCGAGGACCTATTCTACCGGGGTGAAATAGCCGCCCGGATCGACCGGGATTGCCGTCACGGCGGCGGCCATCTCAGACGCCGGGATATGGAAACCTACGCCATGGCCCGGCGTCAGCCGTTGCGGACGGCTTTCCGGGGGCGGCGGTTACTGGGTAATCCGCCGCCATCCAGCGGAGGCGTCCTGATCGCCTTCGCGCTCGGCCTGCTCGAAGAGGCGATGGCTGGGGAAGGTGAATTCGGCGCAATCGACCACCTTGTCACCCTGGCTCACGTCATGGATATGACCAACGAGGCGCGGGTCGCCGGTCGCCTGCATGAACGCGCCGACCACGATCCGCGGGAAGGTATGCTGGATGCCGGCTTTCTTGAATTATACAAAAGTCGCATCGCCGGTCATCCGGCGGCCCGTCGCGGCACCACCCATATCAACGTCGCCGATATAAACGGCAACGCCGCCGGCCTGTCGCTTTCCAACGGCGAGGGCGCCGCCTATATCGTGCCCGGAACCGGGATCATGGTTAACAATATGCTCGGCGAGGAAGATGTGGTGCCGACCGGGTTCCATAACTGGCCGCCGGACACGCGCATGAGTTCGATGATGGCGCCCTGCGCCCTGCTCGACCCGGACGGCGCCGTCACGGTCATGGGGTCGGGGGGCTCGAACAGGATCCGCACCGCCATCTTGCAGGTGTTGCTCAATCTGGCGGTATTCTCCATGCCGCTGGATAAGGCGGTGGGCAGTCCCCGGCTGCATCTGGAAGGCGGGGTGCTAAGTCTGGAACCGGGGTTCGCCGAAGCATCGGTTTCCGCGCTCGTCGATATCTACCCGGACCACAAAGTCTGGGCCGAACGAAACATGTTTTTCGGCGGCGTCCACAGCGTCCGCCACGATCCGGTCGGGCGCACATCGACCGCCGCCGGCGACCCCAGGCGGGGCGGCGTTTCGCTGCTGGTATAATCTCAGGATTTCCTGTGTAAGGCCCGGTCCGGTACATTCCTGACGTCGTGGTCGATGAATGATATCAGCAATTGGCTGCCGATGATGATTGGCAGGGCCGCCAGCAGGACCGTGCCGGCGGTTGCCGGAATACCGGTCGTCGAACTTTCCCGCCAGCCGACAAGGCCATAAATCCCGCCCAGAAGAACCAGAATATTGCCCATGGCCAGTTCGATGGAGGGGACGCCGAAATCACGCAAAAAGTAGGTATAGAAAATTCTTTTCGAGGCGTTGAGCAGGTGTTTGCCGGCAAATTCAAAAATTATTTTTCGGATACTCAGGCTGCTTTCTTCTTCGCCGTAACGGGGCGGCATGGGCACGTCGATGACCCGGGCGCGTTCCAGATACAGGCGGAACAGCATGTCCGATTCGAAGAAAAATCCGTTATTTATCTTATCCAGCGGCAATCGCCGGGCGGCCTCGCCGTGGATGGCGGTAAAGCCATTGGTGGGGTCGAAAATATTCCAGTAGCCGCTCGACAGCTTGGTTATGAAAGACAACGCCAGATTGCCGATTATGCGCAGCCGGGGCATTTCAGAAATGCGGTCAAGCGTATAGAACCGGTTGCCTTTCGTGTAATCGGCGCGGCCATCGGTGATCGGGGCTATCAGATCCGGAATCAGGGCCGGGTCCATTTGACCGTCGCCATCCAGCTTGACGATAATCTGGGCGCCGTCGGCCAGGGCTTTGCGATAACCGGCCATGGTCGCCCCGCCGACCCCGGTATTTTCCATCTGCTCCAGGACTTCGACACGCTTGTCGCGGCAATTGGCGCGCACATGTTCGCCGGTATGGTCGGGGCAGGCGTCGTCGATGACATAGATGCGGTCCACTTCCTTGCCGATGGCGGCGATGACCTTCAGGATATGGCCGGTTTCCCGGTAGCACGGTAAAACCACGGCCATGGTTGTCGCGGGGGCTTTGCCGATGCGGACCATAATTGATATTTCCGGATAAAATCTGTCGGGTTGCTTGCTTCCGGGCAAAGATAAACGCCGCAACGGCGCCACGCAAGACGATGAACGGATTTCATGATGGACCTAACGGCCAGTTCGGCTATCATCGGGCCGGACGCAGATATAATAACCGACAAAGCGGTGCGACATGGGGCGGATTATTCAACAGCCGGTTGACGGCGGCGACAATTCTCTTGCCGGAATCAGGCTTTTATCCGGTCTTGATAAAGGACAACTGGCGGATATTGAAAAAAATTGCCGCTGGCGCCGTTATGCCCCGCACCAGCAGATTATCGACAAGGAAAGCACCACCAGGGATGTTTGTTTTGTCGTTAGCGGGCGGGTTCGTGTCGTTAACTATTCCTTTTCCGGACGCGGTATAATTCTCGACGAGTTGCGTTCCGGCGGCTATTTCGGCGAACTGTCGGCCATCGACGGCTTGCCGCGGTCGGCCCGGGTGGTTGCCCTGGACGATGCGATGATCGCCTTTCTGCCGCGTTCGGCATTTTTGCGTTTGCTGGAAGGCCATCCGCAACTGGCCCTCAAGGTGATGACGCATCTGGCCGGGGTTGTCCGCACATCGACCCAGCGAATCATGGACCTGAGCACCCTTGGCGCAAACAACCGGGTCCATGCCGACCTGCTGCGCCGTGCCGGGGATATCGACGATGCGGCGGTCGAAGCGGCCATCGAGCCGATTCCAATTCACAGCGACATTGCCAGCCGGGTCAGCACCACCAGGGAAACCGTGGCCAGGGTTATGAATGATCTGGCCCGTCGGGGAATTATTGAGAAAAAGGAAAACCGGCTGATAATTCGCGACGTCCAACATTTGCGCGAGATGGTCGAAGACGTCCGCGGCGGCTAATTGCGTCTGCGGCGATTCAACTGAGGTATTTGTTCACCGTTTCGAGAAAAACCGGCACCGAAATGGGTTTGGCGATATAGCCTTCGCAACCGCCTTCACGGATTTTTTCCTCATCGCCTTTCATGGCGAACGCCGTCACCGCAATAACCGGAATATGTTTCAGGTCGTCGTCGGCTTTCAGAATTTTGGTGACTTCCAGGCCGGAAATTTCGGGTAACTGAATATCCATCAAGACCAGGTCCGGCATGTGTTTCCTGACCAGACTCACGGCGTCCCGACCATCCATCGTTTGTACCGTTTCATAGCCATGGGCTTCAAGCAGATCGTTGAACAGTTTCATGTTCAATTCGTTATCTTCAACGATCAAAATGGTTTTAGCCATGAAAAAGAAGTCCTGACAGCAACACCAACTCACTCGGCAAATGATGGATCATTCGGCTATCGTAGTCAAACACCGTAGCCACCACATGCCGTTAACACCGTAACCGGGCGAACCTGACCCATAATTTATTTAGTGTGCCGGCCCGCTAAATACCAGTTATTTGATTTTGGCTTCCTTGAACATCACATGCTTGCGCACGACGGGATCATATTTACGAAATTCCATCTTTTCAGTGATGTTGCGCGGGTTCTTTTTTGTCACGTAATAGAACCCGGTGTCGGCGGTGCTGACGAGCTTGATCAGTATGGTGCTTGGCTTGGCCATCGTTCTTTTCCGGATAGAAGGGCGTTGTTAACCTAGGCGGCGCACCATACAGGGCGCGGCGGTCATGTCAAGCGTGTCGGCGCCATTTCAGCCGTCTTGTCAGCGTGCGGCGGCGGTCGGTGCGGTCAGGTTAAGCATCCGGGTATATAACGCCTGATTCTTGATTAACCGGCGGGCGACTTTGCTGTCGGTGGCCTGCACCCGGCGCCGGGGCGGACAGTATGACCGCAGCTTGCGACGCGCCTTCTTTTCCGCGAAACCGACACGGTGCCAGGCCTCCAGAATCGCCGAAGTGCGGATTCTCTGGGCCGGAATGTTATCGAACAGCGGGGCGCCGTCACCGGACACCCCGGCGGTACAGACGGTGGGAAATACCCCCAGTCCGTGAATGATATATCCCGATGGCGCCATCAGGCGGGACCAGGTCAGGGTTATTTCGCCGTCGTTGGGCAGCCGCAAAACCGTTTGTACCGTGCCCTTGCCAAACGACGATGTGCCGACAACGACGGCCCGGCCCCGGTCCTGTAGCGCCGCCGCCGTTACTTCCGAAGCCGAAGCCGACATCCCGTCAATCAGCACGACGACCGGCTTGCCATAGGCCATATCCCGGCCGCCGGCTTCGTAACGCTGGACACTGTCGGGGTGGCGGCCGCCGGTCTGTGATATTCGGCCTTGCGCCAGGAACAGATCGGCCAGTTTGATCGATTGTTTCAGCAGGCCGCCGGGATTGCCCCGCATGTCCAGGATCACGCCTTTCAGGCCCTTGCCGAGCAGATGGTTGGCGTTTTTCATTTTTTCCAGGGCATCCTGGGCGGTGCGCTGGTTGAAGCTGCTGATTTTCAAATAGACGATACCGTCGGCAATAGCGTAATCGACGGTAGGCAGGACTATATGGCTCCGTTCGATATCAAAATCCATGCTGTTTTCGCGCCCCGGTCGCCTGATCCGCAAGCGGGTGTGACTCTTGGCCGGGCCGCGCAGCCTGCTGACTACGCCATCGTGCGGCAGCCCGGAAGTGGGACTGTCGTCGATACCGACAATCGAGTCGTTGATTTTAAGCCCGGCCCGAAGGGCCGGCGAACCCGGCATGACCATGGTAATCAATGGTTGCCGGCCGACAATCCTGAAACGGATGCCGATGCCATAGAAGCCGTCGCGCTTGGCCCGGTTTTTTGCCGCCTCGCGGGCCCCGGCGTAGCGTGAATAGATATCCAGATGCGACAGTATACCGTCGAAAATCGCCTCATAGATTTTCTCCGGCGTGGCCTGCGCGAGTTCCGCCGATCTTGATCTGGCGATCACCGCCGCATCGACCGTTAATTCGGTCCAGGCGGCGGTATCGCCATCGCCGGGCAGGGGAAAGCTGGCGATGATGTCGGCGCCGATTTTAAGGGCAATGGTATCCGGAGTCCGTTCTATGGTGAATTCCGGGTCAATGGCCCCCAGCCCGCGCAGGCCTTCCGGGGCGAAGTCTTGCGGGGCGATGGCCTCGATATAGCGTTCGGTGATATATTCAAAGCCGGTGGCGATAACTTCCCTGGCCGCCGGTCGGGAAAAGCCGTCGGATTGAATTATCCTGGCCGGGCGCTGGCCGGCGCAGGCGCTTAGAAAAAGAACGCCGAACAGCAGTAATATCCGCGGGGCTGGGCGGTTATTTGTTGTCATGGCGGCGATTTTCCTCTTTTTTCGCCGCCGCGTCACCCGTTCTTTGCCTTCTTCCGCCGCGTCTTGCGCCGGCCGGCCCGGGAATTTGACCTGGCCTTGCGGGTTATGGTTCCGGCGGCGCCGGCCTTGTTGCCGGGGGCCGGCTTCCGATCGTCAAGAACTTCCATAATCATGCTGCCGGATATGGCGTCGGCCTCCATCAGCATAACGTCCAGCGATTGTCCCAACTGATAGGTGCGCCCGGTACGCCTGCCGCGCAACAGGTGGCGGGCCTCGTCGTGAACATAGTAGTCATCGGGCAGGGTGCGGATCGGCACCAGGCCATCGGCACCGCTGTCACGCAAGGTTATGAACAGGCCGAACCGGGTTACGCCGTTGATCCGTCCGGGGAATATCGAGCCCACCTTGTCGGTCAGGAACGATGCCGTAAAACGGTCGACGGCGTCGCGTTCGGCACTGGCGGCGCGCCGTTCCAGGCCCGACAGGACCTCGCCCATGCGGGCAAAATCCTGGTGATCCTTCGCCAGGCCGCCATCGCCCAAGCCCAGCCCGGCGACCATGGCGCGGTGAATCAGCAAATCCGCATAGCGCCGGATCGGCGAGGTAAAATGGCAATACCGCCTTAGCGCCAGGCCGAAATGGCCAATGTTATCGGGGTTGTATTCGGCCTGTGCCTGGGAACGCAGGACCACCTGATTGACCATCTCGGCATTGCTCGTATCCTTTACCCTGGCCAGTATGCGGTTGAACGTATCGGCCCTTACCACCTGACCCTTGGCCAGCGGAATTGACAGGCTGGCCAGAAACTGGCGCAGGGCCTCCATTTTGTCCATAGAGGGCTGGTCATGGATCCGGTACATGCATGGCTGGCGTTTTTTTTCCAGCGTTTCCGCCGCCGCGACATTGGCGGCGATCATGAATTCTTCGATCAGTTTATGGCTGTCGAAGCGTTGTCTGGTCTCTACCCGCTCTACCCGCCCGTCTTCGCCGATAACGACCCGCCGCTCGGGAAGGTCCAGTTCCAGCACGCCGCGTTCGCGACGGGCCTTGCAGAGGGCCTCGTAGGCGCCAAACAGTGCGGCGATAACCGTATCTGTCAAGGGGGCCGTGGTTGCATCCGGATCGCCGTCGCGGGCGGCCTGAACCTGTTCATAGGTCAATCTGGCCCTGGAACGCATCAGGGCGCGGCTGAACCGGTGGCCGGTCAGGCGACCGGCGGCATCGATCCGCATATGGGCGACCAGACAGGGCCGATCTTCGTTTGCTTTCAGGGAACACCAGCCGTTTGACAATTCTTCCGGCAGCATGGGCACTACCCGGTCGGGGAAATAGACCGAATTGCCCCGGGCGTAGGCGTCCCGGTCCAGGGCGTCACCCGGGCGTACGTACCACGAGACGTCGGCGATGGCGACTTTCAGCCGCCACCCATGGCCATCTTTCTCGGCGAATACCGCGTCGTCGAAATCGCGGGCGTCGGCGCCATCGATGGTGACCAGAGGCAACTCGCGCAGGTCTTCGCGTTTACCCAAGGGGGCCGGGCCGGCGGCGGCGGCCAGGTCGAGGGCGTCTTTGGAAAATTGCGTCGGGATATCGTTGTCGTGGATGGCGATCAGGCTGATCGATCCGGCGCTACCATCCTTGTCCAGGCGCTCCAGAATACGCGCCTGACGCAATCCCGACCGACGACCGGGCAGGACCTCGGCCCGCACCAGATCGCCCGGTTTGGCGTCGAGTGCGTCCGCACCGGCGACCATGAAATCATCCTTGTGTTTGCGGTCGGTCGATCTTAGCCGGCCCTGGCCTTCGACCACGTCGTAGATGCCAAGCACCCGGGGCGCCGCCCCGTCGATGCGGCGGATGGTGCGGCCTTCGTAGGTATTATCGGCCGACCGTGTCAGGCGGGCCAGCACCCGGTCACCGGGGCCGAGCGCCGGTTGGCCGCGTTTTTCCGGGGCCATATAGATAACCGGCGGATCGTTTTCCCCGCGCCAGCCCTGCGGCCTGGCCAGGACCTCGCCGTCGGTATCGATACCGGCGACGACGACGACGGCGACCGGCGGCAGCGAATCGGACGCCGCAAGCGTCCGGCCTTTCGCCAGCAATCCTTCGTCCTTAAGCTCCTTCAGGATTTTCTTCAGTTTCAGTTTCTGATCGGCGTTCAAATGAAAGGCGCGACCGATTTCCCGCTTGCCGACGCGACCGGGGCTTTCCTCGATAAAATTCAGGATATCTTCCCGGCCCGGAAACGGGGCAGGCTGTTTGGGCTTCCTGGTCATCAGCCTGCGGGAGCAGCGGTTTTCTTCTTTTTTGCGACCGCTTTCTTTTTTACGGGGGCCTTCTTCTTGCCGCCCTTGCCGGTTCCGGCCTTGGCATCGACCAGCGCCACGGCGTCTTCAAGGCTCAGGGTATCGGCATCGGTTCCCTTGGGGATGTTGGCCCGGACCATGCCGTGGGCGACATAAGGACCCCAGCGACCGCTGCGAATGCTGACCGGCTTCTTGCTTTTGGGATGCTCGCCAAGCACCTTCGGCGGATCTTTTTTCGGCGCCGCCTCGATCAGGTCGATGGCCCGGTTGATGCCGATGGTCAAGACATCGTCATCGCCTTTCAGCGACAGGTACAGGCCGCCGTATTTCAGGTAAGGCCCGAAACGCCCCAGCCCGGCCTGGATCATCTCGCCGGTAGCCGGCAGTATGCCGATATCGCGGGGCAGGGACAGTAGGCCCACCGCCTTGTCCAGATCGACCGCCGCCGGCGACAGGCCGCGCGGTATCGAGGCCCGCTTCGGTTTGGTCTTCTTGACCTTTTTGCCGACCGTAATTTCCTCGGCTTCGCCCAACTGCACATAGGTTCCATAGGGGCCTTTGCGGATGGTGATCATCTGGCCGCTGGCCGGATCCTTGCCCAGTTCCACCGGGCCGGCGTCGGCGATGCCGCCGTCGCCGTCATCATTGACCACCAGCGGCCTGGTATAGCGGCAGTCGGGATAGTTGGAACAGCCGATGAAAGCGCCGAATTTCCCCAGTTTCAGGCTTAACTGGCCCTCGGCGCAGGTCGGGCAGGCCCTGGGGTCTTTGCCATTGCCATGGTCATGGAAAAAGTGCGGTCCCAGCAGTTCATTCAGGGCATCGAGCACTTCCCTGACCCGCAGGTCCTTGATATCGACGACCGATTTGGAAAAGTCGTCCCAGAATTCGCGCAGCACCTGTTTCCAGTCGATGCGTCCGCCCGAAACGTCGTCTAGTTTTTCTTCCAGTTCGGCGGTGAAATTGTATTCCACGTATTTGCCGAAGAAACTGCTCAGGAAGGCGGTAACCAGACGGCCCCGGTCATCGGGAACGAAGCGGCGGTTTTCCAGAGTCACATAATTGCGGTCCTGCAACACGGAAATAATCGATGAATAGGTCGATGGCCGGCCAATACCCAGTTCCTCCATGGTTTTTACCAGCGAGGCTTCGGAATAGCGTGGCGGCGGCTGGGTAAAATGCTGTTCCGGTTCCACCGAGGTGCGCCGCAGCGCGTCGCCTTCTTTCAGGTCGGGAAGAATTTTGTTCCTGTCGTCATTGCCGCCATTCTTGTCGTCGCGGCTCTCCTGATAGACCTTGAGGAAACCGTCAAATGCGATGACCGAGCCGGTGGCGCGCAGCGTCGTCTGCCCGTCGGGCGAGGTTATGTCGGCGGCAACCTGATCCAGGATGGCGGCTTCCATCTGGCTGGCGACGGTTCGTTTCCAGATCAACTCGTACAGTTTCCGCTGGTCATCATCCAGATAGCGGGCGACATCGGCGGGCTTGCGGGCGACATCGGTCGGGCGGATCGCCTCGTGCGCCTCCTGGGCATTTTTGGCCTTGGTTTTATATACCCGCGGCGCGCCGGGAACATAGTTCGATCCGAATTCCCTGCCGATCAGGTCGCGCACCGCATTGACCGCCTCGCCGGCGATCTGTACGCCGTCGGTTCGCATATAGGTAATCAGCCCGATCGTTTCGCCGCCGATGCTGAAACCTTCATAAAGCCGCTGCGCCACCTGCATGGTCCGCTTGGTGGTGAAATACAGTTTGCGCGAGGCGTCCTGCTGTAAGGTAGAGGTGGTAAACGGCGCCGCCGGATTGCGTTTTGACTGTTTGCGTTCGACCCGCGTGACGGTGAAGTCGGCGGCCTCGATGGCGGCGACGGCGAGCTGGGCGTGCGCCTCGTCGCCAATCGTCATCTTGCCGAGCTTGTCGCCGTTCAGGTGGGTCAGGGCGGCCTTGAACGGGGCGTCTGCGGGGGTCGTGAAGCCGGCTTTTACAGACCAGTATTCCTGCGGCTTGAACAATTCGATTTCGGTTTCCCGTTCGCAGATCAGGCGCAGGGCCACGGATTGCACGCGGCCCGCCGAACGCGACCCCGGCAATTTGCGCCACAGTACCGGCGATAGCGTAAAGCCAACCAGATAATCCAGCGCCCGGCGCGCCAAATAGGCCTCGATCAGGCCCATGTCCAGGTCGCGGGGGTGGTCGAACGCCGCGACAATGGCGGACTTGGTTATTTCGTTGAATACGACCCGCCTGACCGTTACGCCCTTAAGCAGCTTCTTTTTTTCCAGTACCTCCAGCACATGCCAGGATATGGCCTCGCCTTCGCGGTCGGGGTCGGTCGCCAGAAACAGATGATCGGCTTTCTTGAGCGCGTCGGTGATCGCCTTGATATGCTTGACGGACCTGCTGCCGGCCTCCCATTCCATGGCAAAATCGTCGTCCGGGCGCACCGAACCATCCCTCGAAGGCAGGTCCCTGATGTGGCCGAAACTGGCCAGTACGGTATAGTCCGGGCCAAGGTATTTGTTGATAGTTTTGGCCTTGGCCGGCGATTCGACGATTACGACGTTCATGTCTTTTTATTAACTCGGTATGATGGAAACCCGGTTGCCGGGGTGTCGATCAAGCCGACCAGCCAATTCCAGTTCCAGCAGCACGGTCGACACCACGGGCAGCGACAATTGGCAGTTACGGATGATTTCGTCAACCGTCACGGACTCGATGCCGAGACTTTCTTCGATGACGGGACGGGCCTCTTGAAGTGCTTTCCGGTCCGGCGATACAGGCAAAGAGTGTTTGAAATCAAGGGCTTTGGTTTCGCGCAAGGGGTCTTGTAACAGCCCGTTCAGGACCTCAAAAACATTTTCAGCGGTTTCCACCAAAGTCGCCCCGGACCGGATTAATCTGTTGCCGCCATGGGATCTGGGGTCGCCGGGCGCGCCGGGTACCGCAAACACTTCGCGACCCTGTTCCAGGGCCATGCGGGCGGTAATTAACGATCCCGACCTGGCCCCGGCCTCGATCACCACGACCCCCCTGGCCAGCCCCGAAATTATTCGGTTGCGGCGCGGGAAATGTCGCGCCTGGGGTTTGACGCCGGGCGCTATCTCGGAAATAACCGCGCCGCGATCGATCAATTGCCCGTAGAGCCGGGCATTTTCCTTGGGATAGATAATATCTACACCGCCGGCCAGCACCGCGACGGTGCCGGTCTCCAGCGATCCCAGATGGGCCTCGGCGTCGATGCCCCGCGCCATGCCTGAACTTATCATCAGCCCGCCGGCGCCGAGGGCGGCGGAAATGTTTCTGGCGAATTTGCGTCCGTTGAGCGAGGCGTTGCGCGCCCCGACCACGGCTATCGCCTTTTTGGTCAGCAGATGGCCATGGCCGAGCACCCCGATCAGCGGCGGCGGGTCTTCGATGTGATGAAGCAGCGGGGGGTAGCCTGGCTCGCCCCAGGCGATCAATTTACCGCCCAGCCTGGCCAGTTGTTCCCGTTCCCGTTCCGCCGCCGCCCGACTGGCTGGCTTGATTTCCTTGCCGCCGCCCCGGCGGGACAGTTCCGGCATGGCGTCGAGCGCCGCTTGCGCCGTACCGCAACGTTCGAGCAGCCGGAAAAAAGTTATCGGGCCGACATTGGCGCTGCGGATCAGGCGCAGCCAGTCGTTCTTTTCGGAATCCGATAACAGGCGTCCGGGAATATCACTCATGGGGCGAGAGATTGGTTTATGAAGATGGGGGCGTCAAGTCTGCCTGTTGGTCGGCAAAACGGAAATTGTTTTTTTCGGCTTTCTTGACGGCATACATGGTCCGGTCGGCGGTCTTGATAATATCCGTTACGGTGGTCCCGTGGAGCGGATAGATGGCGATGCCGATACTGGCGCCGATAGTCTTGGTAAGGCCATCCTGGAAGAATGGCTTGGACAATTGCCTGATGATATTGCCGGCGATCCTGGCGGCGTCGTCGCGGGAATGCAGTTCGTTCTGGATAACCAGAAATTCATCGCCGCCGATGCGCGCCACGGTGTCCGATTCCCGTACGCTGGCGCTCAGGCGGCGGGCGACCTTCTTCAACAGGTCGTCACCGAAAACGTGGCCGTGGGCGTCGTTAACTTCCTTGAAGCCGTCAAGATCGACATACATCACCGAAAATTGCCATTTGTTGCGTTTTGCAAGGGCCATGGTGGTCGCCAGAATTTCCCGCGCCAGCCGCAGGCTCGGCAATCCGGTCAACGGATCATGATTGGCCAGGTGGCGGATCAGTTCCTCCGTTTTTTTCTGCTCCGTTATTTCGTAAAACGTCAGCATGCGGTCTCCGGAAGGCAGGGCGATGCATTGGTAGATAAGGACCCGTCCGTCCGGCCGGCTGATTTCAAGCGGGCTGCCCGACCCGGATTTTGCCGCCTTCTCCCGCCACTTCACGAAGTCATCGAATTTCTCGCCGAAAATTTCGTACAGGCCGTCATGATGATAGTGACTCATCAGCTCGGTCATGCTCGACGATTCGGCCAGCATGGCTTCGGGAATTTTCCACATCTCGCGGAACGCCTTGTTGGCGATGATAATGCGAAGGTCCGCGTCCATCAGGATTATGCCGTAGTCGATCGCTTCCAGCACGGTGGTGAGTTCATCGGGGGGCCTGCCGTAATCTTTTTCCAGGCGCCGGCGGTTGTCGATGGAATGGGCGACCGACGATCTTCGCCGGTAACGACCGAGCACGAAGCCGGCAAGCGCCGCCGACAAGGCTATCCCTAGCATGAGTAAATAGACGGTCAAAGCCCCCAACGTCCCTATACCAAAGCCCCCGACGTCCACGGACATCGGACGTTAATTATAGGCCGGGCGACGGCGTCCGGGTGTGTCTGGCGTCACACCTTCGGTCGATTGTCCTTTTTTTTGCCGATCCTGGTTTCCTCGCCTTTCAGCAAACGGGAAATGTTTTCATGGTGGCGGAATATGGCCAGAACGGCCAGACTTGCCGCCAGCACGGCGGTCGGTCCGTCGGCCAGTAGCCAAGCATAAAGCGGCGCCGCCGCCAGCGCAATAAGGGCGGCCAGCGAGGAAAAGCGGAATGCCGCGGCGGCGATCAGCCAGGTCAGACAGGCGGCCAGTCCGACCGGCCACGACACCGCCAGCAATACCCCCAGCGTCGTCGCCACCCCCTTGCCGCCCTTGAATTTCAGCCATATGGGGAAATTGTGGCCAAGGATGGCGCAACCGCCGGCGATCAGTCCGGCCACGGGATCAAACGGAATGAACAGCAGTGCCGCCACGGCGCCCTTGCCGCCGTCCAGCAGCAGGGTCGCCGCCGCCAGCCCCTTGTTGCCGGTGCGCAGGACGTTTGTCGCGCCGATATTACCGGATCCCATGGTCCGGATATCACCCATTCCGCCCAGTCGGGTCAACACCAGCCCGAACGGCACGGCGCCCAGCAAATAGCCGGTCACCGCGCCAAGCAGGCGCAACAGGACGGGGTCATCAATCGCCATGTCGGTATACCGTGCGGCCATCAATGACGGTTCGCAACACTCGCCCCTGCACCGGGCGACCGTCGAACGGCGAATTTTTGGAAATGCTTCGCATGTCGTCGGCGACTATCTTCCAGGCCCGTTCCGGATCGATCAGCACCAGGTCGGCCGGGGCGCCGGCTTGCAGGCGTCCGGCAGTCAACCCGAGCAGGTCGGCCGGGGCTGCCGTAACCAATTTCAGGGCCCCGGTCAGGGACAGGTGTCCGTTGTGGTATAGTTCCAGCGTGATCGACAGCAGGGTTTCCAGGCCGACTCCGCCGAAGGCCGCGTCGGCGAAAGGCAGGCGTTTCGATTCCTCGTCCTGGGGCGCGTGATCCGACGCGATGGCGTCAATCGTACCGTCTTTCAGGCCTTCGACTATGGCCTGTCGATCTTCTTCCGTACGCAGTGGCGGCGACAGCTTGGCGAAGGTCCGGTAATCGCCGATCGATGTTTCGTTGAGGGCGAAATAGGGCGGCGCGGTGTCGCAGGTAATGGCCAGTCCTTCGGCCTTGGCCCGGCGTACGGCATCGACCGCCGCCGCCGTCGACAGGTGGCCGAAATGCAACCGGCCGCCGGTCATCCGGGCCAGATGCAGGTCGCGTTCCAGCATGATAATTTCGGCCTGTTGCGGGATTCCGGAAAGTCCCAGCCTGGTCGCCGTTTCGCCGGCGTTCATGGCGCCTCCGGCGGCCAGCGACGGGTCTTCGGCGTGCTGGATAATCATCAATCCGAAGGTTGTCGCGTAGCTTAAGGCCCGATGCATGATCCGGCTGTCGCCAACCGGCTTGACGCCGTCGGTAAAGGCCAGCGCTCCGGCTTCGGCCAGCATCCCCATTTCCGCCAGTTCGTCGCCGTCCAGGCCCTTGGTCACGGCGCCATAGGGGTAGACCTTGGCCAGCTCCAGCTTGCGGGCCCGGCGGGCGACAAATTCCAGCACCGACATATCGTCGATCACCGGGTCCGTATTGGGCAGACAGACCAATGAGGTGACGCCGCCCATGGTCGCCGCCCGGCATTCCGATTCAAGCGTCCCCTTGTGCTCTTCGCCCGGTTCGCGTACCTGCACCCGCATGTCCACCAGTCCCGGCATCAGGCAGTGGCCGCCGCAGTCGGTGGTCGGGATATCGCCGGGGGGGGCGTCGTTAAACAGGCCGGGGCCAAAGTCGGCGATGGTCTCGCCGTCGGTCAGCAAGGCGCCGGGCTGGTCCAGCCCGCTCGCCGGATCAATCAGGCGGGCGTTTATGTAGGCATGGCGGGTCATGGATGCACCGTCAGCAGATCAAGACAGGCCATGCGCACGGCGACACCCATTTCGACCTGTTCGCGGATCGCCGAGCGGCCCAGGTCATCGGCGACCTCGGAAGCGATCTCGACGCCCCGGTTCATCGGACCCGGATGCAGGACCAGGGCGTCGTCCCTGGCACGGGCCAGTTTTTTGTAATCGAGCCCGTAGAAATGGAAATATTCCCGCACCGAAGGGAAAAACCCGCCCTGCATGCGTTCGGTCTGCAATCGCAGCATCATCACGATGTCGCAGTCCTTCAGGCCCTCGTTCATATCGTAATAGACATCGACGCCCATGCGCTCGATGGCCGCCGGAATCAGTGTTTTCGGCGCGATCAGCCGGACTCTGGCGCCCATGGCGTTGAGCAGATGAATGTTTGACCGGGCCACCCGTGAATGGGTAATGTCGCCGCAGATGGCGACTTCAAGCCCGGCGATGCGGCCCCGGCGGCGGCGGATGGTCAGGGCGTCCAGCAAGGCCTGGGTCGGGTGTTCGTGGCGACCGTCGCCGGCGTTGATGACGGCGCAGTTGACTTTTTCCGACAGCAATTTCACCGCCCCCGAAGCGGAATGACGAACCACCAGCACATCCGGATGCATGGCGTTCAGGGTCATCGCCGTATCGATCAGGGTTTCGCCCTTTTTGACCGAACTGTTTGCTACCGACATGTTGATGACATCGCCGCCAAGACGCTTGCCGGCCAGTTCGAACGATGTCCGGGTTCGGGTCGAATCTTCGAAAAACAGATTGATGATGGTGCGCCCGTGCAGCAGCGACTTGTTTTTGTCGGCCCGCCGGTTTTGTTCGACGTAACTTTCGGCGCGGTCCAGCAACAAGGTGATAACGCCGGGCGACAGTCCCTCGATACCAAGCAGATGGCGGTGCGGGAAACCTGAGTGATCCGGGCTGTCAGCGTCCATAAAGGTGGACACTAATCCGGGGCGGCAAAAAGCGCAAGCGACTGGTGGCGGCGCAACCTGGTGGCGGCCATGTATTGCATTGGCGGGTGCGGAACGGATAAGTTAACGTCATGGACCATAAACTGACACTCAATCGTCTGGCCGCCGCATTCGACCGGCGGATATTCTTTGTTGTCGGGCTAACCCGGCCCGGCACCGCCTGGCTGCAACACGCCATCGACGCCCACCCCGATGCGTCGTGCCGGGGCGAAGGCCATTTTACCGATTCATTGCTGCCCCTTATGGGCCGCGCCTTCGCCGATTACAACCGGGCCATGCGGGACCTTCATGCGTCCATGTCGGCGGCCGATATCGCCGCCAGCCATCTTGGCCGGGGGGCCGGTTTAACCAATACCGACGTGGCATTCCTGATGGCTACCGCGATCATCCTGTCGCTGGCCAAACAGGCCGGGGATGACGTCCTGGCGATTGGCGAGAAGACCCCGGAACACGCCCTGGCGATTGCCGATCTGGCCGCCGTGTTGCCGGGTGCTTACTTCGTGCACGTCATCCGGGACGGTCGTGATGAGGCGGTTTCGGTTTATGATTATAATATCAGGGCCGGCAACGACGCCTTTATCGGCAAGTATTCGGGGATCGGCGAGTTCGCCCGGAATTTTGCCCGCAACTGGACCCGTGCGGTCGGTGCGGCGCGCCAGTTCGGGCGCAACCACCCCGACCGCTATCTGGAAATACGCAGCGAAGACCTGTTCACCGAACCGGCGACCGATCTTGCCCGCCTGTGCCGCTTTCTCGATATCGACGATGGCGACGACGTGGTGACGCACTGCGCCGCCGCCGGACGCCGCACCGCCGCCGCCGACGGCGTTATCGGCCAATGGCGCGACCGTTTCGACGCCGCCGCCGGGAATGCGTTTATGCGCAGCGGCGGCGAGTTGCTGAAGCTGCTGGAATACGAAACGTAACACCGGGGAGCGATGAAAATAGTGTGGCGAATTATTTTACCGCCCATGGGCGTGTTTTCTTGCCGGCCTTGAAACCGGGGCGGCTTTCAACATCTATCGAAATGGATATTTCTGGCAAATGTCGGAAAACAGTAATCGCGAAGTCAGCGCCGGGTTTTTTCAGCCAATCCTGATTGTCATTGGTTCTTTGCTGATCGGGCTGGCCGCGAGCATGGCGATACCGGCCATTGTGGATGTCGTCTCCGGCAGCCGGGATATCTGGGCGTTCCCGATATCGGCCGGCGTTACCGCGTTTGTCGGCGCTGCCGCCCTGCTGTCGAACCTGTCGGGCCGGGACGTCCATATGGATTTGTCGATCCGCCAGACCTTCGCCATGGCTACGCTGATCTGGGTAATCCTGACCATATTCGGCTCGCTTCCGTTCATTTTCGGCGAGTTGCGCCTGAGTTTCACCGATGCCTTTTTCGAAACCATGTCGGGTTTTACCACCACCGGATCGACGGTAATCAGTGGGCTCGATCGGCTTTCTCCGGGGATATTGCTGTGGCGGGCGATTATTCAGTGGCTGGGGGGGCTCGGTATTATCGTCATGTCGATCAGCGTCCTGCCCATGCTCAAGGTCGGCGGCATGCAGATGTTCAAGATCGAAGCCTTCGATACCGGTGGCAAGGCATTGCCCCGCACCGCCCAGATGTCGGCGGGAATAACGGTTGTCTACATTGTTCTGACGGCGGTTTGCGCGGCCGCCCTGTGGTGGGCCGGGATGAATGGGCTGGAGGCCGTGTCGCACGCCATGACCACCATTGCGACCGGGGGCTATTCGACCTCCGATGATTCCATTGGTTATTTCGACAGCGCCGCGATAGACGCCATAATAACCGCCGGCATGATTGTCGGCGGAATTCCCTTCATGTTGATAATGATGTCTTTTCGGGGCGGCTTCCGCGCCTTTTTGCAAGACAGTCAGGTCCATTGGTATCTGGGTATAATGCTTTGCGCGACTATCATAGTCAGCGGCTGGCTGCTGGTCGAACGGGGAATGGATCCCTTGAGCGCCTTGCGTCATTCCTCGTTCACCGTGGCCTCGATAATGACGGGCACGGGCTACGTATCGGGCGACTATACCCTGTGGGGCATGTTTCCGACCATTTTGCTGTTTTTTCTGACTTTTGTCGGTGGGTGTGCCGGGTCCACGGCGTGTGGAATCAAGGTCTTCCGTTTTCAGGTCCTGTTCGCCAATGCCCGCGTCGAACTTAACAAAATGCTCTATCCCAGCGGCGTTTTCATTCCATACTACAACAAGCGGAAAATTTCCGACGAGGTGGTGACCTCGGTTCTAAGCTACTTTTATATTTTCAGCATTTGCTTTGTCGTCCTGACCCTGGCGCTGGATTTGCTGGGGCTGGATTTCATCACCGCCATTTCCAGCGCCGCCACCGCCATGTCAAACGTCGGCCCCGGTCTTGGCGACATTGTCGGCCCGTCCGGCACGTTCGAAAGCCTGCCGGGCGCCGCCAAATGGCTGCTGGCGTTCGGCATGTTGGTTGGTCGGTTGGAGGTGTTTACGGTAATGGTCCTGTTTTCCCGACAGTTCTGGAGGGACTAATACCAAGTTGCAGGAAGAATGACCCATAGAGATCGTCACAGCAGTCCTTCGGGTAGGAGAGAAGCCGCCGGCGATGCCATCGCATCGTCAAGGCTTTTCGACGCCCTCCGAAGGTCTGCTGTGACGACCGGA
>CAZZKE010000047.1:0-22677 GCA_964655005.1 uncultured Thalassospiraceae bacterium | reverse complement strand
CCAAAAGGCTTGTGAGGCCGTCTCTATGAGTCATTCTTTCTGCAACTTGGTATAAACCACTTGTTAAGTCTTTGGCCCGTTAAATGCCAGTGGGTAAGGGGACTGTGGGTGCTCTAACCAATAACTATGGCGGCGCCTGGTTCCGATGGGTCTTTTTTCCGAGTTACGATTACGCGCCCGCCATGTGGTCGGGCCGGTCATCGGTATCTGCGCCATAGGCTATTTCGCCTATCACGCAATCAGCGGCCAACGCGGGTTGCTGGCGTTGCGCCAGCTATCGCGGCAGGTGGCGGTCGCTAATCTTGAATTCGAAACCGTCCGGACCGAGCGTAAGGCGTTGGAACACAACGTCAAATTACTGCACCCGGAAAGCCTTGATCCGGATATGCTGGACGAACGGGCGCGCCTGATGCTGGGTTACGGCTACCCCGACGATATTATCGTACTGCCCGATGTGAAGGTGATTATGGAATGATCCGGCCCGCAGAGACGCCGCAACCGCCCTATTACGCCGTCATCTTTTCCAGCCTGCGAAGCCGGGACGACGGTCGGGATTATTCGCAAATGGCCGAACGGATGGTCGAATTGGCCGCCGCCCAGCCGGGATTTCTGGGGCTGGATTCGGCGCGTGGCGATGACCGGTTCGGTATTACCGTTTCCTACTGGCGAAGCCTGGAGGCGATTGCCGCATGGAAAGAGAATGCAGAACACCAGGAGGCCCGCCGCCGTGGCCGGGAGGACTGGTATGAATCCTTCAGGCTGCATATCGCGAAGGTCGAACGGGCCTACGAAGGCCCCTGATGAACAAAAAAGATAAAAGTAACTAAAAATAAGTTAATATTAAAAATAGCAATAAAAACAATTAGTTACAAGATATATTATTCCTTGAATTCCCGCCGCTGCGGTACTAGCTTTAATCCGTGTCGTTCTTTTCAACAGGGAAAAGCTTGGGGAATTCGATGGCCAATACCGCGAAACGTCCGGTTACTCCGAAAAAACCTCCGGCCAGGGCCCGTAAGCGTCCCGGCAAGGCCAAGCCCGCCGGCGATGCCGCCGAATTGCTGGAATACTACCGCGAAATGCTGATGATCCGGCGTTTCGAGGAAAAGGCCGGGCAATTGTACGGCATGGGATTGATCGGCGGCTTTTGTCATTTGTATATCGGTCAGGAAGCCGTCGTTGTCGGCATGCAGGCGGCGGCCCGGGATGGCGACACGGTCATTACCAGCTACCGCGATCACGGCCACATGCTGGTTTGCGGCATGGACCCGAAGGGTGTGATGGCCGAACTGACCGGGCGCGCCGACGGTTATTCCAAAGGCAAGGGCGGTTCCATGCATATGTTCAGCCGGGAGAAGAATTTCTTCGGCGGCCACGGCATTGTCGCCGCTCAGGTGCCGCTGGGCACCGGTTTGGCGTTCGGCCACAAATACAAGAATGACGGCGGCGTCTGCATGGCTTATTTCGGCGATGGCGCGATCAACCAGGGTCAGGTCTACGAGGCCTTCAACATGGCGTCGCTGTGGAAACTGCCCATAGTCTACGTCATCGAAAACAACAAGTACGGTATGGGGACGTCTATCGAGCGGGCCTCGTCGACGACCAATCTTTCCGAACGCGGCGCCGCCCACGGCATCGCTGGCGTTCAGGTCGATGGCATGGATGTGATGAAAGTCAGGGAAGCGGCGGATAAGGCGCTGCGCCACTGCCGTTCCGGCAAGGGGCCTTTTATCCTGGAAATGAAGACATATCGCTACCGTGGCCATTCCATGTCGGACCCGGCGAAATACCGTTCCAAGGAAGAAGTCAGCAAGGTCCGCAAGGAAAGCGACCCCATCGACAACCTGCGGCATGTCCTGATCGACGGCAAGATGACCAGCGAAGAGGCGTTGAAGGAACTCGACCGCGAGATCAAGGCGATTGTCACCGAAGCCGCCGTCTTCGCCCAGGAAAGCCCCGAGCCGGACCCGGCCGAGCTGTACACAGATATCCTGCGGGAGGCCTAGAAACATGCCCGTTCAAATCCTGATGCCGGCCCTATCGCCGACCATGACCGAAGGCAAAATCGCCAGATGGCTGAAGGCCGAGGGCGACAAGGTCGATAGCGGCGACGTTCTGGCCGAGATCGAAACCGACAAGGCGACCATGGAGGTCGAGGCCATCGACGAGGGCACGCTGGGCAAAATTCTGGTCGCCGAAGGCACCGAAGGCGTCGCCGTTAATTCACCAATTGCGGTAATCCTGGAGGACGGCGAGGACGCTTCCTTGATCGACAGCGCCGTGGCCGGAACGCCCGAACCGGTCGCCCCGGTGGCCAAACCCGCCGCCGCACCGGCAGAGCCGGCCCGGACCGCTGCCGCCGAAGAAGGCGTTGCCGAGGCGCAATACAGCGGCCCGACGGTGACGCTCAGCGTCCGCGAGGCCCTGCGCGACGCCATGGCCGAGGAAATGCGCAGTGACGACGGCGTTTTCCTGCTTGGCGAAGAGGTCGCCCAGTACCAGGGGGCCTATAAGGTGTCGCAGGGATTGCTCGAAGAATTCGGCGACAAGCGAGTGATCGACACCCCGATCACCGAACACGGTTTCGCCGGGCTCGGCGTCGGCGCGGCGTTTTCCGGCCTGAAACCGATTGTCGAATTCATGACTTTCAATTTTTCCATGCAGGCGATAGATCATATTATCAATTCGGCGGCCAAGACTCTTTACATGTCGGGCGGGCAAATGGGCTGCCCGATCGTCTTTCGCGGCCCCAATGGCGCGGCCTCGCGGGTCGGCGCCCAGCATTCGCAATGCTATGCCTCGTGGTACGCCCATTGTCCGGGGCTGAAGGTCGTCTCGCCGTGGTCCGCCGCCGATGCCAAGGGGCTGCTCAAGTCGGCCATCCGCGATCCCAATCCGGTGGTGTTCCTGGAAAACGAATTGTTGTACGGGCAAAGCTTCGAAGTTCCCGACGACCCCGATTACACGGTCCCCATCGGCCGGGCCAAAGTCGAACGGCAGGGCGCCGACGTCACCATCGTCGCCTTTTCGGTCATGGTCGGCGTGGCGCTGGTGGCGGCGGAAAAACTGGCCGCCGAAGGGATCGAGGCGGAAGTCATAAATCTCAGGACCATCCGGCCGCTGGATACCGAAACCATCGTCCAGTCGGTCAGGAAAACCAACCGTCTGGTATCGCTGGAAGAAGGCTGGCCGTTCGCCGGCATCGGCGCCGAACTGGCGGCCCGGATGATGGAACAGGCGTTCGATTATCTGGACGCGCCGGTGTTTCGGGTGAACGGCGAAGATGTGCCCATGCCTTACGCCGCCAATCTTGAAAAAATGACCTTGCCGACGCCGGAAGGCGTGGTCGCGGCGGCCAAGTCGGTCTGTTACCGGTGAAGGGGGAGCGGTTATGACAATTCAGGTTCTGATGCCGGCGCTGTCCCCGACGATGACCGAAGGGACGTTGGCAAAATGGTTGAAAAAAGAAGGCGACCGGCTGGAAAGCGGCGAGGTCATGGCCGAGATCGAAACCGACAAGGCGACCATGGAAATCGAAGTCGTCGATGAAGGCGTACTCGGCAAAATTCTGGTTGCCGAGGGAACCGCGGGTGTCGCCGTCAATTCCCCGATTGCGGTTATCCTGGAAGAAGGCGAAAGCGTGGCCGATATCGAAGACATCGCCGCGACGGCTCCGCCAGCCGTGGCCGCCGCGCCGGAATCCGCTCCGGCGCCGGTGACCGCAGCCGTGGCCCCGCCCACACCGGAGGCTACGGGTAATACTGATAATCGTATATTTGCCAGCCCGCTGGCGCGCCGCATCGCCGGGCAATCGGGACTTGATTTAACGGCTATCAGAGGCAGCGGCCCGCACGGTCGGATAGTCAAACGCGATGTCGAGGCGGCGCAGGCCGTCGCCATCGCTCCGGCCCCGGAGCCTCCGGCGCAAGCCGTGCAGGGCGTCGGCGGCTATACGGAAGCCGCCAATTCGACCATGCGCAAGATTATTGCCAAGCGTCTGGTGGAAGCCAAACAGACGGTGCCGCATTTTTATCTGACCATCGATTGCCACATCGATGGTTTGCTTGATATGCGCAAGAAACTCAATTCGGTGGCTCCGGAAGGTGAGGGGGGATACAAGATTTCGGTCAATGATTTCGTTATCCGCGCCGTCGCCCTGGCCCTGCGTCAGGTGCCCGAGGCCAACGCCACATGGACCGACGAGGCGATCCGCCTGTACGACGATGTCGATGTTTCGATCGCCGTCGCCACCCCGGGCGGCCTGATAACGCCGGTGGTGCGGGGGGCCGACAGGAAAGGCCTGGCCAGCATTTCCAACGAAATCAAGGAACTGGCCGGGCGGGCGCGGGATGGCAAGCTGATGCCGGAAGAATACCAGGGCGGCGGCTTTACCGTGTCCAACCTGGGCATGTACGGCATCAAGGATTTCGCGGCCATCATCAACCCGCCGCAATCGTGCATTCTGGCGGTCGGCGCCGGCGAACAACGACCGGTGGTCAAAGATGGCGCCCTGGCCATCGCCACGGTCATGACCTGCACCCTGTCGGTCGATCACCGCTCGGTCGACGGCGCCATCGGCGCCCGGTTCCTGGCCGCCTTCAAGCGGATCATCGAAGAACCGCTGACCATGATGCTGTAGGGAGATCCATGATAATGGCTGAAACCTCATTCGATCTGATCGTCATCGGCGGCGGTCCGGGCGGTTATGTCGCGGCCATCAGGGCGGCGCAACTGAAGATGAAGGTGGCCCTGGTCGAACGGGAGCATCTGGGTGGTATCTGCCTTAACTGGGGCTGCATCCCGACCAAGGCGCTGCTGCGTTCGGCGGAAATTTTTGAAAACATCAAACACGCCGAAGACTATGGCGTGAAGGCCGGTAAACCGGGGTTCGATCTGCAAAAAATCGTTGCCCGGTCGCGCGCCATCGCCGCCCAGTTGAACAGCGGCGTCGGTTATCTGTTGCAGAAAAACAAGGTCACCGTGTTCGATGGCGCGGCCAAACTGGGTGGCTCTGGCAAGGTCAGGGTCGGCAACACGACCCTTGATGCGAAACACATTATTCTGGCCACCGGCGCCCGGGCCAGGACCCTGCCGGGGCTGGAACCGGACGGCAAACTGATCTGGACCTACAAAAACGCCCTGGTCCCCGATAGCGTGCCGAAACGGCTGCTGGTCGTCGGTTCCGGCGCTATCGGCATAGAATTCGCCAGCTTTTTTAACTCATTTGGATCGAATGTCACCGTCGTTGAAGTGCTGGACAGGGTGCTGCCGGTGGAAGACGCGGAAATTTCCGCCCTGGCCCACAAGGCGTTCGTCAAGGCAGGCATGACGATCATGACTTCGGCGACGGTCAAGGCCCTGAAAAAGGGCAAAACGGATGTTACGGCGACGGTCGAGGCGGGCGGTAAGTCCACCGATATCAAGGTCGATCGGGTGATCCTGGCGGTCGGTATCGTCGGCAATGTGGAAGACATCGGGCTGGAAGGGAGCAAGATCAAGGTTGATCGCGGCCATATCGAGACCGATAAGTGGTGCCAAACCGGCGAACCCGGGGTCTATGCCATCGGCGATGTGGCCGGGCCGCCGTGGCTGGCCCACAAGGCCTCTCACGAAGGGGTTATCTGTGTCGAGAAAATCGCCGGTATCAAGGATGTGCATCCCCTTGATACGACGCGGATACCCGGTTGCACCTATTGCCGGCCGCAAGTCGCCAGCATCGGCCTGAGCGAACAGGCGGCCAAGGACAAGGGGTATTCGGTCAGGGTCGGGCGCTTCCCGTTCATCGGCAACGGCAAGGCGATCGCCCTGGGCGAGCCGGAAGGGCTGGTCAAAACCGTGTTCGACGCCGATACCGGCGAGTTGCTGGGAGCCCATATGATCGGCGCCGAAGTCACCGAATTGATTCAGGGCTATGGCATCGCCAAGACGCTGGAGACCACCGAAGCGGAACTGATGCACACGGTATTTCCGCACCCCACACTTAGCGAAATGATGCACGAAAGCGTACTCAATGCCTATGGCAAGGCTATCCATTTCTGATGCCGCACCAGATAGCAGTCCGCCCGGTCCTGCGTTCGGACCGCGCCGCCTGGGGTGAATTGTGGCGCGGCTATTGTGATTTCTATAAGCAGACCATTGCCGACGAGGTTACCGAGGCCACCTGGGAGAAATTTTTCAATGACCGGGCGCCGCTGTTTTCGCTGATTGCCGAAGACCGCCCGGGTGTGGCTGTCGGATTCGTCAATTGCGTGGTCAGCGACAGCACCTGGGCCGTTAACGCCGATTGTTATCTGGAAGACCTGTATGTCGATGCCGCCGTTCGCGGTCGCGGCGCCGGTCGCGCCCTGATCGGCGCGGTTATCGATAAAGCCCGCGCCGAAGGCTGGCGGCGGGTTTACTGGCAGACTGAAAAAAGCAACACGGTGGCGCGCGCGTTGTACGAAAAGATAGCCCCGGCCAGCGACTGGGTGATATACGAAGTCAGGACCTGATTTTTGCAAGGATCACGATCAGAATGAGCGGCCTTCGCCCCCTTCGCCATCCGGAGAAAGCCCACAAGCCGGAAAACCCCAGCCCGCGCAAACCGGCCTGGATCAGGGTCAAGGCGCCGACGTCCGCGGCCTATGGCGAAACCCGCCGGTTGATGCGCCAGCATGGCCTCAATACGGTGTGCGAGGAAGCCGCGTGTCCGAATATCGGCGAGTGCTGGGCACGCAAGCACGCGACGATGATGATTCTTGGCGATATCTGCACCCGCGCCTGCGCATTTTGTAATGTCGCTACCGGCAAACCCGGTGCGGTGGATCACGCGGAACCGGAAAATGTCGCGCGCTCGGTGGCCAAGCTGGGGCTGCGCCATGTTGTCGTCACCTCGGTCGACCGGGACGACCTGGCCGATGGCGGGGCCGGTCATTTCGCCCGCACCATCAAGGCCCTGCGCCAATATGCTCCGGAGACCACGGTCGAGGTGCTGGTTCCCGACTTTCGGGACAAGCCGGGCGCCCTGGAAACGGTACTGGAAGCCGGGCCGGATGTTTTTAACCACAATCTGGAAACAGTGCCCAGGCGCTATCCATCGATTCGCCCCGGGGCGCGGTATTATCATTCGCTCAGGCTGCTGGACCGGGCGAAACACCTCAATACTGAAATTTTCACAAAATCGGGGCTGATGGTCGGTCTGGGCGAGGAACGGGCGGAGGTGTTGCAGGTTATGGACGACATGCGCGTGGCCGGAATAGATTTTCTGACCATAGGCCAATACCTGCAACCGACCACGCGGCACGCCGGGGTCGAACGTTTCGTGACGCCGGACGAATTCGATGACTATCGCCGGATTGGCTTGGCCAAGGGTTTTCTGCTGGTTGCGGCGACGCCGTTGACCCGGTCATCCTACCACGCCGACAGTGATTTCGCGACGCTGAAGAAAAGCCGTACGAAATAATACAAATGCCGACACACGCCGAGAAAAAACTGCTTCCCCATAGCCCTGAACAGATGTTCGATCTGGTCGCCGATGTCGCCCGGTACCCGGAATTTCTGCCGTGGTGCATCGCGACCCGGATAAAATCCAATGACGGCGTGGTGATGATCGCCGATATGGTGATCGGCTTCCGGATTTTTCGCGAGCAATTCACCTCGCGGGTGACCCTCGACCGGCCCGGTCGGATCGATGTCGAATATCAGGACGGCCCGTTTAAATACCTGGAAAACCACTGGCTGTTCGAAGCCAATGGCGATGCCGGCTGTGTGGTCGATTTCCATGTCGATTTCGAATTTCGGTCGATTATTCTGGAAAAGGCCATCGGCAGGGTATTCACCGAAGCGGTGCATCGCATGGTTGGCGCGTTTGAAACCCGCGCCGCCGAACTTTACCGCTGAGCCTGTCGCAACAGCAGTTCCAGCGCCGCCTGCACCGCTTGCAGACGGACCGATTCCCGGTCGCCCCGAAAAATCTGGCGCCGGTGCAGGGTTGCGGCGCCTTCCCGGGCGCTGGCCAGATGGACTAGGCCGACCGGTTTTTCATCGCTGCCGCCGCCCGGCCCGGCGATCCCGGTGACGGCGACCGAAATATCAATTACCGCCGGTCGAATGGCCCCTTCGGCCATGGCGCGGGCCACCGGTTCGCTGACTGCGCCATGGGCCGCCAGCATTTCCGGCGGCACGCCCAGCATTTCGGTCTTGGCTTCGTTGGCGTAGGTCACGAAGGCCCGGTCCAAAACATCGGACGAACCCGGAACGGCGCTTAGGGCGCCGGCGATCAGGCCGCCGGTACAGGATTCCGCGAGGGCCAGTTTCAGTCCGCTTTTATGGCAGGACACGAGCACCTGTCCGGCCAGTTCCAGGATGCTGTCAGGATACATCGCTACGTCCACATAATCAGCACTACCGCCAGGCCGGCATAGATTCCAGCCAGCAGGTCATCGAGCATGATTCCCAGCCCGCCCTTGATGGTCCGGTCGGCCCAGCAAACCGGCCACGGTTTGATGATATCGGCCAGGCGGAACAGCACGAAGGCTACGCCATAGCCGACTATATCCGGTGAAAACGGGGCAAGCCAGGCGACCGGAAGCAGGGTAAGCCACTGCCCGGCGACTTCATCGATGACTACCGGTCCGGGGTCGTCGCCGCCGAGTCGCGCGGTGTAGCCATCGGCCGCCCAGATACCAACGAAAAACACGATCACCACGCCGACCGCCAGCCCGACCCATCCGGCGTTCATGTGAATTACCCATGCCAGCGGCAGGGCGGCTAGCGAACCCCAGGTTCCAGGCGCCTTGGGCAGCAGCCCCGAGCCGAACCAGGTGGCCAGCAAAACCGCCGGATTTGCCAATTTGGCAACCGACCCCAGGATATCTTGCGGCATTTTACTTACCATAAGCGTGCCATAAGCGTGTAAATGCTATTTTAACCATACCAACAGCCTTGCAACAAAGGGCTCTAGACGATACTTTCACAGGCCACGGACGAGGGAATCCGGTGGGTAATAACATCCGGCGCGGAAACCGGGTAGGGTTATTGGGACAAAGAAGGCATTACCTGATGCGAAAAACCGAGAAGCACGGCGGCTTCCTGGTGCGGTTGAGGCGCCTGACACACAGGTTGTTTCCCGAACGCCAGATAGTTCTTCGCACCGCTGGCCGGGTGTCGTTCGTTACGCTGTCCTATCGTTTGCAATTGGGCGTGGTCGGCATGCTGCTTCTTTTCGGCGGCTGGACGACATACACCAGCGTCAGTTATGTGCTGCACGAAAAAATCCTGGAAAGCAAGGACGGCGATATTGCCTCGGCGCGGCTGGCCTATCGCAGCCTGCTCATGGAAGTCGCCAGTTATCAGCAGAAATTTACCTCGATCACCAGTGATCTGGAGGAAAATCATTCCATGATGCTGGGGCTGGTCCAGCAAAACGCCGGCTTACAGCAAAACCTGAAGGTCGTTTCCGCGCAATTGCAATCGACCGAACAGGAACGCGAAAAGGTTCGTCTGGCCCGTGAGGAATTGCGCCGGCAGCTTTCCGAAGCCGAAGGTAAACTGTTGACTATCAACAGCCACAATTTCGCGCTTAAAGACAATCTCAATACCGTCGAAGGTGATTTGCAGCAGGTAATCGGCGAACGTAATAAATCGCTGTTTGAAGGCTCGCGCATGCGGCGTCAAATCGCCAGCCTGGAAACCCGCCTGGACGATCTTGAAAAAACCGAAATCGGGGCGGTTCAGACACTTAAGGAACGCGCCATCGGCTATAATGACAACATGCAGCGGGTTATCCAATTGGCCGGGGTCGATACCGAAAAGTTGCTGGCCGCCAAAGGCGGTATTTTGCGGGGGCAGGGCGGCCCGTTCATTCCGGCCAAACTGGATGGCGTGGCGGCCAGCAAACTAAAGGCCAGCCTGACCGAACTTGACCAGCAATTAATGCAATCGGAAGCCTTGCAGGATGTTATGGGCAAGCTGCCACTGGTTTCGCCGCTGACCTCGTACCGGGTGACCAGCCGGTTCGGAAAACGGCGCGACCCGGTCAATAAAAAGTGGGCGGCTCATTACGGACTGGATATGGCCAGCCCGCTTAAATCGGGCGTTTATGTGGGGGCGCCCGGTAAAGTCGTCAGGGCCGGCTGGAAAGGAAAGTATGGCCGGTTTATTGAAATCGATCACGGTTCCGGCATAAGAACCCGATATGGGCATCTGTACAAAATTCTCGTTAAAAAGGGCCAGCGGGTTAATTTCCGTGATAAGATCGGGCTAGTCGGTTCGTCCGGACGCAGCACCGGGGCGCATCTTCATTACGAAATTGCCTTTCAGGGAAGAAACCTGAACCCGATTAAATTTTTCAAGGCGGGACGATATGTTTTCCAAGAATAAGAAACCCCAGTCGAAAATTTCCCAAGCCGCGGCGCCCGCCAAGCCTGCGGCCCCTTCAATTATCAGCGCCGATTTGAAGATTATAGGAAATCTGGACAGCAAGGGCGAGATTCAGGTCGATGGCGTGATTCTGGGTGATATCTCGACAAAAAAACTTTTAGTTGGCGAGACCGCCGATATAAGGGGCCAGATCGTCGCCGATTCCATCAATGTCTATGGCAAGATAGACGGTCAAATCAAAGCCCGCGAAGTGATTCTCGCCAAGACGGCGCACGTTGTCGGCGACATACTGCATGAAAATCTGGCCATCGAACCCGGCGCTTTCCTGGAAGGGCTGTGCAAAAGAATTGGTGAAACTGAATCGCACGATGCCGGCAAGGCGAGCGTCGCGAAAGCCGGTCAGAGCAGCCAAAGCAGTCAATCGACCGTGAAACCACCTGTGGCGGCCCCGAATCTAGCGTCCTGAAGCCGCCCGCCGAAAGGTTTCGGACCCGACATTGCCCCCGGACATCACGACCACCACCGTCAGGCCGGTAACATCCACGGCCCCGCTCAGCACGGCGGCAAGGGCCACGGCGCCGCTCGGTTCCGACACCAGTTTCAGATGGTTGAATGCGCTAAGCATCGCCTTGCCGACATCTTCATCCGATACCGCCAGGCCGCCGGCGAGCAGTCGCCGGTTCAGATCGAACGTCAGTTTACCGGGCTCCGGGATCATCAGGGCATCGCAGATGGATCGATGACCGGGCTTGTTCTTGAGCCGTTTGCCGGCGGCGAGAGAGCGGGCGGTGTCGTCAAAATACCGGGGTTCCACCGAAAATACCTTCGTGCCGGGGCTTTCCCCGGCCAGCGCCAGCGCCGTCCCGGCGGCCAAACCGCCGCCGCCGCAGGGCGCCAGAACCATATCGGCGCGAATTTCCAGGCGTCGCATTTGCGCCGCTATTTCCAGGCCGACGGTGCCTTGTCCGGCGATGATCGCCGGGTCGTCGTAAGGGCTGATCAGGGCCGCGCCATGATCGATGGCCAATTGTTTGGCCAGGGACTCGCGATCGTCGTTGTGCCGGTCGTAGGTCACGACCCGGGCGCCATAGGCCCTGGTATTGTCGATTTTCATGGCGGGCGCGTCGTCCGGCATGAAAATCCAGGCCGGCATTTCCAGCAGTCGCGCCGCCAGCGCCACCCCTTGTGCGTGATTGCCGGAGGAAAATGCGACAACGCCTTTATTTATGTCCGGTTCGGCTATTTGCGAAAGACGGTTATAGGCGCCGCGAAACTTGAAAGATCCCGTCACTTGCAGCATTTCCGGCTTAATCAGCAGCCGGCAGCCCAGGCGTTCGTTCAACAACGGCGATTGCAGCAGGGGGGTCTCGCGGGCCTTGCCTTCCAGGATTGTCGCGGCGCGGCGGATATCGTCCGCCGTGGGCAGATTTTTCATGCCTGATACCAAGTTGCAGAGAGAATGACCCATAGAGATCGTCACAGCAGACCTTCGGAGGGCGTCGAAAAGCCTTGACGATGCGATCGCATCGCCGGCGGCTTCTCTCCTACCCGAAGGACTGCTGTGACGATCTCTATGGGTCATTCTCTCTGCAACTTGGTATTACAGGCCGAAAAGCGGCGGCAGTTCAGACAGGGTCTTTAATTCATTTTCCGGCGTCCCCGGGAGCCGCTCGCTTTTCTGTCCGAAGCGATTGACCCAATTGACCCTGAACCCGAAATTTGCGGCGCCCGAGGCATCCCAGGCATTGGACGACATGAAGCAAATTTGTTCCGCCGGTATGCCCAGGTTATCGACGGCCATCTGATAGACGCTGATATAGGGCTTGTAGATATCGATATCGTCAACTGACATGACATCGTCCAGCAGGTCGGAAATACCGGCGTTACTGACCGCCGATTGCAGCATCTTCGGTGTCCCGTTGGACAGGATCGCGCATTTCATATTGCCATTTTTCAGGCGCGTCAGGACATCCTTGACCTCGTCATAAGCATCCAGTTCCATATATATGTTCAGCAGCCGCTGACGAAGCTCGCCATCGCCGTCCAGTCCCATGGTTTCCAGCGCGTAATCCAGTCCATCGCTGGTTACTTGCCAGAAATCGACATATTCATCCATCAAGGATCGTAACCAGGTGTATTCCAGTTGCTTGCTGCGCCACAGGGTGGACAAGGGGGCGGCCCGGTCGCCAAGGGTGTCGGTGCATCTGCCGGCAGCGGCGGTAACATCGAACAGTGTTCCATAGGCGTCAAAAACGCATGCGTCAATATTATCCATTATTTTATCCAATTATTATAGCTAGTTATGAGATTATCTTGAGAGATCGCCTTCAAGAGTTTCGGCCACTTCGGTGCCGGATATCCGTAGCCGGTAAACCTGAAGGTTTTCCAGGACCCGCTGCACGTAGTTACGGGTTTCGCTTATCGGGATCATTTCAATCCAGTCAACGTTGTCGACGCCCTGGTCACCGGGCCGGCCATTCAGGCGTAGCCATTTTCTGGCCCGTGCCGGTCCGGCGTTATAAGCGGCCAGCGACAGCACGTAGGAACCTTCGAATTCATCGATCAATCCGGCGACATAGGCCTGGCCAAGCAGCATGTTGTACTGCGCATCGCCGGTCAGCCGCTTTTTCGAATATGGAATCCGCAGCTGCCGGGCGATGCGTTTCGCCGTCGCCGGCATCAATTGCATCAGGCCGCGGGCGTTCGCACCGCTTCTCGCTTTCGTGCGGAATGCGCTTTCCTGCCGGATCATGGCCAGCACCAGCGGTTTTTCCAGCTTGTAGTCCAGCGCCCTGGCCCGCATGGGCGGTGGGGTCAGGATCGGATAGCCCATATCAATAAGCTCTTCGCCGTCGCGGCTCGATTTTTTGGCGATGGCGATGGCCAGGTCCGGTCGATCCAGCGTCTGGGCCAGTTCCGCCGTCATTTTTCGCCACGAAGGCGCCACGCCGGATTTGGCGAGGGCCATGGCAAAAGGCTTAAGACGGTCGGTTTCGCCTATTTGCGCCAGCATTTTCATAACCCGGTTAAGTTCATGACGGGCGAAGGCCTCGGCTTCACCCGGCGGCGGCGATATATTCTCGGGCAGGCGCAAGCCATGGCCGGGGCCGAGCCTGGAAGCGGCCAGCTGGCCGTAATAGGTGGTCGGCAATTTGGCGGCGACGCGGTACCAGGTATCGGCCGTTTCCTGGTCGCCCAGGGCCTCCGCCGACCGGGCCGCCCAATAGGCGCCGCGGGCCCGGCTGATTGGGTATTTGACGCCCCGATACATGGTCAGGAAATGCTTCATGGCGGTTTCCGGCTCTTCCAGGAAGCGCAGCGATATCCACCCGGCCATCCATTCCGCCTCGGCGAAGCCCGGCCCCTGCTTCAGGCGATGGTCGGCGACAATTCTGTAGGCATCGGTTATATGGCCCTTCTGCAAGGCCTTACGGGCCAGATAGGAGCGTTCCTTCCACCATAATTCCGGCCTGACAAGATTGTCCGGCGCCGGGCTCAGCAGTTCTACCGCCGATTCAAATTTCCCCTTGCGGCGGCGCCACTGCAAACGTTCATATACCAGTCCCGGATCGTTTCTAAGTTCCGGCGCTACCCGGGCGATCGCCTTGTCGACGTTGCCGAGCCGCTGGCGCAGCATCAGGCGGGCCTCGGCCAAGGCGCGATCATTGGATTTGATCTTCCATATCATCCGCCGCGACGGCCAGTTCCGGCCTTCCCAAAGCAGCCGGTCGAGCCGTTTGAGATTGTCTCCGGCCTCCAGGTATCGCCGGTATCGCTTGTAAAACAGTTTTTCCGGCCGTTTGGCGAAGTTGCCGTTGATCCATGTGTCACGAATTTCGACCCGCGCCTGATCCTTTTTGCCGCGCGCCAGCAGGGCGCGGATGTATTGCGTCCGACCGGCGGTCGAAAGCGGGTGCCGGTCCTTGAACCAGTCGAGGATGATTAGCGGGTCGAGAGAGACCGTCATCGCCTCTTCGGCGCGGCGGGCCAACAGGTTCTGGTAGGGCCAGTCCGGGTTTGCGGTAATGAAGGCGGCTATTTCAGCAAACGAACCGGACCCGCCCGGGCGGGAATAATCAAACCACTTGAAGGTCTTCAGAAGCAGTGGATTTTCCGCTTTCGCGGATAACCGGGCGGCCTTTTTCCAACGCTCCTGATCCGCCGCCTTGAAGGCAGCCTTGGCGACCCGGGAGTCGCCGGCGGACAGAACATCGGCCGAAACCACGTTTACAGCGGTCAGGACAATGGCAAAAACGGCTGTTATAACGCAGAGTATCTGGCGCATTTAAGGTCTCCCTACGGGACTCTACGATGGCCGAGGCCTGTATATCAAGCCGGGTCGCGATGAAATGCCATGCTTGCCCGGCCAATGCGGTAAGAGTATGGTTCGCGCCTTGAATCGAATACCTGCTAGGAGGAAGCCATGTTCAAGGGATCGTGCGTCGCCCTGATAACCCCGTTCGTCGATGGCAAGGTTGACGAGGCCGGCTTCAAATCGTTCGTCGAATGGCAAATAAACGAAGGGACCGACGGCCTTATACCGTGCGGCACCACCGGTGAATCGCCGACGCTTAGCCACGAAGAACACATGCATGTTACCGAGCTGTGCATCGAACAGGCGGCGGGCCGGGTGCCGGTGATGGCCGGGGCCGGCTCCAATTCCACGGCGGAAACCATTTCCCTGGTCAAACATGCCCACAAAGCCGGCGCCGACGCCGCCCTGGTGGTTATGCCCTATTACAACAAGCCGACCCCGGAAGGTCAGTATCGGCATTTCAAGGCGGCGAGCGAGGCCGCCGATATTCCCATATACATCTATAACATTCCCGGTCGCAGCGTCGTCGATATGTCGATTGAAACCATGGCCAGGCTGGCCCGATTGCCGGGTATCGTCGGCGTCAAGGACGCGACCAGCGATCTCGCCAGGCCGATGCTGACGCGGTTGGCCATTGGCGCCGATTTCACCCAGCTTTCGGGCGAAGACGCGACGGTCGTGCCGTTCCTGGCCGGTGGCGGTGATGGCTGTATTTCGGTAACGGCAAACGTTGCGCCGCGACTGTGCGCCCGGTTGCACGACGCCTGGGCCGACGGCGATATAAGCACGGTGATGGAATTGCAGGACCGCCTGATGCCATTGCATGGCGCCATGTTCTGCGAAGCCAGTCCGGGCCCGGTCAAGTATGCCGCGCACCTGCTTGGCAAAAGCCGGGCGGAGACACGCCTGCCGCTTTGTGAAATCGCCGATAGCTCGAAAACCATGGTCAAGGACGCCCTGGTTTCCACCGGCCTTCTGAACTGAACGGGTACGGTCCCGGATGGCCAGCAGGAAAAAGAAAAAAAAGCCGTCGAATATCGCCGCCCAGAATCGCAAGGCGCGGCATGATTTCGCTATTGAGGAAAACTTCGAGGCCGGCATTCAGTTGTCCGGGACAGAGGTTAAATCGTTACGGGCCGGACGGGCGACCATTACCGAGGCGTTCGCCAATGAACGGGAAGGCGAGCTGTTTCTGCTGAACGCCTATGTTCCCGAATACGATTCGGCCGGCCACTTCAGCCACGACCCAAAACGACCGCGCAAGCTGTTGCTGCACAGGCGGGAGATATCGAAACTGGTCAATGCCGTTAATCGCAAGGGCATGTCGCTGGTCCCTTTAAGCATTTATTTCAATGACCGGGGTATCGCCAAAGTCGATCTGGCCCTGGCGCGGGGCAAGCAGAAGGCCGACAAACGCGCCGATATCAAGGACCGCGACTGGAGGCGGCAGCAATCCCGGTTGCTGCACAGCAGAAGGTGACTTATTCTGGTTCTGGTGTCGCAGCGCCCCGGTGCGCGAGCGCCTTGAATATTTTTATGGAAAGGCCGCCATATGACCGAAAAACCGTTGTTGCATCTTGTTTTCGGGGGGCATGTAACGGACCCGCAAACCCTGGATTTCGCCAGTTGCGATAATCTCGATATCGTCGGCATCTTCCCCAGTTACAAACTGGCGCTGGAGGCCTGGCGGGGAGCCTCGCAGAAACGCGTCGATGAGGCCGATGTCAAATATGTCATCGTTCATGTGCACCGTCTGTTCGACCCCGAAACCGGCAAAGAGACCGATTTGGAAGAGTAGAGCATTTCAGGAATTGTCGGCGATGAAGGCGGCGATGCGGGGCTGAATTTCGGTCCGCCAGCGGCGACCGTTGAAGACGCCGTAATGGCCGACGCCCTTTTGCACGTACTTGACCTTGCGTTCATCGCTCAGGCCGGAACACAGGCCATGGGCGGCGCTGGTCTGGCCGACGCCGCAGATATCGTCTTTTTCGCCTTCCACGGTCATCAGCGCGGTTTTTTTGATTTTTGCCGGTTCGACCGGGGTCCCGCGGTGGCGCATCAGGCCGCGGGGCAGGGCGTGTTCCTTGAAAATGGTTTCGATAGTTTGTAAATAAAATTCCGCCGGCAGGTCCATAACCGCCAGGTATTCGTCATAGAAATCCCGGTGCTGGTCCGCCGAATCGCCATCGCCATCGATCAGATGATTATACAATCCCATGTGGGATTCGATGTGCCGGTCCAGATTCATGGTCATGAAACCCGATAGCTGGACAAATCCCGGATAAACCCGCCGCATGGCCCCCGGCAACGGAAACGGCACCCGCGAAATGACCGCGTGTTCGAACCACGCCAGCGGTTTGCTTTCGGCGTGACGGTTGACTTCGGTTGGATTGATGCGGGTGTCGATGGGGCCGCCCATAAGCACCATCGAACGCGGTTGGTCCGGGTCGCCGACCGCCGCCATTAACGATACCGCCGCCAGCAACGAGTTTGTCGGCTGGCATACCGCGACGACATGGACATCGGGGCCGAGAAAACGAATGAAATCGGCGACCACGTCAATGTGGTCGTCCAGGCCGAAACCGCCACTGGCCAGCGGCACTTCGCGGGCGTCCCGCCAGTCGGTCATGTAAACGTCGTGGCCCGGCAGCATGGATTGTACGGTGCCGCGCAGAAGTGTCGCGTAGTGTCCCGACAGCGGCGCGATCATCAATACTTTCGGCTGTTTGCCGGCGGCCTTTTCCTTATGGAAATGGATCAGGTCGCAAAATTGCGTGGATAGCCGGCACTCGATACCGATGGGTATCGTCTTGCCGTTGATTTCGGTATCGGCGATATCCCAGTCCGGCTTGTCGTACCGCCTGGTGATGCGCTCGAAGAGCTCACACCCCGCCGCCATGGATTTGCCGAACGGCGTATAGGCGAGTGGATTGTAAGGGCTGGAATAGACCATCCGCCCGGCCTGACTCAATTTTTTTAAAGGCGCCATGGCGGCGTGGGCGATTTCGTAGCCGTGATAGAGCATTCATACTCCTTGGCACGAATTGTTTCGCACATGCGATTTCGCACCTGCGAAGAGGATACTCCGCCAGGCCATGCGGAACAATACAAAATGATATAAACAATTAAAGGCCCGCCGGCGACGGTCCCGCCGGTGATTCCCGGTTTTACGGCCCTTGAACAGGCCGGCAACGGAATTTGCCATCATTCATGAAGCTGAAAGTCCGCTGGAACAGAAGGCTCTGCTTGATTAGAACGAATGTTCATTCTATTGTTGCGGAATGAAGACCAACGCCGTCAAAAAACCGACCGACCAACGGGTACTGCAATCGGCACTGACCTTGTTTACGGACAAAGGGTATTTCAATACCTCGGTGCACGATATCAGCCATGATTCGGGCGTCAGCATTGGCTCGATCTACCATCATTTCAAGGACAAGGAAGATATCGCGCGGGCCATGTTTTATTCGATTGTCGAGAATTTGCAGGGAAAACTCGACGATATCGAAATAAATCACCAGGGCGCCCACGACCGCTGCCGCGCGGTGATTGAAATGCTGTTTGAAATGACGGAAACGCAACCGAATCTGATGTTGTTCATACTGTATGCCAGGCATCGCGAATTTCTGCCGGACGAGAAACCCATGTGTTCATCCCTTCCTTTCGAGCGCATGCGGAACTTCGCCCGGGAAGGTATGCAGTCGGGAGAAATCATCGTCATGGACCCAATGGTATGTGCGGCCCTGATCTATGGCGCCGCGATCCGGATTATTCACCTTCGCCTGGATGGACTGATTGACAAACCCATTACCGAAAGCCTGCATACCATGTGGCCCTGTGCATGGCGTTCGGTTGCCGCTTAGGGCAGAAATTTTTTTAGGACCACATTAGAACGAACATTCATTCTAGGGAGACAGTTATGGAAAGTATGGCCATTGTTATTCGTGACGACAGTTACGATAAAATTCTCACCCCGCTGGCGTTCGCCTACCTTCAGGCGGCGGAAGGAACCAGCGTTGATATCTTGTTTGTAAACTGGGCGGTCCGCGCCCTGACGGAAGAAGGCGCGGCCGAGATGCATATTCAGGGCGAACATGCCAAGGATGAACCCATGGTGCGCGAACAAGTCGCAAAGGCGGGTTTGCCGCCGGAAATTATGGATATCCTTAAAGCCCTGAAGGCGACCGGTTCGGTTAACTTCTATGCTTGCAGCCTGGCCGCCAGCATTTTTGGCGTTACGGAAGATAATCTTATCCCGGAAGCCGAAGGTATAATCGGCGCCTCGTGGTTCCTGAATGAAAAGGCCTCAAAAGCCGATCACTACCAGTATTTTTAGACGGGATTGGCAAAATGACAAAATGGAAACCCGATCAAGTACTCGATACCAGTGGAAAGTGCTGTCCGATGCCGATGGTAGACACCAATCAGGCCATCAGGAAGATGCGTTCGGGCGGTATTCTTGAAATTATCGCCACGGACCCGGGAACCCGCAATGACATATCATCGTGGTGCAAGCGCAAGGGGCACGAACTGCTGGATACCGTCGAGGCCGGGTCGCAATTCCGGTTTCTGGTGCGTAAATCGGGATAACGACCGGAACGACTGGTCTTGTCGCAATACCGGGGAGCATTGAATAAAGACGCATAGACGGTCCCTATGAATCATTATCGGTGCCCCTTGGTATTAATCTTCCGCCGCCTTGTTGCGTAGCCACTGGCACAGTTCGAAGGCGATATCGCGGCGTTCGCCGGCTTCGGAAACCTGCATTTCACCCAGTTTTCCGGCGACATCTTCGATCAATTGCCGGTATTGCTGGCTGATGCCGGCTTCGACCATCAATTCGGTCGACAGCCTGTGGACTTCATCAAGCAGGTCCTGTTTCGAAGATGTGGCGTCGCTGCTGTGGACCCGTTCCATGGGGTTTTCCCGAATCAGATCCAGGCGATCCATATCCGGGTCGGTCAGGTTCAGCGACGGCGCCAGGCATTTGACCTTTTCCAGGTCGACCTTGCCTTCGAAGGTATCGACACCGGCGCTGGCCAGCCGTTTGCTCAGGTCGGTGCGCGACACGCCGATCATCCTGGCCGCTTTCGATACGCCGATCATTTCACGCATTGGTCATTTCTCCTTATCGATAGGCTACTTCCTTGCACAGTTTTACAAAACTGCGTTTCGACATGCGGCTCGAAAACGTATCCCCGGCGACCCGCTCGACAATCGCCTGATACAGCGCCGGGGCCTGTTCAACCAGTTCCGACACCGCCCAGGGAAACCGTTCGAAAGAATCCACGGCCAGCGCCAGGTCGGCGCGGACCCGTTCGGCGAAATTATCGTCCACGGGGGGCTCGGAGTCCAGCCCTACTGACAATGTGGTTATTTTGTCGGCGATCACCAGCAGGGCCGCCTTTGACCAGCAGTCGGGCGAAATCTTGGTATTGAAGCGTTCCAGCAATTCCTCGCTTTCCGGGTCGAGTGCAAACAGGATGTCGAACTTGTCGGTTACGCCGTCGCCATACAGCGTCAGGACCTGGGCCAGGATGGGGTGCAGGTTGGTCGCCGCGCATTCGTTGTTGCCGGGGCAGGTGATACATGATCGCATTTGAATCTCCGTGGCGTGTGTTATACCGACTCTAGCATCATTTCTCGCGGGGAAAATCCATGTCCGAAGCAGTGCTTTATTTCGATGCCGCCGAATATCGCCGACGAATTGACGGCACCAGACGGGTCATGGCGGAACGGGGAATCGATCTGCTGATAGTCACCGACCCGTCCAACATGGCCTGGCTGACCGGATACGACGGCTGGTCCTTTTACGTTCACCAGTGCGTATTGCTGCCGCTGGAAGCCGGGCCCGTATGGTACGGTCGCGGTATCGATGCCAACGGGGCCAAGCGCACCACCCGCCTGAACCATGATGACATCGTTTCCTATCCCGACCACTACGTGCAGTCCACCGAACGCCATCCCATGGATTTCCTGTCCGACTACATATCCGGGCGCGGCTGGGACAAGGGCGCTATCGGGGTCGAGATGGATAATTACTATTTTAGCGCGGCGGCCTATGCCTCGCTTGTCAGGCACTTGCCCAACGCCGTGTTTAAAGACGCTACCGGCATGGTAAACTGGCGCCGGGTTATCAAGTCGGCGACGGAAATAAAATACATGCGTACCGCCGGGCGGATTGTCGAGGCCATGCACGCGCGGATCTTCGATATTATCGAGCCGGGCCTGAAAAAAAATGAACTGGCGGCTGAAATTTACCATACCGGGATCACCGGGGTCGATGGCTACGGCGGCGATTACCCCGCCATCGCGCCGCTGTTGCCGTCCGGTGAAGACGCCTCGGCCTCGCATCTGACATGGAACGACCTGCCCATGAAGTCCGGCGAAGGCACTTTTTTCGAGATCGCCGGGGTCTATCGACGCTATCACTGTCCGTTGTCGCGCACGGTTTATCTGGGTAAACCGCCGCAGCCGTTCCTCGATGCCGAAAAGGCGGTGCTGGAAGGACTGGAAGCCGGGCTCGAACAGGCTCGACCGGGCAAGCTTTGTGAAGATATCGCCGGGGCTTTTTTTGCGGTGCTGAAAAAACACGGCATCGTTAAGGACAACCGCACCGGTTATTCCATCGGGCTCAGCTATCCGCCGGATTGGGGCGAGCGGACCCTGAGTCTGCGGTCCGGCGACCGCACCGAACTAAGGGAAAACATGACCCTGCATTTCATGCCTGGCCTGTGGATGGACAAATGGGGGCTGGAAATCACCGAAAGCGTGGTCATTACCGCCGCCGGGGCGGAATGCCTGTCGGAATGCCCGCGCCAGCTGATGGTCAAGGACTGAACGTTGATGGTAAATGTGACGCGGGCCTGGACGGTAGCGGCGCCGGGGATTTTCGTGCTGCTGTGGAGCACCGGCTTCATCGGCGCCCGTTTGGGGCTGCCCTATGCCGAGCCATTCACGTTCCTTGCCCTTCGCTTCATTATACTGACGGGCGTGCTGTCGGTGATTGCCCTGTTGTGGCGGGCGCCATGGCCGAAAACATTGGCCGAGGCCGGCCATATGGCGATTATCGGCATGCTCATTCAGGGCGGTTATCTGGGGGGCGTGTTCTGGGCCATCTCGCACGGCGTGGCGGCGGCGGTGGCGGCCCTGATCGTCGGCGTTCAGCCGGTGCTGACGGCGGTTTTTGCGGGGCCGTATCTGGGAGAAAAAGTCAGCGCCCGGCAGTGGCTTGGCCTGCTTGCCGGGGTCGTCGGCGTCGCCCTGGTGGTCGGTGACGATTTAGGCCCGGGTGGCGGTTCGGGCGCCGGGGTCGTGGCTTGTATTATTTCGCTGCTCGGCATTACCCTGGGCACGCTCTATCAGAAACGGCACGCCCACGGCATGGACCTGCGCAGCGGTTCGGCCATTCAGTTCGCCGCTGCGGCGCTGCCGATGGCGGCGTTGTCGCTGATTTTCGAAGACGGTCGTATTGAGTGGACGGGCGAGTTCATCTTCGCGCTCGGCTGGCTGGTGGTGGTGTTGTCGCTGGGGGCAATGACCCTGCTTTACGTGCTGATCCGCCGGGACGCCGCATCGAGAGTCGCCAGCCTGTTTTATCTGGCGCCGCCGGTGGTGGCGGTGGAAGCCTGGCTGCTGTTCGATGAAACTCTGGACCTGGGCGATATCACGGGCATGGCGGTGGCCATGATCGCGGTGGCGCTGGTGCTGCACGGCGGGCGCAAAGGCCGGACTTGATTAAGTCTCTCGGTGATCTCTGTACACGCTGTGTGGATGGTCCCACGGGTATCTGATTTATGGCTACAGCAACAGCGGCGATGCCACCATTAGCACACCACCCAGCACGATGCCCAGCGCAAGACCCACCTTGAAAAATACCGTGTTTATCATTCGACGGCCCACCCCGCTCTGTGTAAATACGGACCCGCCTAGTCGCAGATCATTCGTCATATGTAAATTACCTAGCTGACAACAACCTTAAGCGCGGCAACTTATTCTGCGGG
>CAZZKE010000046.1:17218-22751 GCA_964655005.1 uncultured Thalassospiraceae bacterium | reverse complement strand
GCCGGGGCCGCGTTCGTGACCAGTCAGGACGCCAACATGCACGTCGGCGTTATCGGCATATCGGATCCGAACTTCATAGATGTCGATTTTCGTGATGGAACCGTCTGGGGAAGCGGCAGCGGCAATCATACGATTACGCGTTCGGTGTATGGCAGCACGGTAGACGCCACCGTTACCGCCTGGGATGGTCTCAACAATCCCGGATCACTGTGGTGGAACCCCAACGACGGCGACGGTTACGGCGTTCGCGGCGGCGAAAACGATGAAATTGATCGCACCGAATTCATGACCGTCGAGTTTACCGACCGGGTGTTGCTGCTGGGCGTGTTCCTGACCGACCTGTTTGATAACCGGAACGACGGGCCCTCGAACGGCGATTCCGAGACCGCCCTGGTCCAGTTGTACCTCGATGGCGTCGGTCTGGGCAGTGAATATGCCTTCCAAAGCGGCAATAATTTGACCACCCAGGATAACAACGGCGGCTATTACGGCGCTTTCGGAACACCCGGCGAGGGGATCGTGGTCAACAGCATCCGCTTCAGATCGACCGGACTGGGCGGCGACGAATTTTCCGTCGCCGGCTTTAGCGGCTCGGCGCTTTCCGTCGTCCCCCTGCCCGCCGCGCTGCCGCTGTACGGCACCGGGCTGGCGGTCATGGGCCTGATCGGCTGGCGCAGGAAACGCAAGGCATCGGCCTAAATTTACACTATTTTCCGACAATTTACGCCAAACAGCGGCGCCCGGCGCGCACCGCCATCGGTCGCAAACCGATAATCCTTGCTACCAAATCATAATCTGGCCCAGTTGTTCCGGCAAAACTGGCCCTTGCCTAGACCTGCCCCGTTTGCAAGCGTTATGTGTTAAACAGGAGCAGGAGCGGGGAAATCGCCTTCGTGGTAAAGTATTCATGCCTCTGTCACTTATCCGTCACGGTACCGTCATAATTGCGGACTACCCGTAGCAGGGCATTAGTTGACGAGCGCCGGTCAATTGGACCAGACTATCCGAGGCGACAGAAAATTATAATCAACACCCTAGGGAGATATCTGAAAAATGACTAAAAAGACCAGAACACAACCGGTGACGGAAGCGACCCTTCCCGTCGCCAACGCCGTCAGCCGCCGTTCCGTGGTCAAGGGCGCCGCCGTGATCGGCGCCGGGGCGCTAGCGGCACCGGTATTTATCAAGAACGCCATGGCCGCCGGCGAAATCAATATCCTGATGTGGTCGGACTATTTGCCGGATCAGTTCATCGCCGATTTCGCCAAGAGCACGGGCATTAAAATCAACTATACCGGTATCGGCTCGAACGAAGAAATCATCAACAAGATGAAGGCCAACAAGGGCCAGGGTTTCGATATCGTTTCCCCGACCAACAACCAGGGCCTGGAATGGGGACCGCTGGAGCTGTTGCAGCCGTTCGACATGAGCCGCGTACCGCTGGACAAAGTCAACCCGGCGATGAGCAAGATCGGTAAGGTCGACTGGAATTTCAAGGGCAAGGGTTCGCACTGGCTGCCGCACATATGGGGCACCGAAGGCATTGCCTGGCGTACCGATAAATGGACTCCAACGGGCGACGCCCCCAGCTATGGCGACGTGTGGGCGGATGAAAACGCCGGCAAGACCATGGGCCGTCCGCATTCGATGATGCTGTGCGCCGGGCTGTACATGGAAACCATCGGCGAGTTGAATCCCGGCGACATGTGGAAAGCCTACAAGTCCGAAGGCGACATGCGGCCGATCTGGGACAAGGTTACGTCGTGGTGCATCGCGCGCAAGAAGAACATCAAGATTTTGTGGAACGATGCCGACACCCAGAAAAACGCGTTGCTGAACGAAGGCGTCATCGTCGGCCAAACCTGGGACGGCCCGCCGCTGGCCCTTAAAAGCGCCGGGGAACCGGTCATGTACCAGGCCCCGAAAGAAGGGGCCATGGCCTGGGTCGATGGCATGGCGATGCCGATTGGGGCCAAGAACATTGATGAAATATACGAATTCATCAAATTTGCCTACGATCCCAAAAACGCCGGCAAGGCGATCGACTCACACGGCTATAACTCGCCGGTTCTGGGCGCCGACAAGTTCGCCGGCGCCACTTACAAGAAGAACTTCGCCGATGCCTATCCGGGCGATTCGCTGGCCAACCTCAACCCGTGGCCGCCACAGGCTCCGTGGTACGGCGCCGTTCGCACCGAATACGAAAACAAGTTCAAGAGCGCTTAAAGACTCTGAACCCTTCCCCGGACGCCATCTGGCGCCCGGGGAAGTCGTTTACGTTAGGGGGGGTAACATGAGCGAAGGCGTGGCTGTCCAGCTTCAGGACGTATGGATCAGGTTCGGAGATTTCGTCGCGGTGCGCGAAGCCAACGCCAGCATCGAGGGGGGTAGTTTTTTTTCATTTCTGGGTCCTTCGGGCTGCGGCAAGACGACAATACTAAGGGCCGTTTCCGGTTTTTTGAATCCCAGCGAAGGCAAGGTCCTGATCGGCGGCAGGGACATGGCCGGGATCGGCCCGAACAAGCGGCCGACGGCGCTGATTTTCCAGAACCTGGCCCTGTTCCCGCTGATGAAGGTATGGGAAAACATCGCTTTCTCCCTTGAAGTACAGGGAATTGGCGCGGCCGGCCGGCGCAAACGCGCCGACGAATTACTGGAAATGATCGCGCTGACCGGACAGGGCGACAAGCTGCCTTCGGAATTATCCGGTGGCCAGAAACAGCGGGTCGCCATCGCCCGCGCACTGTGCGCCGAACCGGATGTACTGCTGCTTGATGAGCCCCTATCGGCGCTTGACTTGAAATTACGCCAGCACATGCGCACCGAATTGCGCCAGATTCAGCAACGCGTCGGCATTACCTTTATATACATAACTCACGATCAGGGCGAAGCCCTGACCATGTCCGACAATGTCGCGGTCATGCGCCACGGCATCATCGATCAAATCGCCGACAGTCAGGCCATATATGACGATCCGGCGACCGCGTTCGTCGCTTCCTTCGTTGGCGAAAACAATGTTTTCCGGGGTAAAGTCAAGGCCATAGAGAACGGTATCGCCATGGTCGCCACCAACCGCACCGGCGATTTAAGCGCGCGCGTCGCTTCCGCCGCCAGGGACAGCCTGAAAGTGGGCGACGAGGCGATGATCTTTGTCCGGCCGGAGGCCCTGAACATCGCCGCCGCCGGGGCCGCAACCGGCAGCCGGTTCCGGGCCATGGTCACTAACGAGGAATTCGAAGGCCAGACCTACAATGTTTTCCTGGAAGGCGACAACAACAAGCAAATCAAAATGTCGCTGGTCAACAAGGGCACCGTCCGGGAATCGTCAATGGGCAAGGATTTGACCCTGCAATACGATCCGAAACAGGCGATTGTCCTGCCCGACGGCGAACTGGCGAGCGAATAGCGATGAAACGCACCGGCTTCATGGGTGAATTTTTTGAGCGCAATGGCCTGGCGCTGGGGTTGTACCTGCTGCTCGCCGTCGGCTTCTGGATATTAATCCTGATTGTCCTGCCGCAACTTTCCATGCTGGACTTTTCCTTCCGTCATCACCTGCCGCCGCCGGAAATGGGCGGCCCCAAGGACACCTATACGCTGGAACACTACAAGTTCCTGGTGCTGGGTGCGCCGGGGGCCAATTCGTCTTACAACGCGGTCGATCTGGGCGTCTTCGTACGCACCCTGCTGGCCGCCCTGTTCGTCACCCTGCTGGATCTGGTGTTGTGCTACCCGCTGGCCTACTACCTGGGGCAAACGAAAGGCGGCGGCTTCGTCCGGGTCCTGGTGCTGCTGCTGATTATTCCGTACTGGATCAACGAAATCCTGCGCGCCTTCGCCTTCCGGATTATTTTTGGCGACAGCGGCGTGATTAACGAACTGCTGATGTCAATGGGGATGATTTCCAACCCGATTGATTTTATCCGCGCGAACATCGCCCTCTATTCCGGTCTTGGCTACGCCTACATCCTGCTGATGATTTTCCCCATATACAATGTCATCGAAAGCCTGGACCGCAACCAGATCGAGGCCGCCCGCGACATGGGCGCGTCGTGGATGCGGATTCACTGGCGCGTCGTCATCCCCTATGCCAAGCCCGGTATTTCGTCGGGCTGCACCATGGTCTTCATGTTGACGGCGGGGGCTTTGGCGGCGCCGCAAATTCTCGGCGGGCCATCTTCCCTGTGGTTTACCCAAATTATTTATCAGTGGTTTAACCAGGGCGGCAACTGGCCGCGCGGGGCGGCCTACGCCATTGTTCTGCTGCTGGTCTGTATCGCCATCGTGCTGTCGGCGATGCGGGTGTTCAAGGTCAAGATGGGGGATATCGGCAAGTGAAGTCCGAAAACCTCCTGATGAAACTGTTCCTGGGGCTTTATCTGGTGGTATTTTTCGGCTACCTGCTGGGGCCGCTGATCATCATGGGCATCACCGGCTTCAATTCACCGGGCTTTCCCCGCGCCATGCCCTGGGAATGCCTGACCTTCGAATGGTTCGACGTGCTGTATAACGACAAGCGTATTGTTAACGGCATCAAGAACAGCCTGATTATCGGGCTCGGCACGGTCGTTCTTTCCGTCGTCATGGGGTTGGCCGGCTCGCTGGTGCTGACCCAGATATGGCCGAAGCTTCGCGCCACCTATTACACTCTGGTGATCGCGCCGATCCTGATCCCCGGCGTCGTGCTGGGCATTTCGACGCTGGTGTTCTGGGACCGGATCAACGTCATGCTCGGTTTCGGCGGCGAAAGTTTCCTGCATAACGGTATTTTCCTGACCATCCTGGGCCAATCGACCTTTATCGCCTCCTATTGCATGTTGGTGTTCGTGGCCCGCCTGCAACGGTTCGACACCGGCCTGACGGAAGCGGCGCTGGACCTGGGCGCAACCAACGTCCAGGCATTCCGCAAGATTCTTCTGCCGTTCCTGAAACCGGCCATCGGCTCGGCCGCCGTGCTGGCGTTTCTGGCATCGTTTGAAAACTACAACACCACCACCTTCACTTTCGGCAAATATCCGACGCTGACCATCGAACTGGCGCAGAAGGTGCGGTATGGCATCAACCCGTCAATTTCGACGCTGGCCTTCATCATCGTCGTACTGACCGTGGTCGGCGCCCTTGGCCACGAAGTCTATCAACGGCGCAAGCAACTGGCGCTGGCCAACGGCGCCCCCGTTGGCGCCGTTGGCGGCGGATTTCAATTGCCGAAATTCCTGCGTGGCAATCCCGCCGCCATCATCCTGCTGATCATGGCGGTCGGCGGTTTTTCGACTATCTGGTTCGCCAACGTCTATAGCCCGGAGGCCTGCAAGGTTCAGGTCCGCGATCAGAAACGCGCCCTTCAGCAACGGCAAATAGAACTGATCCGCCAACGGCAAATCCAGCGTGAACGGGAAAAGGCGATGCAGGGGCCGGACATCTTCGGGGCCGGCCAAAGTATCGCCCCGCAGCCATCCGGTTCGGTCCTGCAAAGCCCCGGCAAGGGATCGTTTGGCAGTGTTTTCGCACCGACCAATCTGGACAAGGCCGGACC
>CAZZKE010000046.1:1707-17118 GCA_964655005.1 uncultured Thalassospiraceae bacterium | reverse complement strand
AATCTGGACAAGGCCGGACCGAAGGAATAACCCATGCCCCTGTTAACGACCACCATCGGCGCCTATCCGAAACCCGATTACGTTCCCGTCATAGACTGGTTCAAGGCCGATGACGGCCCCGATACGGCTTCGCCGACCCGGCGCTACGAGGACGAACTGGCCCGCATGGGCGATCAGGCCGAAGCCATCTTCGCCCGCGCCGCCGCCGACGTGCTGGCCGATCAGGCCGCCGCCGGCATCGATATCCCCACCGATGGCGAAGTCCGGCGGGAAAACTACATCCACTATCACTGCCGCCATATCGCCGGCATCGATTTTGCCCGGTTAACCGAAAAAGTCCTGCGCGAGGGCGCCTACCGGGCAACGCTGCCGACCATCACCGGCCCGCTGTCGGCGCGGGACCATTTCCTGCCCCATGACTGGAAGGTGGCGCAGCGCTGCACCGACAGGCCGCTCAAGGTTACCTTGCCGGGGCCGATGACCATCGGCGATACCCTGGCCGATGAATATTACGGTGACGAGAAAACGCGCGGCGCCGAACTGGCCTTGGCCCTGAACAGCGAAGTCCTGGCCCTGGCCGAGGCCGGCTGCCGCCATATACAGGTCGATGAACCGCTGTTCGCACGCAAGGCCGGGGTGGCGCTGGATTTCGGCTTCGACAACCTGGAACGGGTGTTTCATAACTGCCCGCCGTCGGTGGTTCGAACGGTGCATATGTGTTGTGGCTATCCGGACGCCATAGACAATCCGGACTACGCCAAGGCGCCGAAGGAATCATACGACCAACTGGCCGACGCCATTGACCGTTCCAGCATACAGGCTATTTCCATAGAGGACGCACACCGCCACAACGACCTGTCGTTGCTGGAAAAATTCGCCGGTACCACGGTTATTTTCGGGGTCGTCGCGATCGCTAAAAGCCAGGTCGAAACGATCGAGGAAATCGCCGGGCGGCTGACCGCGGCCCTGAACCATATCGACTCCGACCGGTTGATCGCGGCGCCCGATTGCGGCCTCGGCATCCTGGGTCGTGAACTGGCGCTGGCCAAACTCAACAACATGTGCGCCGCCGCCCGTTCCGTCGGTTGATCGACCATGCCGACGGATGCCGTGCTGGTTGTCAATTCCGGTTCTTCGAGCATCAAATTTGCCGTCTTCGCAAATGAAACCCGCCTGCTGGCCGGGCAAATCGCGGCTATTGGCGGCGCTCCTTCATTTTCGGCGAGTGATAACGAAGGCCGACCGCTGATACTGGAAAACGGCGTACTTACGGAAACCGAAGATCATGCCGGCGCACTGTCGGTTCTGCTGGATTGGTTGCAGGGCGATGACCTGGGTGTGCGTATCGCCGCCGCCGGGCACCGGGTGGTTCATGGCGGTGCGAAATTCACCGTGCCGGTGCGGATCGGCCCGGAAGTCATCGCCGAACTCAAGGATTTGATTCCACTGGCCCCGCACCACCAGCCGCATAATCTGGCCGCCATCGAGGCCCTGGCCGACCGTTTGCCCGGTCTCGAGCAAGTCGCCTGTTTCGATACCGCCTTTCATTCGGGGAAACCGGCGGCGGCAAGGCAACTGGGCCTGCCCGCCGCCTATGCCGAACGGGGGATGCGCCGCTATGGCTTCCACGGCCTGTCTTATGAATACGTTGTCGGCGCCCTGCCCCGGATCAGTGGATCCATCCTGCCGGGCCGCCTGGTGATCGCCCACCTGGGTAACGGCGCCTCCATGTGCGCGGTCAGGGACGGCATCGGCATCGCCACCACCATGGGTTTCTCGACGCTCGACGGTCTGCCCATGGGCAGCCGTTCCGGAGCGCTCGATCCCGGCGCGATCCTGCATCTGATGCGCCGGGAAGGTCTCGACCTGGACGCCCTGGAAGACCTGCTTTACAACCGCTGCGGACTGCTCGGCGTTTCCGGTATCAGTTCCGATATGCGGGTCCTGCTGGGCAGCGCCGAACCGGCGGCGGCGGAAGCCGTCGAATTCTACTGTTACCGGGTCGCCCGCGAATTGGGTTCACTGGCCGCCGCGCTGGGCGGCATCGATGCCCTGGTCTTTACCGGCGGCATCGGCGAAAACGCCGCCGCCGTGCGCGCCAATATCATCGAGCGGTCCCGCTGGCTGGGACTGGCGCTCGATCGCGCGGCCAACGACGGCAATGCCGCCCGGATCACCGGCACCGACGGCACCGCCGCCGCCTGGATCGTCCCGACCGACGAAGAAAGCGTAATCGCCCGCCATACCCTGGATATTTTGGGGGGTTATACCGGCCGGCGCCGATAATTTATCCAGTCCAGGAAATGCGTAAATTTTTCGTTGAATTGATCGGGCTCGTTGAAAAACGGCGCATGGCCGCCGGCCTTGATATCATCCGGGCCACCGCGCCAGATATTGCCATAGGGCAATCCGGCAAGATAATCATGATTGAGAAACGGGTCGTCGGAGCCATTGAACATGGCGAAGGGAATCGCCCCTTCCCGCAACATGCGCATTTGCCGTGGCCAGTCTATGACATTCAGCTTGGTCATTAAAAAAGCGCGCGCCCGGCCATCGGTGCGACCGATATTTTTGTGCAGGAAGGCGCTTTTCGCCGAATAAGGCGAATTAGCCGAATTCGCGTAATTCCGTCTCTCGGTACGGGAAAAATGCTGTTTGCCGGAAAGTATAAGGTGGGAACTGGCGTTATACCCCGCCGCGAAATCATCGGGCAGGATATTTAACGGCGAAGTCCCGGAAATTGCCAAACCGCGTATGGTCACGTTGCCGCGCGCCGCCAGTTCCAGGGCCACATAGCCCCCCAGCGACCATCCGAACAGCACCAGGCTTTCGATTCCGAGCGTGGCCAGTATCTCCTCGGCGATCTCGGCGTAGGCGATTATGTTGTAGGTCCTTTCCGGATTGGCGTTCCCCGATACGCCGTGGCCGGGCAAATCGAAGGCGATGACGCGATAGCCTTCACCGAATGCCTCGAACTGATACTGGAAGGCCTCCTTGCAGGAAGAATTCCCATGCAGAAACAACAGCACCGGTTTTCCGGCATCACCCCCGGTATCGGAAACCGCTATATCACAGTGCGTCGTGGCGATAATGGTTTCCTTGGCCCGCAGGCGGTTCTCGCGCGCACGCTTGCCATAACGCCGCCGCCAATGCGCCTGAAAGGCCGTTTTCCTGCTTTGGAAAAATTCGTGCAGTTCCTGTAACGCCGCCCAAAGACCACCCGGATAGAAAATCATAATCAGGATAATCAGGCCCGCCATGATGATGTTCCGCCACGGCCCCAAATCAACGATCAGTTCGGAAAACCCGGTCAGGACAAAAGCGGCGATGATCGGCCCCCACAGGGTAGCGGCCCCCCCGACCAGCAACATGGATAGCAGCAGGGCCAGAAAACTGACGCCAAACACATCGGGCGAGGCGACCCGCACATACGAGGCATACAGGCCCCCGGCCATTCCGGTAAAAAAGGCGCTTGCGACGAGAGTTTGCAGCCGGGTCCGCGATTCGGAGATGCCCCGGGAAATCGCCAGATACTTGTTGTCGCGCAGCGCAATCATGGCGCGCCCCAGGCGACCGCGCACCGTGCGGTATAGGAATATCGTCGATACCGCAAGCAACGCGAGGGCGGTATAGTAATAACCGATCTTGCCATCCTTGATAAACCGGTAGTCACCGATGGCCAGCGATGGCAGCATCACCATGCCCGAGGTGCCGCCGGTATAATCCGATTGCGAGATTACAATCTGGTAGATCAGTTGCGAAAAAGCGATGGTAATCAAAATAACATAGACGCCATCCAGCCGCAGCACCGGAAGCGCCAGCAGGGCGGCGACGGTGACAGCCAGAAATCCGGCGGCGACAATCGCCAGCCAGGGAGAGACTCCAAGAGTTTTGGCGAGGATGCCATAGGCGTAAATGCCGACGGCGAAAAGCGCCACATGGGCGAAATTGAACATGCCGCCATAACCCAGGCTCAGGTCCCAGTTAGACGCCACGATGGCGTAAATAAAAGTCAAAATCAACATGTGGCGCAGGTAGCTGTCGGTAAACAGCAGCGGCAACAACGCCAATATCATCAGGGAAACCAATACGGGAACAAGGCCGACACTGCGCTGGAATGGCGGGGAATAGCGCATCAGACCGACTTGGAATACTTGCCAAAAAGACCTTCGGGCTTAATTACCAGAACCCCGATCATCATCGCGAACAGGACCGCCGGGGTCCAGTACAGGCCAATAAAATATGCCGAGAAGGCCTCCACCATGCCGACAATAAACGCCGCGTAAATCGGGCTGGTAAAGCGTGCGACACCGCCGAAAATCACCACCACAAGCGCCTTCATCAAAGGGTCCGTCCCCATGGTCGGGCTCATGAAACGGATAGAGCCGATAAACACCCCGGCGAGACCGGCCAGCGCCGCGGAAAGCCCGAAGGAAAGGGCGTAAAGCTTTGGCACGTCCAGGCCCATCAATTGCGACGCGACGCGATTTTGGGCCACCGCGCGCATCGACCGGCCAAGCGTCGAGCGGCTCAGGAATGTCCCCAGAAGCGCCAGAATGATTACCGCCACAAGCAATAGCACTATCTCGTTTTTCGACATGGTAAGGCCGACCATGCTAAATTCACCGACCACGCCGGGCTCGATCTGTTTGGCCCGCACACCCCAAATAACCTGTAGCAGGTTTTCCAGAATCGTCGCCCCGGCCAGCGTCGTGATAACCGACAACAACACCAGATTATCTTGCCGTTCGAACGGTCGCACCAGCACCAGTTGAAACACCACCCCAATGACGAACAGGCCGGCTATCGCCGCGAATACGCCGGCCAGGTATCCCAACCCGGTCGCTTCCGAACTGCTGACCTGCCAGGCCAAATAGGCGCCGACCGCGATAAAGGCGCCGTGGGCGAAGTTGAAAATACCCAGTGTCGTCCAGACCACCGCCAGACCGGTCGCCATCAGGGCGTATATGGCGCCGATAACGATCCCGCCGGTAATCACGAACAGCAGGGTATCCAATGTCATGCAGGGACCTCGCCAAATAACAAGGTCATCAATTCATCATGACCCGGCATATCGTCCCGTTCCATGCGGCCGGAAATGGTGCCGTGATCGAACAGATAAAGCGTATCGATCAATGATTTCAGGAATTCAACGTCCTGATCGATCACGATCAGGGGCACCCCGGCGCTTTTGATATGGCCGATAGCCTCGCTTAGTTCGAACCGCAATTTTGGTGAAAGTCCAAGCGTCGGCTCGTCAAGCATCAACAGTTTGGGGGCGGCCATTAAACCGACGCCAATCGAAACCATTTGCCGCTCGCCACCGGACAAAAACCTGATTTTGCTACCCCGGCGTTCCCGCAAACGGGGAAACAGCGTATCGACAAGCGCCGCCTGCCGGGTCGTATCCGCGCGACCGCAGTTGGCCACCCGGGCGATGGCCAATGTCTCCGCCACCGTCATTTCCGGAAACAACAGGTTGCCTTGCGGGACATGGATGAGCCCGGCCCGCGCCACCCTGGCCGGGTCCATGCGCCGCCTGCGCAGGACATCGTAGTTGAAGTTGCGCGAGCCGCGGACCCGGCGGTCTCCCTCCTGGTTTAGCCGCACGCCGTCGAACAATATATCTCCGCGCCAGGGATCGAGAATGCCGCTTATGGTCATCAGCAAGGTTGTCTTGCCATGCCCGTTGGGACCGAACAGGCCGATGCTGGTCCCCTTGTTCATGGCCAGACTGACATTACTGAAAATCTGAACGGGATCGTAGCCGCCGCTCAGATTCCGCAATTCCAGAAGGGGCCGGTCGCCGGTCATGCCGCCCCCCCCAGATAAGCTTCGACAACCAGCGGATCACGAATGACGTCGGCGGGTTTTCCCTCGGCTATCAAAGATCCCTGATCGAGCACGATTAGCCGGTCGGAAATACTGGTCAGCAACGGCAAAACGTGTTCGATCAAAATAATGGTCATGCCCGCATCGCGCAGGCCCAAAATCAGTGTACGCATCCGGTCAATTTCCGGTTTGGTCAGGCTGGAAGCGGGTTCATCCAACAGCAACAGTTTCGGTTTCAGGGCAACCGCGCCGGCCAGCATGATCTGTTTTTTCAGGAAAACCGGAAGGGTTCCGGCCGGCGAGTTATGCAGGGTAGCGGGGAAGCCGACCAGATCAAGGGCCACATAGGCATGATCGAGATTACCGCTAAAAGTATCGGCCCAGCCGTTGTTTTCGGCGCTTGCCAATACATTATCGACGGCGCTTAGCGCCGGAAAGACGCTCTCGCGTTGAAAGCTGCGGGCGATTCCAAGGCGGGCGATCTGATGGTTAGCCAGCCTTTGTATCTCTTTGCCCCGGAAACCGACCCGCCCGGCGTCGGCCCGAAACGGGATATTGGTGATAATGTTGAACAGCGTGCTCTTGCCGCTGCCGTTGGGGCCGGCGATACCGACAATCTCGCCGGCCCGCGCCGCGATACCGACATCATTCACGGCGGTAAGGCCGCCAAATGATTTTCTCAGGCCATCGGTGTAAAAAAATGGGCGGTCATTCATTCAGTAGGCTGTCCAGGTTCACTTAAAAACGCCCCGCCGTATTCAGGCGGGGCGCTTGTTATAAGATTATTCGAGTCGTTATTTCATCCACGGGGGTCTCATGAAATCTCCCGCGGCATATTTCTCCGGACTGACCAAAACCCTCTTTTGGTTCTGAATTTGCCAAAAACTCACCGGCACATGATCCAGATCCTGCAACGCCAGATGATCGGCCTGGCCGAACTCTATCGGCCCGGCGCCGGAAAGAACCTTGGTCTTCCCGATTTCCATGCCGATCGCCTTGTGGTCCGTCGCATCGCCTACCTTGGCGAGGGCGGCGAAATAGATATCGGTCATTTCCTTAAGCGCGACGCCGTAAGGCCCCGACTTCTTGCCGAACTTCGCCTCGTAGGCCTTCAGCATTTTCTGCGCGATGGGCCATTTCGGCGAATCCAGCGGTCCCCCAATCAGATTATACAGGACGCCATTGGCCTTAGCCCCGGTCAGCTTGATGAATTCCGGAAGCGCCGGCGCATATTGCAGGAACATGATAGAATTTGTCGGCTTTTCCTGAAATTGCTTAACAAACAACGCGGAATTGCCCGGGATATAATCCGTATTGACCACCAGGTCGGGCTCGTCACTGCGGACCTTGGCAAGGATTGAACGCCAGTCGCTGACCGGGCCGAACGGCACCAGTTCATCCACCGTGATCGTCCAGCCGGCCGCCGTGAAAACTTTTTTCATGCCTTCGGAAATGGTCTTTGAAAAAGGATTATCGGACGAAATAATGGCGACCTTCTTGTTCCTGATCGAAATTGTCCCGGCCTTGGCGAAACGTTCGATAGTCGGCAGAAGATCGGTCACGTAACCCGCAAATGAAGCCGTCATCGACCAGCAACACCAATAGTCCTCCGGTTTTTTAGAGACAATCGCGGCGAACCCCGGCGAAGGACCGGCCGCCAGATAGGGCATACCGGCTTCCGCCATCAGTTGCACTTCAAACATCGACATGCTGGCGTAGCCGGTCAAAATCATGTGCACGCCATCGGTTCCAAGCAGGCGTTCGACGGCGCTGGTGACGTTTGCGGCGGAATGATCCTTGACGTCGGCGACCACCACTTCAAAGGTGTTCCCGGCGACGCCGCCCCTGGCGTTCGCCTCTTCAACGGCCCATTTCACACCGTTCACGAATTCCTCGCCATCCGATGCGGTAGCGCCGCTTAAAGGCGCCAGCACACCGATTTTGACGACACCGGCCAGCGCCGCCGGGCCATTTGCGTAAAGCCCCATCAGGGCGATGCCGAAAATCACTATGGCCCGGCGCAACGGCCCTTTGTCGATCTGTTTCATTGGTGACCCTCCCGTTTTACTTTTCAGCAGCCAATCTAGCAGCGTATAATGGGATGCGGAATTGCAAGATATTGCAAAAGGAAGGCATTCATTGGGGGGCAATCAAGATTGAACCATGGAAATGATGACAATCGCCGAACCGAGCAACCGCCAAAGCGCGATGGCGTTCTGTGAAAATCGCGACATTCGGTATTTCAGTTACATCGCCCTGGGATTGCCGGTCAGTTGGGGAAAGCGGCCGGAGGATACCTTGCAGACCAGCTATCCTGCCGAATGGATCGGGCGCTACGTGGAAAATTCTTACGTGCTGTATGATCCGGTCGTTAGTGTAGCCCGTAAATCCCGTCTGCCGTTTCGCTGGGGACACGGCGGTTTCATCAGCGGGTTTAAAAAGGCCGAGCGCCGGGTTTTTCACGAGGCCAGAGAATTTCAGATCAGGGAAGGATATTCGATCCCGTTGTACGGACCGGATGGCGAAACCGCGATTTTCACCGTAATTTCCGATAAATCGGGCCAGATGGCCGATATGGTCGAGGCCAGTTCCGGCGAAATTCAATTATTCGCGGGGCAATTTCACGCCGCACAAATGGAACTGCTGCGGCCCCACGGCAAACGGCGCGAAGAGGCCCTTTCCGGACGCGAACGGGAATGCCTGTTATGGACCGCCGATGGTTTGACCAGCGACCGGATCGCCAAGAATATCGGCTTATCGACATCGGCCATCAATCACAATCTTGGCACCGCAGCCCGCAAACTGGGCGCCGCCAACAAGCTGCACGCGACCGTTTTGGCGTTGCGGCGGGGCCTGATTTAGAGCCCATCCCGGATAACGCCGAGTTGCGGTCGCATATCGCCCGGCTCGATACCGGCCACCTGGACCGGCTTTTTCATGGCGTCGCGGCGGAACGGCTCACCCAGTTCCTGATTCAGCATGACTTCGATAAAGGTCGTCACGCCATCTTCCTGGGCCTTGCAGGCGGCCTGCAAGGCGCTGGTGAGTTCCGCCTGTGTCGTCACCCGCACCCCTTTTAAGGCGCAGCCTTCGGCGACCCTGGCGAAGCTTAAATCCGGGTTCAATTCGGTGCCGACGAAGTTATTGTCATACCACAGGATGGAATTGCGCTTTTCCGCGCCCCACTGAAAATTACGGAAGATAACCATGGTGATGGCCGGCCATTGGCGGCGACCGCAGGAAATCATTTCGTTCATGCTGATGCCGAAGGCGCCATCGCCGGCAAAACCGACCACCGGCGTTTGCGGGTTACCGATCTTGGCCCCAAGAATTGACGGGAAGCCATAGCCGCAGGGGCCGAACAGGCCCGGCGCCAGATATTTACGGCCCTGCTCGAATGATGGATAGGCGTTGCCGATGGCGCAGTTGTTGCCGATATCGCTGGATATTATGGCGTCTTTCGGCAAACCGGCCTGAATCGCCCGCCAGGCCATGCGCGGCGACATCAGGTCGGCGTCACGGGCGCGGGAATCGGCGTTCCAGGTGGTGCCGGGGTCGTCGTCTTCATGGTCCATGCCGCTCAGGGCCTGCAACCAGGACGACTTGGCCTGATGGATTGTGGCCTTGCGTTGTTCGCGCCCGGCATCGCCGGCGGTATCCGAAAGGCCGTCGAGAATTTGCCCGGCGACCATTCCGGCATCGCCGCATATGGCCACCGTGACCTTTTTTGTCAGGCCGATGCGGTCGGAATTGATATCGACCTGGATAATACTGGCCCCGGTCGGCCAATAGTCGATGCCGTAACCGGGCAGAGTCGAAAATGGGTTAAGTCGGGTGCCCAGCGCCAACACCACATCGGCCTGGGCGATCAGTTCCATCGCCGCCTTGGATCCGTTATAGCCCAGCGGACCGACCGCCAGCGGGTGGCTGCCGGGGAAGCTGTCGTTGTGCTGGTAACCGTTGGCGACCGGCGCATCCAGCCGTTCGGCCAGGGCCTGACATTGCCCGATGGCATCGCCGATGACGACGCCGGCGCCCGACAGGATCACCGGAAATTTCGCCTCTGACAATAGTTTGGCGGCTTCCGCAATAGCCGCCGCGCCGCCGGCCGGTCGTTCCAGCCGGACTATTTGCGGCAGTTCGATATCGATCACCTGGGTCCAGTAGTCCCGTGGTACGTTGATTTGCGCCGGGGCCGAGCTTCGAATCGCCTTCTCGATTACCCGGTTCAGCACTTCGGCCATGCGCGAAGCGTCGCGGACTTCCTCCTGATAACAGACCATATCCCGAAACAGGGCCATTTGCTCGACTTCCTGGAAACCGCCCTGCCCGATCGTCTTGTTGGCCGCCTGGGGGGTCACCAGCAGCATCGGCGTATGGTTCCAGTAAGCGGTTTTGATGGCCGTCACGAAGCCGGTGATGCCAGGCCCGTTCTGGGCGATGGCCATGGCGACCTTGCCGGTAGAACGGGTATAGCCATCGCAGATCATGCCGCCGTTGGTTTCGTGGGCGACATCCCAAAAGGTAATGCCGGCTTTCGGAAACAGATCCGAGATCGGCATGAAGGCCGAGCCGATAATCCCGAAGGCGTGTTCGATGCCGTGCATTTGCAAAACCTTCACGAAGGCTTCTTCGGTAGTCATCCTGGTCATGGCCGGGCTCCTTGGTATGAATTCCATCGTGCATCGGATGCTAAGCGCCACGCCGGAAAAACAAAGGTACCAGTTTGCAATGATCGCTTGGGCCAGAAACCGCCCAATCATGATTGCCGCCGTCAGGCCAAACGGACGAGTTCGGTTGCCCCGATTACGCGACGAACTATATCCGGATGATTTTCGCCGCCGTGCCTGAGCGCCACTGCGCACAGATAATCCGGGGCCGGCCCGAACAAATCAAAGCGCCAGTTTTTCGGGTCGTCCTGGCCGTTCAGGAAATCAATCGCCAACGGCTCAAGCGAGAAGGCGAAGCCTTCCAGCGGTTCCGCCAGGCCTTTGCCGATGGCCTTGATGTAGGCTTCCTTCAGCGTCCACAACGAAAAGAAACCCCGGCGTTTTCCCGATTCCGGCATCTTGTCAAGCAGTGCCGTTTCCGGTTTTGCAAACTTGGCGCGGGCTATTTTATCCAGTTGATTGTCGCGCCCCGTCCATTCGACATCGACACCGATGTCACGCCCCCGTGCCACGGCGACGCAAACCAGTCCACGGGTGTGGGAAATATTAAAGCGCAGGCCGTCGCCGCCGGACCCGGCGATTTCCGGCCTGCCGTGCGGCCCCGTTTCGAACCGCCAGTCCGGCGGTGAAGTTTCCGAAAAATTCGACAGCATGATCCGGCAGAGGGCATGGGCGGTAATGTATTCGCGGCGGCTGTGGGCCATTGCGAAGCGGTCGCTGCGGGCGTTTTCCTCGACCGACAGGACGGTCCGTAACTGATCGACAAGGGGATCGTCGGGCGCCGGCACGATCCAGACATGGGCCTGGCCGAACGGCAATTCCGCCACCATCAAACGGGCACGGCGACAAGCGCCAGCATGTCGCCCATTTCAATCAGCCCCGGAAAATGCCGACCGGCCAGAATGCCGTCGATTGCGGCGGTATATTCCGCCGGGGCCAGCCCGGTCCGTTCGACATTGTGAACGCGCCCGACCACCTGCCCCTTGCGAACCATGTCTCCCGGATCGACCGTCATTTCCAACAGGCCCGAGCTGTCGCAGAAGACGAAACATTCCATGCCCGGCATTTCCAGCTTCTGACTGGGGGTAATTTCCGGGTCGCCATCAAGCAGGCCGGCATGGCGCAGCAAATTATCTATACCCCGCCTGGTGATAGCCGTGGTCGCGGCGCTGGCCGAACCGCCGCCGCCCAGTTCCGTTGTGATAAAGACCTTGCCCATGTCTTCGACCGCCGAATCGTACATGCCGCGGGAATCGATTTCCAGCAGCATGGTGTGATAAGGCGCGTTGAAGGCGGTCAGGGCCGCCACGCAGCGCTCCTGCTGGGCCTTGTCTTGCAGCACGTGGGCGGCGGCGAACGGGACAAAATCAAGGGTTTTTCCGCCGGAATGAATATCCAGCACGATATCGGCCATGGGCAGCAGGGTGCGCTGGAAATAGTCGGCGATTTTTTCCGTTACCGTACCATCGGGGCGACCGGGAAATACCCGGTTCATGTTGCCGCCATCGACCGGCGATGTTCGAAGGCCGGCGCGAAAGGCCGGATAATTCATCATCGGAACGATAATCACCCGGCCACTGAGCACCCTGGGGTCCAGCTTCAGGGCCAAATCCATCAGGGCGATCGGCCCTTCGTATTCATCGCCATGGTTGGCCCCGGTCATCAGCACCGTCGGGCCATCGCCACCGGCGATAACGGTAATCGGGATCATGATCGAACCCCAGGCCGAACGGTCGTGCGAATACGGTAATTTGAGATGGCCGTGCCGGACCCCCTGGCCATTCAGGCCGATGGTGCAAGTAATCGGATTATTGCGCATAAAAAGCCCCTGGCAGCTAAAATTCTACTGGCCAAAAATATACGCCGCACGGTAGCGTCTCCGCCAGAAAATACGGAGTCTAGGACGCCATGAAAAACCTGCCTTTCGGTCGGCCCGGTCGCTTTTACAAGGGCAACCTGCACGGCCATTCAACCCGTTCCGACGGCGTTACGTCGCCCCGCGACGCCGTCCGGCACTATCGCGACGCCGGCTATGATTTTGTCGCCTTAAGCGATCATTTCATGGCCCGTTTCGGATTTCCGGTTACCGATACCCGGCCTTACCGGGATAACGATTTCACGACCCTGATCGCCGCCGAATTGCATGCCCCGGAAACCTCCAACGGTGAAATATGGCATATCCTGGCGGTCGGCCTGCCAAGTGATTTCGCACCGCCGGAAAATGGTGAAAATGGGCCGGAAATAGCCGCCCGCGCCGCCGCCGCGGGGGCCTATATCGGCATCGTGCATCCATCGTGGTACGGCTTGACGCCCGAGGACGCCCGCTCCATCGCCTCCGCCCACGGCGTCGAGATATACAATCATGGCTCGGACATCGAAGTCGACCGGGGGTCGAACTGGCCGTTCTGCGATCTGTTGCTCAACGACGGCTGGCGTCTGAGCGGCTTTGCCACCGACGATTCCCACCACATGACCCATGACTGCTTCGGCGGCTGGGTCTGGGTTCAGGCCGAAACCCTGTCCCCGGACGCCCTGCTGGATGCCCTTAAGGCGGGCCGATTCTATTCCAGTCAGGGCCCGGAAATACTTGACGTGCGGATTGAAGGCGACGAGGCCCGGATTATCTGTTCACCGGCCAGTTCGGTTTCCCTGACCGGTCGGGGTGCGCGTTCGGCCATGCAACTGGGCGCCGGCATTACCGATTGCCGGCTGCCGCTGGAGCGTTTCCCGGACGGCTATTTCAGAATCACGGTAACCGACGAACGGGGCCGCCGGGCGTGGTCCAATCCGGTCTGGCGGGACTAGGTCAGGGCGCTGAAGTTGGCGGCATCCCAGGCCGAGGCCGCCGTTGACGAGGCGTCGATATCGGTGGTGGCGACCAGCACCGCATCATTAGCGGTGACATCATCGTCATAGAAAAGCGCGTACTGATCGCCCGATGTCACGGTGCCGGTAGCATCGTTATCCATGATGCCGATGACGAATTTGTTCATCGTGTTCGAAAAGGCATTGGCCGTGTGTATTGCGTTTAGCAACGTCTGGACATCCGCCAACGCCGTGCCTGTCGCCAGCAGGGAGCTGTCGGCGATGATCACATTGGCCCCGGTGGTGCCCGCCCCGGCGGCGCTTTCCAGGGTCAGGCTGGTGGTTTGGGCGCCGCCGAAGCTGGTGGCGAACTGGAACACGTCGCCGCTGGCGCCGGTGGTGAAAGAGTTGACGGAATCGCCACCGTCGGCCACGGCGGTGTATCTGGCGGTGTGGGTCCCGGTTCCGGAAAAATTCAGGACATCGGCCCCGCCGCCGCCGGTCACGGTGGTCGCGGCGGTATTGCCGCTGGTAATGGTATCGGCGCCGGTACCGCCGTTTATGGTGCCGACGTTGTTTGCCGTCAGGCTGTTCGTTCCATTGGCCAGGTTCAGGATATCGGCGCCGGCCCCCAAATTAACGGAAATACCCGATTGTACCGTACCCAGTGTCAGGGTATCGGCGGTGGCGGTACCGAAAATGCTTTCGACGTTGGATGCGACCAGGGTATTCGATCCGGCCAGTAATCTAACGATGTCCGTTCCCGCGCCAAGGTCGATCGATGTCGCCGACGTTAACGACGAACCCATGGTCAGGGTGTCATTTCCGGAACTGCCGGTGATCGTTTCGATATTGGCGATGGTGGCGGTGACCGTGCCGGCGACAGTCAGGCTGTCGGTCCCGGTGGCGCCATCCAGGGTGGCGGTCACGGTGGTTCCCGAATTCAGGACGAAGGCGTCGGCCTGATCGCCGCCGGTGGCGGTAAGCAAGCCGGTCGTTGTGGTGTCGCCGCTGAAGGAAAAGGTGTTGCCGTTGCCGGTGCCGGTAGTGCCGATCAGTGTTTCGATGCCCTGAATAGTGTCGTTGACGGTAGCGCTGTTAAAGGTGCGGGCGGATGTCAGTGCCGTGACCCCGATGGCGAAGGTAATGGCGCCCGCGTCCAGGCCGGAATAGCTTAGAGTATCGGTCCCGATGCCGCCGAAGAAGGTCGAGCCATCGGTCGCCGCCGTCACGTTAATGGTGTCGGCGCCGGGGCCGGCGAAAATCAGTTCACCACCCGCCGTAGTCGTCGTGCCGCCGCCATCTATGGTGTCGGCACCGGCCCCGCCGAAGATGATGTCGGTCGATTCCGAACCGGTGATGTTGTCGCTGCCGCCCTTGCCGAAAATAATGCTGCCAAGAACGTTACCGGTGCTGACAGTCGCCCCGGTAACAACGCTCAGGCCAGTGTAGGCGGTAGCCAGATTGGTGGTGTTGGCCAGTGTCAGCGTATCGTTGCCGGAAGTTCCAGCGACAATGTAGCCGAACCCGGAATTATCAAAATCGGTCGGCAGACGGACACCGTTGGAACCTACCGTGACGGTTGTCACGGAAGCATCGGAAAATGATTCCACTCCGTCATTGGCGTACAACCCTTCGACATCAGTAAGGGTCACCGTGCCGGTAATCGTGCCGTTCGCATCCGAAAAATTCAGTATTTCCGGGTCTGCCGTAGCATCGAAAATCAGGGCGGCGTCATCCAGTGACTGAATGGCGATTTCATCGCTGCCGTCACCGCCATCGACGGTATCGACACCACCCAGGGTCGACCCTTGCACCATGACGAACTGGGTGTTGCCATCGCCGCCGACAAGGGTGTCATTCCCCGTGGTCGCATTCAGCACTTCCTGAAATTCGACGGTCGTCTGATCATCCTGATTATCCGGAAAAAAATTATCCGGATTATTGAAACCAAATTCGTTGTCAAAGGCGTCGGAAAAATCGAAATTGAACTCCCCGCCGCGTCTGCCACCCAGAAAATCTCCGAAAAAATCATCACCGCCGCCGCCGAAAAGATGGCCCCCACCAAACGGATCGCCGCCAAAGGGATCACCGCCGAAAGGAT
>CAZZKE010000046.1:0-1607 GCA_964655005.1 uncultured Thalassospiraceae bacterium | reverse complement strand
CCGCCGAAAGGATCGCCGCCAAACGGGTCGCCACCGAAAGGATCGCCGCCGGAAAATTGGTCACCGCCGCCAAAGAATGGATTTCCAGCACCGGTAAACAGTCCCGGACCACCCGGACCACCCGGACCGGGACCAGGGCCACCCGGACCGGGACCGTTCGGACCGGGTCCGGCGAGGTTGTCTCCGGCCAGCGTTCCGGCGGCACCGCCCGCCGCCCGCAAGGCCTGTTCCGGGGACGCCCCGGCGGCAATGGCCTCGCGGTAGGCCTGTTCGGCTGCGGCAATTTCTTCCGGGCTGGCGCCGTCGGCGGCGGCGGCTTCGGTCACGGCGGCGAGGACTTCTTCTTCGGAGGCGCCGGCCGCCAGGGCTGCACGGGCCGCCTGCTCGACCGCGCCGTTGAGCGGCGCTTCACCGTCCGGCGGCACTTCACCGTCCACAGGCGCCTCGCCGTCCGCAGGTGCTTCACCATCGGGCGGCGCTTCGGCGCCGTCGGGTGGGGTCTCCCCCTCGGGCGGCGCTTCGCCATCGGGCGGGGTATCGCCGCCTTGATCGCCATTACCGTCATTACCGTTATCCTGGTTGGCGGCGGGAGAATCCGGCAGGGTGCTCAGGGCGGCGCTGTACTGCTGCTGGATCTGCTGCGGTGTGAACACCACCGGCGCCGGCGGCGCCAGGACGGCACTGGTCATCTGTACCGTCGCGCCAATCTGGCTAAGCGTTACCGTGCCGCCCTGGTTGGTGACAATCAGTTCGCCGACAAACGTGTTGCCCTGGTCATCGGTTTCGGGCAGCAGGGAAATGGTGTTCTGTTCGCCTTCCTGGGCGGCCCGCCCGGCGACCTTGGTGCCGCGGATGCCGATGGTGGCGACCGGCGTCGATATGGTCATGCCGTCCGGCGTCGTCTTGGCGATCTGGCCGCTGACGAAGGAAAACACGCCCTGCACCAGATTAGCGCTGAAACTGCCGTCCCGGCCACCCGGATCATAGACCATTTCATCGAGCACCATGCGCCCCTCCTCGCCCAGCGAGAATGTCGTGTCGTCGACGAAGGTAATGCCGATCGCGGCCCCCTTGGCCGTCACAATGGTATCACCCTGATAGATCGGCGAACCCTTGCTCAGGGCGACCTTGGAGCCATCGGTGTGAATCGCCTCGACCAGGCCATCGGTGGCCTCGACCTTGCCGACCGGCTGTTCGGCGCCCGGGGCGATTTGAAACGGCCCGTTCTGAACCAGCGCAAACTGCCCCGGCGCCTGCGGTCCGGCCAGCTTGACGGAAAGTTCGGCGGTGATAACGGCGCCGCCGTCGGTCATCAGGTCCGGCGGCGAACCAGTGGAAAAAAAATCCCGGATCAGGATTTGTGCGCCGTCGGCCCCGGTCAACAGCAGGTCCGAACCCTGAACGGAAAAACCGGCCCTGAGCAACCAGGCCCCGCCCGGCACGACCAGAGTATCCTGGCCGGTGGCATCAAGAATCAAAACAGATGGCTGGGCCGGATCGGTTTGCAGCATCCACCGGGTCCTTTAATTGTACATTCGGTAATGTCTAAATAAATAGACCTGCTGCGATAGTAGCCTGTTGGTGCTGTCGTAACAATCCTCCCGGCT
>CAZZKE010000045.1:0-23105 GCA_964655005.1 uncultured Thalassospiraceae bacterium | reverse complement strand
GGGGGGCGATGGCGTATGCGGCGTTTATTGGATTGGTTATACCGGGCCAGCGGCTGGGCGGCGGCGCTGTTTATATTGGCGATCTGCGTTCTGGTCATGGCCCAGGTGGCGTTGAACCTGATCGATAAAATGGCCTCTGCCATTCTCGGCGAGGCATTTGGCCTGACGATCCCGTCGTACGCCGATTTTACCGGCTTTTTCCTGGCGGCGGCTTCGTTTCTGGCCCTGGCCAATACCCTGCGGGAAGGCGGCCACATCCGGGTCTTGCTGGTCGTCCAGAACCTGCCCGCCCGTTATCGTCACTGGGTGGAAATATGGTGCGTCGCGCTGGCCGGCGCGGTGACCGTATTTCTTACCGCATACACCGCCTTTCTGACCCGTGAATCATTTGTTTATAACGACCTGTCGCCGGGCATGGTGGCGGTGCCGATCTGGATTCCCCAGACGGCCATGCTGGCGGGACTTGCCGTCCTGTCGGTCGCGCTGATCGACGAACTGTTCGCCCTGCTGGCCGGTCGTCAGGCCAGCTACGAAGGCAAGGGAGAAAACCTGCTTGCGCAGCAACCGGTCACGGATCCGGAAAATCGCGAGGCCGGGCCATGAACGAAATCGCCCTGACCGTTTTTTTGCTGCTGCTGTTGTTCGCCCTGCTGGGGTCCGGCATCTGGGTCGCGTTCTCGCTGGCCGTTGTCGGACTGGTCGGCATGTTCCTGTTTACCGACGCCCCGGTCGGCGAGGTCATGGCGACGACCATATGGGGGGCCAGCAATTCATGGGCGCTGGCGGCGCTGCCGTTGTTTATCTGGATGGGTGAAATCCTGTTCCGCTCGCGCCTGTCGGAAGACATGTTCAGCGGTCTGGCGCCGTGGATGAAAAACCTTCCGGGCCGGTTGCTGCACGCCAATATCATCGGTTGCGGTATTTTTGCGGCCGTCTCCGGTTCGTCGGCGGCGACGGCGGCGACCATCGGCAAGCTGTCGATTCCCGAACTTTCCCGGCGCGGATACCCGGAACGGATGATGATCGGAACCCTGGCCGGGTCGGCCACCCTGGGGTTGCTGATTCCGCCGTCGATCATCCTGATCGTCTATGGCGTCGCCACCGAACAATCTATCGCCCGCCTGTTTATCGCCGGCATCATGCCGGGATTGCTGCTGGTAACCCTGTTTATCGGCTTCGTTGTCGTCTGGTCGCTGTTGCACAAGGGTGAAATTCCGGCGGAAGCCGAAGACTTGCCGCTGCGGGAAAAACTGTACCGGTCGCGCCGTCTGGTTCCGGTGCTGCTGTTGATTCTGGGGGTTATCGGCTCCATCTACACCGGCATCGCTTCGCCGACCGACGCCGCCGCCGTCGGCGTCGTGCTGGCCCTGGTGCTGTCCTGGTCGACCGATTCACTGAACCGGCGGTCATTTCTGGATGGCCTGATGGGGGCAACCAGAACCTCGTGCATGATAGCCTTCATCCTGGTCGGGGCGGCGTTTTTGACCGTGGCTATGGGCTTTACCGGTATTCCCAAATTGCTGGCGCTGTGGATCGGTTCGCTGGAACTGTCCCACTACGCGCTGCTGGCGGCGTTGACCGTGTTTTTCGTTATCCTGGGCTGTTTCCTGGACGGCATTTCGGTGGTCGTTTTGACCACGTCGGTGATTATGCCGTTGGTCGAACAGGCCGGCATCGATCCTTTATGGTTCGGCATCTATATCGTCATCGTGGTCGAGATGTCGCAAATTACCCCGCCGGTCGGCTTCAACCTGTTTGTCCTGCAAGGGTTGACCGGGCGGAATATCCTCAGTGTAGCCAGGGCGGCGCTGCCGTTTTTCCTGTTGATGTTCGTGGCGCTGGCATTGATCGTGGCATTCCCGCCAATCGTGACATATCTTCCCAATCAGATGTAGATGTAAATGTAAAGGATCCGGCGATGGCGAAACCCCCGAAACCCGCTTCCGGCGAAGACGCCGCCCGCAGCGTGCCGCTGATTGTTTCTTCGGAACATCTGGCCTCGGAAGAAGGCTGGCAGTTCAGCGAGTTCGAATACGGCCTGATTATCGCCTATAACGCCTTCAGCCGCTGGATGACCCGTTGCATGGGCGCCGTCGGGTTTCATGACTTCAATCCGCTGGATATTCTGGTGCTGCATAATGTCAATCACCGGGGGCGGGCAAAACGGCTGGTCGATGTGGCGTTCGTGTTGAACGTGGAAGATCAGCACACGGTCAACTATTCGCTGAAAAAACTGTCCAAGGCGGGATTGGTGGAAGCCCGGAAGCGCGGCAAGGAAATGTTCTATTCGACGACCGAAACCGGCCGAAACGCCTGTGCCGAATACGGCAAGGTACGCGAGTTATGCCTGATTAGTCCGGCGGTATCGACCAACCTGGACAAAGAGGAAATCAGCCGCACGGCGAAGGTCCTGCGCGGCGCTTCCGGCCTCTATGGCCAGGCATCCCGCTCGGCGGCGTCTCTCTGAAATCGAAGGCGGGCAACTCTCAAGGGGCACGTTATCATAGCAATTCTATTTTGACAGCACTAATTTTCAGGGCCGTTGGGCGGTGATCTCGACACGCTTGATGATGTAATCGCCGCCCCGGTTAATCATCGTCAAACCCCGGAAAGGATCGTCGAAGCCGCGATCTATGGCGCTCAGGATTTTCTTGCCGTCAATGCTGATTTTCATCCGTCCGCGGCTGTCGCGGGTCCAGCGCAGGGCGTGGGTTTTCTTGTCTTCCAGCGTCATCGGGCCGACCGACCGGTCGATTACCCGCCGGCCCTTGGGCGAAACGGTCAGCAGGGTCAGGCCATCGCCGGGACTGTAGCTAAGGCGGTATCCCGACGACCGGTCATTGCCCTGGTAGGGACCAAATTCAAACTGGCCGCCGGACGGCTGGCCTTGCTGAACCCAGGACGAAAATTCCATATCCAGCGTGAACGCGTTGCCAATCGCCGCCGCTGAATATATGGCCGCGACCTCCGGCTCGGAGGAGGAAGTAGCGCCGTCGCCGCCGCCGGACTGTCCCGTCATCGCGCCCAGCAGGGCGAATATCGCTTTCCGGTTGCGGTCCTTCTTCGATTGCTGCCGCTGCGACCGGTTCGGATCGACGACCGGGACGGCGCTGCGCAGGCCCCAGCCCCGTTCCACCCAGTAACGCCCGGCGCTGACCGTCCAGGCTGGATCGGCGGTGAAGTCGCCGTCGCCGAAATCATCGGACAATACGGTGCGGCTGGCGGGCGGGGCCGCGGTGGCGGCGTAGCCGCGGGTCAGGTCACGCAGGTCGCGCAGGAAGGCGGGGTTGGCGGCGCGGTCCTTTTCGGCCCGGTCGATCAATTGGTTCAGGCGTTCGATCAATTTAGCGTTATTTTTTTGATCCGGGTCGGACCACGCCGAATACCTGGTCTGGGCCTGCGCCGGCAGGCTTGTCACAAACAGCACGAACAACAGGGTCAACAGGCGCATGGCGGGTCTTTCGGGTGATCATTTCGGATATCCCGCCCGATTATATAGGCGGTCTGCATTTATTTTAAGGACAATATTTCCTCTCCGCCAACCCATGCCCTATGCTTGCGCCCCATGCATTGGCAACTGGATTAAATTACATGAGCATCTGGGGAAAAGTTATCGGCGGAGTCGCCGGTTTTGCGCTGGGCGGACCGCTGGGGGCGATGATCGGCGCCTATGCCGGCCATAAAGTGGATCAGGCCAGGACGGGCGGCGGCGTAGCCGTGGGGCGCGGCGGCGACCCGCAGCAGCGTCAGGTCGCTTTCACCGTCGCCGTCATCGTTTTAAGCGCCAAGATGGCCAAGGCCGACGGCGAAGTCACCCGCGACGAAGTCGATGCCTTCAAGCGGGTATTCCACATTCCACCCGGCGAGATGAAGAAGGTCGGCAGATTGTTCGACGAGGCGCGGCAGGATTCCGAAGGCTTCGAGCCCTACGCCGAACAGATAGCCTCCATGTTCGCCAGGGAACCGGCGGTGCTGGAGGAACTGTTGGGCGGGTTGTTCCACATCGCCATGGCCGACGGCGTGATAAAACCCGCTGAATTGCAATACCTGCGCCGGATCGCCCTGATATTCGGCTTTGATGAGCAACGTTTTCAAAGGATTCACGCCAGTTTCGACAGGCCCGAAAAAGCCAACCCGTACGATATTCTGGGCCTCGACGCCAAGGTCGGCGACGATGAGGTCAAGAAGGCCTATCGCAAACTGGTTCGTGAAAACCACCCCGACAAACTGATCGCCCAGGGCCTGCCGCAGGAATTTATCGACCTGGCCAACGAAAAAATGGCGGCCATCAACGCGGCCTATGACACTATCGAGAAACAACGAAACATGAAGTGACCGGCATTCGAATATGGAACATCGCCCGTCACCCAATCATGATGAGCGCCCGGCGGGTATCGCCGTTGATATGCTGGTGCTGCATTATACCGGAATGGGCGATGCCGGACAGGCGCTGGAGCGGCTTTGCGATGCCGCCTCGAAGGTCAGCGCCCACTACCTGATCGACGAAGAAGGCCGGTTGTTTTCGCTGGCGCCGGAAGACCGCCGCGCCTGGCACGCGGGCGTTGCGTGGTGGCGGGGCAGGACCGATATCAATGCCTGTTCGATCGGCATAGAAATGGTCAATCCGGGCCACGAATTCGGCCTGTCGCCTTTTCCGGAACCGCAGATGTCGGCGCTGGTCGACCTGGCCCGGGATATCCTGAGGCGCCACCCGATATCGCCCTTCAACATTGTCGGCCATTCGGATATTGCGCCCCGCCGCAAACGGGACCCCGGCGAATTATTCGACTGGCGGCGGTTGGCCGGGGCCGGCATCGGCCCGTGGCCCGACCACCCGGAACCACATGAAATGACGGCGGATCAGGCGTTGCGGATGCTGGCGGAAATCGGCTACGAGACCGTCGACCCGCGAAAAACCGTCGAGGCCTTCCAGCGCCGTTATCGGGCGGCCCGGATTGACGGACTGGTGGATTGTGAAACGGCGGGGCTTGTTGCCGCCCTGTTGGCTATTTCGGCTTAAGTGCGCTATATAATCGCCAACGTCAGACGGTCGGATGGCCGCTGTCCGTGTCCATTGGGTGCGGGCAGAGGAAAGTCCGGGCTCCACGGAAACACGGTGCCGGCTAACGGCCGGCGGGGGCGACCCCAGGGAAAGTGCCACAGAAAGCAAACCGCCTTTTGTCCGCAAAGGGTAAGGGTGAAAGGGTGCGGTAAGAGCGCACCGCGCCGCCGGTGACGGCGGTGGCAGGGTAAACCCCACCGGGAGCAAGACCGAGTAGGGACGACCGGTGGATTTAAGGCCACAGGCGGGTTTTCGCGCCGTCGTCCGGGTGTGTCGCACGAGGCGTCCGGCAACGGGCGTCCCAGATGAATGGCCATCTATCGCCCGTTGCTACGGCATCGGGCGTGGACAGAACCCGGCTTACAGGCCGTCTGGCGTTTTATTTCAATGATATCCGGCCCCGCCCTTTTTGGCACAATCAAGAAAAGAACATCTCAAGAACATAATCCAGCCATATTTTTATGCTCCTTTACTTTAGGAATTTGGAAAGGACTGGCAGGCGTAAATAGCGACACCGCAAGCGAAGCCGTTTTGCTTTTGGAAACGCTTTGTTAACCGGCCAAAACCCATAATATCCCATTGCTTCCCATAATATCCCATGCTATCCCATTAATACCCATTAGGTAGTCATCGGGAAGCGAAGCCGGTCAACGGGCGCATCGTGGCCCAACAGGCGCGTGACGAGACGGCGAACTTTCCAACCTGATGGGGCGAATGGCACTACGGCATCGGGGGCCGAAATGACGCTGTTGGTCGGCAGACATGTCAACAGGATTGACAAGAAAGGGCGGGTTTCCGTCCCCAAACCGTTTCGCGACGCTTTCGTCGGGGAAGGGTTCGCCGGCGTTTACGTCTATCCCTCGATCCGCTTTCAGGCCATCGAGGCCTGTGGCGAGGCCTATTTCCGCCAACTGACCCAGCGGGTCGATGAATCTCTCGCCATGTTCTCCCCGGAACAGGACGACCTGCTGATCGCCATTCTGGACAATGCCCACGCCCTGCCGTTCGACCCGGAAGGGCGCATAGTGGTGCCCGGGGAGCTTTTGCAAAGGGCCGGCATTGACACCGAAGCGCGTTTCGTCGGGCGCGTTAATTCGTTTCAGATATGGTGTCCCGAACTTCATGAAGAACACCGTCACCGCGGGCTGGAACAGGCCCGCGCCCGCGGCGTCACCCTGCCGCCGCCGGGCCGCAAACCGGACGGAGGGGCCTGATGACGACCGCTCCCGAACGCCCCCACACCCCGGTTATGCTGAAGGAAACGCTGGATGTGCTGAAGCCCCGCGACGGTGCGGTTTATGTCGATGGCACATTCGGCGCCGGCGGCTACGCCACGGCCATTCTGGAAACCGCCGACTGCCGGGTCTTCGGTATCGACCGCGACCCCCGCGCCCTGACCATCGGCCGGGAACTGGCCCGCCGCTTCCCTGGGCGGCTGCGGGTGCTGGGCGGCTGTTACGGCGATATGGTGCGGCTGCTTGGCGAGGCCGGAATCGAGCGGGTCGACGGCGTGGCGCTGGACCTGGGCGTTTCTTCCATGCAGATCGACGATCCCGAACGGGGGTTTTCTTTTAAAAACGATGGCCCGCTGGACATGCGCATGGGGCAGGGCGCGACCCGTACCGCAGCACAGGTGCTCAATACGATGGCGGCCGATGATCTGGCCGACATTCTGTTTGATTTCGGCGAGGAACGGGCTTCGCGCCGCATTGCCGCCGCCATTGTCAGTGATCGCGCCCGGACGCCGTTCACCACCACCGGGCAACTGGCCGGGCTGCTTCGGCGTATCGTCAGGAAATCGAAAGACGGCATCGACCCGGCGACCCGCACCTTTCAGGCGCTGCGAATTTTCGTGAACGATGAACTGGGCGAACTCGAACGTGGATTGTCGGCGGCCGAACGCCTGCTGGCGCCGCGCGGACGTCTCGCCGTGGTTTCCTTCCATTCCCTGGAAGACCGCCGGGTAAAAAAGTTTTTGCAGTCCCGCAGCGGCGCTTCGGCAAATCCGTCACGGCATCTGCCGCAGGCGATAACGGCCAATGATCCGGGCCTTCGCGAACCCAGTTTCCGGCTTATCAAGCGTGGCGCCATCAAACCGACGGCGGCCGAAATTTCATCCAATCCAAGGGCCAGATCGGCCAGGCTCAGGGCGGCGGAACGTAACGGTTCCCCGCCTTGGCCAGGCGACGCCGACGGTATCGGGGTGCGGTCATGATCCGCCACACCACCGTGCTGTTTCTGTTGCTCGCCGGCGCCCTCAGCGTGGCCCTGTTTTCGATTAAATACCGGGTCCAGGATCTGGAACAGGAACTGACCCGCCTGAACAAGTCGATCTATCGGGAACGGCAGTCCATTCATGTGCTGAAAGCCGAATGGAGCTATCTTAACAATCCGCAAAGACTAGGCGAACTGGCCCGGCGGCTACTGGGCATGGGGCCGGTCAAGCCATCGCAACTGGCGACTCTGGAAGAGGTCGGTTCGTTCAGTGACGGCATTGCGAATGTCTCTCTGGGTTCGGCCAGGGGAGACCGGCGATGACCCATGTGCAACTGCAAGGCAACATCAAACAGGCGCTGGAAACCGGTCGTAACAGACTGTTGGTGACGGGCGTGGTCTTCATGATCGCGTTTATCGCGATCTCGGCCCGGCTGGTTGAATTGACGGTGTTTGGTCCGCCCAGCCGGCCCCCGGTCGCCCATGTCGCCGCCGCCGCCCCAAGCATCGCCGGCCGGGCCGATATCATCGACCGCAACGGCGTGATACTGGCCACCAGTCTTCCAAGCGCATCGCTGTTCGCCGACCCGCGCGATATCATGGATGCCGAGGATGCGGCGGCCCGGCTGGTTCAGGTGCTGCCCGGCCTGAATTATAGCGAGGTACTCGCCAAACTGGATTCCGGGTCCCGTTTCGTCTGGCTTAGCCGCAACCTGACGCCCAATCAGCAATTCGAAGTCAACCGGCTTGGCATTCCCGGCCTGGCCTTCCGCCAGGGCGAACGCCGGGTCTATCCCCAGGGCCGTGAGGCCGCCCATATTCTGGGCCTGACCGATATCGACGGCAACGGCATCGCCGGCATCGAAAAACAGTTTACCGACGCCCTGAAAGACGCCACCCAGCCGTTACAGTTATCCATCGACATTCGTGTCCAGTCCCTGCTGCGCGGCGAATTGATGAATTCGATGGTCGAATTCAAGGCGCGCGCCGCCGCCGCCGCCGTAATCGACGCCCAGACCGGCGAAGTAATGGCCATGGTGTCGCTGCCGGATTTCGATCCCAACCTGCCGGCAACCATGCTCGGCGACGCCGGTTTCAACCGGGCCAGCAAGGGCGTCTACGAGATGGGTTCGACATTCAAGCTATTCACTACGGCGATGGCGCTGGACAGCGACACGGTCGGCCTGAAAGACGGCTACGACGCTTCCAAGCCGATCCGCATAGCGCGCTACACGATCACCGACTATCACGGTAAAAATCGTTGGCTGTCGGTTCCGGAAATCCTGATCTATTCATCCAATATCGGGACCGCGAAAATGGCCATGGATATAGGCGCCAAGGTACAGAAATTCTATCTGGAGCGCTTTGGCCTGCTGCGTCCTTCAGAGGTCGAACTGCCGGAAATCGGGCTGCCGCAATACCCCCGGCGCTGGGGCGACATCAGCACCATGACAATTTCCTATGGGCACGGCATTTCGGTCAGTCCGCTGCAACTGGCCGGCGCGGTGGCGGCCCTGGTCAACGGGGGCATTCGCCGTCCGGTCAGTCTGCTCAAGCACCGTGGCCTGGGGGCGCCGGAAGGCGAACGGGTGCTGTCGGCGCAAACCTCGGACAAAATGCGCACCCTGATGCGCCGGGTGGTCACCGAAGGCACCGGCAAGAATGCCGCCGCCGCCGGTTATCTGGTCGGCGGCAAGACCGGCACGGCGGAAAAACAGCTTAATGGCCGGTATGTGGAAAAATCGCTTATTTCCTCTTTTGTTGGCGCCTTCCCCATGAACGATCCCCGATACGTGGTGATCGCCATGCTCGATGAACCCAAAGGCACCGAAAAGACCTTCAATTACGCCACCGGCGGCTGGGTCGCGGCGCCGGTGGTCGGACGCACGATCGCCGGCATGGGGCCGCTGCTTGGCCTGATGCCGCAAACGGTCAGGCTGGCCTCGTTGCCGTCGGGCCCAGGGGACCGGCGGCTTGAAACTTATTGATTTACTGGACGGAGACGAAAAAGACGTGAACTGCGGCGCTGATTTTATGGAAACCGATATCGCCGGCCTGACGTGCGATTCCCGTCTGGTGCGTCCCGGTTTCCTGTTTGCCGCAATCCCCGGAAGCACCGCCGACGGGCGGCGGTTTGTTGCCGATGCGGTCTCGCGCGGCGCCGTCGCGGTGCTTGCTCCGCCCGGCACGGCGGCGAGCGTCCCGACCATTAATGATGGTAATCCCCGCCGCCGTTACGCCCTGATGGCGGCGCGGTTCCATCGGTGTCAGCCGGCTTCCATCGCCGCCGTTACCGGCACCAACGGCAAGACCTCGGTGGTTTCCTTCGTGCGCCGGATGTGGACGATATTGGGCCGCCCGGCGGCCAGCATCGGCACACTCGGCATTTCGGCCCCCCAAATGTACATCGCCGAAGGCCTGACGACACCGGATTGCGCCGATCTGCATTCTAATCTGGCGACCCTGGCCGGGCAGGGTGTCGAGGTCGTGGCCATGGAGGCTTCGTCCCATGGCCTGGCGCAGTACCGGCTCGACGGCGTCGATGTTTCCCTGGCCGGTTTTACCAATCTGAGCCACGATCATCTGGATTACCATGGAACCATGGCGGCCTACCAACAGGCCAAGGTGCGGCTGTTCGGCGAAATACTGAACGCCGACGGCACGGCCGTTTTGAACGCCGACGACGCCACCTATGAGGAATTTTCCCGTATTGTCCGGGACCGGGGTTGCCGGCTTGTCGGCTATGGCCGGGCCGGCCGGGATATCCGCCTGATCGATGTTCAGGCCAGCGCCGAAGGCCAGCGGCTAAAGCTGCGCGTGATGGGTGAACCGTACGAAGTCGTGCTGCCGCTTGCGGGATACTTCCAGGTTGAAAACGCGCTCTGCGCCCTGGGGCTGGTAATCGCCGGCGGCGGCAAACCCGGCGATGCCGTCCAGGCCTTGCGGTCACTGGAAGGGGTTCCGGGCCGTTTGCAACGGATCGCCGAGACGACCGCCGGCGGCACGGTCTATGTCGATTACGCCCATACCCCGGACGCGCTGGCCAATGTGCTGGGGGCGCTGCGTCCCCATGCCACCGGCCAGCTTCATGTGGTGTTTGGCTGTGGCGGCGACCGGGACCGCGCCAAACGGCCCGAAATGGGCGCCATCGCGTCTAAACTGGCCGACCGGGTGATAGTTACCGACGACAATCCACGTGGCGAAGACCCGGCCATCATCCGGGGCCAGATCCTGGCCGCCTGTCCCGCCGCCCGCGAAATCGGCGACCGGGCCGCCGCCATCGCCGCCGCCGTCGGCGCCCTCGGTCCGGGCGATGTCCTTGTCGTCGCCGGCAAGGGCCATGAACGCGGCCAGATCATCGGCGACCGGGTTTTGCCGTTCGATGACGGTGAAGAAATCCGCCGGGCCGTGACGGAGGCCGCAGGATGACCCCGGCAGTCACGGAAATTATCTGGACAGACAAACAGGCCGAAGCGGCGACCGGCGGCAAGGCCACCGGCCCGTGGAACGCCACCGGCGTTTCCATCGACAGCCGGACGCTGGTTCCGGGCGATCTTTTCGTCGCCGTCAAAGGACCCAATTTTGACGGTCATGACTTCGCCGCCGCCGCCCTGACGGGGGGCGCCGCCGCCGTGCTGATCGACCGTGATCCGGGCGGGTTAGGCGACCGGGCGCCGGTCCTTAAGGCCAGTGACACATCGCAGGCCCTGTGCGATCTGGGCATCGCCGCCAGGACCCGCACCACGGCCAGAATTATCGCGGTGACCGGTAGCGTCGGCAAGACCGGGACCAAGGAAGCGCTTAAATTCGTGCTCGCCCGGCAAGCCCTGACCAGCGCCAGTCAGGGCAGCCTGAACAATCACTGGGGGGTGCCGTTAAGTCTGGCGCGGATGCCACAACAGGCGACTTTTGGAATCTTTGAAATGGGTATGAACAGTCCCGGTGAAATTGCCCCGCTGGCCAAAATGACCAGGCCGCATGTGGCGCTCATCACCAATGTCGAGGCCGTCCATACGGCTCGTTTCGGCAGCCTCGAAGCGATCGCCGAGGCCAAGGCGGAAATCTTCGCCGGGGTCGAACCGGGGGCCATGGCGGTGCTCAACCGTGACAACGACCATTTCCACCGATTGGCCGAAGCGGCGGACAGTTATGGCGTCAGCCGGATCATCGGTTTCGGCGTATCCGATGATGCCGATTTCCGGCTGATCGAGGAAACGCGGGATACTGACGGCAGTTCCGTAACCATCGACATCGCCGGCCATGGCCTTAGTTACCGGCTTGGCGTCGCCGGGCATCACTGGGTAATGAACAGCCTGGGGGTGTTGGCGGCGGTTGCCGCCGCCGGCGGCAATGTCGGCGAAGCGGCCAGGTCATTCGCCGATCTCAGGCCGCCCAGGGGCCGCGGTCGGGTCCACAATCCGGTGATCGCCGGGCACCCCTTCACGCTGATCGACGAAAGCTATAACGCCAGCCCGGTTTCCATGGCCGCGACATTCGAGGTTCTGGGCCGGGCCTTGCCGGGGGCCGGTGGCCGCCGCATCGCGGTATTGGGCGATATGCGTGAACTGGGGGCGGAATCGCCCGCCCGCCATGCCGCCCTGGCGGGGCCGCTCGAACGCAATGGCATCGATCTGGTGTTCACCGCCGGCAGCGACATGGCCCATCTGTTTGCGGCCATCGCGCCGGATATGCGTGGCGGCCACGAAGAAAACAGCGAAGCCCTGCTGCCGATCGTGCTGGCGGCAATCGGTTCCGGCGACGTGGTCATGGTCAAGGGTTCCCACGGCAGCCGCACCGGGATGATCGTCGACGCCTTGCTGGCCGCGGCGGACAAAACCACCGCCGCACCGCGACGTGCGGTCAACGGGCGATAGGGGAGGGATCGAAGAACCATGCTTTATCATTTCCTGTTCCCCCTGGCGGACCAGATTTCGCTGTTCAATGTGTTTCGTTACCTGACCTTCCGTACCGGCGGCGCCATGATGACCGCCCTGATTATCAGTTTCATGGCCGGACCGTGGCTTATCAACCATTTGCGAATACGCCAGCAGGGCGGTCAGCCCATTCGTAATGACGGCCCGGAAGGACACCTGTTGAGCAAACAGGGGACGCCGACCATGGGCGGTTTCATGATCCTGCTGGCCCTGACCCTTTCGACCTTGCTGTGGGCCAACCTGAGCAACGGTTATGTGTGGGCGGCGCTGGGCGTCACCATCGCCTATGGCGGTATCGGGTTCCTCGACGATTATCTGAAAATCACCAAGCGCGACAGCAAGGGGCTGTCGGGCAAGGTCAAGCTGGTCCTGCAATCACTGGTCGCCACCGCCGCCGCGGTGTGGATATCGCAAATGTTGCCGGCCCCCCTGGCGACCACCCTGGCGGTCCCTTTTTTCAAGAACCTGCTGCTTGATCTGGGCATCATGTTCGTGCCTTTCGCCGTCGTCGTGATGATCGGGTCTTCCAATGCGGTCAACCTGACCGACGGCCTGGATGGCCTGGCCATCGGCCCGGTTATGATTGCCGCCGGCGTCTTTCTGTTGATTTCCTATCTGGCCGGAAACGTCGTTTTCGCCAGCTACCTGCAAATAAACTACGTTCCGGAAAGCGGTGAACTGGCGGTATTTTGCGCCGCCCTGATTGGCGGCGGTCTCGGTTTTTTATGGTTCAACGCGCCGCCGGCGAAAGTTTTCATGGGCGATACCGGTTCGCTGGCGCTGGGCGGCGCGCTGGGTGCGGTCAGCATCATCACCAAACACGAACTGGTGCTGGCGATTGTCGGCGGTCTGTTTGTCCTGGAAACCGTATCGGTGATCGTTCAGGTGCTGTCTTTCAAGTTGACCGGCAAGCGCGTCTTCGCCATGGCCCCCCTGCATCATCATTTCGAGAAGAAGGGATGGGCCGAGCCGACCATCGTTATCCGTTTCTGGATCATCGCCGTGGTGCTGGCGCTGATCGGATTATCGACGCTGAAACTGCGTTGAGCCGAAAGCATGAAGGTTGAAGATACAATGATCGAAGTTTGTTCCCTGACTGACCGGTGCGTCGCCGTTTTCGGCCTTGGCCGTTCGGGCCTGGCAAGCGCGCTGGCGCTGGGGAAAAGCGGCGCCCTGGTGTGGGCCTGGGACGATGACCCGGCGAAACGGGAAAGCGCCGCCGCCGCCGGCGTGCCGCTGGTCGATCCGGCGGCCTGCGACTGGAACAAGATAGCGGCCCTGATTTTCAGCCCCGGCGTTCCACTGCACCATCCGACCGTCCATCCGGTCGCCGAACTGGCCGTCCGGGCCGGTGTCGAAATTATCTGCGACATCGAATTGCTGGCCCGTTCCCAATCCCGCGCCAGCCTGCTCGGGGTTACCGGCACCAATGGCAAATCGACGACCACGGCGCTGATCGGGCATATCCTTGGCGGCGCCGGAAAGCGGGTTCAGGTCGGCGGCAATCTTGGGACGCCGGCCCTGGAACTGGAACCGCTGGGCGAAGATGGCACTTATGCGCTGGAACTTTCGTCATATCAGCTTGATCTTATCAATACCGCCGTTTTTGATATTGCGGTGTTGCTTAATGTAAGTCCCGACCATCTGGACCGCCACGGCGGCATGGCCGGATACCTGGCCGCCAAGAAAACTATCTTCCGGGGCCAGGGTAAATCGCAGACGGCGATTGTCGGGGTCGATGATGATTACGGCCGGGCCGTCTATAAAGAACTGGCCGCCCCGGGTAATGGCAGGGTAATCCCGATTTCCGGTTCTCGGGCGATCCCCGGCGGTGTCTATGTCTGCGATGGCGTGCTGTATGACGGCACCACCGCCGGCGATGCCGTCACCGTCGCCAATCTGGCCGCGATTTCATCTTTGCCGGGCGATCATAACGCCCAGAACGCCGCCGCCGCGTATGCGGCGGCGCGGGCCGCCGGCCTTGCCGTAGGCGTCATCGCCGAAGGGCTGAACAGTTTTCCCGGCCTGGCCCATCGTCAGGAACTGATCGATGTGATCGATGGTGTCAGCTATGTCAATGACAGCAAGGCAACCAACGTCGATGCCGCCGTCCGGGCCCTGGTCTGTTACGGCGATATCTACTGGATCGCCGGCGGCCGCGCCAAGGATGGCGGCTATGACGCCCTCGCCAGCCATCTGGGCAACGTCCGGCAGGCGTTCCTGATCGGCGAGGCGGCCAACGACATCGCCGGGATCCTGAACGGGCATGTTTCGTGGGTCGCGTCGGGCAATCTTCCCAGCGCCGTCGAACAGGCCAGCAAAGCGGCGCGGCGCGGCGGCGTCGTGCTGTTGTCCCCGGCCTGTGCGTCATTCGATCAATTTAGCAATTTCGAGGCCCGGGGCGAGGCCTTCCGCGACCTGATCGCCGCCCTGCCCGGATACCATGAAATGATGGGGGCCGGATCGTGAGCACCCTGACCCGCACCGATACCTCGGTTGTCAGTCGCTGGTGGTGGACCGTCGATCGCTGGATGCTGATCGCCATCATCGCCATCGCCGCCTTCGGCGCGGTGTTGACCCTGGCGGCGTCGCCGGCGGTGGCCGAACGCATTGGCGTCGATCCTTACTATTTCGTGCGGCGGCAGTTCGTTTTTTTACCGGTGGCGATGATTGTCATGTTCGGGGTCTCGCTGATGACCCCAAGGGGGGTCAAGCGGCTGGCCGTAATATTGGCCGTGGCGGCATTTATCGGAATGCTGGCGACCCTGCTGATCGGCGAGGAAATCAAGGGCGCCAGCCGTTGGTTGTCGCTGGCCGGATTTTCCCTGCAACCATCGGAATTTGCCAAGCCGGCGTTCGCCGTGATCGCCGCCTGGATGTTCAGCGAACACCGGGAAGATGATCGTTTCCCCGGCGCCATCATCGCCACCGGGTTGTTCCTGGTGGTCGCCGCGCTGCTGCTGTTGCAGCCCGATGTCGGCATGACCGCCGTCGTTGCCGCCATTTGGGGGGTCGAATTTTTCCTCGCCGGATTACCGCTGGTGATGGTGGTGGCGTTGGCGGTGACTTTTGGCGGTGGCGTCGTCGCCGCCTATTTCACGTTTTCCCATGTTCAGCTTCGTATCGACCGCTTCCTGGACCCGTCATCGGGTGAAGGCTATCAGGTAAACCGGGCGCTGGAGGCCTTCCGCAACGGCGGCCTGTTCGGTCGGGGCCCCGGCGAAGGCCGGGTCAAGGAAGTATTGCCCGATGCCCATGCCGATTTTATTTTCGCTGTCGCCGGCGAGGAATTCGGCCTGATTGTCTGCCTGATTATTCTCGGCCTGTTCGCCTTCATCGTGCTGCGGGGGTTTTCCCGTGTGCTGCGCGAGGATAATCTGTTTGTGCTGCTGGCGGCGGCCGGCCTGACCGCGCAATTCGGCCTGCAAGTAATCATCAATATCGCCTCGACGATCAATCTGATTCCGCCCAAGGGCATGACCCTGCCGTTCATATCATATGGTGGATCTTCGACCCTGGCGCTGGCTCTGGGCATGGGGATGCTGCTGGCGCTGACCCGCGAACGGCCTGGCGGCGCCGGCATCGGAGCCGTCAACAAGGGCGGTTTATGGCAAAAGTTGCAGGCTTTCGGGTTTACCCGTTGGCGCCCGGCGGATGGAGACGTCCGATGACCGGGTCCAGGCAAAACCCGGTGGTGCTGGCGGCGGGCGGCAGCGGCGGCCATGTTTTCCCGGCCGAGGCCCTGGCTACGGAACTGGCCGGGCGCGGGTTGCGTCTGGTGCTGATAACCGACCGCCGCGGCGAGAATTACGGCGGTGCGCTGGGTGATATCGATACCCACCGCATCAGGGCCGGCGGCATCGCCGGAAAAAGTTTTGCGGCGCGGCTTAAAAGCGGCCCCGAACTGGCGCTGGGAACCTGGCAGGCGCGATCCCTGCTCAAGCACATCAACCCTTCCGTGGTCGTCGGTTTCGGCGGCTACGCTTCGGTTCCGACCATGCTGGCGGCTACCTTCGGTTGCTACAAAACGGCAATCCACGAGCAAAACGCCATCCTGGGACGGGCCAACCGGCTGCTGGCGGGACGGGTCGACCGGATCGCCACTTCGTTCGAGAATACCCGCGCCATTCCCGCCGCCGCCGCTTCCAAGGTCTTGTGTTGCGGTATGCCGGTGCGGGCGCCGGTCATCGCCATGCGCGACGTTCCGTACCCGGCGCTGGATGATGCATCGGCCATCAACATTCTGGTGCTTGGCGGTTCGCAAGGGGCCAGCGTGCTTAGCCAGGTCGTTCCGGACGCCCTGGCCGCGCTGGAAGCGGACTTAAGGGACAGGATTGTCCTGACCCAGCAATGCCGCCCGGAAGACCTGGCGAAAACCGGCGACGCCTACAAGCGGATCGGGATCAGGGCCACGCTCAGTGATTTTTTCGAGGATGTCCCGGCCCGTATCGCCGCCGCGCACCTGTTGATTGGGCGTTCCGGCGCGTCAATGGTGGCCGAGGCGACGGTGATTGGCCGCCCGGCGATTCTGGTTCCGTATCCGCACGCCATCGACGATCATCAGACCTTCAACGGCTACGCCCTGGACGAAGCCGGCGGCGGCTGGCTGATGTCTCAGCAAACATTTACCGTCGAAGGCCTGTCGGGACGGCTGCAATCGCTGCTGCGGTCGCCGGAAATTTTGCAGAAAGCGGCCGCCGGGGCGCGTGCGGCGGGCCGTCCGGACGCCGCTGTCGAACTTGCCGATATGATCTGCGAAATCCTGCAAAGCAACGGCGAAAGGCGGGCGGCATGAGAGCCCTTCCCCTGTCCATCGGCGTTATTCATTTCGTCGGCATCGGCGGCATCGGCATGAGCGGTATCGCCGAGGTCCTGCATAACCTTGGCTATTCGGTGCAGGGCAGCGACCTGTCCGAAAACGCCAACGTCGGACGGCTGATCGAAATGGGCATTTCCGTCGCCATCGGCCACCGCGCGGAAAATCTTGGCGAGTCCCAGGTGATAGTGGTCTCGACGGCGGTCAAGGCCGATAACCCGGAAATTATCGAGGCCCGGCGCAGCATGATTCCGGTCGTCCGCCGCGCTGAAATGCTTGGTGAACTGATGCGCCTCAAGTGGTCCATCGCGGTCGGTGGCACCCATGGCAAGACGACGACGACTTCGTTGATTGCATCCCTGCTGGATGTCGCCGGCATGGACCCGACGGTGATAAACGGCGGCATTATCAACGCCTGGGGCTCCAACGCGCGCCTGGGCGGCGGCGACTGGATGGTCGCCGAGGCCGATGAGTCCGACGGCACCTTCCTTAAATTGCCGGCGACCATCGCCGTGGTGACCAACATCGATTCCGAACACTTGGATCATTACGGCGATTTCGACGCCTTGCGCACGGCCTTCGATGCCTTTGTCGAAAACATTCCGTTCTATGGTTTCGCGGCCTTGTGCATCGACCATGCGGAAGTCCAGGCGATGATTCCCAGGGTTTCCGATCGCCGCATAATTTCATACGGATTCAGCCCCCAGGCCGATGTCCGGGCGATCAACGTCGAAGCGGCGGTCGGTGGCGTGGTGTTCGATGTGGTGATCGCCGACCGGAAGACCGGCGAAAATCGGGTATTTGAGAAAATCAGGCTGCCGATGTTCGGCAATCACAATATTCAGAACGCCCTGGCGGCGCTGGCCATCGGCGCCGAAATGGGCCTCGACGAACCGGTGCTGCGCCGGGCCATGGCCGGGTTCGAAGGGGTCAAGCGGCGCTTCACCCGGACCGGTGTGGTCGATGACATCACCATCATCGATGATTATGGCCATCACCCGGTGGAAATCAGCGCCGTTCTGGCCGCCGCCCGCACCGCCGGTCAGGGCCAGGTCATCGCCGTCGTGCAGCCGCACCGCTATACCCGCTTACGCGACCTGTTCGAAGATTTTTGCACCTGCTTCAACGATGCCGATGCGGTCATCGTCGGCGATGTTTACGCCGCCGGGGAAGATCCCATCGAAGGCTACGACCGGGATAATCTGGTCAACGGCCTGCGCGCCCACGGCCACCGCACGGTAATGCCTTTGAACGATTTGGACGACCTGCCCGGGATCATCAACGACCTGGCCCGGCCCGGCGACATGGTGGTGTTTCTGGGCGCCGGCAGCATTACCCAGTGGGCCAACGATCTGCCCGAACGGCTGCGTTTGCTGCGCTATGGGCAGGTGGAGGCGGGGGAATGATGGCCGCCGAACGAATCGTGCCGACGCTGATTGACCGGTTGCCCAGGGTGCGCGGACGCTACAGCGCCGATGCGCCGCTGGGCCAGTCGACCTGGTTTAAGGTCGGCGGCAGCGCCGAAGTGGCGTTTCGTCCGGCCGATGAAAACGATCTGGCGTATTTCCTTGCCAATAAGCCGGAAGATGTCCCGGTTACCGTGATCGGTGTCGCCTCGAATCTGCTGGTGCGCGACGGCGGCATACCCGGCGTCGTTGTAAGGATGGGCCGCGAGTTCGCCGGGGTTTCCATCGACGGCGACACGCTGGATGTCGGGGCCGGTGGACTGGACCGGAACGTCGCCCTCGGCGCCGCGGAAGCCGGCCTGGCGGGCCTGGAATTTCTGGTCGGCGTGCCGGGCACCATCGGCGGCGCATTGCGTATGAACGCCGGAGCCTATGGTTCCGAAATCAGGGATATCGTGCAGAGTGTCAGGGCCCTCGACGGGGCCGGTAATCTGCACCGGATTAGCAACGCCGAACTTGGTTTCGGTTATCGCCATTGCTCGGTGCCGGAAAGCTGGATCTTCGTCAGCGCCGTCCTGCGCGGTCGCACGGAACCCGAAAGCGTTATCCGCCAGCGTATGCTCGATATCGAAAAGGCCCGCAAGGATACTCAGCCGGTGCGCACACCGACCGGTGGCAGCACGTTTGCCAACCCGCACGACCGCCAGGCCGGCGGCGCCCGCGCCTGGGAACTGATCGACCGGGCCGGGTGCCGTGGCCTCAGGCGGGGCGGCGCCATGATTTCGGAAGTGCACTGCAATTTCATGGTCAATACCGGTGATGCGACCGCCGCCGATCTTGAGAACCTGGGCGAGGAGGTTCGTGAGCGGGTCAGAAATGTGACCGGCGTCACCCTGGAATGGGAAATCCGCCGGGTCGGCGTCGCATTGGATCGGGAGGCCTCGTCATGAGTAAAAAAGTAGCGGTCCTGATGGGCGGCTGGTCGGCCGAACGCGAGGTCTCGCTGGTCACCGGCGCCGCCGTTTCCAACAGCTTGAAGGCGGCCGGCTACCAGGTCACATCGATTGATGTTCAACGCGATATGGGGGCGCTGTTGACACGGCTGTTTCCCCGGCCGGACGTGGTTTTCAACGCCCTGCACGGGCGCTTTGGCGAAGACGGCTGCGTCCAGGGGCTACTGGATATTCTGTGCATCCCCTACACCCATTCGGGGCTTTTGGCCTCGGCCCTGGCGATGGACAAGCCGATGTCGAAACGGCTGTTCGAACAGGCGGGCATTCGGGTCGCCCCGCACATCGTCACCAGCCGCGAGGATGTTTTGGCCGGCGACGTGATGGAACGGCCCTATGTCATCAAGCCGACCAACGAAGGCTCCAGCGTCGGCGTCCACATGGTCATGGCGGGCGATAACGAACTGCCTTTTGACGAATTGAGTTGGCCTTACGGCGATCAGGTAATGGTCGAGAAGTTTATCCCCGGGCAGGAGCTCACGGTTTCCGTCATGGCTGGCCGGGCGCTGGCGGTGACGGAAATCGTGACCGGGCGCGAATTCTACGATTACGACGCCAAGTATGAAGACGGCGGCTCGCGCCATATCGTCCCGGCGGCGGTGGATAAAAATGTCTACGACGAAGCCATGCGCATTTCCGCCCTGGCCCATACGGTGCTTGGTTGCCGCGGGGTGTCGCGGGCCGACCTTCGTTACGACGGGCAAAATCTGGTGATGCTGGAAGTCAATACCCAACCCGGCATGACGCCGACCTCGCTGGTTCCCGAACAGGCGGCGCATGTGGGTATTTCGTTTGAGCAACTGGTTAGCTGGATGGTCGAAAACGCGGAGTGCGATCAATGATCAGATTTTGGAAAAATAAAGCAGTCAAGAAAGCCGCGCCGCGCCGCCAGGTGCGCTCGCCGTGGCGCAACCGGCGCAGCCAACTGGCCGTGATCGCGCTGTTGGCGGCGTCGCTTGCCGGCGGCGGCTGGTGGCTATGGGCCAATGGCTGGGTCGAACGCACCGCCGACGATATAAAATGGCGGCTGATTGCCACCACCGGCGATCTCGGCTTCACCGTCCAGGAAGTGCTCGTTGTCGGCCGCAACCAAACGACCAAAGAGCAATTGCTGGGTGCCGTCAAACTGGCTCGCGGGGCGCCGATTCTGGCCTATGACCTGGAAGCGGCGCGGCGGCGGATCGAAGATTTGGCCTGGATCAAGTCGGTAACCGTCGAACGGATGTTGCCCGATACCATTCTGCTCAGCGTCGAAGAGCGTCAACCCCTGGCCCTGTGGCAGGACCGGGGCCGCTTCCACCTGATTGACCGGGACGGTCAGATTATCCGGGGCGACGGGCTTGAAAGGTTTTCCGATTTGCTTGTGGTGGTTGGCGAGGATGCGCCGGAAAACACCGCCAGCCTGCTCGATTTGCTGCAAACCCAGCCGCAGCTCATGGATCTGGTTGAATCTGCGGTGCGGGTCGGCGCCCGGCGCTGGAACATCCGGCTGCGGGGCGGTGTCGATGTCCGCCTGCCGGCCAAGGACGCTTCCGTGGCGTGGTCGAGTCTGGCCGAATACGAACGTGATCACGGGGTTCTGGCGCGCGGTGTGCGCATTCTCGACCTCAGGCTGCCCGACCGTCTGATTATTCGTAAATCCGTACCGGCGAGCGCCGGCAGTCAACTGACCGGGCGGCAAACATGAACGAAATGTCCGATAAACCGGGCCCGCCCGGCAACCTGAAAAAAAGTGTGGGGCAAGCCTCTGGCCGGTCCGGCCTGGTCGCCGCGCTTGATTTGGGAACGACCAAGGCCTGTTGCCTGATCGCCCGCCAGCCTGGGCCGGGCGAACTTGAAATCGTCGGCATCGGCCATCAGATTTCGCGCGGGCTTCGGGCCGGTTCGATTGTCGATATGGAAATGACCGAAGCGACCATCCGCGCCACCGTCGGGGCCGCCGAACAAATGGCCGGGGAAAATATTCGCAACGTCATAGTCAATGTATCGTGCGGCGCCCCCAGGTCGCGGCTGATCGCCTATGGGGTATCTATCGCCGGCCATGAAATCTGCGATGCCGATCTAAGGCGTCTGCTGGAACCCGCCGGCCTGCCGGAAAGCGAACGCCAGGGCCGGGATATCCTGCACGCCATACCGGTCGGCTACAGTATCGACGGCAACAAGGGGGTGCGCGATCCGCGCGGCCTGCATGGCCAGCGCCTGGGCGTCAACATGCATGTCATCAGTGTTGAAAGGGATCCGCTGAATAATCTGGAAACCGGCGTCGCGCGGTGTCACCTGGACCTGTCCGGCAAGGTTGCCTCACCCTATGCGTCTTCCCTGGCCAGCCTGTCGGAAGATGAAATCGGCCTTGGCGTCACCTGTATTGATATGGGTGGCGGAACGACCTCGGTCGCTATTTTCTTCGATGGTGAATTGGTTCATACCGACAGCCTCGCCCTCGGCGGCAGCCATGTCACCAGCGATATTGCGCGCGGCCTGTCGACCCCGCTGGCCCATGCCGAACGCATGAAAACGCTTTATGGCAGCGCTATTCCGACGCCTGCCGACGACCGCGAAATCATCAAGACACCGCTAATCGGCGAAGAACAGACCGGCGAGACCAGCCAGGTTCCGCGTTCGCTGCTGATCGGCATCATCCGGCCCCGGATCGAGGAAATCTTCGAGATCCTCCGCGATCGCCTGGAAGAATCGGGCTTCGATAAAATCATGGGATCCCGGCTGGTCCTGACCGGCGGCGCCAGTCAGCTTTCCGGGGTGCGCGAAATGGCCGGGGAAATGCTCAATATGAAAACTCGCCTGGGGCGGCCGAAACCGCTGCGCGGCCTGGCGGAATCGGCTAGCGGCCCCGCCTTCTCGACCTGCGTCGGGTTGCTCCGGTTCGCCGCCGACAACACGGCGGAAGGCGCCCAGCGCGCCTATCGCCCCGACGACGATCCGGGCGGCCGCTTCGCCCGGTTGGGAAAATGGCTGAGGGAGAATTTTTAATGACCGGAATTTCAAGACAGGGAACGCGAACGGGTCCGTTTCCATCACAAAAAGCAAGCAGCGATCACTCTTTTAACAACACGCTTTCACTCAAAGACCGGAGGGCCTCATGACTATTAACTTAAGTGTACCAAGCAACAACGACACCCCGGAACTCAAGCCCCGGATCACCGTCATCGGCGTCGGCGGGGCCGGCGGCAATGCGGTCAACAATATGATCGAAAAGGAACTCGAAGGGGTCGATTTCGTAGTCGCCAATACCGATGCGCAAGCACTTAAACTTTCGCGCACCGACCGCCGCGTGCAGCTTGGCGCGGAAGTTACCGGCGGCCTGGGCGCCGGTTCCAGGCCCGATGTCGGAAGTCGGGCGGCGGAAGAAACCCTGGATGAAGTGCTCGGCCATCTGGATGGTTCGCACATGGTGTTTATCGCCGCCGGCATGGGCGGCGGCACCGGCACCGGCGCCGCCCCGGTAATTGCCAGGGCGGCCAAGGAAAGGGGTATTTTGACGGTAGCCGTGGTGACCAAACCGTTCCAGTTCGAAGGCGCCCACCGCATGAAAATAGCCAACGGCGGCATCACCGAGCTGGAACGTTATGTCGATACCATGATCGTCATCCCCAACCAGAACCTGTTCCGTATCGCCAACGAGAAAACGACCTTCGCCGACGCCTT
>CAZZKE010000044.1:0-23662 GCA_964655005.1 uncultured Thalassospiraceae bacterium | reverse complement strand
GAAAACTATGTCTACGTGTCGGGAACCTCGCCGGTTTTCGTCAGGCATTTCGAAGACTACGCCGCCTTCGTCATCGACCGCTACGGGCCGCCGCCGGGGTCGCTGGTTTTCGATATCGGCTCCAACGACGGCACCCTGCTGCAGGCATTCAGGGATTCGGGCCATCGCGTTCTTGGCGTCGATCCGGCGAAAGACATCGCGGCCCGGGCCACCGCCGCCGGCATCGAAACCATCGCCGGTTTCTTTGCGCCGGCCATGGCGGCGGAAATCCGGGCCGAACGCGGCGCCGCCGCGGTGATTACCGCCAATAACGTATTCGCCCATATCGACGATCTGGGCGGGGTGCTGGACGGGGTCCGCGCGCTGCTGGATGACGACGGCGTGTTCGTGTTCGAAGTCTCGTATCTGGTCGATATGTTCGAAAATACCCTGTTCGACATGATCTATCACGAACACCTGGCCTACCACACGGTCGGGCCGCTGGTCGCCTTCATGGCGGCCCACGGCATGGAACTGATCGACGCCATCCGGGTGCCGACCCACGGCGGTTCGCTGCGCGGCGTCGCCAGGCCGCAGGCCGGGTCCCGACCGGTCGCCGCCGCGGTCGGGGAACTGGTTCGCCTGGAACGGGCGATGGGGCTGGACCGGGCCGCCACCTACAAGGATTTCGGCATCCGTATCGATGTTCTGGGGGCCGAACTTTCGACCCTGCTGCGAAACCTCAAGGCGCAGGGTCGGGCAATCGCCGCCTTCGGCGCCCCGGCCAAGGCGACGACCCTGATGTACCATTTTGGCATCGGCCCCGACCTGATCGACTTCATCGTCGACGACAGCCCCCTGAAACAGGGGCTTTATTCGCCGGGGATGCACATTCCGGTGGTGTCTTCCGCCGCCATATACGATAGAAAGCCCGACGACATCGTGATTCTGGCCTGGAACTTCGCCCGACCGATCATGGACCAGCACAAACAATTCACCGAAGCCGGTGGACATTTCATCGTCCCCCTGCCGCAACTGGAAACCTACTAATGGCCGAATTCCTGCTTAAATCCGATATTGAAGAAATCACCAGCCGCCTGGCCGAACCGGCCCAGGCGTTCGCCGGCAAGACCGTGCTGCTGACCGGCGGTCGCGGCTTTCTGGGGCGCTATTTCATGGAGGTTTTCGCCCGCCTCAACGAAACGGTGCTGGACCAGCCGGTCAAGCTGGTGGCGCTGGACAACCTGATCACGGCGGGCCGCGAGGGCGCCGAAATTCCCCGTTTCGACAACGTTACATTCATCAACCACAACGTTATCGAGCCGTTCCAGTGGGACGGGCCGCTGGATTACGTGATCCACGCCGCCGGCATCGCCTCGCCCTATTACTATCGCGCCTACCCGCTGGAAACCCTGGAAGTGGCGATCACCGGCACCCGGCGGATGCTGGAACTGGCAGAGGGCCACGACGCCCGCTTTACTTTTTTTTCGTCCTCGGAAATTTACGGCGACCCGGACCCGAAACACGTTCCCATGGCCGAAAGCTATCGCGGCAACGTGTCGTGCCAGGGGCCACGGGCCTGCTATGACGAATCGAAACGGGTCGGCGAGACCCTTTGCTATATCTATCACACCAGCAACGGCACCAAAACCAACACCATCCGCCCGTTCAACGTGTTCGGCCCCGGCATGCAAGAGGCCGATTACCGGGTGCTGCCCAACTTCGCCAGCCGGATCAAGGCCGGGCAGCCGCTGAACGTATACGGCAGCGGCGACCAGACCCGCACGTTCTGCTACATCACCGACGCCATGGTCGGTTTCCTGCTGGTTATCCTGAACGGCGTTCCCGGCGAAGCCTACAACATCGGCAACCCCAAGCCGGAAATTTCGATGGTCGATCTGGTTCGGAAAATCGGCCAGGTGTCGGCCAAACCGGTGCGGCACAATATCGTCGAATATCCCGACAGCTATCCCGCCGACGAGCCGAACCGGCGCGCCCCGGATATCCGGAAGGCCAAATTACAACTGGAATTCCAGCCCATTGTCGATCTTGACGACGGCCTCAAGCGGTTCCTCGACTGGGCCGATACCCTGTACACCGGCGAACAGTGAGCGCCGGCGCCCTCCGACTTGGACTGATCGGCGCCGGGCGCTGGGGCGGCGTATATATAAAGACCCTGAAAAACCTGCCGGGCGTTAATCTGCACCGGCTGGCCAGCGGCAACCCGGCAAGCCGGGCGCTGGTTGCCGATGACTGCATTATCGACGAAGACTGGCGCGCCGTCGCCACGGCCGGCGATGTGGACGGCGTTATCGTCGCCACGCCGCCGCCGTTGCACGCCGAAATGGCTGCCGCCGCCATCGCCGCCGGGATTCCGGTGCTGATCGAAAAACCGCTGACCATGGATGCGGCCCAGGCCCGGGCCCTGTTGCAACTGGCCCGGCAAAAGGCGGCTATCGTCGCGGTCGATCATATCCACCTTTTCCACCCCGCTTATGAGGAACTTAAAAAACAGGGCCTCGGCCTGGGGGCGATTCGGTCCATTCGCGGTGTCGGCGGCGACTGGGGGCCGTTCCGCCCGGACGTTCCGGTGCTGTGGGACCGGGCCAGTCACGACGTCGCCATGTGCCTGGACCTGACGGGGGAAAATCCCGGCAGCCTTTCGGCGACCCGGCGGGAACGCCGCCGGACGCCGGACGGGATCGGCGAAACCGTGGAAATCGAGCTCAATTTTCCGGGCGGCGCCAGCGCCCACATCGAAGCCGGAAACCTGATGGAGCGGAAAAAACGACGGCTGGTCGTTCAATATGACAGCGAAACCCTGACCTACGACGATGTCGGCGGTGGTGCCGTCGCGAAGGCGCCGCTGGACCGTGTTCTGGAAACTTTCGCGGGCGCTATCAGGCGGGGCGAAAGCGATCTTGCCGGGCTAGAACTGGGAGTCCGGGTGGTTGAGGTGCTGGCCGCCTGCGACGCCGCTTTGCGCGACGGCGGAAAGTTATTAAACTCCGGTTGATGGATTTTCCTACCGCTATTCTGACCCTGACCGTCACCGCCGCGCTCGCCTATGCGGGCACGCGGGCGTTGCTGCCGGTGTTGCGAAAGCACGCCATTCTGGATCATCCGAACGAACGCTCCAGCCACCGGGACCCGACCCCACGGGGCGGCGGCATTGCCGTTATCGCGGTGCTGGTCGCCGCCTGGGCCGCCATCGGTATTTATCTGGGCCGGCCCGCCGTTATGGTCTGGGGGTTGCCGGCGGCGGCGATCATGCTGGCGGCGGTGTCGCTGGCCGATGACCTGAAAGGCCTGGGGCAACTGGTTCGTTTGGCCGCGCAGGCGGCGGCGGTAAGCGTCGTTATCTATCTGATGCCCGATCGCGGGGCGTTTTTTCAGGGCCTGTTGCCGGCCTGGCTCGATCCGATAGCCGCCGGCGTCCTGTGGCTGTGGTTCATCAATCTGTATAATTTCATGGACGGCATCGACGGCATTACCGGCGTCGAAACCGTGGCCATCGGGTGCGGCCTGGCGATAATCGTCGTTGTCGGCGGGAATCCGGAAATCCAACCCCTGGGGTATTACGGGCTGGCCGCCGCCGGGGCGGCGCTGGGATTTTTGAAAATGAACTGGAACCCGGCGAAAATTTTCATTGGCGATGTCGGCAGCGTGCCGCTGGGGTTCCTGCTGGGCTGGCTTTTGCTGTCCCTGGCGGCGGCCGGGCAATGGCCGGCGGCGCTGATCCTGCCGTCGTATTACCTTAGCGACGCCACCGTGACGATCTGCCGCCGGGCCGCCGCCGGTGAAAAAATATGGCGGCCCCATCGCCGCCATTTCTATCAAATGGCGGTGCGGCGGGGGCTGGGCCACGGGGCGGTGTCGTTGCTGGTCATGGCGGCGAACGGGGTGCTGATTATCCTCGCCGTGGTGGCCGCGGAAGGCCTGGAAATCGCGGCGCTGCCGGCTGCCGTGGCGCTCAACGCGGCCTTGCTGTTCCGGCTGTCGCGCGGGGCCGGACGGTGAAGATACTTTTCCTGAGCGAGAACTTCCCGCCGGAAAGCAACGCGGCGGCGACCCGGGTCTATGAACGCGCGGTATACTGGGCAAGGTGGGGGCATCAGGTGACGGTGATTACCTCGGCGCCCAATTTCCCGGAAGGCAAGCTGTTCGACGGCTACCGCAACAAATGGCGGGGAACCGAAACCATGGACGGCATCCGGGTCGTCCGGGTCAAGACCTATATCGCCGCCAACCGGGGCGTCTTTCATCGTACGCTGGATTTCCTGAGCTTCATGGCCAGCGGGTTTCTGGCCGGCCTGGGCCAGCCCCGGCCCGATGTGGTGGCGGCGACCTCGCCGCAGTTTTTCGCCGCCGTCGGCGGCTGGGCGATTGGGGCGGTGCGGCGGATTCCATTCGTGTTCGAACTGGGTGACCTGTGGCCGGCCTCGATCACCGCCGTCGGGGCCATGCAAAAAAGCCCGGCCCTGGCGATGGTCGAAAAACTGGAACTGTTCCTGTACGGGCGTTCCGCCGCCATCGCCGCCCTGACCGAATCTTTCAAGCAGGACCTGGTCTCGCGGGGGGTGGCGGCGGATAAAATCGCCGTCGTCGTCAACGGCGTCGACCTGTCCCGCTATGGGCCCGCCGCACGGGACGCCGGGCTGGCGGCGCAATATGGCCTGGGCGGCAAATTCGTGGTCGGCTATATCGGCACGCACGGCATGGCGCACGCCCTGGGCAATGTGCTGAACGCAGCGGCGCTCCTTAAAAACATGACCGATGAGCCGGGCCGGGACGATATCCGCTTCCTGCTGGCCGGGGCCGGGGCCGAGCGCCGGGCGCTGATGGAAGCCGCCGCCGCCCGTGGCCTGGACAACGTGATTTTCATGGACCGGCAGCCGAAGGAAAAAATGCCGGCGGTGTGGAGCCTGTGCAACGTGGCGCTGGTTCACCTGAAGGATTCGGAGGTTTTCGCCGGGGTGATTCCGTCGAAGATTTTCGAGGCCCAGGCCATGGGCCTGCCGCTGCTGCTGGCCGCCCCGGCGGGCGAAGCCAGCAAAATCATCGCCGCCGACGGGGCCGGTCTGCACGTCGCGGCGGAACACCCCGAAGCCCTGCTGGGCGCCGTTCTGGAACTTTACGGTGATGGTCAAAAACGATCGCGACTGGCCGGCCACAGCCTGGCGGCGGCCCCCGGCCACAGCCGGGAAACCCAGGCCAGGGATATGCTAAGGGTCCTGGAAATGGCGGCGGCGGGCGACGGCGGCAAGGCGGCGACGGTGAACGCCGGCGGGCCCGCCCGGCAACCGGCCCGCTACCGGGGCGCCGATCAAATCACCGGGGATGGGCCATGAAGGTGCTGGTCACCGGCGGCGGCGGGTTTATCGGTCGGGCGCTGACCCCGGCGTTGTGCGCCGCCGGCCATGAAGCGGTCGTCTCGTCGCGGGACGGGGGCCTGAAAATTCCCGGCGCGGTGGTGAAAACGGTGGGCGAACTGGGCCATCATACGGACTGGCGGCAGGCGCTGGACGGGGTCGGGGCGGTTGTCCATCTGGCGGCGCGGGTCCATGTCATGAACGAAACGGCGGCCGACCCGCTGGCCGAAAATCGTCGCATCAATACCCGGGGCGCCGTCAAGCTGGCCACCGATGCCGCCGCCGCCGGAATCAGGCGGTTTGTTTTCTTAAGCACCATAAAGGTGATGGGCGAACGAACCGCCGGCGCGCCGTTCCGGGAAACCGACGCGCCGCAACCGAACGATCCCTACGCCATCGCCAAGTATGAAGCCGAACAGGAATTGCGCCGGATATCGGACAAGACCGGCATGGCCGTGGTCATTATCCGGCCGCCGCTGGTTTACGGCCCCGGCGTACGTGGAAATTTCGCGGCCCTGCTGGGGCTGTGCGCGAAAGGCTGGCCGCTGCCGCTGGGCGCGGTCGATAACCGCCGCAGCCTGATTTACGCGGGCAATCTGGCGGACGTCATTTGCGCCGTTCTGGAAAGCCCCGTGGCGGCGGGGAAAACTTATCTTGCAAGCGATGGCGAAGGGGTTTCGACGGCGGCGCTGATCGGCCGGATTTCGACGGCGCTGGACCGCGCCGGGGTGGCCGGACGCCGCCCGGCGTTATGGTCCGTGCCGCCGGCCCTGCTGCGGCTGCTCGCCGTGCCGGCCGGCAAGACGGCGGCGGCATCGCGGCTGCTGGACGACCTGTGCCTGGACGATACGGCGCTGCGCCGCGATCTCGGCTGGACGCCGCCGTTCAGCATGGTACAAGGACTTGACGAGACGGCGGCGTGGTTCGCCGCCGCCGGAAAGGATCGGATTCGATAGGCCCATGGCGGCGAGATTTCCCAGGCGCGGCTATTATGTTTACGGCCATGATATTTTTATGGCGACGGCGTCGCTGTACGTGTCGCTGTATCTTCGCCTGGGCGAAAACTTCGTAAACTATTTTGCCGACAACACCCTTATCGTCGCCGGGCTGGTGTTCGGGCTGATCGCCGCCGGGGTCTTTCATTACCGGGGCCTCTATCGCGGCGTCTGGCGCTATGCCTCGATCAACGACCTGATCGCCATCACCAGGGCGGTGACGCTGGTTATTCTGCTGTTCCTGGCGGTCATGTTCCTGTGGTCGCGGCTGCACAACCTGCCGCGTTCGCTGGTGGTCATCAACTGGTTCGTGCTGATGGCCATGCTGGGCGGGCCGCGTTTTCTGTACCGGCTGTTCAAGGACCGCCGCTTCGATCTGGCCCTGGACGACGAAAACCATCGCCGCATCCCGGTGTTGCTGGCCGGGGCCGGCGACGCGGCGGAAGAATTTATCAGGTCCCTGGCCAGGGCATCCAACGCCAGTTATCGGGTGGTCGGGATTTTGTCCGAATCGGCGGGCCGGGTGGGGCGCAACATTCATGGCGTGTCGGTGCTTGGCACCACCGCCGATCTGGCGGCGGTGGTGGCCCGGCTTGCCGCCGACGGCGAACCGCCGCAACGGTTGATCCTGACCAAGGAAAAGCTCGACGGCGTACTGGTCCGCACTCTGCTTGACGACGCCGGCAAGGCCGGCCTGACGCTGGCCCGGCTGCCCAGTCTGACCGAATTCAAAAGCGGTGATGTGGACAAGACGGAAATTCGCCCGATCGATGTGGAAGACCTGCTTGGGCGACCGCAAAAGCCATTGGACCGGGACGCCATGCGCCGCATGATCGAAGGCAAGCGGGTGCTGGTCACCGGCGCCGGCGGCTCGATCGGATCGGAACTGGTGCGGCAGATTTCGGATTTCGCGCCGGCCATGATCGGCCTTCTCGATAGTTCCGAATTCGCCCTTTACGGCATCGACATGGAAACCGGCGAACGGCATCCGGGCCTGCCCCGGCAGGCGTTGATCGGCGATGTCCGCGACCGCCGGACGATCACCAGGACCCTGGCCGAGCTGGCCCCGCAACTGGTTTTTCACGCCGCCGCCCTGAAACATGTGCCGCTGGTCGAGGCCAACCCGACCGAAGGCGCGATGACCAATGTTATCGGCACGCTTAACGTCGCCGACGCCTGCGTGCGGGCCGGGGTCGAAACCATGGTGATGATTTCGACCGACAAGGCGGTCAACCCGACCAACATAATGGGCGCCACCAAACGCATCGCCGAGAGCTACTGTCAGGCGCTGGACCTGAAACGCGGCGCGGCGGACGGAACCCGCTTCGTCACCGTCCGGTTCGGCAACGTGCTGGGATCGACCGGCTCGGTAGCGCCGCTGTTTCAGCGGCAATTGTCCCGGGGCGGGCCGCTAACCGTAACCGACCCGGAAATCACCCGCTATTTCATGACTGTCGGCGAGGCCGTCGAACTGGTCCTGCAAGCCGCCGCCATGGACGGCGACCGCCAGCAGCGGGCTGGCAAAATTTTCGTTCTCGACATGGGTGAGCCGATCAAGATCATGGATCTGGCGCGGCAGATGATCCGCCTGGCCGGGCTGGTTCCGGACAAGGACGTAAAGATTGAAATTACCGGGCTGCGGCCCGGCGAAAAGCTTTACGAGGAAATGTTCCACGGCGGCGAACAACTGGTCGAGACCGGCAGCGACGGCATTTTGCTGGCCGCGCCGCGGGCCGCGGAAGCCGCCGCGCTGGCCGCCGCCATCGACCGCCTGGCCGCCGCCGCCATCGCCGGCGACCGCGACGAACTGGTCCGTATTATCGGCGAACTGGCCCCCGAATACCGGCCCCGGAAGGATGACTAATGCGAATATTCAGATGGCTGACCGCCCTGGCCCTGTTCACGGTGCTGGCCCCCTGGCCGGTCGGGGCGGCGCCGGCATGGGTGCGCTTTCAAAGCGCGACCGGCGAGGTCAGGGCCCTGATCGCGCTGCCCCGGGGGCCGGGGCCGCACCCCGCCGTTATCTATAATCACGGCGCGATTGTCCGCCGGGCCGGCTACAAAGAAGCCGCCGCCGAAGGCTATGACACGGCGGGCTATGTGCAGGCCCTGGCCGATTCCGGCTACATCGGCCTGGCCCCCATTCGCGAAAACCTGGCATCGGCGAACAGGCTGGCGGCGATCACCGGCGGCGTCGAAATTGTCCGGGCGGCGCTTGATTATCTGCGCCGCCGCGACGATGTCGATGCATCGCGCGTCGGGGCCATCGGCTTTTCCGAAGGCGGCCACGTCACCTTGCGGTCGGCGGTCAAAGTGGCCGGCTTCAAGGCCGTGGTGCTGATGTCGCCGGCGGCCTTCGGCGGCTCGACCGGCGAGCCCTTCCTGAAGCGCCTGACCATGCCGGTAATGCTTACCCTGGGTGCCGACGACCTGCCGTTCGTTCGCAAGATGGCGGCGGAAAAGATGATCCCGACCATGCGGCGGCTGGGCAAGACGTTCGTCGCGAAGACCGATTATCCGGGCGATCATCGGTGGTTCTGGAAGGTCCGGGCCAAACATTTCGCCGATGTCACGGCGTTTCTGGACAAGTACCTGAAATAAGGACCGCCCGAACGGGTGTGGAACAAGGCCACCGAATCCTGCTATATGCCGTCCCAGCGAACAGAACAACCATATCAACGCAGGAGCAACCCCTCCCCATGAGCCCCGTCCTCCCCATTCGCCGCGCCCTGATTTCCGTTTCCGATAAAACCGGCCTGGTCGAACTGGGCCGGTTTCTGCAGGAACAGGGAGTCGAAATACTCTCTACCGGCGGTTCGGCCAGGGCGCTTGCCGATGCCGGGATAACCGTGGTCGAAGTTTCCGAACACACCGGTTTCCCGGAAATCATGGACGGCCGGGTCAAGACCTTGCAGCCGGCCATTCATGGCGGCCTGCTGGCGGTGCGCGGCAACCCGGAACACGAACGGGCCATGGCCGATCACAACATCGCGCCGATCGACCTGCTGTGCGTCAACCTGTATCCCTTCGAGGCGACGGTCAGCGCCGGGGCGGCGTTCGACGACTGCATTGAAAACATCGACATCGGCGGCCCGGCCCTGATTCGGGCGGCGGCCAAGAACCATGCCTTCGTTACCGTCGTCGTCGACCCCGCCGACTATCCCCGGCTGATCGCCGAAATGACCGATAACGGCGGCGCCACCACGGACGATTTCCGCCGCCGCCTGGCCGCCGCCGCCTACGCCCGCACCGGCGCTTATGACGCCGCCATCGGCGGCTGGTTCAATGCCCAGTTGGGCGACCCCCTGCCGCCGCGCATCGCTTTCGGGGGGGTGCGCAAGCAGACCATGCGTTACGGCGAAAACCCGCACCAGCAGGCGGCCTTCTACGGCAACGGCGACGACCGGCCCGGCGTCGCCAGCGCCGAACAGTTGCAGGGCAAGGAGCTTAGCTTCAACAACCTGAACGACACCGATGCCGCTTTCGAGCTGGTCGCCGAGTTCGAACAGACCGCGTGCGCCATCATCAAGCACGCCAACCCCTGCGGGGTGGCCGTCGGCGACTCGATGATCGACGCCTACCGGCGCGCCCTGGCGTGCGATACGGAAAGCGCCTTCGGCGGCATCGTGGCGCTGAACCGGGCGCTCGATGTGGCGACGGCGGAACAAATTTACGAGCTGTTCGCCGAGGTGGTTATCGCCCCGGCCATCGATGCCGGGGCCCTGGCCGTCCTGGGAAAAAAGAAAAACCTGCGGGTGCTGGCGACCGGCGGCATGCCCGACCCGGCGGCGGCGGGGATGATCGTGCGGTCGCTTTCCGGCGGCTATCTGTTGCAGGGCCGCGACAACCGGCTGCTCGATGAATTGCGGGTGGTCAGCAAACGCCAGCCCGGCGACGATGAAATGGCCGACCTGAAATTCGCCTTCACGGTCGCCAAGCATGTCAAGTCGAACGCCATAGTGTATGTAAAAGACGGCGCTACCGTCGGCGTCGGCGCCGGCCAGATGAGCCGCGTCAATTCGTCACGCATCGCCGCCTGGAAGGCCGCCGACGCGGCGAAGGTCGCGGGCGATGACAAAAGCTGGGCGATCGGCTCGGTGGTCGCTTCGGACGCCTTCTTCCCCTTCGCCGACGGTCTGCTGGCGGCGGCGGAAGCGGGCGCCACGGCGGTCATTCAGCCCGGCGGTTCCATGCGGGACGACGAAGTTATCGCGGCGGCCGACGAAGCCGGCCTGGCCATGGTCTTTACCGGCATGCGGCATTTCAGGCATTAGGGCCAACGCCGCCGGATAAATTTCCATTTTTCGCTATTAAAAACTATTTCCTGCCGCGCCCGTCCGGCACGCCTAGCAAAAGCAATCCGCCGACCAGGAAAAACACCAGAATGGTGGCGATGCCGCCACGGGTGGTGCCGACGGCGGTGGTCACCAGGCCAAACAGCAACGGCCCCAGGAAGGCCGTCGCCTTGCCGGAAAAGGCGAACAGGCCGAACATTTCGGTGCGCAGTTCCGGCGGCGCCAAGTGGGCCATCATCGAGCGGCTGGCGGCCTGCACCGGGCCGACGAAAAACCCCAGCGCCGAGCCGAAAATCAGGAACATAAACTTGCTTTCGACGGTGATGACGATTGCGCCCAGGACAATCAGGCCGGCCAGGGAAAGCAGAATGGTCAGCTTCGACCCGATCCGGTCGTCGATCCAGGCGAAGCCGATGGCGCCGATGCCGGCGGTGATGTTGATGAACACGGCGAATTGCAGAATTTCATTTGTCGTCATCCCGAAGGCGCTGGCGGCGAACACCCCGCCCATGGCGAACAGGGTTATCAGGCCGTCGTTATAGATGATTCGGGCAATCAGGAAACGGATGATGACCCGGTGGTCGCCGACCCGCCGCAGGGTATCGACGAGAGAAGTCAGGCCGCCGCGAACCGCCGCCGCCCAGCTTAACCCGTTGGATGGATTGTCGGTAGTGAACAGAAACAGCGGTATGGAAAATACCGCGAACCACACGGCGACCAGCAGCGATGTGGCGCGGATCTGGACCAGCGACGAGGTGTCGAAGGTTGTCAGAATAATAACCAGGCAACCCAGGCCGCCGAAATATCCCAGCCCCCAGGCCCAGCCGGAAATTCGCCCGATCATCGCCCTTGGCGCGATGTCGGGCAGCATGGCGTTGTAGAAGACGATGGCCATTTCAAAACCGACGTTGGCGAAGATCATCAAAATCAGGGCGAACAGGACGAAGCCGGTGTCGGGCTCGACGAACCACAGGGCGGCGGTCAACGTTACCGCCAGCGCGGTAAATCCGAATATCCACGGTTTCCGCCGGCCGCCCTTGTCGGCGATGGCGCCAAGCACCGGGGCCAGGATGGCGATGATAAAAGCCGAGAAGCTGTTGGCGAAACCCCACTGGGCCGCCCCGGTGACCGGATCGACGGCCACCGACTTGGCGAAGTAGGTGGCGAACACGAAGGTGACGACGACCGTGGTAAAGGCGGAATTGGCCCAGTCGTACAGAGACCAGGAAACCAGCGATCGTCTGTCCGTGCCGGGGCCGGGTTGCATTTTCTAGCCCGCCGGCGTTTCGGCCAGGGTCCGAAGTTGCCGGCTGGCCACTGCGATCATCGCCAGATCGTTGATGCCGGAAGCCGACAGTTCGGATATGAGCTGTTCCGTGCGTTCGACCGCGACCGCGTTGCCGTCGACCCAGGCGGCGATGGCGGCGTCGGCTTCGGGCAGTTTTTTCCCATCGGCATTTTTGCCGCCCACGAAATCAAGGACCTGCGACGTCAGCGCCAACTGGTGGCTGTATATTTCCTCGATCAGGGCGGCGACGGCCAGTTTTTGCCAGTGATTTTGCGCCTCCAGGCGGTCCGATGCGGCGCGCAGCGAACCCAGATGAAAATGGGTGCCGACGGCGAAATAGAAACGGGCGGCGTCCGCAACGGTAATTTTTCGCGCCCGGGCCAGCCGGATGATATCGCACCCCGAAAACAGGTTGACCAGCCCGGCGACCCGGTGGGCCAGTTCTTTCGGCGCGCCGGCGTCGACATAAGGCTGGCCGCGGCGGATCACGTCACCCATGTAATGCTTGGGCAGGAAGGTGCCAAGATTGCGGTACAGGCCGGCAAAACCATCGGCGAATTCACGGACACTGTCGCCAATATTCAAAGGCCGCCGCCCGCTGCGCAGGAACCAAAGGGTAACCCATTCCAGCAGCCGGGTGGTTTCCAGCGTCATTTCGGTCTGAAGCGCCGCCGGAACCGTGTTGTCCAGCGCGTCGATGCGGCCCCAGATGGTGCGCATGCCAAGGACCCGCCGGGCGATAAGATAGGCCCGCACCACATCACAGGCCGGCATGCCGGTCCTTTCCATCAGCTGATAGACAAAACTGCCGCCGCCCCGGTTGACCACCGAATTGGCCGCCAGGGTGGCGATAATTTCGCGCTTCAGACGGTGCCGCAAAATACCCTTTTCGAATTTTTTTCGCAGCGCGGTCGGGAAATAGGCGATCAGTTCGTCGTGCAGCGCGGTGTCGTCGGGGACATCGGAAGCGAGCAGTTCCTCGTTGATCCAGATTTTCGAATAGGACATCAAAATCGCTATTTCCGGGCCGGTCAGTCCGGAACGGGCGGCGGCGCGTTCGGCCAGGCCCTCGTCATCGGGCAGGAATTCCACCTCCCGGTTCAGGCGGTCGGTTTTTTCCAGCATGCGCATCAGCCGGACCTGGTTGTCGAACACCGCCATGCCTTCCGACAGGATCATGTTGATGGCCTGGGTCTGGCGGTAATTATCGACCAGACAGTGCAGGCCGACTTCGTCGGTCATTTTGGCCAGCAGGGCGGCGCGGTGAGCGGGCTTGAGCTCGCCCTTGCGGATCGCCTTGTCGATCAGAATCTTGATATTGACCTCGTGGTCCGAACAATCGACGCCGGCGGAATTATCAATGGAATCGGCATACAGGCGGACACCGCCCAGGGCGGCTTCGACACGGGCGCGCTGGGTGACGCCCAGGTTGGCACCTTCGCCGATGACCTTGCAGTTCAGTTCACGGGCGTCGATACGAACGGCGTCGTTGGCCCGGTCGCCGACCTGGGGATGGCTTTCCTCGCTGCTTTTCAGATAGGTGCCGATGCCGCCAAACCACAGCAGGTCGGTCTTCGCCCGCAACAGCGCCCGGATCAATTCATTAGGCGTTACGGTGTTTTTCTCGATGGCGAACCGCCGCATGATTTGCGGGCTTAATTTAATGGTCTTGGCCGAACGCTCGAAAATACCGCCGCCCCGGGATATCAGTCTGGCGTCGAAATCGGTCCATGATGAACGCGGCATGTTGAACAGGCGGCGGCGTTCGACAATGGTTTTTACCGGGTCCGGATCGGGATCAATAAAAATGTGCATATGGTTGAAGGCGCCGATCAGCCGGATATGGGGCGACAGCAACATGCCGTTGCCGAATACGTCGCCGGACATATCGCCGACGCCGACCACGTCGAAATCTTCTTTCTGAATATTGACGCCCATTTCCCGGAAATGCCGCTTGACCGATTCCCAGCCGCCGCGGGCGGTAATTCCCATGACCTTGTGATCGTAACCGACGCTGCCGCCCGAAGCGAAGGCATCACCCAGCCAGAAGCCGTATTCCAGCGACACCCCGTTGGCGATATCGGAAAATGTCGCCGTGCCCTTGTCGGCGGCGACCACCAGATAGGGGTCGTCTCCGTCGCGGCAAACGGTGCGCGGCGGCTTGATAATCTTGTCGCCGTTCAGGTTGTCGGTGATGCCGAGCAGGGCCGAAACGAAAATCTTGTAACATTCGATGCCTTCGGCCATGAAGGCGTCGCGGTCCGACGGCGGCGGCGAGTTCTTGACGACGAACCCGCCTTTCGAGCCGACCGGTACAATAACCGTATTTTTAACCTGCTGGGCCTTGACCAGACCCAGCACTTCGGTGCGGAAATCCTCGCGCCGGTCGGACCAGCGCAAGCCGCCCCTGGCGACCGGGCCGAACCGCAGGTGAACGCCTTCAACCCTGGGGCTGTAGACGAATATTTCCCGCAAGGGTCGGGGCAGCGGCAATTCGTCGACGGCCCGGCTGTCCAGCTTAAACGACAGATAGGGCTTGGCGGCGCCATCCTGAAGCTGGAAGAAGTTCGTCCGGAGCGTCGAATCCACCAGGTTGACGAAACGGCGGATGATCTTGTCTTCGTCGGCGCTGAGCACCTGTTCCAGGCCGGCGTCAAGCTGTTTGCGGATGCGTCCGATGCGCGGGGCGCGGTCCTCGATGGCGGGGTCGAAGCCGGCGTTGAACATGTCGACGATATTTCGCGCCAGATGCGGGTTGTTCGACAGGGTCTGTTCCATATAGTCCTGGGAATAGGCGATCCCGGCCTGGCGCAGATATTTGCAATAGGCGCGCAGCACCATGACCTCGCGCCAGCCCAGGCCGGCCCGCAGGACTAGCGCGTTGAAGCCGTCGCTTTCAATATGGCGATTCCAGATGCGGGCGAAGGCCTGCTGGAATTTCTCCCGGACGGCGGCCAGGTTAACGGTCGAACCGTCCTTGGTCCGCAGGCCGAAATCGTGGATCATGACGGTCCGCTCGCTGTTCAGTTGCGGCCTGACATGGTACGGAACTTCGTCCAGCACCCTTAACCCCAGGTCTTCCAGCATGGGCAGGACATCGGACAGCGGGATCGCCTGATCGACGTTATATACCTTGAAGCAGACCTCGCCGGGTCCGGCGTCGACCGGTCGATACAGGTTCATCCCAAGATCGCCGGTGGCCAGCGTGCGTTCGATTATGTCGATATCGTCCAAGGCCTGGACGGCGCTGAAACGGTCCTGAAAGGTGGCGTTGAAAGCCCCGCAATAACAGCCGAAAAGACGGTGCGCCGCCTCTTCGCCATGGGCTTCCGTCAGCGCCTCGTTCAGGCGGTCGTACCAGGAACGGGCGGCCTCGATCAGCATGCGTTCCAGCCGCCGCACGTTATAGGCGGGTATCTGGCCCGGCGTGGTTTTGAAAATAACGTGCAGGCGGGCCAGGGGGCTGTCGCCCAGCTGGGCATAGTGGGCCATCAACTCGCCGTCGAAGGCGTCGGACAAAATGGCCTGCATGCGTTCGCGCAGGGCCATCGAATACTGATCCCGCGGCACGTAGACCTGGCACGACACGAAGCGTTCAAAATTATCCCGCCGGACAAACAGGGCGACCCGCTGGCGATCCTGCAAATGCAGGATGCCGAGCGCGGTGTCGAGCAGGTCCCGTTCGGAAACCTGGAACAGCTCGTCGCGGGGATAGGTTTCAAGAATATTCAGCAGCGCCTTGCCGTCATGGCTGGCCGGGTCGAAGCCGGTGTTGTTGAAGGTATTTTCAATTTTCCGGCGAAGCAGCGGAATGTCCCGTGGCGAACGGTTGTAGGCGGAAGAAGTAAACAGCCCGACGAAGGCGCGCTGGCCGATAACATTGCCGTCCCCGTCGTATTTCTTGATACCGATGGAATCCATATGGACCGGGCGGTGCACTCTCGACTTGGCGTTCGATTTGTTGACCATCAGCAGGTCGCCGTGCCGGATGATACTGCGCAAGCTGCTGGGCATTGCCGAGATATCGCGCAGTTCATGGAAAACGACCGCCTCGGGATCGCGCAGGACGCCCAGGCCGGAATTGCGTTTCACCACGATCGATGTGCTTTTGCCCCGGTTTTTGGTCGGGTAGTCGTACTCGCGGTAGCCAAGGAACGTGAAATGGTTGTCGTGCACCCACTCCAGAAACTGCCGTGCCTCGTTGCTTTCGTCACGGCTCACTTTTTTGGGCGGCGTCATCAGCTCGTCGATAATCAGGGACATCCGCTGACGCATGGCCAGCCAGTCTTCGACGGCGGCCCGGACGTCATTGATAACGGCCTCGACACACTCGTGGATTTCATCCAGGCGCTGGCCCGATTGCGCCGTTACCTGAAGCTGCATGAAGGATTCGCCAATGGATGTCTTGCCGGACTTGCCGCCCGGCACCAGCCCCAGCAGCCGGCCGCCCCGGCTGCGTTCGACTTCGTACTGGGGGTGAATCACCAGATGCAGGGTCAGCTTCAGCCGGTTCAGTTCGGCGGCCACGGAATCGACCAGAAACGGCATGTCGTCGTTGACGATTTCGATGATCGAGTGGCTGGAGCTCCAGCCATCATGTTCGGCGCTTGGGTTGTAAACCCGGATATTGGCGCCGCCGGGCTTGCGCCGGGCCGCCAGGTGCCAGTGGCTCAAGGCGGCGCCGAGAAGATTCTCGGGGCTTTCGCCGAGCAGGTCCGCCGGTGGCACGGCGTCGTAATAAAGGCGGATAAAGTCACCGATATCGGCCTTGGCTTTCTGGCCGCGAAATTTTTTCCTGGCGGCGTCGATAAGCCGTTCGATAAGTTTCGCCTTGGGCCTTGATGTGCTGCGCTTCATTTCAATACCTGCTCCCGATTAGCATGGAAATAACTTCGCCACGATAGCGGATGATATATCCTTGCCGGCAAGTTACAAGCGCCATCAGGTCCTTGCGGGCGTTTTGTCGGCCAGGCCGATTCCCAGCGACGGCAGTTTCAGGCCCTGCTCTTTGGCGCAGGCGATGGCGTCCGGGTAGCCGGCGTCGGCGTGGCGCATGACCCCCGATGCCGGGTCGTTCCACAGCACCCGTTGCAACCGCCGGGCGGCGTCGTCGGTGCCGTCGGCGACAATGACCATGCCGGCATGCTGGGAAAAGCCCATGCCGACACCGCCGCCGTGATGGATGCTGACCCAGGTGGCGCCCGAAGCGCAACTGATCAACGCGTTTAGCAGCGGCCAGTCCGATACCGCGTCGGAGCCGTCCCGCATGGCCTCGGTCTCGCGGTTGGGGCTGGCCACCGAACCCGAATCCAGGTGGTCGCGGCCAATTACCAGCGGCGCCTTGAGCTCGCCCGAGGCGACCATTTCATTGAACGCCAGGCCCAGGCGGTGGCGGTCGCCCAGGCCGACCCAGCAAATCCGCGACGGCAGGCCCTGAAACCGGATCCGCTCGCGGGCCATGTCCAGCCAGTTGTGCAGGTGCGGGTTGTCGGGCATCAGTTCCTTCACCCTGGCGTCGGTTTTGTAAATGTCTTCGGGATCGCCCGACAACGCCACCCAGCGGAACGGGCCGACACCCCGGCAAAACAGCGGGCGGATATAGGCCGGCACGAAGCCGGGGAAATCGAAGGCGTTTTCAAGCCCCGCCTCGCGGGCCATCTGGCGAATGTTATTGCCGTAATCGAAGGTCGGGATGCCCCGTTCCCGGAACCCGAGCATGGCCGAGACCTGGACCGCCATGGAACGCTTGGCGGCCTCGACCACCGCCGCCGGGTCGCGGGCGATGGTTTGTTCCCATTGCGCCAGCGACCAGCCCTGCGGCAGATAACCGTTCAGCGGGTCGTGGGCGCTGGTCTGGTCGGTAACGGCGTCGGGGCGGATGCCGCGCTTCAGCATTTCCGGGAAGACATCGGCGGCGTTGCCCTGCAGGCCGACGGATACCGCCCGGCCCTCGCCGTGGGCCGTTTCGATTATCGCCAGCGCCGCGTCGATGGTGGCGGCCTGGGCGTCCAGATAGCCGTTGCGCAGGCGGGCCTCGATGCGGCTGGGGCGGCATTCGACGGCGATCATCGAGGCCCCGGCCATGGTCGCGGCCAGCGGTTGCGCCCCACCCATGCCACCCAGGCCGCCGGTCAGTATCCATTTGCCGGCAAGGTCGCCGCCGTAATGCTGGCGGGCCATCTCGACAAAGGTCTCGTAGGTGCCCTGGACGATGCCCTGCGAGCCGATATAAATCCACGATCCCGCCGTCATCTGGCCGTACATCATCAGGCCCTTGCGGTCGAGTTCGTTGAAGTGTTCCCAGGTGGCCCATGCGGGCACCAGGTTGGAATTGGCGATCAGCACCCGGGGGGCGTCCCGGTGGGTGCGGAAGATGCCGACCGGCTTGCCGGACTGGACTATCAGCGTCTCGTCTTCATCCAGCCCCCTCAGGCTTTCGACGATGGTATCGAAGGCCTGCCAGTCGCGGGCGGCGCGGCCGATGCCGCCGTAGACGACCAGTTCGTCCGGTTTCTCGGCGACTTCCGGATCAAGGTTGTTCATCAGCATCCGCAGGGGCGCCTCGGTCAGCCAGCTTTTGGCGCTTAGTTCCGGGCCCCGCGGGCTGCGGATTTCCCGGGTGTTGGTTCGGCTGGGGGTGGTGGTCATGATTGTTCTCCTGACAGGATACAAGGCAGGGCGTCCGGTCCGGCGGCGGCGCTCAATTCGCCGCCTTGGACCAGCGCCCGGGCGCGTTCCAGGTCCGGGGCCAGGAAGCGGTCGTCATCCAGATGGGGCACGACCCGGCGCACCGCCCGGTGGGCGCGGGCCAGTCGCGGGCTGGTTTCCAGCGGCCGGCGAAAATCGATGCCCTGGGCGGCGCACAGTAATTCGATGGCGATAATTCCGGCCAGGTTGTCGGCCATGTCGAGCAACCGCCGGGCGGCGTGGGTGGCCATCGAAACATGGTCTTCCTGATTGGCCGAAGTCGGCAGGCTGTCGATGCTGGCGGGGTGGGCGCGTTGCTTGTTTTCCGAAGTCAGCGCCGCCGCCGTGACGTGGGCGATCATAAAGCCCGAATTGATCCCCGGCGCATGGGTCAGGAAGGCCGGCAGGCCGCCACTCAGGGCGGCGTCGATCAGCATCGCCGTGCGGCGTTCGGATATGGAGCCGATCTCGGCCGCCGCCATGGCCATCATGTCGGCGGCGAAGGCGACCGGTTCGGCGTGGAAGTTGCCGCCGGAGACCACTTCGCCGGTATCGGCAAAGACCAGTGGATTGTCGGTCACTGCGACGGCCTCGATCTCCAGCGTTCGGGCGGCGCTGCGCAACAGGTCCAGGCAGGCCCCCATGACCTGCGGCTGGCAGCGCAATGAATAAGGGTCCTGAACCCGGCCGCACCGGGCGTGCGACTGGCGAATGCCGCTGCCGGCAAGCAACGCCTGCAGCGAGGCGGCGACATCAAGCTGGCCCGGTTGCCCGCGCAGGGCGTGGATGCGGGCCTGAAACGGGGTATCGGAAGCCAGCGTCGCATCGACCGTAAGGGCGCCGGCGATCAGGGCGGCGTGGAACAGGCGTTCGATCCCGAACAGCCCGGCCAGGGCCAGCGCGGTCGAAACCTGGGTGCCGTTAATCAGCGCCAGGCCTTCTTTCGGGGCCAGCCGGACCGGGCTCAAACCGGCCTCGGCCAGGGCCGCCGCCGCCGGGCAGGTCCGGCCCCGGAAAGTCACCTCGCCGATACCGGTCAACGCCGCCGCCATATGCGCCAGGGGGGCCAGATCGCCGGACGCGCCGACCGATCCCTGGGCCGGAATGACCGGCAGGATATGATGTTCGATCATGCCTTGCAGGGCCGCGATCACCGACCAGCGGACGCCCGAATTGCCCCGCGCCAGGCTGCCGACCTTAAGGGCCACGATCAGCCGCACGACTGCCCCCGGCAGCGGCGGGCCGAAGCCGATGGCGTGCGAGGCGATCAGGTTCTGCTGTAGCGTCGCCAGGTCACCGTCGGCGATGCGGTGGTGCGCCAGTTTGCCGAACCCGGTGTTGACGCCATAGACGGTGTCTTCCGTGGCGACGATGCCGGCGACTATGCGGGCGGCTTTATCGACCTGGGGCCGGGCGGTTTCCGATACCGTCCAGGCGGCGCCGGAATAAATATCCCGCCATTGCTCCAGGATCGTCCGGGCCGGTTCGATGATGACGGTCCGATTATTCATGTGGCTTTCCAGATACGTTTGAACAATGGGTTGAAACCGATGGCGGCGGTCAGTTCGACCGGCTGCTCGACGTTCCAGATCGCCAGATCGCAAGACCGGCCCTCTTCAATAGTTCCCAATTCAAGGTTCAGGCCAAGTGCCGCGGCGGCGTTGCGGGTGACCCCGGCAAGCGCCTCTGCCGGGGTCAGGCGGAACAGCGTGCAGGCCATGTTAAGGGCGCTCAGGATGGAAGTCAGCGGCGACGATCCGGGATTGCAGTCCGTCGCCACGGCGATGGCGACACCGTGGTGGCGCAACAAATCCAGTGGCGGCGGCTGGGTCTGGCGCAGGAAATAAAAGGCCCCCGGCAGCAGCACGGCGACGGTGCCGGCGGCGGCCATGGCGGCGGCCCCGGCCCGGTCCAGGTATTCCAGATGGTCCGCCGACAGGGCGCCGAATTCCGCCGCCAGGGCCGCCCCGCCATGGTTGCCCAACTGTTCGGCATGCAGCTTGACCGGCAGGCCCAGGCTCCGGGCGGTGGCGAACACGCGGCGGATTTGCGCGGCGGAAAAGGCGATACCGTCGCAGAATCCATCGACCGCGTCGGCCAGTCCGGCGGCGGCGATGGCCGGCAGTTGTTGGCGGCAGACGGCGTCGATATAGGCATCCTTGTCGCCGCCGGCTTCCGGCGGCAGGGCGTGGGCGCCAAGGAAGGTGGTCCTGACGCGAACCTTTCGTTCGGCCCCCAACAGGCGGGCCACCCGCAGCATCTTGGCTTCGTTGGCGGCGTCCAGGCCATAGCCCGACTTGATTTCAACGGTGGTCACGCCCTCGGCGATCAGGGCCTTCAGGCGGGGTCGCGATTGCCGCGCCAGCTCATCGCGACCGGCGGCGCGGGTGGCGGCAACGGTCGACAGAATACCACCGCCGGCGGCGGCAATCTCCTGATACGAACGCCCGTTCAGGCGTTGCTCGAATTCGCCGGCGCGATTGCCGGCATGGACCAGATGGCTGTGGCAGTCGATCAGCCCCGGCGTTACCAGGCGGCCCTCCAGGTCGAATTCCTCGGCGGCATCCATGGCCGGGGTTTCGCCGTCCGGCCCGGCCCAGACGATGCGGCCACCGGTGGCGGCGATGGTGCCGGGTGCGATCATCCCGTATGGATCGGTCGCGCCGGCCTCGGCGCGCATGGTCGCCAGGCGGGCGTTACGCCAGATCCGGTCAACCTTGATCGCCATGCCGGGTGATCCTTTCGCGATCCTTCAATTTAATTGTCTATACAATTGATCTGGACACGGCGCAAGTTCTTTTGTATAGACAATTAATAGGCTCGGGATATCCGTCATGACGCGCTTGTTTTTCAAAAATGCCCTGTTGCCGGATGGCTGGGCCAGGGATGTCCTGATCGATATGGATGCGGCGGGATGGCTGACCTCGCTGGTCGAAAACGCCGGGCCCGACAGCGCCGATTTTTGCGGACGGATCGCCGTTCCAGGTATGCCTAACCTGCACAGTCACGCCTTCCAGCGGGCCATGGCCGGGCTGGCCGAAAGGCGCGCTTCCGATAACAACGGGGCCGATGACAGCTTCTGGACCTGGCGGCGGCTGATGTACCGTTTCCTCGACCGGCTGACCCCGCCCGATCTGGCCGCCATCGCCGGCCTGGCCTATGTGGAAATGCTCGAATCCGGCTTCACCGCGGTCGCCGAATTTCATTATTTGCATCATCAGGCGACCGGCGTCCCCTACGACGATCCGGGCGCCATGGGCGAGGCCATCGGCGAGGCCGCCGCCGCGACCGGCATCGGCCTGACCCTGCTGCCGGTGTTCTACGCCAACGGCGGTTTCGGCGGGGCCGCGCCGACCGATGGCCAGCGCCGCTTTATCAACGACCCGGAAAGCTTCGCCCGGCTGCTCGGGCGGGCCGCCGAAACCGCCGCCGCGCTGCCCGATGCGGTGGCCGGCGTCGCGCCGCATTCCCTGCGCGCCGTAACGCCCGAAACCCTGACCGAAATTGTGGCGCTGGCCGGTGCTGGCCCGGTGCACATTCACATCGCCGAACAAACCGGGGAAGTCGATGACTGCCTGGCCTGGTCGGGCGCCCGCCCGGTCGAATGGCTGTTCGGCAACGCCGCCGTCGACCGCCGCTGGTGTCTGCTGCACGCCACCCATATGAATGACGCCGAACGCCGTACGCTGGCGGCCAGCGGCGCCGTCGCCGGGGTGTGTCCGGTCACCGAAGCCAATCTGGGCGACGGTATTTTCGATGGCGTCCGCTATCTCGCGGATGGCGGCTGTCTGGGCGTCGGCAGCGACAGCAATGTGATGATCGGCCTGGCCGAAGAATTGCGCGGGCTGGAATATTCCCAGCGGCTGCGCGACCGGGGCCGCAACCGCCTGGCCCTGGCGCACCGGTCCAGTGGGCGGGCGCTGTATGAAATGGCGCTGAGCGGCGGTGCCCGGGCCTCGGGCCGCCGGATCGGCGCCCTGGCGAGCGGCTGCCGGGCCGATATTTTATCGCTCGACGCCGACCATCCGGCGCTGGCCGCCAGACAAGGCGACGGCTGGCTCGACGGCTGGCTGTTCGCCGCCGCCGGAAGCGGTGTCGTCGATGATGTCTGGGTCGGCGGCGTGCGGGTGGTTTCGGAAGGCCGCCATCACCGGCGCGACGCCGTCAGGCGGGCCTATGGGGATGCGCTGGCGGGTATCGTCGATCAATGACACGGCAGCCGCCCGAATTTGAACTGGACGGCGACGGCCCGCTGTACCGCCAGATCAGGCGCGCCATCGCCCGCCCGATCCTGCTCGGCCGTTACGGCCCCGGCGCCCGGCTGCCTTCGGAACACGATTTCATGGCCCGCTTCGGTACCTCGCGGATGACCGTCAACCGGGCCCTGCGGATGCTCGCCGAGGAAGGCCTGGTCAAGCGTCACCGCCGCCGCGGCACCTTCGTCGCCCGCCGCACCACCGAACACGCGGTGATGGAATTGCGCGATATCGGCGACGAAGTCACCGCCGCCGGGGCGGCCTATGGCTATACCCTTTTCGAACGGCGCCGGGTCCGGGCCGACCGGGACCTGGCGGCAAGGCTGGGCGTCGCGCCGGGCGCCCCGTTGCTGTATGTCCTGTGTGTGCACCGAAGCGACGGCGAGCCGGTCCTGGTGGAACGGCGCCATATCAACATGGCGGCGGTCCCGGGCGGTGTCACGGATACTTTTAAAGAAACCCCGCCGGGCCGCTGGCTGCTGGAAAATGTGCCCTGGTCGCGGGCCGAACACGTCATCCGCGCCGTCAATGCCGACGATGACACGGCGTCGATGCTGGCGATTCCGCCCGGTGCCGCCTGCCTGGCCGTCGAACGCAGGACCTGGCTGGACGACCTGCCGATCACCTTCGTCACCCTGGCCTACCCCGGCGACCGCCACAAACTGGTCGGCACGTTTACGCCGGGGCAATAAAAGCGAAAAAACAAGACCCCGACCTAATTTCGGCGACAGTTTACTAAATTTACAACATAACTATACATCTGGCGGCAATTATTAATTAGTGAACTGTC
>CAZZKE010000043.1:0-23713 GCA_964655005.1 uncultured Thalassospiraceae bacterium | reverse complement strand
CCGTTAAACAAAGTTGTGCTTCGAGACGCAGAACGCTACTTTTGCAACAGGTCTATTGGTGGGCTGGCGCCACTTTTTTAATTGGATTACCGCTACATCGGCCTACATGTTACTATCGGTAGTATAAGTCGCCGGATAGCACAACACGGGCCGTAATGGACAAGCATAAATCACCCAAGATTTATATCGTTAACAGCCATAAGGAGCACCGCGAACAGCTCCATAAGGTGCTGTCGCGCCTGTATAATGTGGTGTCTTTCGATAACAACCGGTCGACCCTTGAAGCCATGCGCATCAGGGCGCCGGATCTGGTCATCGTCGATGACCGGATGCTGGAAAATGGTCGCGGCTGCCTGTACGACAAGCGCAACGACGAAAAACTGAGCAGTATCCCCTGTATCGTTACCGGCAGTTCGATGCCGGCCGATGTGCTGGGTCCTGACAGCGCCTCGGAAATGGATGCCTATCTGTCCCGGCCATTTTCAAAAAACCAGTTGTTTACCCGCATCGGCAATCAGCTTAGCCGCGCCACCGAACAGGCCTGGGAACAGCTTCCGGAATTGCAGAAAACGGCGTTGCAGAAAACCGTCGAGGACTTCCTGCAACTGTCGGACGCCATCGAGGCGAAGGAGCCGCTTAACATAAGCGAGACCAACGAGAGCTGCGAACCGCTGGTCGAAGCGATCAATAACCGTCAGGTCCAGGGTGTGCTGGACGGGGTGCGCGGCCACCATAATTACACCTATGTTCACTCTCTGCGGGTCGCCGCCTACCTGTCGGTGTTCGGACATTCCATCGGTATGCGCGACGATGAACTGATTACCCTGTCGACCGGCGGCCTGCTGCACGATGTCGGAAAAATGGTGACGCCACAGGATATCCTGAACAAACCGAGCAAGCTGGATGGCGCCGACTGGGAGGTCATGAAAAGCCACGTCGAGAATTCCGGCGACATCCTGGACCGGACACCGGACGTCAACGCCGGCATCCGCATTATCGCCATGCAGCACCACGAAAAACTGGACGGCAGCGGCTATCCGCTGGGTCTTGCCGGGACCAATTTGAGCGAACTGGCGCGAATGTCGGCGATCGTCGATATCTTCGGCGCCCTGACCGACGAGCGGGCCTACAAGCCGGCCTTCCCGGCGGAAAAGGCATTCGCCATCCTGAACGACCTTGATGGCCAACTGGATCAAAAGCTGGTCAAGGTCTTCCGCCACACCCTGGAAAATGCGGAGATTTAATAATGCGGTGGCGGCTGGTGGCCGTTTGCCGGAACGGGCGAGTCGGCTTCCAGGTTGTCGATTTTTTCCTTGAGTTCGGCAATAAGCCGGTTCTGGCGCTCGATGAGCCGCCATTGTTCAGCCAACTGATCACTTAGTTCGTTGCTCATTATTTCGTTGTGAGCCAGGCTTTCTTCCAGCCGGTCAAGACGGGATTCTATCGTGTTGTTCATAGTTATTGCCTCCGCAATGGTCGCCGGATGTTGTAGGACGCGGCGGTCGACGGATCAACAAATCCTTGCCTTCCCGGCAACCAACGGGCAAACAGGGAGCATCCCGCCCGGAGAGAGAAAAAGTGACCGTAATCCGCGACAATGACCAGACAGGCAGTACGGGCAAACCGCGCGCCGTCGAATACGCCCTGTTGCTGAAACCCAGGGTTATGTCACTGGTCGTTTTTACCGCCTGGACCGGCATGATGATGGCGCCGGGCTCGATAGAACCGCTGACCGGGGTGCTGGCGATCGTGTTTATCGCCGTTGCCGCCGGGGCGTCCGGCGCCATCAACATGTGGTACGACCGCGATATAGATATCGTCATGGAACGGACCCGCAACCGGCCATTGCCGGCGGGCCGGCTCGACCCGCTGGAAGCACTGGGCTTCGGCGTTTTCCTGGCGGTCGCCTCGGTTGCCGGTATGGGCATTTTCGTCAACGTGGCCGCCGCCGGATGGCTGATGGTGACGATCCTGTATTATATCCTTATCTACACCGTATGGCTGAAGCGCCGGACGCCGCAAAACATCGTCGTCGGCGGCGCCGCCGGAGCCTTCCCGCCGATGATCGGCTGGATCGCCGTCAGCGGCAGTGTCGAACCGAACTCGATGATCCTGTTCCTGATTATTTTCATGTGGACGCCGCCGCATACCTGGGCGCTGGCGCTGTTTCGCAGCGGCGATTACGAACAGGCCGGGGTGCCGATGATGCCGGTCGTCGTCGGCGCCCATAAAACCAAGGTGCAAATGCTTATCTACACCGTATTTCTGGTGCCGGTTACCCTGCTGCCGACGCTGGTCGGCATGTCGGGGCGGATCTACGGCGTCGCCGCGCTGGCCCTTGGCGTCGCCTTCATTCGCCATGCCGTTATCGTCCTGAAAAGCGACGACGACGGGGACGCCCGCAAGATGTTCTTCTTTTCCATTTTCTACCTGTTCCTGATTTTCCTGTTTCTGCTGGCCGACAAGGCTTTCCTGATCTGGTGGCCGACCATAAGCGGCGGATGAAGAATATTGCCTACGCAAATCTGGAAAGCAGATTCCGCCGCATTTTGATATTGCGCGACGCCGGTGAAATTCTGCATTGGGACTATTCCACCATGATGCCGCCGGGCGGGGCGACCGGGCGGGGCGATCAACTGGCCGAACTGGAAGCCGTTCGGCACGGCCTGTTGAGCGCTTCGGAAACCGGCGATATGTTGACCGAGGCCGAGCAAACCGGCGATCTGAATGGCTGGCAATCGGCCAATCTGGCGGCCATGAAACACCTGTGGGCGCACGCCACGGCGCTGACCGAACGACAGGTGATGAAGCTGTCGCGGGCCTCCAGCGCCTGTGAAACGGTATGGCGCACGGCCCGCGCCAATGCCGACTTCGCCGCCGTCCTGCCCGCCCTGGCGGAACTGGTCGATGTGGTCCGCGAATGCGCTGACGCGAAATCACAGGCCCTGTCCTTAAGCCCCTATGACGCCCTGCTGGATCAGTACGAACCGGGCGGTCGCAGCGCCGGGATCGACCGCCATTTCAAGGTGTTGCAGGAATTCCTGCCGGGCTTTCTGGAGCGGGTGCTGGAACGTCAGTCGAACGAGCCGGCCGCCATCGAACCATCAGGCCCATTCCCCGCGGCGGCGCAGCGGGCGCTGGGCATCCGGTTAATGACGGCGCTCGGCTTCGATTTCGACCATGGCCGGCTCGACACCAGCCTGCATCCGTTTTGCGGCGGCACTTCGGAAGACGTGCGCATCACCACCCGCTATGACGAGGATGATTATTCATCGGCCATGATGGGGGTGCTGCACGAAACCGGCCACGCGCTATACGAACGCGGCCTGCCATCCGACTGGCGCTATCAGCCGGTCGGCGACGCGCTGGGCATGGCGACCCACGAAAGCCAGTCGCTGCTGGTCGAAATGCAGGTCTGCCGGTCCCGTGATTATCTGGAATTCGCCGCCCCGCTGATGGCCCAGGCGTTCGGCGGCCCGGGTCCCGCGTGGCAACCCGACAATCTGTACAGGCTGCTTGGCCGGGTCGAACGCGGCCTGATCCGGGTCGATGCCGATGAAGTGACCTATCCGTTGCATGTAATCCTGCGCTACCGCCTGGAACGGGCGGTGATCGGCGGCGACCTGAAGGTCCGGGACCTGCCAGCCGCCTGGAACCAGGGCATGGCCGACCTGCTCGGCGTTCGCCCGTCCAGCGACGCCGAGGGCTGTTTGCAGGATATCCACTGGTACGACGGCGCCTGGGGCTATTTCCCGACCTATACATTGGGCGCCATGACGGCGGCGCAGTTGTTCGCCGCCGCCCTGAAGAGCCATCCGGAAATTCGCGCCGGCATCCCGAAAGGCGACTTCAAGCCGCTGCTGCGGTGGCTTGGCGACAACGTGCATTCGCTGGGGTCTTCGATACCGCCGTCACAGTTATTGACCCGCGCCACCGGCCATCCGCTTGCCACGGATGCCTTCATCGACCATTTGCAATCACGCTATCTGCCTGACTGAAAACGGAATGCCGGAATTGAAACCGAATATGACGCTGGCCAGGGCCGACAGGCATTTAAAGGCCGGTCGTCATGGCGAGGCGCTTAAATTGTATCGCCGGATTCTTGCAACCGACCCGGAAAACGCCGCCGCATACGGTCGTCTGGCGGACCTGTCGCTGCAAATCGGCAAGTCGGAATCGGCGGCGGGGATGATTCTGAAAGCGCTGTCAATCGATCCCGACGACGGTTACGGGCAAAAGATATTTTCCCGGGTGCTGGCCGGGTTGGCGACGCCGCAAGCCGTGGCCCGGCTGTATTTCGAACATTCCCGGGATCTGAAGGCAAAGGGGCGGATGGCGGCGGCCCTGACCCTGTATCGCAAGGCGCTGGCCTTCGACCCGGCAATCGCCCACACCGATGATCACGATTCCGCCCGGTTGCTGGCGGCGGGTGAACTGGAAGCCGGCTGGATGGCTTACGAGTGGCGGGATTCCATCGCCGCCCCCGGCCCCTTCGCCGACCGGATGTGGAACGGCGAGGAACTGGCCGGAAAGACCATCCTGGTATGGGGCGAACAGGGCATCGGCGACCATATCATGTTCGCCACCTGCCTGCCCGACCTGGCCTCCCGGGTCGGTCGGGACGGGCTGGTGATCTTCGAAACGGACCGGCGGCTGGTATCGCTGCTGGCCCGTTCTTTTGCCGGTGTGGCGGTCCATGGGTCCGGCCATTTCAAAGGCGATGATCCGGTCGGCGGTCCGGATTTGGATTGGCTCGAGGACTACCCCGATCCGGATTACTTCGTGTTTCTGGGTAGTCTGCCCAGGTTTTTGCGGCCAACCCTGGAGAGCTTCCCCAAAACCGCCGTCAGGTTGCTGGCCGCCCCCGGAACGACCGCGCGATGGCGTGAAAGGCTGGACGCCTGCGGGCCCGGCCCGAAAATAGGCGTCTGCTGGCGCAGCCTGCTGATGACCGATGAAACATCCCGGTATTTCCCGCCGCTGGCCTGCTGGCGAGCCATTTTCGCGCTGTCCGGGGTTCACTTTGTCAACCTTCAGGCCGGTTCGACCGATCGGGAGACGGGCGAAACGGGGGCCGACCTGATAACCTTCGCCGACCTTGATCTGGTCGATGATCTTGATGGTCTGGCGTCATTGACCGGCGCCCTGGACGCCGTAATCACGGCGGGAACCTTTATCCAGTGGCTGGCCCCGGCCCTGAACACCCCGACATGGAGCATCGCCAAAAACCGCAAAAATCTGGATTGGGGACTGCTCGGTCAGGATCGCTATCCATGGTTCCCGGACCTGAAGGTCCATTTCGCCGAAAACGACGACGACCTTAGCGGAATTTTCGAAGCCGTCGCCGGTGAAGTGCTTCCATAACCGACCGATCTGCTCTAGGGTCTTGCCGCCGTGAGTTGGAGTAGCGAACCTTGAAATACATAAGCACGCGGGGTCGGGCCGCAGCCCTATCCTTCGACGACGTTTTGCTGACCGGTCTGGCCCGCGATGGCGGCCTTTATGTACCGGAAACCTGGCCCCGGTTCGATGCGACCGCCCTGAAGGCGCTGGCCGGTTTGTCCTATGCCGATTGCGCGTTCCGGATAATCCGCCCGTTTACCGCCGGCGCAATTGACGAAGACACCCTGGCGGCGATTGTCGAGGACACTTATTCCGGCTTCGATCACGCCGATGTGGCGCCGCTTAAATTGCTGGGCAACAACGAATGGCTGATGGAACTGTTCCACGGTCCGACCCTGGCCTTCAAGGACTACGCCATGCAGTTCCTGGGCCGCATCTTCGATCATGTGCTGGGCAGGCGCGGCGAACGGGTGACCATCGTCGGGGCGACATCCGGAGACACCGGACCGGCGGCCATAGAGGCCTGTCGCGGTCGTGACCTGATCGATATTTTTATTCTTTATCCGGAAGGCCGGGTGTCCGCGGTGCAACGCCGCCAGATGACCACGGTGATCGAACCAAACGTCCATAATATCGCCATCAAGGGCACCTTTGACGACTGCCAAAATCTGGTCAAGGCCTTGTTCAACGACCAGCCGTTCCGCGACCGCTGCAATCTGTCGGCGGTCAATTCCATCAACTGGGCGCGGGTGATGGCGCAGATAGTATATTATTTTTATGCCGCCGCCGCCCTTGGCGCGCCAGGTCGGGCGGTGTCGTTCGCGGTGCCGACCGGCAATTTCGGCAATGTCTTCGCCGGTTACTGCGCGCGGAATATGGGGCTTGGTATAGAGCAACTGATTATCGGCTCGAATCGTAACGACATCCTGACCCGATTTTTCGAAAGCGGCCAAATGCAAACCGGCGAAGTCTGCCCGACCATCAGCCCCAGCATGGATATCCAGATATCGAGCAACTTCGAACGGCTGCTGTTCGACCTGTATGACCGTGACGGCGTCGCGGTGGGCGCGGCGATGGACGCCTTCGGCGCCACCGGCGCGTTCGAAATCGACCCGAACCGGATGCAGGCCGCCAGACAGTTGTTCCAGGCCGCCCGTTTCGACGACGAACAGACAAAACAGACCATCGCCGAAGTCTACCGGCGAACCGGCGAGCTGCTGGACCCCCACTCGGCTGTTGGCCTGGCCGCCGGACGGGCCCGGCGCAAAAAGGATACGGGAACGCCGCTGATTGCACTGGCCACCGCCCATCCGGCCAAGTTCCCGGACGCCGTGGAAGCGGCATCCGGCGTTCGCCCGCAGTTGCCGGAACATCTTGCCGATCTGTTTGAACGGAAAGAACGCCAGACCGTGCTTGATAATGACCCGGCCCGGGTACGGGCGTTCGTCGAAGCCAACCGCACCGGAGGAAACGCCTGATGGCTATAAACGTTACGACGCTGGACAACGGCCTGCGGGTGGCTACGGATTCCATGGACACCGTGGAATCGGTTTCCATCGGCGTCTGGGTGGATGTCGGCACCCGCCACGAGAAGACGGAAATGAACGGCGTCTCGCACCTGTTGGAACATATGGCCTTCAAGGGCACCAAACGGCGCACCGCCCTTCAGATCGCCGAGCAGATCGAGGACGTCGGCGGCCATATCAATGCCTATACCAGTCGCGAAAACACCGCCTATTACGCTCGTGTTTTGAAAGAAGACCAGGGCCTGGCGCTCGACATCATCGCCGACATAATCCAGCATTCGACCATGGACAGCAAGGAATTCGAGCTCGAACGCGCCGTGATATTGCAGGAAATTAATTCCGCCGAGGACACCCCGGACGACGTCATCTTCGATCATTTCCAGCGGGCCGCCTACCCCGACCAGCCCTTGGGCCGTCCGGTGCTGGGGCTGGCACAGGTGGTCGGCGAGATGTCGCGCCAAACCGTCATCGATTACATGAGCAGCCACTATCACGCACCCGGCATGGTGCTGACGGCGGCGGGGCGGTGTGAACACGACCAGGTGGTGGCCCTGGCCAGTGAATTCTTTACCAAGCTTGGCCGGGGAACCCCGCCGATGCGGCAAAAAGCGTCTTATGCGGGGGGTGAAAGCCGCGAGATAAAGGACCTGGAACAGGCCCACCTGCTGCTGGGCTTCGACGGCATGGCCTTCGACGATCCTGATTTTTACGCCATGGCGGTTTTCTCGACCCTGTTCGGCGGCGGCATGTCGTCGCGACTGTTCCAGGAAATTCGCGAAAAACGCGGCCTGGTTTATTCCATCTATTCCTTTGCCAGCAGTTATCTGGACGGCGGCACATTCGGCATTTACGCCGGTACCGGCGAACAGGAACTGGCGCAACTGACGCCGTTGATTTGCCAGGAAATCAAGAAAGTGCAGGAACGGGTCAACGACGCGGAAGTAGCCAGATCCAAAGCCCAATTGAAGGCGTCGATATTGATGTCGCTGGAAAGTTCATCGTCGCGCTGCGAACAACTGGCCCGCCAGTTGCTGGTGTTCCGGCGGCCCTTGTCGGTGGAAGAAGTGGTCAACCGAATCGAAGCCGTCGATACCGCCGCCATCGTCCGGGTGGCCCGCCGCATTTTTGCGACGGCGCCGACGCTGGCCTCGTTGGGGCCGGTCTCGAAACTGGCCGATTTTGACCGGATCAAGGATCAACTGGCCTGATCGGTCAACAGTGACCGGCTTCGTCGGATAACATGCGGTGGTCGATGCCTATTTTGGCCATCGCCCGTTCCCATTTAACGCCCAGATTGTTACCGAACACCAGGTCGTCATCGGCATCAACATGCAGCCAGCCGTTGTTGAGAATTTCGCTATCCAGTTGCCCCGGCCCCCAACCGGCATAACCGATGGCCAGCAGGCTGCGGCGGGGCCCGGCGCCATTGGCGATGGCCTTCAGGATATCGATGGTCGCGGTCAGCGCGATATTGTGGTCAACCACCAGCGAGGCGTCGCGCAGGTAGTCGGGCGAATGCAGGACAAAACCACGGGACGATTCCACGGGGCCGCCGAAATGCAGGTCGATACGATCGGTCGCGTCATCCTGTTCAATACCCAGTTGCGTAAGTAAATCCGGGAATGATATTTCCACGCAGGGCTTATTGACGACCAGCCCCATCGCCCCTTCGGTGCTATGGGCGCACATGTAAATTACCGTCTTCTCGAACCGGGAATCCTGCATTCCGGGCATGGCGACCAGCAATTGACCGAGCAGCGAATAATCAATGTCCTGACGAAATTCCATCTTTATGCCACATTTCGATACTTAATATTGACCCGGTCATTCTGGCATATCGTGGCGAAGGAGAACACCTGTGTTTCGGATATTTTCAGTCCCGACAGGCCGTATGATGACGGTAAATTCCTCGTTAAATCACCATTTTCAAGGGTGTCTGAAGGATTTTTCCGGTGGTAAAGAGTTTGTGATGGGGCCTAAGTTTCGCTTCGCGTACGGCGTAATACGGCTATGATCCCCCCCGTCATGAGAAGAATTCTTACGCCCCTGCTATTCCTTGCCCCGGCCCTGATGCTACTGCTGCCAACACCGCCGGCGGCGGCGCAAACGGCGGCTTCGCCCTGGGCCGAAACGGAGCAAACTTCGGTTCGCCTTATTTCCGCCGCCAACGCCGTCGGCGAGGCGGACACGCTGAACTTCGGCCTGCACTTCAAGATGCGTCCGGGCTGGAAAATATACTGGCGTTCGCCCGGCGATGCCGGCTACCCGCCGACCCTGGATTGGACCGGCTCAAGCAATCTGAAAGATGCCGTGATCCGCTGGCCGCTGCCGCACCGTTTTTCCGTGCTTGGCCTGGAAACCGTCGGCTACAAGGACGAAGTGGTGCTGCCGATGACGGTGCGCCCGGTAGAGCCCGGCAAGGCGCTTGGCCTGCGCGCCACGGTCGACTTCCTGACGTGCAGCGAAATATGCGTGCCCTACCGTCTGGCGGTGGCCATGGATTTACCGCAAGGCCCGGCCACCGCCAGTTCGTTTGCCTATTTGATAAACCGCTATACCGTACAGATACCGGGCGACGGCGGCGCCCTTGGGGTACGCATCGAAAAAGCCGAGACCGTCCGGGACGGCGAGGACCTGATGGTGCGGGTTACGGTAAGCGCCGAAGCGCCATTCAACGCGCCGGATATGTTTGTCGAAGGCCCCAATGTCCTGGCCTTCGGTAAACCGGACCTGCGTTTCAGCGACGGCAAACGGCGGGTCGTGCTGGCTTCCAAGGTTTTTGGCGCCGAGGAACTGGAACCGCCCGGAAGCCTGGCCGGCCGGACCATGACATTTACCTTTGTAGATGGCGAACGGGCGGCGGAACGGACGCTGGAGGCGGCCCCCGGCGATCCGGGCAGTGAAGGACTGGCCCTGCTGACCATCCTGGCGCTGGCGGTCCTTGGCGGCCTGATACTAAACCTTATGCCCTGTGTGCTGCCGGTGCTGTCGATCAAACTGCTTGGCGTGGTCAGCCACGGCGGCCGCGACCGGCGCCAGGTCAGAATAAGCTTCCTGGCCTCGGCCGCCGGTGTTATCGGCGCCTTTCTGGTTCTCGCCGGCGCCCTGGTCGGCCTCAAGGAAGCCGGGCTGATGATCGGCTGGGGAATTCAGTTTCAACAGCCGGTTTTTCTGATTTTTATGACCATTCTGATTACCCTGTTCGCATGCAATCTGTGGGGATTTTTTGAATTCCGGCTACCCCATGCGATAACCGATTTGAGCGACCGCACGGGTCACGGGCACAGCCTGCGGAGCCATTTCCTGACCGGCGCCTTCGCCACCCTGCTGGCGACGCCTTGTTCGGCGCCGTTCCTTGGCACCGCCGTCGGGTTCGCCCTGGCCCGCGACACCGGCGATATCTTCGCGGTGTTTGCGGCCCTGGGAATCGGCCTGGCGCTGCCCTATCTGGTAATCGCGGCGGTCCCCGGACTGGCCACCCGCTTGCCCCGGCCCGGTCGCTGGATGATCGTCCTGCGCCGGATTCTGGGCTTCGCGCTGGCGGCGACGGCGGTATGGCTGCTAAGCGTACTGCTGGCCCAGATCGGCGATCGCGGGGCGATTGCCATCGGCCTGTTGATGCTGGCGATGGTGGCGGCGGTCTATCTGGGCAGCAAACTGCGGCGCCTGTGGCTGGTCGGCGGCAGCGCCGTCGCCGTGCTGTCGCTGCTGGCGCTGACGACGCCATCGCTGCTGCCGGCCAACGCCGTCATGGCGCGTGGCGTCGCCGACGACCCGGTGTTCAAGGAAATCTGGCAACCCTTCGCGCCGGAAACCATCCCTAGTCTGGTCAGGAGCGGCAAGACGGTATTTGTCGATGTTACCGCCGACTGGTGCATTACCTGCCAGATCAACAAGGGGCTGGTGCTGTCCAAAGGCGACGTTCTGGAAAAACTGCGGCAAGACAACGTGGTTGCCATGCAGGCCGACTGGACCCTGCCCAATGATGACATCGCCCGTTATCTGGCCGGCTTCCAGCGTTACGGCATCCCGTTTAACGCGGTCTATGGACCGGCCGCGCCGAGGGGTGTGGTGCTGCCCGAACTGCTTAGCCGCGGCGCGGTGTTGGCGGGTTTCGAAAAAGCCACGGGCAAAGCCATAGTTCAAAAATAGTTACCTGAAAAACCTTAAACCTGGGGAAAACCTGCCATGACCATCAAGCCCGGCGACGCCATACCATCGGCCACGCTTTATATGATGACCGAAAACGGCCCCGCCGCCGTCGCCACCAACGACCTGTTCAAGGGCAAGAAAGTCGCCCTGTTCGGTCTGCCCGGCGCCTTCACGCCGACCTGCTCATCGCAGCATGTCCCAAGCTTCCTGGCCAACGCCGGGGCGCTCCGGGGCAAGGGTATCGAGGCGATCATTTGCCTGTCGGTTAATGACGCTTTCGTCATGGCCGCCTGGGGCAGAGATCAGAACGTCGGCAATACCATAGTCATGGCCGCCGACGGCTCGGCGGAACTGACCCTGGCCATGGGGTTGGAACTGGACCTTACATCGCGCGGCATGGGCGTGCGCTGCGACCGCTTCTCGATGGTCGTCGAAGACGGTGTGGTCAGGACGTTCAACCGCGAAGCTCCGGGCGAATACCGGATCAGCAGCGCCGAGGCCATGCTGGGTCAATTGTAGTCCCGCAAAAGCTTCCGGTTTACCGGCTGTGGCCGCCGGGACCAGATCAGGACGCCGCCAATTTTCTTAATTCATCGACCAACGCGCGGGGCAGTGCAACACCGTCGGTCGCGGCCCTGGCGCGAAGTTCCTGCCGCCGGGCGCCGGGAAGCCGGGTTCCGGACTGCACCAGAACGGCATTCAAAAGTGTCTCGATGCGTTCGCTGAATAATCCGCCGGACAGGCGTTCCGGATCAATGGCCAGCAGCATCTGGCCGACCCCTGGCGGTGGACCGTCGGCGTCAAAAAAGGACGAGGCCTCGAAACCGAAATTGGCGCCGGTCAGGGCGGCGGCCAATATCTCGACCATCATCACCAGGGCCGCACCCTTGGCGTCTCCCATAGGCGCCATGGTGCCGGCCAGGGCGGCGTCGGCATCGGTGGTCGGTCGCCCGTCGGCGTCAAAGGCCCAGCCCTCGGGGATCGCTTCGTGGCGTTTGGCGGCAAGCATGACCTTGCCGCGCGCCACCTTGCTGAGGCTAAGATCTATAAGCAGCGGCAAGCCTTGACGCCTGGGTGCGGCGAAGGCGATGGGGTTGGTGCCGAATATCCCGTCCCGGCCACCCCATGGCGCGATGGCCTTGGGGCTGTTGCCGAATACCAGGCCGACCAGACCGCGCTCCGCCAGTCGTTCGACGTGATAGCCCGCCTGGCCAAAATGATGGGAACGGCGGACCGCCGCCACCGCGATGCCGGTATCCGCCGCCAAAACGGCGACCCGGCGAATAGCCAGGGCCATGGCCGGAAAGGCGAATCCCCACTTGGCGTCGATCCGCACCGCAGCGGCGGAAACGTCCTCGGCCACGGGGACCGCCAAGCCGTCTACCTTGCCGGACGCCGCCTGGGCCGCGTAGGACGAAAGGCGGGACATGCCGTGGCCCTTCTGGCCGTCGGCCTCGGCGGCGACCAGCGCCTCGGCGACACAGGCGGCATTGGTCTTTGACGTATCATTGGCGACCAGCACCGCCACGGCCAAAGCCCGCAGTTCATCCAGGGACAGGACGATTTCGTTCACGACCGCGCCTCCAGCACGCGCCGCACATTATCGGCGGTGAGCGCACTGACCCGGACATTTGATTCCTCGGTCACGCCGGCGATGTGGGGAGTCAGGATCAGGTTCGGCGCGGTGGCGAACCGGCGGCCGGAACTCTCCGTTACCGGTTCGGTCTCGAAAACATCGAGCGCCGCGCCGCCCAGATGGCCGCCGCGCAGGCCCGCGCTTAGCGCGGCCTCGTCGACAATTCCGCCGCGCGACGTATTGATCAGGATCGCACCCTTTTTCATGGCGGCAATGGCATCGGCGTCGATCAGGCCGCGAGTGCCGTCGATCAATGGAACGTGCAGGCTTATGACGTCGCTGGCCGCCATCAGATCGGTCATATCGAGACGCTCGACGCCGTCCCAGGCCGGATCATCGGCGGCGACGAACGGATCGTGGGCCGCCACCGCCATGCCGAGGGCGCGGGCGCGGGTGGCCGTCTGGCGGGCGATGCCGCCAAAACCGATCAGGCCCAGGCGCTTGCCGCCGATCTCGCGGCCGATGCAGGAGCGGCGCGGCCAATCGCCCTTTATTATCCCGGCGGCGGCCGAGTACGAGCCGCGCAGCAAAATCAGGGCGACGGCAATAACGTATTCCGCAACTGCCTGATCGTTGGCCCCGGTGGCCGGGCAGACTTCTATATGCCGGGCCCGGCAGGCTTCCAGGTCGATATTATCCAGGCCGACCCCAAGCCGCCCGACCACCAGAAGGCCGGGCGCGGCTTCCAGCAAGGCGTCCCGGACCTGGGTCAGATTGCGCACGATCAGGCCCCGCGCCCCGCCAAGAACAGCCGCAAGGTCGCCCGGTCGATCGACCAGACCGGGGTCGTAAAGAACATCGAAACCGCGGGCCAGGTCATCGATGGCGTCCTGGTCCATGAATTCGGATATGACGATGTCGGGCATGATTATCCTTAATTTTTAGTCGAACAAAAGGCCGGTCGGCAGTTGCACCAGCAGAACACGGGTGAACAGGATATAAAATACGACCACGACCGCCACACAGGACAGCGGGTAAACAATGCGGCGATACGGTGTCCAGGTGTCATACATGGCGATCATCATAATCGCCAGGAAGGCCCCCAGTCCGGCGAGGAAAAATCCGATGACCGGCATCAATGCGACGCTGCCCAGCATGGCCGCCACCAACAGCACCCGCCGCGGCGTCGAGGCGCCCGCAGGTGCATTCGCACCGGGCGGTCCGGGCCGGACCAGATTACGGACTATCAGCAGCCCGCAAAGGAGGATCATTACGATCAACACGGCGCGCGGAAAAACGTAGGAATCCGCATCGACCATCGTCGTCGTGTCCCACAGCGCCGCCGCCGCCACCAATATGAATATGCCCGCCGTAACCGTGCCCGCCACATCCGATCCGGTGCTCACGGGGCGGTTATTAATCGACATCGATCGGACTCCTTATCGCCGCCCAGTAACCCCGTATCAGGGGATAGAACAGAGACAGTAAAATAAAGGCGATGATTACCAGACTAATCGGACGGCCGAAGAACATGGCGATTAACTCGCCGGTCGCGGCGCCGATGGTCCAGGCCTGGACAAAGCCCTGTTCGGCGATGCGCCCCAGGATCAGGCCCAGAACAATCGGCGAGGGGTTGAAGCCGAAGCGGTTGAGAAACCAACCCACAACCCCAAGCGCAATCATGATCATGACGTCGGAGATACTGTTTCTAATCGAATAGGACCCGATTATGGTCATGAACGCCACGGTCGGCACCAACATCGCCTTGGGCACGGTGATGATCGTACGATAGGCGTAGCGACCGATGATCAGGCCGGCGGGCAGCATCAGCAGAGTGGCCAGGATCAGGCCGTAGATAAAGGTGTAAACGGTGGAGCCGTTATCGGCAAACAGGGTCGGTCCGGTGCGCACCCCCTGGATCAGCAAGGCGCCCAGGATCACCGCATCGGGCGGCGTGCCGGGAATGCCCAGCACCAGGGTCGGAATGAATCCTCCGCCGACGGTGGCGTTATTGGCCGATTCGGTGGCCTGGACGCCCTCGGGCGCCCCCTTGCCAAAATTTTCCGAATTCTTCGAGGCCCGCCGCGCTTCGGAATAGGCTACCAGCCCGGCAATCGAGCCGCCCGCTCCGGGCAGGATTCCGACCAAAGTGCCAATCACCGAACTGCGGATCAGGTTTAACTTGTATTTCCAGGAAATCGCCAGCGCTTCGGCGAGACGAAAGCCGCCGGTCCTGTGCGTAATCTTGAGGTGGCGGTCCGGCGTCGCCACCATATCGATCAGTACCGGTATGCAATAAAGGCCAATCAGGGCGGAAACTATCTCGATGCCGCCAAGCAGGGTCTGGCTGCCGAAGGTAAAGCGGACGTCGGCGCTGATTTCGGCGACCCCGACGAAAGCCAGCAGCAGGCCGAAACAGGCGCCGATCAAGCCCTTCAGAAGGCTGCCCTGGGAAAGGGCGGAAATCATCGTCAGCCCGAACACCGCCAGCCAGAAATATTCGACCGGTCCGAAGGCAAGCGCCACCTTCGCCAGCGGCGGCGACAGCCAGAGCAGGAACGCCGCCCCGACCAGCCCCCCCACCACCGAGGCTATGCAGGCCAGGGTCACGGCCAGGTCGCCGTCACCGCGCTTGGCCATGGGAAAGCCGTCGAAGGTGGTGGCGATGGCCGAAGGCGTCCCCGGAGTATTCAGAAGAATTGCGGCGTAGGCGCCACCGTAAATCGCCCCGGTATAGATAGCGCCCATCAATATAAGGGCCGACGCCGGCTCCATGGAGAAGGTGATGGGTATCAGGACCGCCACCGCCATGGTGGCGGTCAGTCCCGGCAGCGATCCGACTATCGTTCCCGCCACCACGCCGGCCAGGGCCAGCATGATATGAAAGGGCGTCAGCGCTTCAATCAGGTAGTCGAGTCCAGGCACTGCGTGATGTCCCGTATCTTAATGATGCAGGCTCGCAACACTGCCGGCGCTTGTCAACCAAGCACCGGCAGTGTTTAAACGTTCGCCGGCCATGTTTAAACGCTACGTCTACTTGATGATGCCGGCTTCGCGGGCGGCTTTGGTGTATATGTCCGTCATCTTGGCCATGAAAGCCCCCATCCCCGCGTAGTCCACATCAAGCAGGGCCATGCCGGCGTCTTCCATCTTCTTGCGAAAGGCCGGATCGGCATTGATTTCACCGATCATCTTCGACAGTTTCACGCGGATATTTTCCGGCGTCGATTTGGGAACGGCAATACCACGATAGGCGCCGGACACCAGGTCAAAGCCCAGTTCATTAAAGGTCGGTACATTGGGGAACCTGGGATGGCGTTTATTCATGGCAACCGCCAGCAAGCGCACCTCGTTGCCGTATTTGGCGCCCACCGAGGTATAGCCCCATTCGGCCTTGACCTGATCGCCAAGCATGGCGGCGGCGGCCTTGCCCGTGCCCTTGAAGGCGACATAGGTGGTATTGACACCCGCCATTTTGTCAAACCGCACCTTGGCGATGTGGTTGGCCGTGCCCTTGCCCGACCCCGACATGGTCAGCTTGCCCGGATTCGCCTTGGCGTATTTTATCAAATCCTTAAGCGTCTTGAAGGGGCTGTCCTTTTTAACGACGATGGCGTCCGGGGTGTAATGGAACATGTAAATCCCGGTAATGTCCTTGGTGGCGAAGCCGACATTCTTCTGCAACGGTTTGACAATGATATGGGGCAGATTGATGCCCATGATCGTATAGCCGTCACCCTTGATGCCGTTAAGCTGGGACCAGCCCACCGCGCCGCCGCCGCCCGGCTTATAGGAAACCACCAGATCGGCGCCGAACTTATCCTTGAAGAAGGGCTGTTGCAGGCGGGCGGTAATATCGGATTCACCACCCGGCCCAAAAGGAATGATATAGTTTACCGGCTTGTCGGGATAGGCCTTGTCCTGGCCGGCCACGGCCATCGTCATTGGCATTAATGCGACCATGCCGGTCATAATTATTGTACGTAATGTAGTCATCATTTTCCTCCTGTTGATACCCCTCGTATGAGGATGGTATAAAATCCGGACGGCTTGAATTTGTTATTTCCTTCCGGTCTTTCGCTATAACGTCTTAACCGACGGCTATTCGTTCAAACGGCTCTCAAGCCCTTGATAAGGCTCCGTTACTAGGCGCTGCGGTACAGCTTGGTCATGACGAACTCGCGGTGGCCCAGCACCTCTGCCGCCGTCAGCCATCCGCTGGCGGTTTTCAATGCGATATCGATAAGTTTGTCGCCGGCCTGATCGAGGTTCATCTCCCGGCGCAGAATTCCCGATACGTCCAGGTCGACATGCTCGCTCATGGTCCGCACCGTGCGCGGGTTGGCGGAAAGCTTGATTACCGGCTCAATCGGGTTGCCGATAATGTTGCCCTGACCGGTGGGAAACAGATGGACGACGAAGCCGGCCGCCGCCTGCAGGGTCACGCACTCGGCCGCCGCCGACGAGGTATCCATATAATAGAGGCCGGGCCCCTTTGCCGGCGCTTCGGCCGGTTCCAGGACGTCGATGTATTCGCTGCTCTTGCCGATCTTCTCCAGATTGCCGAAGGCCTTTTCCTCGATGGTGGTCAGGCCGCCTTCGATATTGCCCTTGGTGGGTTGCGAATCCGATAAATCATCGGTCTTCACCGACAGGATGAAGTCGTTGTATGCGTTCCATGTCTTGAGAAATTTCTCCGCAACCTCGGGAGTCGCCGCCCGCGTCGCGCAGACCTGCTCGGCACCGGTAATTTCAGAGGTCTCGCCGAAACAGGTAGTGGCGCCGAGAGCATTGATCTTGTCGAGAACGTTGCCGACGGTCGGATTGGAGGCGAGACCCGATGTAGTATCCGATTCGCCGCACTTCACCGACACCCAAAGATCGTCGATGGCGCATTCCTCGCGCTGCAACCCGCTCGCCCATTGGACATATTCCTTGGCCTTGCGGGAAGCGGCGGCAATAGTGGCGATGTCGCCGTTGCGTTCGATGGCGAAACCCTCGACCGGCTTGCCGGTCTTGCCGATGCCCTCGACGATGCGCTGGGTCCAGCCGGGCTCGATGCCGATAACCACCACCGCCGCCACGTTGGGGTTGCATCCGGTGCCAATCAGGGTACGGAAGTGGAGCTCGAGATCCTCGCCAAATTGCAGCCGCCCGTAATGGTGCGGCAGGGCCATGGCGCCCTTGATATTGTTGGCCACCGCCTCGCACGCCGAGTTGGACAGATCGTCCAACGGCAGGATGACTACATGGTTGCGTACGCCGACCCGGCCGTTTTCGCGGCGGTAACCCCGAAAAGTGTATTTATCCATGACTACCACCTTTTTGTCTTGACGTTATGGACATGGACATGGCCGCCCACCGCAATGGCGCTGACCGCCTTGCCGATATCGTGACCGTACTTGATGATGGTGTCCCCATCGCCGATCGCGCTCAAGGCCAGCTTGTGGCCGAGCGGAATGTCGTCGATCGCGGCAAGGGTCAGTGTTTCGTCGGTCTCCATCAGCCAGCCGGATAGAGACTGTCCGGCCCTTACCCCTTCGACCACGATCACGCCAACGGTGTCCTTGCCCTCGTGAACGAGAAAATCCGGTGCACTCAACGCTACCTCCTAAATTCCAAAGGATACGGCCCGATGCGGACCGGACCACGGTTATGTTTCATTGCCCAATTATCTATACCGCACGGTGTTCGGGCGTCAAGCAAATTCTTGTAACTCTTATATAAGATATATATGTTTATACGGTGGAATGGGCGTGGACATGAGCGACCGGCCCGGCTACCCTGTGGGCCATCACCGGAAGATTCAAGGAGCAGACGAACAAGTGGACATGACAGTTCCCGGAGGAGGGCCGCTTTACCTGCGTGTCAAAAGGGTGATCATCCGGCGCATCGTCGATGAAGTCTGGCGGCCGGGCGACCTTTTGCCCAGCGAACAGAAACTGGCGGCGGAACTTGACGTCAGCCCGGGCACCGTCCGCAAGGCGCTGAATGAATTGACGGCGGAAAACCTGCTCTACCGGCAACAGGGCAAGGGCACATTCGTCACCTCTCACACCCCGCAACGCTCGCTGTTCCATTTCTTCAAGATGGTCGCGACCGACGGCAACCGCCAGCCGGCCACCTGCCACCTGCTCTCCTGCGCCCGGCGGCGCGCCAGCCGCGACGAGGCCAGGCGCCTTGACCTGCCCGCCCAGTCCCGGGTGGTGGAAATCAACCGGATCAGGGAACTGGGTGGCTCCCCCAAAATCCTGGAGCGCATCCTGGTGCCGGCCAAGCTTTTTCCCGACCTGGGCCGGCCCTCTGACGGCAAGTTGCCGAACGAGCTATATGTCCTGTACGAGGAACGCTACGCAATCACCATCTACCGGGCCAATGAAGAACTGCGCGCCATCGCCGCGACGGCGGAACAGGCCGGGCTTTTGGGCCTTGAGGCGGGCGCGCCGCTGCTGGAGATCGACCGCATCGCCCTGACTCTGGACGGCCGACCGGTGGAATGGCGGATCAGCCTTTGCGACACCCGCAACTGCCATTATGTTTCCGAACTCGTCTGAACTGGCAAACGAATGGTCGTTGACCTAAAAGCAGCCGGTTGACGCCCGAACCCCGGCGACGTCTAATATATGGGCGAGAGCCGGAACGCGGAATGACGGCGACAAACAAAAAATCCAGGTAATCGACGGATATAATATTCAAAGGAGAATCGCTATGGATCAGTGGGGTTATATGCCTTGGTACGGGATGATTTTCGGCCCGATCATGATGATCGTGGTGCTGGCGGCGGTGATCACCATTGTGGTTCTGCTGGTTCGCTGGCTAAGCGGCGGACAGGCCTCCGGCGGCGACCCGTATCTGCCGCCCGAAAGGTCCCAAAGGAAGGCCATGGAAATTCTCGAAGAACGATTCGCCAGGGGCGAGATCGACAAGGATGAATTCGAGGAAAAGAAGCGTATTCTGTCGAACCGCTGAATTATTTATGGCGGAAGGCGCCTATTCGCCCCGATAGCTTGTCATGCCTTGGCGGGCAAGTTCGTCGGCGCGTTCGTTTTCGGGATGGCCGGAATGGCCCTTGACCCAGCGCCAATTGACGCTGTGGGTGCTTGTCGCCGTTTCCAGACGCTGCCACAAATCGACATTCTTGACCGGCTTCCTGGCCGCCGTCCGCCAGCCGTTTTTCTTCCAGCCGTGAATCCATTTGGTGATGCCGTCGCGCAGGTAGGTGCTGTCGGTGTACAGTTCCACCGTCATCCCGCGCCTCAACGATTCCAGCCCCATGATCGCGGCCATCAATTCCATGCGGTTGTTGGTGGTTTCGAACTCGCCGCCCGAGAGCTCTTTTTCGTGGCCGTTCCACAGCATCAGCACGCCCCAGCCGCCGGGGCCGGGATTGCCGGAACAGGCGCCATCGGTATACAGCGAGACGGTATCGTTATCGACCGTCATGTCTAGTCCAATCCATAAGCGGCGGGGCTTTCGACGGCCTGATGGAAACGCAATTTTTCCAGGTACTCCAGGGGGTCCTTGCGGGTCACCATGGCGTCCGCCGGGGTGTTCAGCCAGTCATACAGCCGGGTCAGCAGGAACCGCATGGCGCTGCCCCGGGCCAGCAGCGGCAGGGCGGCCAGTTCACCCGGAGAAAAATCACGCTGGCGGCGATAGGCCATCAACATCCGCCGGGCCTTGGTCACATTGAAGCTCAGGTCGGGCTCGAAGCACCAGGCGTTGAGGCAGATCGCCAGATCGTAGGCGAAAATATCGTTACACGCGAAATAGAAATCGATCAGGCCCGACAGTTCGCCACCCCGGAAGAACACGTTGTCGGGAAACAGATCGGCGTGGATTACCCCGGAAGGCAGGGCATCGGCTTTCGGCCAGCGTGCCTGCAATTCATCCAGTTCACTGGAAAGCAGGGCCGCCAGGCCCGGCCGGACCTGATCGATCCGTTCCCCGGACGCCTGCAACAGCGGTCGCCAGGATTGCACCGACAGGGCATTGCGGCGTGTCATCCTGAAATCGGCGCCGGCCAGATGCAGGCGCGCCATGGCGGCCCCCAGGCCGGCGCAGTGGTCCGGCGAAATACGCCGGGGCCACATGCCGTCGAGGAAGCTGATAATCGCCGCCGGGCGTTCGCACAGCGTATTCAGCGAGCGCCCCCGATTGTCGGCAAGCGGCGTCGGGCACGGGATATCCTTGGCCGCCAGATGCGCCATCAACCCCAGAAAAAACGGTAAATCGCCGGGATCGACCCGTTTTTCGTAGAGTGTCAGGATAAAGGACCCCCGCTCGGTGGTCAGCAGGTAGTTGGAATTTTCTACCCCCTCGGCGATACCCTTGCACGACCTGATCCGGCCGATGCCGTAGCCGGCGACGAAGGCGGTCAGTTGTTCATCGGTTACTTCGGTGTAAACGGCCATTTCCAGATTCCCGCCGAATCCATCGGCACAGATTTCGGGGTGACAATAACTTGCCTGATATAGCGGGGGGAGCGATAGTTCGTAAAGCCATGAAGATTCTTTCACTTGTGCCAGTTTGCAATAATAATGCCGTCGGGCAGGAGACAAGCCGCAGCCGATGCGGTACATGGTCGGGGCTTTTCGACGCCCCTGGCCGCAAGCCCCATAAAACCGTCTCTATGAGTTATTGATCAATGCAATTTTATGTTGTCCGGATTATCCTGTTGTCAGCCGTCGTTGGTCTTGCCTTTGGCGATGCGGACATGGCCGCCGCCGCCCGCCAGGGCGACCGGATTCCCGGACGGCAGACATTCTCGCTCGACGGCCCCGTCGCCAGCCCCCTGGTCAGCCGCATGCAGCAGGCCCTGCGCGATGCGGGCTACTACAAGGGTCCGGTTACCGGCAGCATAAACCGCGAAACGGAAGCCGCCATCCAGGACTTTCAGCGCCGTGAAAACATGGCCGTTGATGGCGTCATCACCGAACAACTGGTCAGCCGCCTGGAATCCGGCCTCAAAGTGCGCTCGCTGCTGCAACAATTGCGGCGCCAGCGGCTGCTGAAAATGGCGACCGCGCGCAAGGCCCTGATGCAAAGCCCGGAAACCCGCCGGCTGCTGGCGAAAAATCATGAGCCGGAGCAGGCCGCCGATGCGGCCCGCGATGCGGCCCCCTGCTTCGCCGCACCGACCCCCCGGTGCCTGCTCGAAGAAGCCTCGCAAAGCGCTCAGGCGATTTTCAAGGATGAATTGCGCTACTGGGCGTTAAGCGAAATACTGGTCGCCGAGGCGAAGGCCGGACTGGTCGAAAAAGCGATGGACACGATCAGCCACATCGACGACCCCCGCCTGATGATCGTCGCCTTGCGCGACATTGCCCTGGCCCAGGCGCGCAGCGGTCGCCCGGTCGAGGCGCTGACCGCCGCCGAGATCATTCCCGAGGCCCGCAACCGCGCCGAAGCGCTGGCCGCCATCGCCGCCATTCAGGCCGCCACACCCGGTTCGGCGGGCGGGCGGAACGGCGCCGCCGTGACACTTGAATTGCTGTTTAAAACCCTGCCCGAAATCGACGATCCCCTGAAACGCATCGCCATGCAGACCCGGGGGGCGGTTACGCTCTACAAAACCGGCGACACCGCCGCCGCCAAAAAAATCCTGGCCGAAGCGCGAAAGACGGCCACCGGCATGGCCGACCGCAAAATCCGCAGCATCGCGCTGCGCCATGTCGCGGGCGCGCTGGCCGACATCGCCCGCCCCGCCCAGGCCCTGGAAATTCTTAAAAGTCTGCCGGAACGTTCCGAACACACTCCGGTGCTGGTCAGCGCCGCCGCCGCCCAGGCCCAGGCCGGGCGCGCCGATCTGGCCCTGGCGACGGCGAATTCCATCACTACCGTTCGCTATCGGGCGGTGGTGCTTGGCCGGATTGCGCTGGCCCAGGCCGCCGCCGGCGACATGAAGGCGGCGAATCGCACCCTTGACAAGGCCTTCGCCGCCGCCACCCTTATTGAACTACCCTTCGCCCAGGCCTATGCCAACGAACAAATGGCCCAGACCCTTAAATCCATCGCCCGTTTGCAGTCCGGCGAAACCGGTCGGGCCACGTTCCGGCGGGCCGTCGCCTCGGCGGACCGGATCAGCGACAATATGCTGCGCGCCAGAACCCTGTGGGCGATCGCCGCGGACCAACGGCTGTCCGGCGACACGGGTGCGGCCGGGAAGACCGAGAAACTGGCCGAAACCGCGACTTCGTCGATCCGCAGCGCCCTCACCCGGGTCTGGATGTTTTGCAACATCGCCACCGACAGTCAGGCCGCGGGCCGCCCCGAACTGGCCCGCCGGGCCTTCGACAGGGCGCTGGAACTGAGCAAGACCATCGATAATCCATGGGGCCGGGCGCGGGCCCTGGCGCGGCTGGCGGCGACCCAGGTCGATTTATTAAACCGGCAATGATTTTTCTTTTTGGCGTTTCGATTTAACGGGTATAACCGTCAACGGTATGGCAATTTACTTAACATTCAGGCCGTCATGGCCAGCAAGGACCCTTGACCGATGCGTTTGATCCGACCCGGAACCGCCGTGGGGGCGACGCTGGGCGTCGTGATGATTTTGCTGACGGCCTGCACATCGGCCCAGGACGCGGCCCTGCCGCAATGCCCCAAGGCAACCATCCTGGAAGGCACATCGACCCTGACCCGGTTCCGCGACGGCCCCGGCCGGGACCTGACGGATGTCGATTTTACCGCCGTTATCGAACGCCTGAACGGCTCGTGCATATACGATGTAGACGACTCCGGGGCCGGCATCCTGAACATGGACGTGCAACTGGAAATGCGGGTGGACCGGGGCCCGGCCAACCGGGATCACAAGGCCAAATTTGAATATTTTGTCAGCATTATCGATTCGGGCGGCAATGTCATGACCAAGGAAACATTCCCCTTCCGCATCGAATTCGATGGCAACAAAACCACCTCGAGGGATAGCGACGCGCCGGTGACAATGAGCATCCCCGTTACCGCCGAACAGGACAGCCGGGACTTTACGGTTTTCGTCGGCTTCCAGCTGACGCCGAAGGAAATCCGCTATAACCGGGACATTTCCCGGCCCGGAAAATCCTAGAGCCTGTCCCGGGGTTGAAAAAAAATAAATTCCGACTCGTCAGGAACCTGT
>CAZZKE010000042.1:0-25952 GCA_964655005.1 uncultured Thalassospiraceae bacterium | reverse complement strand
AAAACAACATCGTTGGCAGCATGAAAAACAACATCAAATCTACAAACAACAAGGCAACGGACAAACCGGTCGTCAAAGATACCGCCGGCGACGATCAGGAGCGGAGAATCGATCTCAAATCGAAGAAGCGCTTCATCAACAGGGAATTGTCGTGGCTGGCCTTCAACTCGCGGGTCCTTGAAGAAGCCATGAACGAACGCCATCCGCTGCTTGAACGCCTGCGGTTCCTGTCTATTTCGGCGACCAACCTGGACGAATTCTATATGGTTCGCGTGGCGGGCCTGAAAGGTCAGGTCAGCGCCGGGGTGATGTCGCGAAGCCAGGATGGCCTGACGCCGTTACAGCAATTGCGAGCCATCCATAACGCGGTTGAAGAACTGGTCGGTAACCAGCAGGATTGCTGGCATAAAATTCTGCGGTTGTTGCAGGAACAGGATATCCTGCTGCTGCGGCAGGATGAACTGTCGGGAAAGGATATGACCTGGCTGGAAGGCCATTTTATGGGCCAGGTGTTTCCGGCCCTGACGCCGCTGGCGCTGGACCCGGCGCACCCGTTTCCATTCATGCCCAATCTTGGGTTTTCGCTGGTCCTGAAGTTAAGCCGTTCCGCCGACGGTGAGAAATTGAACGCCCTGGTGCCGGTGCCCCACATCCTGAAACGGTTCGTCAGGCTGCCGGGGCAGAAAATTCGCTTTATTCCTGTCGAGGAAATCATTTCGCTGTTTCTCGATAAGCTTTTTCCGGATTATAAACTGCTGCAAAAAGGTGTTTTCCGGATTATCCGTGATAGCGTTGTCGAAATCGACGAGGAAGCGGAAGATCTGGTCCGGACCTTCGAATCGGCGCTCAAACGGCGCCGTCGCGGGTCCACTATCCGGTTGTCATTCAACGCCGATATTCCGCCTGAATTAAGTGATCTGGTGATCCAGAATCTGGGCCTTAGCCCCGGTGACGTTATCTATCAGGACGGCCTTCTGGGATTGTCTGAGACTCGCCATCTGATTGTCGATGATCGACCGGAATTACTGTTCGAACCGTTTAACGCCAGATTCCCTGAGCGTATCCGTGATTTTTCCGGCGACTGTTTCGCGGCGATCAGGGAAAAGGACATTATCGTCCATCATCCATACGAAAGTTTTGACGTGGTGGTGCAGTTTCTGCTGCAGGCGGCACGCGACCCGATGGTCGTGGCGATCAAACAGACACTCTACCGGACCAGCGAAAATTCGCCTATTATCAAGGCCTTGATCGAGGCCGCCGAGGCCGGCAAGTCGGTCACCGCGATGATCGAATTGAAGGCGCGTTTCGACGAAGAAGCCAATATCAGATGGGCGCGCGATATGGAACGCGCCGGGGTACAGGTTGTTTACGGCCTGCCGGACAAGAAAATCCATTCCAAGATATCGCTGGTTATCCGTCATTCCGCCTCGGCGAAGGGATTGCGGACCTATGCTCACTTCGGCACCGGCAACTATCATCCGGTGACCGCCAAGGTTTATACGGATCTGTCGTATTTCACCTGCGATGAAGTATTGTGCCGGGACGCCGCCCGCATTTTCAATTTCATGACCGGCACCGCCTGGCCGGGCAAGATGGAGGCAATCGCCGCGGCGCCGCTCGACCTGCGCACCGCCATCCTGAACCTTATCGAAAAAGAGATCGCCAACGCCGAGGTCGGAAAACCGGCCCATATCTGGTGCAAGATGAATTCCATTGTCGATGATGCGATAATCGATGCGCTTTACCGGGCGTCTAACGCCGGGGTCAAAATTATTTTGATCGTGCGGGGAATCTGTTGTTTGCGTCCGGGGGTTCCGGGCATGTCCGAAAATATTACCGTCAAAAGTATCGTCGGCCGGTTTTTGGAACACAGCCGGATACTGGCCTTCGGCGATGGCCACAATCTGCCATCCCGGAAGGCCAAGGTGTTTATTTCCTCGGCCGATCTGATGCAGCGCAACATGGATTGGCGGGTCGAAATCATGGTGCCGATTACCGACCCGACCGTGCATGCCCAGGTGCTTGATGAAATCATGGTCGCCAATATTAATGATGTCATGCAAAGCTGGGAGCTAGACCCCGATGGCGCCTATGTCCGGACCGCCCCGACCGGCCCTGGCGGTGATGCGGACAACAAGGGGTTCAATGCCCATACCTATTTCATGACCAATCCCAGCCTGTCCGGACTGGGCAGCGCCAGAGACAAGAAATCCACCAAGACCCCCCGTCTGGTTTTGCAGAACAGGCAAAAATGAACGTCGGCGAAGCTTTAAAATCAAGCCCCGCGCCCAGCGGCAAGGTGGCGATAGTCGATATCGGCTCGAACACGGTTCGGCTGGTTGTTTACGATGCGCCGCAACGGCTGCCGATTCCGGTTTTTAATGAAAAAGCCCAGTGCGAGTTGGGCCTGCACTTGGCCAGCACGGGCTTGCTCAACCCCGACGGGGTGGCGATGGCTTATCAGTGTCTGGCCCGTTTTATCCGTCTGAGCGACGCCATGGGGGTCGACCGACTGGAACTGGTGGCCACCTCGGCGGTCCGTGACGCCAGGGACGGCCCGGACTTCGCCGCCGAAATTAAAAGAAGATACGGCTATGACGTGCAGGTTTTAAGCGGGCCGGATGAAGCCAGGCTGGCGGCCATGGGGCTGCTTTGCGGGGTCCCGGAAGCCGATGGCCTGGCCGGTGATCTGGGCGGCGGCAGCTTCGATCTGGTCGCTTTGAACAAGGGCGGCTTTGGCCAACAGGCGACCCTGCCGATTGGGCACCTGCGGCTGGCGGAAATAGCCGAAGACGGCAATGTCGATAAAGTAATCAGGCGGGAATTGAAAACGCTGCCCTGGATCAAGGCGGCGAAAGGTCGCACGCTGTATGCCCTTGGCGGTTCCTGCCGGGCGCTGGCGCGGGTGATGATCGAACAAACCAATCATCCGTTGCATGTGGTCGATAATTTCACCATCCGCGCCGACGAGGCGGCCAGCCTGTGCCGGGTCATCGGCGGTGTTGGCGGCGGTTCTTTCGGAAAGCTCAGGGGGGTGCCGCGAAGCCGCATGAAAACCCTGCCTTTCGCGGCCAAGCTTTTCAGTTCCATGCTGAAGATCGTCGAACCGAAATTTCTGGTGTTCTCCGGGTTCGGTATGCGCGAGGGGCAATTGCTTAAAATGCTGCCCGAAGCGTTCAGCGAACAGGATCCGCTAATCAGCAGTTGCAAAAGCATGGCCGATCGCACCGGCCGCTTCCATTTCCGGGGAACAGACCTGCTGGAATGGATGGCGCCGCTGTTCGATGGTGAAAGCCCCAATGAAAAAAGATTGCGCTGGGCCGCCTGTCTGCTTAGCGACATCGGCTGGAGCGAACATCCCGATTATCGTGCCGAACACGCTTTTCACCGGGTGCTGCGGGTGCCGTTCGCCGGTTTGACCCATGGCGAACGGGTGTTGCTGGCCGACGCCATATATGTCCGCTACAACGGAGAGCCCGAATCTTCGCTGGTCGAACCGTTGCGCGGCCTGCTCGATGCCGGGCAGCTTTCCTGGGTGCGGGTGGTTGGGCTGGCGCTTCGGCTGGCCCATACCATCGCCGGCAGCGCACCGGGGATTCTGTCCAGGAGCGAATTAAGGATAACCGGCGGACGGCTGGTCCTGAAGTTGCCCGAAGACCGGGATGTCTATGTAAGCGAGGCGGTTGAACGGCGGCTCAAGACCCTGGCCGCCAGCCTGGGACTCAAGGGGGAGTTCGGTTAGGAAGGCTCGATCAGGATCAGCTTTTTATCCTTGATTGCGAAGCCGACTTCGCCGCGGCGGACCTTCAGGGCGTCCTCGCCGTAAAGTTCGCGCCGCCAGCCCCGCATGGCGCGCACATCGGCCTTTTCGCCGAAGGCGGCGATCTGTTCGACATCGTCGCTCGACGCGATCAGCTTCTGGGCGACATCGGATGTCTCGCACTTGACCTTCAGCAGCACTTTCAGCAAATCGATGACCGGTCCCAGGCCGCGGGGCAGTTCCGCCTTGCGGCGCGGCTTCGGGCAATCTTCGTCGGGCAAATCAATGCCGCGCCGGATTGCCTGCAAAATTATTTCTCCGGTTGGCCCCTTGGCCATGCGTTCGCCCAGGCCCCTGGTGCGGGCCAGTTCGGCTGCTGTTTTTGGGGTGTGATGGGCGATTTCCAGCAGTGCTTCGTCGCGCAAAACGCGGTTTCTGGGCAGGTTACGCTTGCGGGCGTCCAGTTCCCGCCAGGCCGCCAGTTCGCGCAACACCGCCAACAACCTTGGTTTTGCGCCGCGAGTCTTGATGCGCCGGAAAACCTGATAAGGGTCCGGATCGTAGGTTTCGCTGGATTCCAGGATCGCCATTTCCTCTTCCAGCCAGCCGGCCCGGCCGTTTGCATCCAGCGTGGCGGCAAGCTTGCGGTAGGCGTCCCGCAGGTGGGTGACATCCGACAAGGCGTAGCTGACCTGGCGCTCGCTCAACGGTCGGATAGACCAGTCGGTAAAGCGCGATGATTTATCGATCCGGGCCTTGGTCAGTTTTTCGATCAGGGTCTGATAGCCGACTGAATCGCCGAAGCCGCAGACCATGGCCGCGACCTGGGTGTCGAACAGCGGCGCCGGCACCCGCTTCATCAACTGATAAAAGATTTCCAGGTCCTGACGGGCGGCGTGAAATACCTTGAGCACGCGGGGGTTTTCCAGAAGATCGAGCAGCGGCGCCAGGTCGAGTCCCGGCGCCAGCGCGTCGATGGCCCATGCCTCGTCGGGACCGGCGACCTGAACCAGGCACAGAATCGGCCAGTACGTCTTTTCACGCATGAATTCGGTATCTACGGTGATAAACGGGGTATCGGCCAGGCGGCGGCAAAAAGCGTCAAGCGACGCCGTATCGGTTATTAATTCCATGGGGCAGACGTATATAGCGAAAAGAGGTCAATGGGAACCCCGATATTTCTTGACTTTCGGGTCGCTTCGGTGTGCTTTGGCGCGCCCGAAGCCGATACAGAAAAGATCAAGCGCCATGCACCCTTATCGCAGCCATACTTGTGGTCAATTAAGAATAGAAAATGCCGATGAAACGGTCCGTATCTCGGGCTGGATTCACAGCAAACGAGATCACGGCAACCTGTTGTTTATCGACCTGCGCGATCATTATGGCATGACCCAGTGTGTCATCGATGTTTCCAGCCCGTTATTTGCGGTTGCCGAAAATGCCCGTCCCGAAAGCGTTATCATCGTTACCGGCACCGTGGTCCGTCGTTCCGACGATACCGTCAACGCGTCTTTGCCGACCGGACAGGTAGAGGTAGCGATTACCGAGCTGGATATCGAAAATCCGGCCGACGTGCTGCCCATGCAGGTCGCCGGCGAAGCCGAATATTCCGATGAAATGCGGTTGTCGCACCGTTTTATCGACCTGCGGCGGGAAAAGGTCCACGCCAACATCGTATTGCGCAGCAAGGTGATCTCGTCTATTCGCCGCCGCATGACCGATCAGGGGTTTCTGGAAATGCAGACACCGATCCTGACCGCCAGTTCACCGGAAGGGGCGCGCGATTATCTGGTGCCGAGCCGCATTCATCCGGGGCGTTTTTACGCCCTGCCGCAAGCCCCGCAGCAGTTCAAGCAATTGCTGATGGTGTCCGGGTTCGACAAATATTTCCAGATCGCGCCCTGTTTCCGCGACGAAGACGCCCGCGCCGACCGCAGCCCCGGCGAATTCTATCAGCTTGACTTTGAAATGGCCTATGTCACCCAGGATGACGTGTTCGCGGCCATAGAGCCCGTCCTGCACGGTGTATTCGAAGAATTCGCGAACGGCCGGAGCGTAACTCCGGCGCCGTTTCCGCGCATCGCCTACGCCGATTCCATGCTGAAATACGGCAGCGACAAGCCGGATTTGCGCAATCCATTATTGATGGCCGATGTCACCGAGGCGTTCCGGGGGTCCGGTTTCGGCCTGTTCGCCAGGAATGTCGAAAAAGGCGCCGTGGTGCGGGCGATTCCGGCGACCGGCGCGGCCAGTCGTCCGCGCAGCTTCTTCGACAAGCTCAACGACTGGGCGCGTGAGGAAGGCGCCGGCGGGCTTGGTTATATCATTTTCAACGATGGCGAGGCGAAGGGGCCGATTGGCAAGAACCTGGAGAGCGACCGGATAGATGCAATAAAACAAGCGCTTAACGAAGTTGATCCCGATTCGGGCAATGCTCCGATAGGCGATGGCGATGCGGTGTTTTTCGTATGCGGCAAGCAGTCCGACGCGGAACGGTTTTCCGGCCTGGCGCGGACCCGCATCTGCGACGAACTGGACCTGCTGCAACAGAACTGCTTCAAGTTTTGCTGGATCGTCGATTATCCCATGTACGAAATGGACGAGGAACGCGGTGAAATCGAATTTAGCCACAATCCGTTCTCCATGCCCCAGGGCGGGTTGAAGGCCCTGGATGACATGGACCCGCTCGATATTCTGGCCTATCAGTATGATATCGTATGCAATGGTATCGAACTTTCCAGCGGCGCCATCCGTAACCACCGGGTCGATATCATGTACAAGGCGTTCGAAATAGCCGGTTATGGCAAGGACGTGGTGGAAAAACAATTCGGCGGCCTGTTGCAGGCGTTCCGTTACGGGGCGCCGCCGCACGGCGGTTCGGCGCCCGGTATCGACCGCATCGTGATGATGCTGGCCGACGAGCCCAATATCCGGGAAATTATCGCTTTCCCGATGAATCAGCAGGCCGAAGATTTGCTGATGGGGGCGCCGGCGGAGGTCGAGGAAAGCCGGTTAAGGGATCTCTCGATCAAGCTTGACCTGCCGAAAGAAGCCAAAATTGTCACTGTCGACGGCCCGAAATCTTAGCCTGTTGGAAAGGAATTCCGGGGTATTTTACCCGATTGATACAATCTGTGATTGCCGAAAACTCAATATTTCTGGCGATTCGCGGCTATATCAACCATAATATGCGCTTGTCTGCGTTATTTTGAAGAAGCGACGATAACCGGAAAACCGGTGTCGAGTAGGGGATTAGGAAGTTGCTGCCGGGCCGAAATTTTTTGATCTTGCTGGGTGTGCTGTTTGTCGGCGGTTGTGCCGTGCCGGTGCCGGTTCAGGTCGCGTCCTGGGCCATCGACGGCATTTCCTATCTGACCACGCAAAAATCCCTGACCGATCATGGCCTGTCATTCGTCGCGCAAAAGGATTGTGCCTTGTGGCGGGGAATTCAGGGCAAGAATATCTGTGACAGCTACGATGATGATGCCGGTACGGTCGCCGTCGCCGCGGCGGCCCCGCCCGATGACGCCGTGGATACGCAGGAATCGTCGCAGAATCTTGAAAATACAGTGGAAATAGCGGATGCCGAGGAGATGGTGGCATTTGACACTGCCTCTGGCGATGGGCAGGAGCAGGTGGCGATGGCCGAAGAACCGGTAGCCGGGGAGCCGGTGGCCGAAGAACCGATGGTCGAGGAAACTGCCCCGGTTGTCGCCGAACCCGTCGTAGGGGAAGTCATCGATTCGGTCGCGACGGGACCGGTAGAGCCCGTCGGTGAAATTTTGCCGCCTACGGTAGGCTCGACGCCCGCACCGGCGTCTGTACCCATGCCCGCACTCGCTCCACCGGTTACCGTAGCTGCCGTGGCGCAGGTCGAGGGTGAGGAATACGCCGCCGGGGCGGCCCCGACCGGCGAACGTATTTTGATTCCGGGTCGGCGGAGCTGGTCGGATAAACCCGGCGCCAACATTTATTACGTCATCGGCAGCTTCCAGAACCGCAATAACGCCAAACGTCTGGTGAAGAAACATAAGGTTCTGGGCCCCTCGGTGATGGCCAGCCGGGTCAGGGGGGTGGAGACTTACCGGGTTGCCGTCGGTCCTTTTACCCGGGTCGAACAGCGGTCCGTCGAATGGACCATCAGGAAAACCGGAATACACGATTCCTGGGCTATCAGTATCGATCTGTCGCGATGGATGGTGGCCGGTGCGAGTGCGCCCAGGAAGGTTCCTGTAGCCGACGTAAAACCACCCGTCGAGGAGACTGCATCGTTACCGGTTGATGTAATTCAAAACATTACAAAAACTATTAAAGATATTGATAATAAACAAATAAATGCCCCTATCAATATAGGTAACAATCATCAGGAAGAGGTCGGTGCCGAAGCCGGGCAAAATTCTCCCTATGATGCTGCTGCGGTTGACCGAAACAGGGAACCGCGCGGTGGCGGGCCGGGAAAACCGGCGGACAGGGGCGGCGGAAACGGCTCTCTTCCGGTCATTTCACGCGACCAGATTGGTAGGATTGTCGAGCTGGCGTAGGATCGAGACCAGATGTTCAATCTGACGAATTCGCCGGGTGTTGTCGGGCGAGTAGCGCCGTTCGAAGGTCAATTTTTTTTCCCATAGGTCGATAAAATCCTGCGGTTGGTTGGGGTCTGCGGTATTGCCGACCAGTGCCCCTATGGTGGCGTCGTAACCGGGATGCAGTTCCGGCTGAAACGCCAGCATTTCATATTCTTCCCAGCCGATGGCGCCAATGGTGTACAGGTCGTACCCGGTTTCCAGGATTTTACGCGGACTGATGTTGCGCATGTCAATTGCCGCGGCCCGGGTTCCATCGCCGCCGCCGCGGTCGACCGGGCCGTCCATGCGGGCGCCCAGAACGACCGGCGGCGGGTTTTTACGCACCGGCACCAGGTCGCGCCCGGTCGTGACGCCGCGCCCGGTGGCGGCGTCAATAACGGCACGGTCCGATTGCATTGGCGGCAAGGTAAATTGGGTAATCTTCATTGCGCTACCGATGATCCCGGTTTTCGCCCCGCCCCCGTTCTGGAGGCGGGGCGATTGTTTCGCGGCGGGGCAGGGCTATTCCCCGGCCAGGGGTAGGGCGGGGCTGCCTTGTCCGCCGCGCCCACAATCAGGATGCGGCGTACAGAAATCGCCGCAACGGTCGTTCGGCGGGGGTATTTCTTTTCTTCTTTTGGCCAATTTCTCCGCCGAGCAGACTGGCCCGGCACCTTTTTGTCTTGTACATGGCCTCGTCGGCTCTTTTCAGTAGATCGGACGGGTTATCACCGGAAGCGTAGCTTTGCAGTCCCAGGCTGGCCTGTATGGCGATGGGCTGTCCCTGCCAAATAATCCGGGCCTTGTTCAGGCGGTTTTCGATGAGGCCGGCCCGCGCCAGGCCATTTTTCCAGAGGGTCCGGGGCATCAGTACGGCAAATTCGTCGCCGCCCAGGCGACTGATGTAATCGGTGTCGCGGATATTGTCGGCCAGCAAGCGACCGACATGGCGCAACACCTCGTCCCCGGCCGAGTGGCCGTAATGATCGTTGATCGGCTTGAAATCATCCAGATCTATATAAATCAGTACGCCGCGTTCGCCGTATCGCGCCGCTGACGAAAGCGCCCGGTTCAGTTCTGCATCGAAGCCACGGCGGTTCATCAGGCCGGTCAGTTCATCGGTCATCGCCAGTTTTTCCAGCTCATTGACCCGCTTCGAAAGTTCGTTGATCCGTCGTTCGGCCAGGGTTGCGGCGACCAGCGCGTCGCCCGCGATGGATGTATCAGTAGCATCGCCGCCGCCCTGAAGGCCGCCGCCGGATTGCACAAAGCAATCTACGAGCAGGTGAACATTCCGCAGCAATTCACTTTGATCGTCCATGCCGGGACGTTTCAGACTGGTCTCGATCCTGGAAAAATCCACGGCTTTTTTTTCCTTATAAACTGGTTGTTGCGAATAAATGTTAACAAAACATTCACCGGTTTCCAGTATTCGGGAGCAAGGCCTGTGCCAGAATTAAATATCAATTAAAACAATCGGTTATTGTATTTCGCAGGAGGCAAAATATGCCGCTTGAGGGCTAAAACAGCGGGGTAACGGGAAAAATTTGCCGGGTGCGGAATATTTTCTACAGCGGCCACAGCCAGGCGGCGCCGCGAACGCCGCTGGAATCGCCATGATGATTTATCACCAGGGGGGTCGATATCTGGTCTGAAAATACCCATTGCCGCCACAGGTGCGGCACGTTGTCATAAAGCCGCGCCATATTGGACAGGCCGCCGCCGAGGACGATGATATCGGGGTCCAGTATGTTGATAACACCGGCCAGCGCCCTGGCCAGGCGGTGTTCATAGTGCGTCAGCACGGTTTCGGCCAGGTCCGGATCGACTCCCGGCGCGATTGTGGCTATTTCCATGGCGGAATACGTCCGCCCGCCGGCCCGCCGGTAGTCATCGGCCAGGGCCGGGCCGGACAGAAAGGTTTCGATGCAGCCCTGTTTGCCGCAATAGCATTGCCGACCGGGAGTTTCCCCGTCGCCGCTCCAGGGCAGGGGGTTATGGCCCCATTCCCCGGCGATGGCGTTGCCGCCGGTCAGTGCCTGGCCGTTTATGACGATACCGCCGCCCACGCCGGTGCCGAGAATAACCCCGAAAACCACTGCGGCGCCGGCGGCGGCGCCATCCGTCGCTTCGGAAATGGCGAAACAGTTGGCGTCGTTTGCCAGTCGTACCGGGCGACCGATCTGTTCGGTCAGGTCGGTATCCAGCGGGTGGCCGATCAAACAGGTGGAATTGGCATTTTTTATAAGGGAAGTGGCCGGAGACAGGGTGCCGGGAATACCGATGCCGACAGTCGCTTTCGATGGCCCCGCGCCGGCTGATTTTTCCAGTTCGGATATCAGGTTGGCGACGGCATCGACGGTGGCGCGGTAATTGCCGGCGGGCGTGGCGACACGGCCCCGGGCCAACTCACGGCCATCATCGCCAAGCAGGATGCCTTCAATTTTGCTGCCGCCCAGGTCAATGCCGATGCGCATTAATCGCTTATTGCATCCAGTTCAGTCTCGTCGCCGTTCCGGGTGGCGCGGAATTCGCCGTCGATGAAACGGGCCCCGGGCAGGCCTTGCAAAGGCGGCAGATGGCGATTGCAGGCCCGTTCCACAGGGGCCGGAGCGGCATCGTCATTTTCGGCGCCGACGCCACGCACATACAGGATCGTGCAATGCTTGTGTTTTTCACGGGCCAGGCGCCGGGCCTCGTCATCGCACGGCGCCATAACGGTTTCGGCGTTAATGGCCTTCGGCGTTACCGGATCGACATAAAATACGCAAAAAGGCCGGTCCGCCGCGTCGCCGGTCCGTTCGTCCGGTCCGATTGAACCATTATTTGTTTTTCTTCCCATGTGACCCCTTGGAATCAATGGATTCTTTTTAAATAACAAGCAATGACCCGATTATGATATATGATGGGTATTGTCAACACCAGACATACATCATGTTGTGTTGTTTCCGGGCGAATATTCCGCAAAAGACAGGTCAGTAAATATCCGTTCCGGGATTGGCATTAATTGCAAATTTACCGTTTGCGCCCGTTCAAGCGCGGTATTTGCGCTAAAATCAATATATGACCCCAAAATATAGTATTTGTTAAGAATTCAGGCACATAACTTGTCTCCAGGCAAACTCTTGTCCGAAAAAAGAAACGAATTCGGTTATTAAAAAAAAGCGCTAAATGTTTTATTCGGGGGAAAATGTGGAAAACGGCGGGCAGGTCGTCGACGTGGCGACGGGCCAGTTGTTCCCGGTATTTCGCGGTTTGGCTATCGCCAGGATTCCAGGCAAGCAAATGGCCGGTATCGTCGGCGTTGCGGCGCCGACATACAGCAAATGGCGTAACGGCAAATTGAAAATACCGGCGCCGACACTGGTCTTTCTGACTCTCATGCTGGCTAACAGGATCGAAGAACTTCAGGACCAATGCCGCCGGGAAGGTCCAAAAGGATTGCGTCTGAAGGCCACCTTGAAATCCATTATTCAATATTTGCGGCGCCAGGAAACGATTAACGGCACATTGAGCCCCGGCGCGGTGACCAAGGGGACGCGTCTGTTCCGCCAGTGGTGGCGCGATACCGGCGATAAAATGGTATGCGGCACGGATCCAGAACGCCTGGGTGGCGGCCATGAGTAATCTGGCTGGTTTCACCCATGCCGGCCTGAAAGCGGCGCTGGAAATTAAGGAAAATTACAAGACCGGCGAGCCGATCTGTGTTCCCGGAGAAGAATACAATATTCTGGTGCCGGAATATCTGATGAACCATAACCTGGACCTGCAAACCATCGAAGACCCGATAGCCCTGGCGATGATGGCGACCAGGGATCCGGAAGCGCCGATGGCCCTGGCGGCGGCGGCGCGGATGAGCCCGCTGGGGCGTAAAACCAAGCTGCTGGCCGGTGTTTACGGCGTGGTCGGCGAAACCTCGCGGCATCCGGTGGTAAAAAAATGTATCGCCATGATAACCGATCAGGCATTCGACCCCGACGCGATAACGTCGATCAGGGGCCACGCCGCAAAATTTATAGCCCGGTCACGCCGCAATTATACCGGCGCCTTGCGGGCCAATCTCAAATCCCTGCTCGATGGCGGCATCGCCCCCCGGCTGTTTGTCCGGCAGTTTTTCGAACTTACCGAAGCCGGTAATATGCGCAACGATATCCGCCGGAAACTGGTCATCAGCCTGTTGCTATCGGCAAATATCCGACCGGCCATCAAGTTCCTGTTTCTGGAAAATCTGTCCCGGTTTCCGGCGGCCGTGCGGCGGGCCATCATCGTCGCCGTGCTAAAGGCAGAACCGGGGCATCACATGGATATCATCAAGGAAGAAATACGCTGGATATTGGCCAGGGAAAAAGAAGAAGAGACGCCATACGCCAAAAAGCGCTGGAATTAGCGCTTCCCGCCATAAATCATATAACCGCCCTTTGCGCCGTCGCGTTTTCCATGCCGTCAAAGGTCAGGGTCGCTTCGGCGGCGCAATACAATCCGTACAAGGTTTCGATTACCGCGCTGGCCTCGTCGCCGGCCAGATTATAATAAATCGTCTGGGCTTCGCGGCGCGTGCTAACCAGATCATCACGGCGCAGCCGGGCAAGATGCTGGGACAGGGCCGATTGGCTTAATCCGACAACTTTTTCCAGTTCACCGACACACTTCTCGCCCGGCACCAGTTGGCACAAAATCATCAGGCGGTGCTGGTTACTCATGGCCTTTAGCAGCGTACTGGCCCGGCGCGCGTTGTCCTGGATGCGCTCCAGATCAATAATTTGCTGGTTATCGTTAAGCATTTTCCCAAAACCTTTCGATTAAAAAAACCGTTGCACCACGGGTTCCCCCCAGGAACCCTCGGTAATAATCTAACCCTTAAATTAACACTACATAATATAAACGGCTTGGGCCAGAATTATTTCATGAAAAAATTGTGCAGTGCGGTATGGATAATTTTCCGAAATATACCCCGGTTTCGCTGGTGTTCAATAATTTAATATAATAATACATCAAATATAACAATGTGTTAGAACGGTATAGGTAATGATTATTTTTATCCGGGAATTTCCAGTCTGGATTACACCGCCGCCACCAGGCATATTGGTCGTAACATAACATGAAAATTTGATGAAAAAATGCTGCACCGCAACAAATTTTTTGTGAAAATGCCGGTTTCTCTCCGCTGGTACAACCGGTCGTGTTTCCTGTAAAATAATCTCAGATGTTTCAACAGTGGCGGGCCATGGAATGACCGAAACGACGACGCTGGATGTCAAGGGGCTGGGCTGCCCGGTGCCGGTATTGCGGGCCAACCGGGCGATCAAGGAACTGATCCCGGGCGATATTCTGGAAGTTCTGGCGACGGATTCCGGAGCGCCGGACGATTTCGAAATATTCTGCGAGACCACCAGGCATAAACTGCTTAGCAGCGGCGAACGGGATGGCGTCTTTGTCATCCGTATCGAGGTCACCAGTTAATTATTGTCTTTTTTCGGCGAATCCCGAAACCAGCGACATCAGCGGCGGAATGATGGCCAGCGTCATCACCGCCGACAGGGCCAGGCCGCCGACCACGACGGAGCCCAGGCCCCGATAGAGTTCCGAGCCGGCGCCGGGGAAAACGACCAGCGGCAGCATGCCGAAAATACTGGTCAGGGTAGACATGAAGATCGGTCTGATCCGGTTGCGGGTCGCCTCGACCAACGAATCTTCGAACCCCAGTCCTTCCTGGCGATGATGATACAGGGTCTGGTGGACCAGCAGGATGGCGTTGTTGACGACTATGCCGACCAGAATCACGAAACCCAGCAGGGTCAGCATATCGAGTTGATGGCGGACGAACAGATTCAGCACGGCCAGCCCGCCGACGCCGCCGGCGGTGGCCAGGGGCACCGACAGCACGATGATAAGCGGGTAGATAAAGCTTTCGAACAGCACCGCCATCACCAAATAGACGATAATTACCGCGATCAGCAAATTGAATACCATGCTTTTCCAGGCTTCGGTCAGCTTGTCGGCAGTCCCGGAAAGTTCTATCGACAACCCCGGCGGCAGCCCTTTTTCGCGCAGTGGAGCGATGACCTGGTCGGTCAGGATTTCCATGGCCGTTTCAAGCGGCATTTGCGCCGAAGGGCGAACTTCCAGACTTACCGTGCGTTGCCGTCCCTTATGCAGGATTTCCGTCGGCCCGGACGTTATCTTGATGTCGGCCAGTGAATCCACCGCCACTATATCGCCCGACCGGGTGACCACCGGCAGGTTGCCGATCCCCTGAGTTTCGGTAATTTCGCCCTTAAGGCCCCTTAACGCAAGATCGATGCGCTTGCCATCAATGGTAATTTCGGCGATTCGCAGGTCATCGTTGAAGGCATCGACGGTCTGGCTGAATTCCCTGGCCGTCAGGCCGTTGTCGGCAAGCCGGACCGGGTCCGGATAAATCCTGACTTCCGGCGCACCCAGTTCCAGCCCCGGTCGCGGACGAAGCTGATTGCCTTCCTCGCGGGGCAGTAGCCTGTTGATATCGGCGGTGGCTTGCAGGGCGAATCCCAGGACTTCTTCCAGATCGGGTCCGGAAATATCGAAATCGATGGAACGGCCACTGCCGATGGAACGGCCGAACAGTGACGGCTGGGTGATAAAGCCAAAGGTGCCGGGTTCCTTGAACACCGGTTTGCGGATTACCGGAATTAGTTCAGAAACCCGTTCGGGATCGACGCTGCTGGCCCCGACAAAGGTCGAGGAAGGCCTGGCTACGAAGAAGAAATTTTCGATTTTAGGCGGTTCGCCGGGTTTCGATTCCGGGCCGGTTTCACTGGCCCACAATGGCCTGACGGCGTCTTCGACTTCTTTTGCGATCTCCGTGGCGGTCTTCAGGTTATAGCCCGGCGGCGGCATCAGGGCGCCGATTACCAGATTGCGGTTGCCTTCGGGCAAATATTCAAGCTTCGGCAGAAAAAGCGCCGTGGCGACGGCGGCGCTGCCGCAAATGACCAGGATGACGATAATAGACACCATCCTGCTGTTGACGCAAATACGGCTAAAGCCGACAACCATGCGGGTGAACCAGGCCGCAAAATCATCAATCAACGGCAACCGCCGGGTCCGGGTACTGGCCGGCATTTTCCTTAACAAGCGGTTGGACAATGCCGGTATCAGGGTCAGCGAAACGATCAGCGACAAGGTCACGGCGACCGAAATAGCGACCGCGATATCGCGAAACAACTGCCCGATTTCCTGCTTCATGATCAGTATCGGAGCAAATACCAGCACCGTGGTCAGGGCCGATACCAGGACCGCCCCCCAGACCTGCCGGGTGCCGGTATAGGCCGCCTTGTCCGCAGCCATCCCCTGTTGGCGGCGCCGGTAGATATTTTCCAATACGACGATGGCGGCATCGACAACCATGCCGACGGCGAAGGCGATACCGGCCAGCGATATGACATTGATCGACCGGCCCATGGCGGCCATGGCAACGAAAGAACCGATAACCGAAACCGGGATGGCCAGCGAAATAATCAGGGTAGTCGCGCCCGAGCGTAAGAACAGCAGCAGGATCAGCGCGGCCATGGCGCCGCCGACATATATGTTCTGCTGCACCAGATCGATGGCTGAATTAATATAGACGGTCTCGTCATAAACCTGATCGAGAACCAGTTGCTCGGCCGGTAAAAAATCCCGGTTCAGTTCGACAACGGCCCGGCGGATGCCTTTCATGGTGTCGATGACGTTGGCCCCGGTGGCGCGCACCGCATTGATGACTATGGCCGGTTTGCCAAGCCTGCGGATGGTCGCCGTCGCTTTCCTGTAACCGAAGCCGACCCGGGCGATATCGCCGACCGTGACCCTGGCGATGCTGCCGGTGCGGGCATCCATATTGCTTCTTAGAACCACCGAACGGATTTGCCCGATGCTTGTCAAATCGCCTTCGGTGCGGACTACGTAGCGGCGCTTGCCTTCATCGACCTGACCGGCCGAAACCGATGAATTGGCCGCCGCCAGGGCGTTCACGACCCGCGGAACGGTCAAACCGTAGCGGGCCATTTTCGATGGATCGACGACCACTTCCATCTGCCTTTTGGTGCCCCCGTAAACATTGACCAAAGACACGCCCGGGACCCGCTCCAGGCGGTCCTGGATAACGTCTTCGACATAGTCGCCATAGGTGCCAATATCGCGGTTGTTGCCGCCGGTGCGGGTCAGCGTCAGCCAGGCGATGGGGGCGTCTTCGCTGCCGGCGGTATCCAGGGTCGGTTCGTCGGCTTCGGCGGGGTAACCGCCGACCCGGTCGAGCCTGTTGGAGACCAGCAGCATGGCCTTGTCCATATCCCGTTCGATGGAAAATTCCAGTGATATGGAGGCCCGGCCATCCCGCGAGCGGCTGGATATTTTCTCCAGCCCCTCCAGGCCGCGCAGCACCTCTTCCTGACGGTTGACGATCTCGCGTTCGATTTCCGCCGGCGCCGCGCCGGTCCAGTTGGTGCGGATGGAAATTACCGGTTTGCGAACATCGGGGGTCAACTGGATGGGGATTGTCCGCAGGGCGACCAGGCCGAACAGGATAATCATCAAAACCGCGGCGATGACGGCGATCGGGCGGTCGATGGACAGCCGGATCAGGTTCATTGCGGGCTGACTTTCTGACCCGTCCGCAGCCGTTCATTGCCGCGCACGATGACCACATCGCCGGCGGTCAATCCCGACAGCACGACGAAACGGTTACCCACTGCCCGACCCAGCCGGAGCTGGCGAATGTTGGCCTTGCCGCTTTCGACGATGAAAACCACATTCTTGCCCCTTTTATTCAGCACCGCGTCTTTGTGAACGGTGGTGACTCGTTCGGATTTAGCCGCCGGCAGGGCCAGCACGACGCTTTGACCGGATGCCAGTCCCTGGGCGTCCGGGCCGAAATCAGAAACGAAGCGGACCACGCGGGTACGGGTCAGGGGGTCTTCGTCGGGAACCACGGCGCGTACCGTCGCGGTATATTTTTGCCGCTTGCCGTCGCCGCCCTGTTCCAGGCTGAAGCCGACTTTATCGCCGCCGCGCAGGCCGTCGATGCGGGCCGCCGGGACACGGGCCTCGATTTCCAGGTGGTCATCGTCAATCAGGCCGATAACCGGGCCGCCGACGCCGACATAGGCCCCGACATCAATCAGCCGTTCCGAGACGACGCCGCCGAACGGCGCCCTGATATCGGCGTTATCAAGGTTGATTTTTGCAAGCCGTAAATTGGCCCGGGCGCTCAACAGGGCCGCCTGAGCTTGCGCCGCGGCGCTTCGGGCGCTGGCCACCTCCAGCTTCTTGTCCGCCAGACGGGCCTGGCTGAAGGCTGCGGATTTCTTGAGTTGATCCATTCTGGACATTTCCTGGCGGCGCAAATCGACCACCGATTTCGCGGTTTCCAGGGCGGCCTCGGCCTCGCCGACCCGGGCCAGGTTCAACTGGTGCCGCCAGTACAGGGTATCCTTGACAAGCACCGATACGATATCGCCCTTGCTAACGCGGTCACCGACCCGGACCCGCATTTCGGCGATCGGTCCGGCGATGCGCGCCGCTACCACACCGGCCTGGGCGGCGACCAGTCGCCCGATTACCGGCGCCGTCTGGATCATCGGCTGGTTTATTACCGTATCGACGCCGACCCGGGCCGCTTCCTGGGCGGCCAGCGGGAAAGCCGAAACCGTCAGGACCAGGATCGGGAACAGAAAGTGAAATCGCACCAGATTATACCAGACCAAAATTGTTCCCCGACAACATATAGAGATTTATCACGGGTCTTAAAAGCAAAGCCTTGGCAAGCACGCATGCTATCGCCCACTATGGGTTATGACGACCGAACTTTACAGTCATCCGGTCTGTATTGACCACGATGCCGGGGCTTCGCACCCGGAGCGTCCGGATCGTCTGCGGGCGGTAATAAAATCGCTGTCTGCTGATTCATTCGGGGGATTGGTCCGGCGCCAGGCGCCGAAGGCCGGGATATCCGACCTGGAACTGGTCCATTCGGCCACGCATGTTGAGGATATTTTTTCCAGAGTGCCCGACAGCGGCCATGCCCGCGTCGATGCCGATACCGCAATGTCGCCAAAAAGCGGCGAGGCGGCATTGCGGGCGGCCGGCGCCGTTACAGCCGCCGTTGATGCGGTGCTGAACGGTCGGGCCGACAATGCCTTTTGCGCCATACGACCGCCCGGTCATCATGCCGAACCCGACCGGGCGATGGGCTTCTGCCTGTTCAACAACATCGCCATCGGGGCCAGACACGCGCAGGTATCGGGCGGTGCGCGGCGGGTCGCGGTGGTCGATTTCGATGTTCATCACGGCAACGGCACCCAGGCCGCGTTTCAGGACCGGCAAGAGCTGTTTTACGCCTCGTCGCACCAGTCGCCGTGTTATCCCGGCACCGGCCTGGAATCGGAAACCGGCCGATACGACAACATCGTCAACGTGCCGCTGCCGCCCGGTTCGGGTTCGGAATCGTTCCGGGTCGCCTATGACCAGCGCATACTGCCGGCGCTGCGAGCGTGGCGACCCGATTTCCTGTTGATATCGGCGGGCTTCGACGGTCACGCCCGTGATCCGCTGGCCCAACTAAACCTGCATCGGGATGATTTTGCCTGGGTCACCCGGCAATTGTTGGCGGTTGCCGACGACTGCTGCGGCGGTCGGGTGGTATCGGTCCTGGAAGGCGGCTATGACCTGACCGCCCTGGCGGCCGGCGTCGCGGTTCATGTCGAGGCGTTAATGGTTGCCCCGACCGTCCGGGACTATTAGAAGATAACGGATAATGACCAAAACCGGCATACCCGATGATATCGCCAGGCTCAGCTTCGAGGCGGCCCTGGATCAGCTTGAGGAGATAGTCCGCGAACTTGAGGAAGGGGCGGGCGAGCTGGATGCCTCTATCAAGGCATACGAACGGGGGGCGTACTTGAAACGGCACTGCGAAGCGAAGCTGAAGGAGGCTCGCCAGCGGGTCGAACGGGTGGTCCTTGACCCGGATGGCGAGCCCGCCCTGGAACCGGCCGACATGGGCAAATGAACGATTTCAATAACGCCCTTTCGACAACTGCCGGAGACGTCAACGACACGCTGGAACGGTTGCTGCAAAACTACGACGATCCGGAAGCCCGGCTGATCGAGGCGATGCGCTATTCCACTCTGGGTGGCGGCAAGCGAATCCGTCCGTTCCTGGTGATCGCCAGCGGAGAGCTGTTCAATGTCGACCGGGCACAGGCCCTGCGCGTGGCGGCGGCCGTCGAAATGATCCACTGCTATTCCCTGGTTCATGACGATCTGCCGGCCATGGATGACGATGATCTGAGACGGGGGCGGGCGACCTGTCACAAAAAATTCGACGAGGCGACGGCGATTTTGGCCGGTGACGCCCTGCTGGCCAAGGCGTTTGAAGTCATTGCCGATGACAAAACCCATGCTTCATCCAAAATCCGTGCCGATTTGGTCCTGGCGCTAGCTCGCGCGGTGGGTCCGGAAGGCATGGTCGGCGGCCAGATGCTCGATCTGGTGGCCGAGCATCATGCCCTGAAGATGCCGGAAATAACCCGCCTGCAACGCATGAAGACTGGTATGCTGATTGCCGTTTCGTGCGAGGCCGGGGCCATTCTGGGAAAGTCCACCGATGGCGCACGGAATGCGCTGCATGCCTATGCCCATGATCTTGGCCTGGCCTTCCAGATGGCCGACGATTTACTGGACGTGGAAGGCGACGAGCGGGCGATCGGCAAAGGCGCCGGCAAGGACGCCGCCGCCGGCAAGGCGACGTTTGTGTCGCTGCTGGGTGTCGAGCGGGCCCGTGAACAGGCCGAATTGCTTGCCGCTCAGGCCTGTGAACACCTTGATCTTTTTGATAAAAAGGCCGACCCTTTGCGGCAGTTGGCCAATTTTGTGGTAGAACGCAGCGCCTGAGTTTTCCGTAGGACCTGAATTTGAGCGACAACAGCCCGACCCCCTTGCTGGATGAAGTCAAACTGCCAGCCGACACTCGCGAATACTCCGTCGCCCAATTGCATCAACTGGCCGACGAACTGCGTCGCGAGACGGTCCGCGTAGTGTCGATTACCGGCGGTCATCTTGGCGCCAGCCTGGGCGTGGTCGAATTGACGGTGGCCTTGCATCATGTCTTCGATACGCCCCGTGACCGGTTGATTTGGGATGTCGGGCATCAGGGCTATCCGCATAAAATTCTGACCGGACGGCGCGACCGCATGTTGACGTTGCGTCAGGGCGGCGGACTTTCCGGGTTTACCAAACGCTCTGAAAGCGAATATGACCCGTTCGGCGCCGGACACAGTTCAACATCCATTTCGGCCGGCCTGGGGATGGCCGTGGCGCGGGATTTCAAGGGTGATGACAACCATGTTATCGCGGTTATCGGCGATGGCGCCATGAGCGCCGGGATGGCCTACGAAGCGATGAACAACGCCGGCTCCATGGATTCCCGGATGATCGTTATTCTGAACGACAACGATATGTCGATCGCCCCGCCGGTTGGCGCCATGAGCGCCTATCTGTCGCGGCTTATATCGTCCAAGTCCTATCGTTCCTTGCGTAATTTTGCCCGCGAGATGACCAAAAAATTGCCACAGCGCATGGAAGACATGGCCCGCCGGGCCGAAGAATACGCCCGTGGCATGGTCACTGGCGGCACCTTGTTTGAAGAATTGGGATTCTTTTATGTCGGTCCCGTCGATGGCCATAATCTGGACCATCTGCTGCCGGTGCTGAAAAACCTGCGCGACGACGAATTGCCCGGGCCGGTGTTGCTCCATGTAGTGACCCAAAAGGGGCACGGTTACGAGCCGGCGGAACAATCGCCCGATAAATACCACGGCGTCGGCAAGTTCGACGTGGTCACCGGCAAGCAGGTCAAGGCAGAAAGCAACGCCCCGAGTTATACCGGGGTGTTCGCCAAGGCGTTAATCGCCGAGGCCGAGCGGGACCAAAAAATTACCGCCGTTACCGCCGCCATGCCGTCGGGCACCGGGCTGGATGAATTCGGCGCGGCTTTTCCGGACCGCTGTTTCGATGTCGGTATCGCCGAACAGCACGCCGTGACATTCGCCGCCGGCATGGCCAGCGAAGGCTACAAGCCGTTCGCCACCATTTATTCGACCTTCCTGCAACGGGGCTACGATCAGCTTGTCCATGACGTGGTGCTGCAAAAACTGCCGGTCCGTTTCGCGCTGGACCGGGCCGGGCTGGTCGGCGCCGATGGCGCCACCCACGCCGGGGTCTACGATCTGGCTTATCTGTGCTGCCTGCCCGGCATCGTCGTCATGGCGCCGTCGGACGAGGCCGAAATGATGCATATGGTGGCCACCGCCGCGGCCATTGACGATGGTCCAAGCTGCATCCGTTATCCACGCGGCGAAGGCGTCGGCGTCGACTTGCCCGACAAGGGGGAAGTCCTGGAAATCGGTCGTGGCCGCATCGTGCGCCACGGCAAGACGGTGGCGATCCTAAGCCTTGGCGGGCGTCTGGCGGAATCGCTCAAGGCCGCCGATGAACTCTCGGCCAGGGGGATTTCGGTCACCGTCGCCGACGCCCGTTTCGCCAAGCCCCTGGACCGGGAACTGATAACGGATCTGGCCCGGTCCCATGAAGTGCTGATAACCATCGAGGAAGGATCGCCTGGCGGATTCGGCGCTCATGTTTTGCAATTCATGTCGGGGGCGGGATTGCTCGACGGCGTGGTGCGGGTGCGGGTGATGACCCTGCCCGACCGGATGATCGATCAGGACTGCCCCGCCCAACAGTACCGGGCGGTCGGCCTGACCGCGCCGCACATTGTCGAGATTGCGCAGGAGGCGCTGGGGCATGGCAAGAGCAAGTCAGGAAAAATCGTCAAGCCGGCGCAAGCCTGAGAAATTACGGCTGGATCAGTTGCTGGTGGACCGGGGGCTAGCCGAAAGCCGGGCCAGGGCGCAGGCCCTGATTATGGCCGGGCATGTTTTTAGCGACACCCGCCGCCTCGACAAGGCGGGTAAACCGGTCGCCGGGGATATCCGGATCGACATCAAGGGCCAGGATCATCCGTGGGTTTCCAGGGGCGGGCTGAAATTGGCCCATGGCCTGGCGCATTTCGGTATCGACCCCGCCGGGCTGAGCTGCCTGGATATCGGCGCATCTACCGGCGGCTTTAGCGATGTTCTGCTGGCAAACGGCGCGACCCGGGTCTACGCCGTCGATGTCGGTCATGGTCAGTTGGCCTGGAAGTTGCGGCAGGATGATCGCGTCGTCGTCATCGAACGCTTCAACGCGCGTAATTTGACCACCCAGCAAATACCGGAACCGCCCGCGCTGATTGTATGCGACGCCAGTTTTATCGGGCTGCAAACCGTGTTGCCGGCGGCCCTGGCGTTGGCCGCGCCCGGCGCCCGCGTAATCGCCCTGATTAAACCGCAGTTCGAAGTGGGCAAGGGCCGGGTCGGTAAGGGCGGTGTAGTCCGGGACCCGGAATTGCATCGGGAAGTCATAGAAAAAATCAGTAACTGGCTTGATGGCCTGGCCGGCTGGCGGGTGATCGGTGTCACCGAAAGCCCGATCAAGGGGCCGGAAGGTAATATAGAATTTTTGATCGGGGCGGTATCAGGCCACTGATGTTTTGCCTTTTTTCGCCGCCGGCTTGTCCTTGCGCGGGATGACGGTGCGGGCGATTTCTTCGGCGGAACGCTTGCCGGTACGGTCCAGATCGTAGGCTATTTGCAGTCGTAACCAGAATTCTTCCGTGGTCGAGAAGTATCGGGCCAGCCGGAACGCCATGTCGGCATCCAGCGACCGCTCGCCGTCGATCAGTTCCAGTACATGCCCGGCGGGCAAGCCCAAATCATCGGCCAGTTCCGCCGTGGATATCTTGTGCGGCGCCAGGAATTCGTCTCGCAGCACCGACCCCGGCGGTAAATCCGATGGCTCCAGACTGTCGTGCTTCCGGTTCGCGGCCTTTTCCGGGGGGGCCGGGGGCAAGTCGTAGATTTCCGTCTCCAGGCCGGCTTCGCGCCATGCCTTCAGGCCGCCCTTCATATTGATCGGTGGGGTATGGCCGGCCTGGATCAACTGTTTGGCGGCGGCGGCGGAACGCTTGCCGATGGCGCAATGCAGCACCAGTTTCTTGATGGTGATATGGGGAAAGCTGTCCGGGTCCAGCGCCGACAGGGGCACCAGCATGGAGCCGGGAATGTGTTCCTGTTCGTATTCGGATGTTTCGCGAACGTCGATCAACAGGGCTTCGCCGTTGGCCAGCCATTTTGCCACGGTTTCCGGTTCGGCCTCGACGATCAGGGCCTCGATGTTATCGGTTTCTCGTAAAACAGTATCCATTATGTGAAATAATATAAAACACATAAATAAAATGTCAATATATAATTATATACATAAATATAGTGTATAAAAAGATATGGAACTACCGCACCGGACCTGAAGCGGTATCCACGGGATTGGTTATTTCCGTTTGCCGCTAAATTGCGGTCGAGTATATCTGGTAAGCCCCGCCGGTTAGCAGGGAGCCGACCATGGCGAGGGCTATGTACCACAGGAAAACCGGCTTGCGGACCAGGGCGAAGACGGCGATGGCGGCCGGAATCGAGGTCACCGCGCCGGCGGTCATGAAGGCCAGCGCCGGGCCGGGCGCCATGCCGCTGTCCATCAGTCCGGCGACCAGCGGGATCGCCACGTAACCGTTCAGGTAGGCCGGCGCCCCGGTCAGCACGGCCAGCGGCAGCGCCCACGAACTTTCACTGCCGAGCCACCGGCCAATCAGTTCCGGCGGCACATAGCGGACCATCAGGCTTTCCAGCAAAAAAGCCAAAAACAGCCATTTGCCCAGGAACAGCAGGGTCCAGAGTATGGTCGTCCGGAAACTTTCCAGTTGTTCGGTGTTTTTCCAGAACGCCCAATGTGTTTTCTCGCTGGATATTTTCGGACGGCAGGTACCGCACGAAGATACCTGTTCGCGCAGGGGAGATGCGAAACCACCGGCCCTTTGAACGAAGTGCGTGGTAAGCCCGCCGAATACGCCGATGGTGAAGGCGGCGATGGTCTTGGCGATGGCGAAATTTACGCCGATACCGCCGACCGTCAGCAGGAACATTTCCGGATCCATTATCGGCGAAGACAACCAGAACGCCATGACCGCCGCCAGCGGCACCCCGGCGGCCAGCAAGGCGGCGATGATTGGGATTACGCCGCAGGAACAAAACGGCGAAAGCGAACCGAACAACGCCGCCGAGCCGATGACTATAAGCCAATGTCCTTGAAAAACCTTGCCGATAACACGATCGGCGCCGGCCGCCGTCAACCAGGCTGCGGCGGCGGCGCTGGCGGTCAGATAGGGCGCAATCGACACCATGCTGTCGATGGTGAAGACCAGGCTTTGCCGAAATGCGGCCAGCGGCATCAGCGCCAGCATGGCCAGCAGCAGGGCCAGAACGGCCAGGACCGCCCGGTCGATCCGGCGAAAGGCCTGGCTTATGGAGGATGCGTACAGGGTCAGCGTGGTCATGCGGCGGTATTCCCTTCGATGTCATCGGCCAGCCCCTGGCAGCATTCCGCGTTCAGGTAATCGACCAGGCTTGCCATCAACCCGTAATCGGCCTGGCAAATCATTTGCCGGCTGTCCCGCGATTGCCGGACCAGGCCGGCCTTGACCAGACGCTGGATATGATGAGTCAGGGTCGAGGCCGGAATGCCGATCTGGCGCTGAATGGCGCCCACATTGGCGCCATCCTTGCCGGCCCGGACCAGGACACGAAAAATTCGCAGGCGGGTAGGATTGCCCAGCGCCTCCAGGCAATCGGCCATTTCATTGGTCAGGGTGTCGTTTTCCATAGCCTGGAGTATAGCCTTGTCCATTTGATAATTCAATAGTTTTAGTAATATCGTAATATATTGATAAAACAGGTATTTTAAAATTAAAACAGCATTAATTCCGAAATGAAATTCCGAGAACCGTTTCGAGCCGGTCGATGGCCGGCCCCGGCGCCCCGACCTTGATGGTCGTCATGCCCATGGCCCTGGCCGGCTTTAAATTGATCCCCAGGTCGTCAAGATAGACTACTTCCTGCGGCGCTACGTCCACCCGCTTGCAGGCCAGCGCGTAAATTTCCGGGTCGGGTTTGCGGATTCCCGTTTTCGAGGATTCGATGACCGTTCCGAACATCGCGAATACCCGGGCGTAGGCGGCGTCGGGGCTGTTGTCGCCGGTGCGCACGTTGTTGGTTATGCAGGCGGTCGCGAAGTGCTGGTTGCAGCGCCGCAGCGCCCCGACCATGTCCTCGCGGACCGCGCCCCGCAGCAGGGCGATAACATCGCGGCCCCGGATCCGGTGGCCCAACGCATGTGATTCACGGGCAAAAAGGGTATCGAATTCAGCCGCCCCGATGCGGTCGCTTTCGAACATGGCCCAGGCGTTGCCGTCCGGATTAAGGCTGTTGACGCCGCGGATGAAGTCCACCGGCAGGTTGTTCTGTCGTTCATAGCGCCTGAAGTTATCGAAGGGACTGGCCGTCAGGACGCCGCCGAAATCCCAGAACACGGCTTTGAACATGGCGGCGCTTAAATCCGGTGGCTGGAAAACGATGATGAATCATCATAATTCTTTATGGCGGCGGGGCAAAGTAATACCAAATTGT
>CAZZKE010000041.1:0-26199 GCA_964655005.1 uncultured Thalassospiraceae bacterium | reverse complement strand
GTGGGCGACAACGTCCAAAAGGCTTGTGAGGCCGCCGTTCCGGTCGTCACAGCAGCCCTTCGGAGGGCGTCGAAAAGCCTTGACGATGCGATCGCATCGCCGGCGGCTTCTCTCCTACCCGAAGGACTGCTGTGACGATCTCTATGGGTCATTCTTTCTGCAACTTGGTATTAGGCCAGCGCCGTATCGCCGTCATAGGCGGTGACGTACCAGGCTTGCCGCCGTCGCAGCGGGGCCGCCAGGGTTTCAGAAACCGCCTTGTAGTACAGCGGCCAGGTCGGCATGGAACGCACGAAGGGCCGGTAACGCATGGCCGCCCCGCGCAGGTTTTCCGGTAACCCGACCAGTTCCAGAACATGGCAGCCTTCGGACCTGGCATGGTCATGGGCGGCGGCTAGCAGCCGGTCAAAAATTTCCGGGTCGTCGTTGGCCACAAACACATCGACGATTTTCAGGCGTTTCAGGCCGATTTCGGGTGCGTCCCCCCGCATCACCGCGGCATATCCTTGCAACCGGTCTTGCCGGTCGATGATAAAGCGGGTTCGCGCCGCCAGTGACGGCGTCCCGAAATGCCAGCGCAGGCAGTCCGCCGAGCGGCAGGCCAGCAACCGGGGCGCTTCATCCCGTTTGCGCCGCCACAGGCGGTCGAATTCATCGCCGATATCCCCGACCCCGATCAGATCGATGGCCCCGGCGGCCGGTCCCGGCCGCCGGCGGCCAAGCACGATGCCGGCGTGGGCCAACGGCGCCGCCAGCGCCGCCGCCAGTGAAGCCAGCGGCGGCGCGACGCCCTTTTTCCGGAAGGCCGAGGCCATGAAGCCGCCGCCATCGACGACCCAGTACAGCACCCGGTCGTAGTCCGGTTGCGGAATCCGCGCCGCCCCGTAGCGTTCGAACAGGCGTCCGGTCGGCTTGATCCCCGTCGTCACCAGCAGCATGTCGGCATTGTCCTGGCCAAAATAAGCCTCGGCCAGCCGGGCGGTCTGGTCCCGGTAGGGTTTTTCGACCCCCCATTGGCTGGCATCGGCGACCACCACCGGTTCATCGCCATGGTAATAGAGCAGCGGGATATTGCCGAAGAAACCGACCATGCGTCCGCCATCTTCCAGCAACCAGCCGTTGGCCGGTTTGGCGCGGCCCCGGATGAAGGCCGGGTTGTCGACCCAGAAGCGCCGCCAATGGGCCTCGATCAGGTCGTTGCCCCGGGGCATCACCAGGCCCAGACGCCGCAGCAGTTCCGTCGCCTCCTGGCAATCGCCCATATCGGCCTGGCGGAGTGTTGCCGTCATGGCAGACTCAGGAAGTAGCGCAGTTGATGGACCCCCCAGTTGGCCAGCACATGATCGCGCTTCATGCGGTAGGGGTTGTCGCCGGCCCGCATGGCGCCCCGTTCGGTGGTCGACATGGACCGGTAGCCGCAATCCCGCGCCAGGTCCGGGTCCCGTTCGACCTTGAAGTCGCGTCCGGGAATTCCGATCGGGCTGCAAAAATGTTCGCATGGCCGCCCCAGCCTGGTCTCGATCAGGTGTTTGGAACGGCTCAACTCGGTACGCACTCCGGCCTCGTCAAGGGATGCCAGCCGGGCGTGGCTAAGGGTGTGCGAGCCGATCTCCATGCCGGCTTCGGCCAGCGCCCGGCAATCGTCCCAGCTCAGGAATTCCATGAGCACGGCGCGGTGCTCGAAGAAGCCGAGCAGACGCTCGCGGTCGGCCTCGGTATCGCTGTCGATATAATCCGTCGCCAGGAAAAACGCCGCCGGGATTCGCCGCGCCAGCAGGATCGGCAGGGCGTTGGTCAGGCAGTTCTTGAAACCGTCATCGAAGGTGACGCAGAAATAGCGGCCATCAATGGGTTCGCCCGATTGCAGCAAGGTAACGACATCGCCAAGCGCCATAAAGTCGCCGAACCCGGCCAGATAATCCAGTTGAGTTTCGAAGCCGCGCCGTTCGTCATCGAAAACGTGGTGGTAATAGGGAAAGCGTATCCAGCCCGTCGAGCTGCCGATGGATCGCCCCAGGGACAGCCCGAAGACGGCGGCGTCGCGAACCAGTTGCCGCAGTTTCTGACGCCGCGAATGATGGCCGACCAGATCGCCGTAAAGCCGGGCGGGTCGTATGTCGTGCTGCATCAATAATGTTCCAGACCAAAATCGGGGGCGGTCGTCCGGGGCGCCGCCTCGACATGGATACGCACACAAAGCTCCAGCATCAGCAACTGGTATATGCGGAATCCGTGCCGCGCGGGATCGGCCAGCAGCCGCTCGACGCCTTGTTTCGACCACCAGCCGCGATCCAGGGTTTCACGGCGGGTCAGCAGCCGCCGCGCCGGTAAAATCAGGCCTTCGGCCATCCACGCCGGCACCGGCGAGGCGAAGCCCCGCTTCGGCGCATTCAATAATTGTTCGGGCAGAAAAGGCGCCGCAATTTCCCGTTCCAGCGCCTTGGGCCGGCCGTTGGCCGTGCGGATTTCGGGTGGCACCGCCAGGGCGGCTTCGACCAGCCGGTGATCCAGGAATGGCACCCGTCCTTCCACGCTGGCCGCCATGGTGGTGCGGTCGAGCAGGTTGAGCAGGTCGAACGGCAGGTAGGTGTTCAGGTCGCCATACAGCATGGCCGACTGGTGCGGCCCGGAAAAATCATCGGCGAAGCGGGCCTGTTCCGGGTCGGCGGCGGGTGACTGCCGGCCCAGCAGGGCCAGCATCGGCGGCGGCAGCAGGGTCGAATGATCGTGCAGGTAGCCGCCGGGATCGGCCTCGAATTTCTCCGCCCGGCCCAGCCGCCAGGCGGTCATCGGCGAAACGGCCTTGATCGCCGGCTCGATCACGCCGCGCCGCAGCGGGCCCGGCAGCATCAGGTAGCGGCGTTCCACCGGAAGCTGGAAATAGCGCCCGTAACCGGCGAACAGTTCGTCGCCGCCGGTACCGTTCAAGGCCACCCGCAGGTCCTTGCCCAGGGCCTGTTCGATCAGGTAATTGGGCAGCAGGGCCGGGTCGGCCAGCGGTTCGTCGGCGTGCCAGGCCAGCAACGGCAGGTGATCGCCGACCGCCGTGGCCGGCAGGTCCAGGACCGTGTGGTTGGTCCCGTAGCGTTCGGCGACCAGGGCCGCGAGCGGGCTTTCGTCCACGGCGGCGCCTTCGAAGCGGACGGTGAAAGTGTTTATCGGCCGGGACGAATGATTGGCCGCCAGCGCCACCATCAATCCGGAATCGATACCGCCCGACAATAGCGCCCCCAGCGGGACATCGCTGCGAAGTTGCAGCCGGATGCTGTCGCCAAGCAGGCCGGTCAGGTGATCGACCAGGTCTTCCCTGGCCGAAGGGATATCGGTCGCCGGTTCGGCCCGCCAGTAGCGTTCCACGGTGATCTTGCCGTCGCGTTCGATACGCAGGACGTGGCCCGGCGGCAACTGCCGGACCCCTTTGTATATTGTCGCCGGGGCGGCGACATAGCCGTGTGCCAGATAGCCGCCGATGGCCCCTTCGTCGATTTCCGCCCGGACCAGGCCGGAGGCGAACAGCGGCTTGATTTCAGAGGCGAATACGATGCCGCCGCCGTCCAGTCGGCACCAGTATAGCGGCTTGATGCCAAGCCGGTCGCGTACCAGGGTCAGACGATGCCGCCCGCGTTCGTACAGGGCCAGGCCATACATGCCGTTTAGTTCATGGATGAAATCATCGCCCCGGGCATGATCGGCGGCGAGCACCGATTCCATGTCGCTGCCGGTCCGGAAGGGATAGTCGGTATATTTCCGGCGCAGTTCGGGGTCGTTGTATATTTCGCCGTTACCGATCAGCACCCGGCCCCGGCGATCATCAAACAGCGGTTGATCGCCGGTCTTCAGATCGATAATCGCCAGCCTGCGAAAACCGGCCTGATAGCGCCCGTCGTCGCTCGCATAGCGGCCCTCGCCATCGGGTCCCCGGTGGCGCATGGCGTCCAGCATGGCGTCCATGTCGGGCTGCCTGATCGGCGTATCGTTGGGCAGAAACAGTCCCGCCAGGCCACACATTCAGCGGCGCTCCTTTGCAATGGGGTAAGGCAGAATCGCCCATTTGCCGCTTGATCGCAAGGGTTTGCGCCGATTTACAGGCTTTGGCTTCAATATCAAACGGAAAGACGATAGATTCAGCCCATGAACATGCCCGAAGGCCCGCTTGCCAGCTATCGCGCCGAAATAAGCGCCGGCGACCTGAGCCCCGACCCGGTGCAGGCGCTGGCCATCGAAAAATTGCAAAGCCTGCACAAGGCGCTGGCCGCCTACGAGCCTTCGAAGGGGGCGTCCGGCTGGAAGGAGCGGTTCGGGCTGGCCCGGCGCCGGGAAGACCCGCCCCAGGGGTTGTATCTGGTCGGCGGCGTCGGGCGCGGCAAATCGATGCTGATGGATCTGTTTTTCCGCACCGCCCCGGTCAAACGTAAACGGCGGGTGCATTTCCACGCCTTCATGCAGCAGGTTCATGTGCGTCTGCACGAATATCGCAAGTGGAAGGGCCGCGCCGACGATCCAATTCCACCCATCGCCACGCGCTTCGCCGAAGAGGCGTCGCTGCTCTGTTTCGATGAATTTCAGGTCCTCGATATCGCCGATGCGATGATTATCGGGCGCTTTTTCGAGACCCTGTTCGCCAACGGCGTGGTCGTCGTGGCGACTTCGAACCGCCCGCCGGGCGACCTTTACAAAGACGGCCTGCAACGCCAGCTGTTTATGCCGTTCATCCACCTGCTCGAAGACAAGCTCGATGTCCTGATCCTCGAAGGCGCGACCGATTACCGGTTGCAGAACGTGCGCCGGACGGGTGTTTACCTGAATTCCCTGGACCAGGATTCCGATAAGAAGCTGGCCCTGTTGTTCGAGCGCCTGACCAACGACGCCGAGGACCTGGAAGCGCCGCTGCATGTCAACGGTCGGCGGCTGGATATTGTGATGGCCGCCGACGGGGTGGCCATGGTGTCGTTCGACGAGTTCTGCGCGCGCCCCCTGGGTCCGGCGGATTTTCTGGCCGTGGCCGGGCGCTTTCATACGGTTATCATGCGGGATATTCCAAAGATGACCGCCGAAAACCGCAACGAAGCCAAGCGCTTCGTGATCCTTATCGATGCCCTGTATGAACATAATGTCAATCTGGTATGTTCGGCGCAGGCCCCGGCCCGGGACCTGTACGTGGCCGGCGACGGCGCTTTTGAATTCCGGCGCACGGCATCCAGGTTGGTCGAAATGCAGGGCGAAGATTATCTTGCGCGGCCGCATAAATCCGAATTTGGCCTTGCGGAACCGGGGTATTCCTTACTACATCATGCCCTAAGCGATGCTTTGGATGGAGAACCCACGTGACCGAAACCGTCATCTTGCCCGCCGCCGATGCGCGACAGAGCGTCGATCCGGCGCTTGATCTGAAGGCTGAAATAAATCGCCTGCGCCGCGACAAGAACGCCATAATCCTGGCCCATTATTACCAGGATTATGAAATTCAGGACCTGGCCGACTTTGTCGGCGATTCCCTGGACCTGTCCCGCCGCGCCGCCGCCGCCGATGCCGATATCATCGTTTTTTGCGGCGTCCGGTTCATGTCGGAAGTGGCCAAGATCGTCAATCCGGAACGCACCGTGCTGCTGCCCGACGCCGACGCCGGCTGTTCCCTGGAAGAAGCCTGCCAGCCGGATGATTTCAAACGCTGGCGCGACGCTCACCCGGACCATATCTCGTTGACCTACATCAACTGTTCGGCGGAAGTGAAGGCGCTGTCGGATATCATCGTGACCTCGTCCAACGCCGAGGCGATAATCAATCAACTGCCGAAGGACCGGCCGATCCTGTTTGCCCCGGACCGCCACCTGGGGGCTTTCCTGAACAAGAAAACCGGGCGCGACATGGTGTTGTGGCCGGGCGCCTGTATCGTCCACGAGGAGTTTTCCGAAGACCGGCTGCTGCAATTGAAAGCGGAACAACCGGAGGCCATGGTCGCCGCCCATCCGGAATGCCCGGATGTTATTCTTGACCTGGCCGACTATGTCGGTTCGACCAGGGGTATCTTGAATTTCGTCGGCGCCGATCCGGCCCGGACCTTCATCATCGCCACCGAACCGCACATCATCCACCAGATGCAAAAAGACCATCCGGACAAAACCTTTATCGCCGCGCCGGGGGTCAGCGAGGCCCGTGATGTCGGGGCCTGCCCCTGCACCCACTGCCCCTATATGGCCCTGAACACCATGGAAAAGCTGTACCTGGCGCTGCGCGACGAAGCGCCCCGGATAGAACTGCCGGAAGATGTGCGGCGGCGGGCGCTGAAACCTATCGAACGGATGCTCGATATGTCGCCCCCGGCAAAACCGGTGAGCCGGGCCGCCGAGTAATGCCGATCCCCGACCCGGCCAGCGTCGAGGCTGCCATAGAGGCCGCCCTGAAGGAAGATATCGGACGCGGCGATATAACCACCAACGCCGTGCTGGCCGCCGACGCCCGGCTGAAATTCGCCCTGACCACGCGCGAGAACATCATCGTCGCCGGGATCGATATGGCGGCCTCCGTCTTCCGGCGTCTGGCCCCGGACGGCGATATTGAAAAGAAAATCGAAGATGGCGCCGCCGCCGCCGCCGGGACGGTGCTGATGACCCTCGACGGCCCGGCCCGGGGCTTGCTGAGCGCCGAACGCACGGCGCTGAACATGCTGCAATTCCTTTCGGGCATCGCCACCGTTACGCGGGCCTATGCGGACGCCATCGCCGGTACCGGGGCCACGCTGCTTGACACCCGCAAGACAATACCGGGCCTGCGGATGCTTTCGAAGTACGCGGCCGCCGTGGGCGGCGCCCGTAATCACCGGATGGGCCTGGGTGACGGAGTCCTGATAAAGGACAATCATCTGGCCGTCGCCGGCTCGGTCGGCGAGGCGGTTGCCCGCGCCCGGGCGGCGGGGCTGCGCGACATCGAGGTTGAATGCGACACCATCGATCAGGTCGATGCGGCGCTGGCCGCCGGGATCGGGCGAATACTGCTCGACAATATGAACAACGATAAATTGCGTCTGGCGGTGGCGATGGCAAAGGGCAAGGCGACGCTGGAAGCCTCCGGCGGCGTCACTTTGCAGACCATTCGCGGCATCGCCGAAACCGGCGTTGATTTTATTTCCGTCGGCCGGATCACCCAGTCGGCCCCGGCGGTCGATATCGGCCTCGATCAATTAACTTGAAAAACCCTATTGAATCCATACGTTAAACAACACTTTAAGGTGGGTAAGGCTTGCCCTTGGTGGTAAATGGCGTTACTAGATTCAAGGTATTCAGATCATATTTGTTTCAACGGGAAATTGATGTAAGGGGAGTTGACTATGGCGCGCAACAAGATCGCTCTTATCGGCGCCGGTAATATCGGCGGTACGCTGGCCCACCTGGCCGGCCTGAAAGAACTCGGCGATATTGTGATGTTTGATATCGTCAAGGGCGTCCCCCAAGGCAAGGCGCTGGATTTGGCGCAATCGTCACCGGTCGAGGGCTTTAACGGCAAACTGACCGGCAGTTCCTCGTACACCGCGATCCGGGGCGCCGACGTGGTCATCGTCACCGCCGGGGTGGCCCGCAAGCCGGGCATGAGCCGCGATGATCTGCTTGGCATCAATACCTCGGTGATGGAAGCCGTCGGCAAGGGTATCAAGGCCAATTGCCCGAACGCTTTCGTCATATGTATAACCAACCCTCTGGACGCCATGGTATGGGTGTTGCGCGAGGCTTCCGGCCTGCCCCACAACAAGGTTGTCGGCATGGCCGGGGTGCTGGATTCCGCCCGCTTCCGCTATTTCCTGGCCGAGGAATTCAAGGTTTCGGTCGAAGACGTCACGGCGTTTGTCCTGGGCGGTCATGGCGACACCATGGTGCCGCTGCCCCGTTATTCCACCGTCGCCGGCATCCCGTTGCCCGATCTGATCAAGATGAAATGGACGACCCAGGCGCGGCTTGATGAAATCGTGCAGCGGACCCGCGACGGCGGCGCCGAAATCGTCGGCCTGCTGAAAACCGGGTCGGCCTTTTACGCCCCGGCCAGTTCCGCCATCGCCATGGCGGAATCCTACCTGAAGGATAAAAAGCGGGTGCTGCCGTGCGCCGCCTGGCTGAAGGGGCAATACGGGGTCAAGGGCCTGTATGTGGGCGTTCCCGCGGTGATCGGCGCCAAGGGTGTCGAACGGATTGTCGAAATCAAGCTGAATTCCGCCGAGAAGGCCGGCTTCAATAAATCGGTGCGGTCGGTCAGGGGATTGATGAAAACCATCGCGGATCTCAAGAAAGACGCGACCGCGCCGGCCAAAAAGGCCCCGGTCGGGAAAACCGCCGCCGGGAAGAAGGCAGCCGTCAAAAAGGCCCCGGCCAGGAAAGTTCCGGCCAAGAAAGCCCCGGTCAAGAAAACCCCGGCGGCGAGGCCCGATAAATGAATATTCACGAATATCAAGCGAAGCAGTTGCTGGCCAAATACGGCGTCGCCGTGCCGCGTGGCGGGGTCGCCTATACCCGGCCCGAGGCCGAGGCCGTGGCCAAGGACCTGGGCGGACCGGTGTGGGTCGTCAAGTCGCAAATTCATGCCGGCGGTCGTGGCGCCGGACGGTTCCAGGGCAACCCCGATGGTCAGGGCGGGGTCCGGGTCGTCAAATCCATCGACCAGGTCAAGGACAACGTCAACGAAATGCTCGGCCATGTCCTGATTACCAAACAGACCGGCGACAAGGGCAAGGAAGTCAAGCGCGTCTATATCGAAGAAGGCTGCGATATCGCCCGCGAACTGTATCTGAGCCTGCTGGTCGATCGCGGGACCTCGCGGGTGATTATCCTGGCGTCCACCGAAGGCGGCATGGAAATCGAGGAAGTCGCCGCGGCGACACCCGAAAAAATCCTTAAGGTGACGATCGATCCGGCCACCGGAATGTCGCCGTTTCACGCCCGTAAACTGGCCTTCGGACTGGGCCTTAAAGGCAAGCAGGTGGGCGCCGCGGTCAAATTCATGCTCGCCATTTACCGGGCCTTCATGGACCTGGACGCCTCGATGATGGAGGTCAACCCGCTGGTCGTGACCGGCGATGACGGGATCATCGCCCTGGACGCGAAAATGAACTTCGATGACAACGCCCTGTTCCGCCACAAGGATATTGAAGAACTGCGCGACGAGGACGAAGAAGACCCGGCGGAACTGGAAGCGGCCCGCCATGAATTGAACTACATCAAGCTGGACGGCAACATCGGCTGCATGGTCAACGGCGCCGGCCTGGCGATGTCGACCATGGATATCATCAAGCTGTATGGCGGCGATCCGGCCAACTTTCTGGATGTCGGCGGCGGCGCGACCAAGGAGCGGGTGACGACGGCGTTCAAGCTGATCCTGTCCGATGCCAACGTCGAAGGCATTCTGGTCAATATTTTCGGCGGCATCATGCGCTGCGATGTGATCGCCGAAGGCGTCGTCGCGGCGGCGCGGGAAGTCAGCCTTAATGTGCCTCTGGTGGTTCGCCTGGAAGGCACCAACGTGGAACTGGGCAAAAATATTCTGGCCGAATCGGGCCTGGCCATCGTCTCGGCGGACGATCTGGCGGACGCCGCCGAAAAAATCGTCAAAGCCGTAAAGGAGTCTTAGAGAAACATCATGGCCGTTCTCATCGGATCCGATACCAAAGTCATTTGCCAGGGTTTCACCGGAGCCCAGGGCACATTCCATTCCGAACAGGCGATCGCCTATGGCACCGACATGGTCGGCGGGGTAACGCCGGGCAAGGGCGGGGCCAGCCATCTTGACCTGCCGGTGTTCGATACCGTCGCTATGGCGGTCGAAAAAACCGGGGCCAACGCGACGGTTATATACGTGCCGCCGCCGTTCGCCGCCGACGCCATTCTGGAAGCTATCGACGCCGAATTGCCGCTGGTAGTTTGCATCACCGAAGGCATTCCGGTGCTCGACATGGTCCGTGTCAAGCGCGCCCTGGAAGGTTCGGCGACCCGTTTGGTCGGGCCCAACTGTCCGGGTGTAATCACCCCCGGCGAATGCAAGATCGGCATCATGCCGGGCCATATCCACACCCGTGGCAAGGTCGGCATCGTTTCGCGTTCGGGCACCCTGACCTACGAAGCCGTGGCCCAGACCACGGCGGCGGGTCTGGGGCAGACCACCTGCATCGGCATCGGCGGCGATCCGGTCAATGGCACCAATTTCGTCGATTGCCTGGAGATGTTCCTGGGCGATGACGAAACCGAAGCGATCGTGATGATCGGTGAAATCGGCGGCGACGCCGAAGAACAGGCCGCCGATTTTATCAGGCAATCGAAAACTACCAAGCCGGTGGTCAGCTTTATCGCCGGTGTGACGGCGCCGCCGGGCCGCCGCATGGGCCACGCCGGGGCCATCATATCGGGCGGCAAGGGCGGCGCCGGGGATAAGATAGAAGCCCTGAAAAGCGCCGGAATTCACGTCGCCGAATCGCCCGCCGCCATCGGCAGCACCATGCTGGGAGTTTTCAGCGGATAATTCAACGGACAAGGACGGACGAAAAATGGCCTCGTCATCCGATACCTTTCTTTCGGCGACCAACGCCACCTACGTCGCCGAAGTGTTCGCCCGTTTTCGCGACGATCCGAATTCGGTCGACGCCACCTGGGCCGACTTTTTCAAGGACCTGGACGACGAAGCGCGGGATATCCTGGGCGATCTGAATGGCGCCAGTTGGGCCGCCTCGACTTCTGCGGTGATCGGCGCAAACGGTGGCCAGACGGCGGAAGACGTGACGGTGCGCCACGGGCCCCAGTCCGGCGGCTACGGCGCCGCCCCGTCGCCGGTTGATATGATGGGGGCCGGCCTGCCGACCATGGCGCACGGCCTGGCGGGACAGGCCCGGGCCCAGCATATTCGCCAGGCGACCATGGATTCGATCAGCGCCCTGATGATGATCCGGGTCTACCGGGTGCGTGGCCACCTGATAGCCAATTTCGACCCGCTGGGGCTGGAAGGCAACGCCCACCATCCGGAACTGGATCCCAGGACCTATGGCTTTACCGAAGCCGATATGGACCGCCCGATCTTCATCAACAACGTGCTGGGCATGGAAACCGCGACGTTGCGGGAAATTATCACGGTGCTCAAGGAAACCTATTGCGGTTCCATCGGCGTCGAATTCATGCACATTCAGGAACCGGACGAACGGGCCTGGATTCAGCGCCGCATCGAAAGCATCCGCAACCAGACGCAGTTCACCTACAAGGGCAAGCGCTTCATCTTCCAGCGCCTGGTCGAGGCCGAAGGTTTCGAGAAGTTCCTCGACAAGAAATATACCGGGACCAAGCGTTTCGGCCTGGATGGCGGCGAAAGCCTGATCGCCGCGCTGGAGCAGATTATCAAGCGCGGCGGCCAGTTGGGAGTTAGAGAAGTGGTGCTGGGGATGCCGCACCGGGGCCGCCTGAACGTGCTCGCCAGTATTATGAACAAGCCCTATGTGGCGATGTTTTCCGAATTTCAGGGGATATCGTCCCGGCCCGACGACATCATGGGTTCGGGCGATGTCAAGTATCATCTTGGCACCTCGTCCGACCGGGTTTTCGACGGCAACCGCATTCACCTGTCGCTGACCGCCAATCCGTCGCATCTGGAAGCGGTCAACACGGTTGTCCTGGGCAAGGTCCGGGCCAAGCAGCACATGGCGAAGGACGAAGCGCGAAGATCGATCATGGGGCTTTTGATGCACGGCGACGCGGCTTTCGCCGGTCAGGGTCTGGTGCCGGAAGCGCTCGATTTATCGCAGCTTCGCGGCTATCGCACCGGCGGCACCATCCATTTCATCGTCAATAACCAGATAGGTTTCACCACGGCGCCGACCAAGTCGCGCTCGTCGCCCTATCCGTCCGATATCGCCAAGGGCATCCAGGCCCCCATATTCCACGTTAACGGGGACGATCCGGAAGCGGTCGTTCATGTGGCGCGCATCGCCGCGGAATTCCGCCAGGAATTCGGTCGCGACGTGGTCATCGACATGTTCTGTTATCGCCGTCATGGCCATAACGAAGGTGACGAACCCATGTTCACCCAGCCGATCATGTACAAGGCGATCAAAAAACATCCGACGACGGTGGCGATTTACGCCCGCAAGCTGATTTCGGAAAACGTTTTCAGCGAAGAAGAAGTGAAGCATGTGGTCGATGAATTCCATGCCAAACTGGAAGCGGATTTCGGCGCCGCCCATTCCTATAAACCCAACAAGGCCGACTGGCTGGAAGGTCAATGGAGCGGCCTTGACCAGCTTGCCGACGACGAGGAAATGCACGACGAGGATACCTCCGTGCCGATGCGTCTGCTGCGCGAAGTCGGCATGGCGATCTCCCGACCGCCGGAAAGTTTCGACATCAACAAGAAAATCCTGCGCCAGCTTGACGCCAAGCGCCGGATGATCGAGTCCGGTTCGGCCATAGACTGGGCCATGGCCGAGGCGCTGGCCTTCGGCACATTGCTGGTTGAAGGTACCGGGGTGCGCCTGTCGGGGCAGGATTCCGGGCGCGGTACATTTTCCCACCGGCACTGTGTGCTGGTCGATCAGACCAACGAAGAACGCTATTTTCCGCTAAGTTGTATTCGTGACGATCAGGCCGACTTCGAAGTTATGGACAGCCCGCTATCGGAAGCCGGGGTGCTGGGCTTCGAATATGGATTTTCCCTGGCCGACCCGCACACCCTGGTTCTGTGGGAAGCCCAGTTCGGCGATTTCGCTAACGGCGCCCAGGTTATCATCGATCAGTTTATCGCTTCCGGCGAAACCAAGTGGCTTAGAATGTCGGCGGTCTGCATGTTGCTGCCGCATGGGCTCGAAGGTCAGGGGCCGGAACATTCCTCGGCCCGGCCCGAGCGCTTTTTGCAGTTGTGCGCCGAAGACAATATGCAGGTCGTCAACATCACCTCGCCGGCCAATTACTTTCATGTGCTGCGGCGGCAGATGCGGCGCAACTTCCGCAAGCCGTTGATCGTGATGTCGCCGAAATCCCTGCTGCGCCACAAGCTGGTGGTTTCGGAACTGGGTGAAATGGGTCCGGAAACCCGTTTCCGCCGGATCCTGCCGGAAACCGATAAACTGGTGCTGGACAAGGACGTCAGGCGAATCGTCCTGTGTTCGGGAAAGGTTTATTACGACCTGCTGCAAGGACGCCGCGACGCCGGCATCGACGATGTCGCCATCGTTCGCGTCGAACAGCTCTACCCCTGGCCGCGCAAATCGATCTTCCAGCAAATAAACCGCTATCCCAACGCCGAAGTCGTGTGGTGCCAGGAAGAACCGTCGAACATGGGCGCGTGGACCTTCCTGTATCCCCGATTGCAGACCATGTTCGATATAATCGGCGGCAACAATACCCGGCCCTGGCTGATCGCGCGCCAGGCGGCGGCGGCGCCGGCCACCGGCTACGCCAAGGTCCACGTCGAGGAACAGAAATTGCTGGTTGAACAGGCCCTGAAGACCCCTTTGCAGGACATTCCACAACCCCACACCTGGAAGTAACGAGGATAATATGGCGACGGAATTAAAGGTGCCCACGCTTGGCGAATCGGTAACCGAGGCGACGGTTGCGAAATGGATGAAACAACCGGGCGAGGCGGTCGGGCTCGACGAAGCCGTGGTCGAACTTGAAACCGACAAGGTAACGCTGGAAGTCAACGCCCCGGTAGCCGGGGCCATGGGCGATATTTCCGCCCCCGAAGGCAGCGAGGTCGAGGTCGGCGCGTTGCTGTGTATGATCGAAGAAGGCGCGGCGGGCGCCGCCAAAACCAAACCGGCCGCCGCACCGGAGCCCGCACCCGCACCCGCGCCGGAACCGGCGGCGGCCCCCGCCGCGGCGATGGCGGCGCCTGCTGCCGTTTCGCAAAAACTGTCGCCGGCGGTGCGCAAGCTGGTCGAGGAAAATAACCTGGACGCCGCCGCCATCCCGGCCACCGGCAAGGACGGTCGCCTGGTCAAGGGCGATGTACTGGCCTTTATCGAAAACGCCGCCATCCCGGCAACCCCGACCCCGGCCCCGGCCCCGGTCGCCGCCACTGCCGCCGCAGCCCCGGCGCCGTCGGTCGATCAGTATCCGACCCGGCCGATCGGCCCGCGCGAGGAACGGGTCAAGATGACCCGTCTGCGCAAGATGGTCGCCCGGCGCCTGAAGGAAGCCCAGAATAACGCCGCCATGCTGACCACCTTTAACGAAGTCGATATGACCGAGGTGATGGCGCTTCGGGCCAAGTACAAGGAAATTTTCGAGAAGAAGCACGGCGTCAAGGTCGGCTTCATGTCGCTGTTCATCAAGGCCTGTGTCGTCGGTCTCAGGGAATTTCCGGCGATCAACGCGGAAATCAGCGGCGATGATATTATTTACAAGAACTATTACGATATCGGCGTCGCCGTCGGCTCGCCAAGCGGCCTGGTGGTGCCGGTGGTCCGCGATGCGGACTCGTTGAGTTTCGCCGCTATCGAAGGAACCATCGCCGACTACGGCCGCCGGGCCAGGGAAGGCAAGCTGACCCTGGATGAAATGCAGGGCGGCACCTTCACCGTCACCAACGGCGGTATTTTCGGCTCGTTGCAGTCGACGCCGATCCTCAACCCGCCGCAGTCGGGCATTCTGGGCATGCACAAGATCCAGCAGCGGCCGATGGTCATGGCCGATGGCTCGATTGCCGCCCGCCCGATGATGTATCTGGCGCTGAGTTACGATCACCGCATCGTCGATGGCCGCGAGGCGGTGTCGTTTCTGGTTCGGGTCAAGGAATGCATCGAAGACCCGCAGCGGATCATGCTGGATACATAAAAGGAAAGCGCAATGAGTGAATCCTATGACGTCATCATCATCGGCGGCGGCCCCGGCGGTTACGTCGCGGCGATCCGGGCGGCGCAACTGGGCCTGAAAGTGGCCTGTGTCGAAAAACGCGGCAGCCTGGGCGGCACCTGCCTTAATGTCGGCTGCATCCCGTCCAAGGCGCTGTTGCAGTCGTCCCACCATTTCGAACAGGCCGGCCATGAACTGGCCGCCCATGGCGTCACTACCGGTAAAATCGGGCTGAACCTGAAAACCATGATGGGGCGCAAGGACAAGGTGGTCGATGACCTGACCAAGGGCATTGAATTCCTGTTCAAGAAAAACAAGATCGATTATCTGCTCGGCGTCGGTGTGATTACGGCAGCCGATACCGTAGAGGTGACTCCGGCCAAAGGCGAAAGCCGGAAATTAAAGACGGAAAATATTATCATCGCCACCGGTTCCGATGTCGCCCCCCTGGCCGGTGTCGCAATCGACGAAAAAAGGATTGTCAGTTCCACCGGCGCGCTGGCCCTGGCGGCGGTGCCAAAAACCATGGTGGTGGTCGGCGGCGGGGTCATCGGGCTGGAACTGGGCTCGGTCTGGCGCAGGCTGGGAGCCGAGGTCACGGTGGTTGAATTCCTGGACGCCATCCTGCCCGGCATGGACGGCGATATTGTCAAGCAGATGACCCGGACCCTGAAAAAACAGGGTGTCAAATTCATGCTTAAATCCAAGGTAACGGCGGCCAAGGCGAACAAGGGCAATGTCACGCTGGAAATCGAGCCGCGCGACGGCGGCCAGGCGGAAAAGATCAAGGCCGATGTGGTCCTGGTAGCCATTGGCAGGCGGCCCTACAGCGAGGGCCTGGGCCTGGAAAAGGCGGGAGTCGAAACCGACCGGCACGGCTTTATTCAGGTCGGCGCCGATTTTCAGACCAACATACCCGGTATTTTCGCCATCGGCGACGTCATCGGCGGGCCGATGCTGGCCCATAAGGCAGAGGAAGAAGGCGTCGCCCTGGCCGAACTTATCGCCGGCCAGGCCGGGCATGTGGATTATGATACGATTCCCGGCGTCGTTTACACTTGGCCGGAAGTGGCGAGCGTCGGCAAGACGGAAGAGCAACTCAAGGAAAATGGCACCGCCTACAATGTCGGCAAGTTCCCGTTCAGCGCCAATTCCAGGGCGCGGGCCAACGCCGATCAGGAAGGCTTCGTCAAGATTTTGGCCGACGCCGCGAGCGACCGGGTGCTGGGCGTGCATATTATCGGCCCGGCGGCCGGCGAATTAATCGCCGAGGCGGTGGCGGTGATGGAATTCGGCGGTTCGGCGGAAGATATCGCGCGCACCTGCCACGCCCATCCGTCCCTAAGCGAAGCGGTCAAGGAAGCCGCCCTTGCAGTCGCCGGCCGGGCAATCCATATGTAGCTATGGGGGAAGTATGAAGGAGCAGGTTGGATGTTTCGAATGCTGCCCGGCAGCGAGGGCAAAAACGTTGGGGTCCATGCGCGGGGCAAACTGACAGACGCCGATTATCAGGCGTTTCTGCCAGAGCTGGAAGGCCGCATAAAAGTACACCGGCAAATCAACCTGCTGGTCGATCTGGAAGGCTTCGAAGGCTGGGACCTGCACGCCGCCTGGGACGATTTCACCTTCGGCATGACCCACTGGCACCATTTCAGGAAAATCGCCCTGGTCGGTGACAAGGGCTGGGAAAAAATGGCGGCGAAAACCTCCAATGTGCTGATGGGTGGCGAGGTTCGCTATTTCGACCTGGCCCAACGGGACCGGGCCTGGGCCTGGATCAGGTCTGCCGACCCGGAAATGCCCTAGCGTTTCCGGGCGACCATGTCGATCAGCGCCGACATGCCGCTGTGGCCGTCCCCTTCGCTGACCCGGTCATCGTGGCTCAGCAGGTGGGTGATCTCCATCCCGCCGAACCCCTGGCGCAGGATTTCCTCGGTATACATGTTTTCGGCGGCCGGCGGTCCGCCGGTTCCGTATTCCAGTTGTTCGGGCCGGTAGCCCTGCAACAGCAGCAGGCCGCCGGGTTTCAGGGCGCGCTGGATGTTGGCGAACACGCCGGGACGTTCGGCGGCCGATGAAAACTGGATAAAGATGGCGGCGACCATGTCAAAGGCGGCCTCCGGCCATTCCCAGTTATACAGGTCGGCCTCGCGCGTTTCGATGCTCAGGCCCTTGCTTTCGGCCAGTTTGCCGGCTTTCTGCAACGCCACCGGGGAAAAATCGATGGATAAAACATCGACCCCCAGCGAGGCCATGAAGACGCCGTTGCGACCCTCGCCATCGGCTACCGATAGCGCTTTCATGCCCGGTTTCAGTAAATCCTTTTGCGATACCAGAAAGCCGTTTGGTTCGGCGCCAAACAGGTAGCCGTCGCCGGCGCTGGTGAATCGTTGATTCCAGAACTGTTTTTGTTCATCGGACATTTTTGTTTACTCCAGTTTTTCCCAATGATCGCCAGCCGCCGCCGTTAAGGCCGTCTTGATGGCGTCGGGACTGTCCATGATGTTCATAAAGCTGTTGTCCCCCATCATCGACAAATCGGGGAAATCGATAGCGATGCGGAAGCGCGCCGACAGGGCCTGAACGCGGTGCCCGCTGACCAGTATCTCGTAAGGCAGGTGGGCCGACGAACGGATCTCCCTGAAGTCGATTTCACTCATCAGATAGGCGTCGTCCTGCATCTTGCCGCCGCCCTTCGCGCCGTTCATGGCGACCCCGAACACCACTTCATCCTTGCCGGGGATATCGATGCGATAGACTTTGGTAATGCCCATCTTCCCCGCCGCCAGCGCCTTTTCGACGCCGGCGACCGCGTCCTGATGGGTCTTGTAGCGGGACAACTGGTGCAAGTCGTCGAAATATTCCATGCCGATCATGTAGTGATAACCGCGCAAGTCATTGTCGTCCATGGCGTCGGCCATGCCGTACTGCCGGATTTTACCCAGGGCGTTTTCCAGCGCATCGGCGACGAATCCCAAATCGCCGGCCATGCGGTAGACCCCTGCCATGTAGCGCGGATTGGTATAGGCGACCTGAATCTCGCCGTCACGGTCGGTTATCGATACCCGTTGCGCCGCGCCGAAACCACCCTTTTCCGATTTTGCGGCGACCCGTTTCAGGGCGTCATTGGTGACAATAATCAAATTGACGGCGGGATAGGGGCTATAGGTCCCGGCGATGTCAAATCCGGCGTCGGTCAGTTTGCCCGTTACCCGGGCGGTGACGGCGGCCAAATCGCCCGGCTGTTTCGATGCCAGGATGAATGGCTTGTACTTCGCCGCCGCGAAGGCGTCGCCGGAAACGGTCACGATGAAGGCGACGATGACGGTAAGCAGAATTTTTTTCATGATGGCGTCCCCTGTTGGCTGTTGGCCCTGTCTGTCACCCATTATAGCGTGGCGACCGCCGGGCCTGTAGTACTATACGGCTACTTTGCCAATCGGGCTCTTGGATGGCTGTCGCGATAGACGGCGTTCAGGTGTCCGGTATCGACCTCGGTATAGCGCTGGGTGGTCGATAACGAAGCGTGACCCAGCAATTCCTGAATGGTCCGCAGGTCGCCGCCGCCGCTTAACAGGTGGCTGGCGAAACTATGGCGCAGGGCATGCGGGGTCGCCGTGTCGGGCAGGCCCAGACGGTCGCGCAGCCGGCGCATCTGTTTTTGCACCACGCCGGGGTTAAGCCGCCCCCCCCGGACGCCCACGAACAGCGGCCCGTCGCCGCCCCGGTCATGGGGGCAGGCGGCGAGATAGGCCTCGATAGCCTCAATGACCGGGGCCAGCACCGGCGCCAGCCGTTCTTTGCCGCCCTTGCCGGCAATCCGCAGCACATCGTTGGCGCGCAAACCGGCGGCGTCGTCCCGGTTCAGCGCCAGGGCCTCGCCGATCCGTAGACCGCAACCATACAGCAACGCCATGACGGCGATATCGCGGCGACCGATCCACGGTTCCGCGGCCCCGTCACCGGCCGTTGAAACCACTTCCAGGGCGTCTTTCTCGACCAGCGCCTTCGGCACCGAATGGGGGATTTTCGGGACCCGGACGCCGCCGATGGCCCCGTTGTGAACTAATCCGCGGCGATCCAGATAGCGAAACAGGTTTCTTAATGAAGACATGGCGCGCGCCGTCGATGACCGCGACAGCCCCCGGTTGACGCGGAAGGCCAGGTAACTCCTGAAATCGGCGGTCCGCAGATTCGCCAGGTCCTTCAGGTCCGGCAGGTAGCCCAGGTAATCGACCAGAAAATCAAGGAACCGGCTCAGATCGCGGCGATAGGCGTCGATGGTGTGGGCCGAACAGCGTTTCTCGTGGGTCAGCCAGTCGAGCCAGCCGGCCAGGGCGGAACCGGCCCCGGCCTCGATTGAAAATTCTAGTTTTCCGCCGGATACCATCTGTCTATGCAGCGTTCCAGCACCCGGGCCAGGAAACCGATCATTTCCGTTCCCTGTCCGGGATAGAATACGCTGCCCCTGGAACCCAGCGCCAACAGGCCCGTCGGCGAATGGCGTCCGGGCCGAATTCTGGCAATCGCGGCGGATTGCGCCAGGCCGGCCGTTTCGCCGAATATGGCGCCGCCGTCAGCCATGTCCCGGATCAGCGCGACGTTCTGGTCGGGGCCTATAAAACGGTCGGTATCGCCGGCGTCAAGACGGCGCACCGGCGGCATCGTCATCTCCGGGGCGAACGGATCGGCCGGGTCCGAAGCCGGTTCGAAACCGATCACCGCCACATCGACATCCAGCAGCAGAGAGAAATCATCGTCGATGACCCGCAGCATATGCGTCATACTGGTCGCCGACAGCAGGGCCAGGACGGCGGTGTGGGTGCGCATCTGGATCGACATGTTGGTGCGGCTGGTCTCGATCACGTCCTGCGCGCAATCGCGCAGATTGTCGATTTCGCCGCGCAATTGTTCCAGCATGAACTGCTGCATGTCGGCGATGCCGCCGCCGCCGGATTTGCCGTCCCAGCGCGACGGAACGGTCATGTCCTTGAGAAGATCGGGATTGCGGGCCAAAAAATCCGGATTTTCGGCTAGAAAGCTGCCCACCTGCTCTTCGCTCAGGCCGCCCGCCCCGGCGCTATCGTCGAGTCCGCCCATCTTTTTTCAGTTCCTATTACAGAGCCAACAGATTCGCTAAAGTGTACCCCATGGACGAGTCCCCTGCCAAACCTTCAAGCGGCTACGGCCCCGGCTGCCGCGTCACCGTGCTGCTGCCCCTGCCGTTGCCTGGAACCTACGACTATCGGGTCGGTGATAATATGGCGTTGGGCGAAGGCGATATCGTCCGGGTGCCGTTCGGTAAACGGGTACTGGCCGGTGTCGTTTGGGGGTCGGGCGACGATCGGGGGATCGCCACCTCGAAGTTGAAAACCATCCTGCAAAAACCGGATACACCGCCCCTGCCCGAAGAATCCATGCGGTTCGTCGAGTGGATCGCCGCTTACACCCTATCCGAACGGGGCGCCGTGCTGAAAATGGTGATCGGCGTTCCGGCCGCCCTGGAACCGCCCAAACCGGTGCTTGCCTATGCCCTTGATCCGGCCGCCCCGGAAATCAGGATGACCAGGGAACGCATCCGGGTGTTCGAATTTCTGAACGGCGGGGCGCCACCCTTGCCGTTGACAGAACTGGCCCGGCAGGCGTCGGTCCGGCCTTCCGTGGTTGCCGGCCTGAAAAAAGCGGGCGTGCTGCAAACGTTCGAAATGCCGTCGTTGCCGCCGCCGCGCCGGCAACCGGACTGGGCGGCGCGGGGACCGTCGCTGTCCGCTCAACAGACGGCGGCGGGGGATGATCTGGCGGCGAAAACCCGGGCCGGCGGATTCGCGGCGACACTGCTGGACGGCGTGCCGGGCTCGGGCAAGACCGAGGTCTATTTCCAGGCCGTCGCCCAGGCCCTGAAGCAGGGACGTCAGGCCCTGGTGCTGTTGCCGGAAATCGCCTTGAGCGCGCAATGGATGGCCCGCTTCGTGGCCCGTTTCGAGGCCGCCCCGGCGGTCTGGCATTCCGAACTGTCGCCGGCGCAGAGGCGCGACACCTGGCGCGACGTGGCGCTGGGTCGGGCCAGGGTCATAGTCGGCGCCCGCTCGGCCCTGTTGTTACCCTATCCGGACCTGGGCCTGATCGTCGTCGATGAAGAACATGAAAGCGCCTTCAAGCAGGAAGAAGGGGTTATCTACAACGCCCGCGACATGGCCGTGGTAAGGGCCAGTCTGGGCCGGATACCGGTGGTCCTGGTATCGGCGACGCCGTCCCTGGAAACGGTGGTCAACGTGCGGACCGGGCGCTATCGGTCCTGGTGCCTGCCGGATCGTCATGGCGGCGCCGACCTGCCGGAAGTCTCGCTGATCGACATGCGCCGCGATGCGCCGCCCGGCGGTCGCTGGCTGTCGCCGCAGTTGCGGCAGGCTTTAAGCGATACCTTCGCCGCCGGTGAACAGGCCATGCTGTTCCTCAACCGGCGGGGCTATGCACCGCTGACCCTGTGCCGGACCTGCGGCCATCGCTTCCAGTGCCCCAATTGCACCGCCTGGCTGGTCGAACACCGGCGGGCCGGCAAAAACCGCTTGCAATGCCATCATTGCGGCTATGGCGCTACGACGCCGCAAAAATGCCCTTCGTGCGGCGGCGAAGGTAATTTCGCGGCCTGCGGCCCCGGCGTCGAGCGGCTGGCCGAAGAGGCCGCCGAAGCCTTCCCCGATGTCCGCATGGAAATTGCCGCCAGCGACACCATCGCCGGGCCGGCGGCGGCGGCGGCCCTGGTCGAACGCATCGAGACCCATCGGGTCGATCTGATTGTCGGCACCCAGATTGTCGCCAAGGGCTATCATTTCCCGATGCTGACCCTGGTCGGCGTCGTCGATGCCGATCTGGGACTGACCGGTGGCGATCTAAGGGCCGCCGAGAGGACCTTTCAGTTGCTTTATCAGGTCGCCGGGCGGGCCGGGCGGGCGCGGCATCCGGGCCGGGTCCTGGTGCAGACCTACATGCCCGATCACCCGGTCATGCAGGCGCTGCAATCGGGCCTGCGGGACCGCTTCATCGCCGCCGAATGCGAGGCCCGGAAGGAAGCCGGCATGCCACCGTTCGGACGGCTGGCGGCGCTGATCGTGTCCGGCCGCGACGCCCGCGAAGTCGATGCCGCCGCCGCCGCCCTGGGCCGGGCGGCGCCCGATTTCAAGGGGGCGCTGATTCTGGGTCCGGCCCCGGCCCCGCTGGCCATGGTTCGGGGCCAGCACCGGCGGCGATTTCTGGTCCGGGCCGACAAATCGGTCAACGTGCAACGGCTGATTACCGATTGGCTTGCCGGGGTCGTGATTTCCCGCAAGGTGCGGGTCCGGGCCGATATCGACCCCTATGGTTTTTTGTAGGTGACTCGCGAGTCATCCAGACATCATGAATCACTAATATAAAAATATATTCTAGGGCGCGGAAATCAGCCGTTTTTTACCGTTGTGCATGTGCGATGTGGCGTCTTGCAAGGCCGGAATGAGTGTGTTAGATATCACTCGAATTTTGGGGGCGGTCGTTTTTCCATTATCGGCGAAAAAGGGCTGCTTTTATTGGTTTGGGAGCTTCCCGATTGTCATCACGTAATTCAGGCAGCCACGAGCTGGCCGGGCGTTACGCCACCGCTCTTTACGATCTGGCCGAAGCCGAACAACGGCTCGAGGCCGTCGTCGATGATCTCGACGCCCTGGCCGGCATGATCGCCGACAGCGAGGACCTGAGACGCCTGTTGCTTTCGCCGGTAATTTCAAGCGACGATCAGCAAAAGGCGATGGCGGCATTGTCCGCGAAAGCCGGTTTCGATGATCTCACCAGCCGTTTTATCGGCGTCGTCGCGGGCAACCGCCGTTTGTTCGTTTTACCGGATATAATGGCGGCGTTCAGGGAACTGCTGGCCGCGCATCGCGGCGAGGTAAGCGCCATGGTCGAATCGGCGACGGCGCTCTCGGAAACTCAAATACAGGCTCTTTCAGAGTCGTTGAAAAAGGCGGTCGGCAGTACCGTCGCGCTCGCCACAATCGTCGATCCCGAACTGCTGGGCGGCCTTGTCGTCAAGGTTGGTTCGCGGATGGTCGATAGTTCACTTAAGACAAAGCTGCAACGGTTGCGGCTTGCCATGATAGGGATTGGATAATGGAAATCCGGGCCGCGGAAATTACCGCAATACTCAAAGAACAAATCACCGGCTTCGGAACCGAGGCGGAAGTCGCCGAAGTCGGCCAGGTGCTTTCCGTCGGCGACGGCATCGCCCGAGTCTATGGGCTGGATAACGTTCAGGCCGGCGAAATGGTCGAATTTCCGGGTGGCATCAAGGGCATGGCGCTGAACCTGGAAACCGATAACGTCGGCATCGTTATTTTTGGCGACGACCGCACCATCAAGGAAGGCGACACCGTCAAGCGGACCGGCGCCATCGTCGATGTGCCGGTCGGCAGGGGCCTGTTGGGCCGGGTCGTTGACGGCCTGGGTAACGCGATAGACGGCAAGGGCCCGATCGAAGACGTGACCCGCTCGCGGGTCGAGGTCAAGGCGCCGGGGATCATCCCGCGCAAGTCGGTGCATGAACCCATGCAGACCGGCCTGAAGGCCATCGACAGCCTGATTCCGGTCGGTCGCGGCCAGCGTGAACTTATCATCGGCGACCGCCAGACCGGCAAGACGGCGATTATCATCGACACCATCCTGAACCAGAAGGCGGTCAACGAAGCCGCCAAGGACGAATCCGAAAAGCTTTATTGCATCTATGTGGCGATTGGCCAAAAGCGTTCGACGGTGGCCCAGATCGTCAAGACGCTGGAAGAATACGGGGCGCTGGAATATTCCATCATCGTCGCCTCGACGGCCTCGGAACCGGCGCCGCTGCAATTTTTGGCCCCCTACGCCGGTTGCACCATGGGCGAGTATTTCCGCGACAACGGAATGCACGCGGTGATTTTCTACGACGACCTGTCGAAACAGGCCGTCGCCTATCGTCAGATGTCGCTGTTGCTGCGCCGCCCGCCGGGCCGTGAAGCGTATCCCGGCGATGTTTTCTACCTGCATTCGCGGCTGCTCGAACGGGCCGCCAAAATGAACGATGACAACGGCGGCGGCTCTCTGACCGCCCTGCCGGTCATTGAAACCCAGGCCTCCGACGTTTCGGCCTATATTCCGACCAACGTGATTTCCATCACCGACGGCCAGATATTCCTTGAAACCGAACTGTTTTATCAGGGCATCCGACCGGCGGTTAACGTTGGTATTTCGGTCTCCCGCGTCGGTTCGGCGGCCCAGATCAAAGCCATGAAAAAGGTCTCCGGCTCGATCAAGCTGGAACTCGCCCAGTACCGTGAAATGGCCGCCTTCGCCCAGTTCGCCTCGGACCTGGACGCCTCGACCCAGCGGCTGCTGGCCCGTGGCGCAAGGCTCACCGAAGTCCTCAAGCAGGGCCAGTTTAAACCGCTTCCGGTGGAACAGCAGGTGGTCGCTATTTTCGCCGGCGTCAATGGTTATCTGGATAACGTCAAAGTTTCCGACGTCACCCGTTACGAGGCTTCGCTGATGGATGATATTATCGCCAACGGCACCGACATCCTGGACGCCATCCGCGACGACAAGGATATTTCCGCCGATACCGAAATCAAATTGAAGGCATTTGTCGAGACCTTCACCAAGGCTTTTGCTTAAGGTAACCGCCAATGGCAAATCTCAAGGACCTTCGTATCCGGATCACCAGCGTCAAATCGACGCAGAAGATCACCTCGGCCATGAAGATGGTGGCGGCGTCCAAATTGCGCCGCGCCCAGGCCGCCGCCGAAGACGGCCGCCCCTATGCCGAACGCATGGAACGGATGCTGGGTGAATTGACGGCGAGCCTGGCGACCATGGACGGCGCGCCGAAGCTGCTGGCCGGCAGCGGCGGCGACAATACCCATCTGATCGTCGCCATCACCGCCGACCGTGGCCTGTGCGGCGGTTTCAACGGCTCGATCATTCGCGAGACCCGCCGCCGGGTGACCAGGCTGAAGGGCCAGGGCAAGACGGTCAAACTGATGTTTCTGGGGCGCAAGGGCCGCGATGGCCTGAGCCGGGAATTCACCGACGATATCATCGAATCCAAGGAAGGCCTGATCAAGATCGGGGTCGAATTTTCCACGGCGCGGGATATCGCGCAGGAAATTATCGAACGGTTCGAGGCGGGTGAATTCGATGTTTGCACCATGATCTATAACAGCTTTATTTCGGCGATGGCCCAGGAAATGACCGCCAGCCAGATTATCCCGTTTCCGGTGCCCGGCCAGGCGGAAGACGATGCCGGCAGTCAGGCGGGCCCGAAAGCCGCCTACCTGATGGAGCCCTCGGAAGAAGAAATACTCGATGATCTGTTGCCGCGTAATCTGTCGGTACAGTTGTTCCGCGCCCTGCTGGAAAGCAATGCGTCCGAACACGGCGCCCGCATGACCGCCATGGACAACGCAACCCGCAACGCCGGCGATATGCTGGACGCCCTGACGCTGACCTATAACCGCACCCGTCAAGCGGCCATTACCAGCGAATTGATTGAAATTATTTCCGGCGCCGAGGCGCTATAAGGAGCCTGTTACATGAGCAAGAATAACGTAGGCAAAATCACCCAGGTTATGGGCGCCGTCGTCGATATCCGTTTCGATGGCGACCTGCCGGCGATCATGAACGCCCTGCATATGCAGCATCAGGGCAGCCTGCTGGTCCTGGAAGTGGCCCAGCATCTGGGCGAAAGTACGGTTCGCACGATCGCCATGGACACCACCGACGGCCTGGTCCGGGGCCAGGAAGTGGAAGACACCGGCGAGCCGATCATGGTTCCGGTCGGCCCGGAAACGCTGGGCCGTATTCTCAACGTGATCGGCCAGCCGGTCGATGAACGCGGCCCGATCAACGCCAAGATGTCCTATCCCATCCATCGCAAGGCCCCGGAATTCGTCGATCAATCGACGGAAACCGAAATTTTGACCACCGGCATCAAGGTCGTCGATTTGCTGGCGCCGTACGCCAAGGGCGGCAAGATCGGCCTGTTCGGCGGCGCCGGGGTCGGCAAGACGGTGCTGATCATGGAACTGATAAATAATATCGTCAAAGGTCACGGCGGTCGTTCGGTGTTCGCCGGGGTCGGCGAACGGACCCGCGAAGGCAACGACCTGTATCACGAAATGATCGAATCCGGCGTGATCGACCTGGACGGCGACAATTCCAAGGTTTCCCTGGTTTATGGCCAGATGAACGAACCGCCCGGGGCCCGCGCCCGGGTCGCCCTGTCGGGCCTTTCCATGGCCGAATATTTCCGTGACGAGGAAGGCCAGGACGTGTTGTTCTTCATGGATAATATTTTCCGCTTCACCCAGGCCGGTTCGGAAGTTTCGGC
>CAZZKE010000040.1:0-26878 GCA_964655005.1 uncultured Thalassospiraceae bacterium | reverse complement strand
CGGCGTCCGCTACCGCCAGCTTTTGCGGCGTCGTGACGATGACCGCGCCGACTATTGGAATCTGTTCCAGAATGGTCAGATGCACATCGCCGGTACCGGGCGGCATATCGACGATCAGCAAATCCAGGTCCGGCCATGCAACTTCGCGAAACATCTGCACCACAGCCTGGGCGATAAGCCCTCCTTTCCACACCATCGGGGCTTCTGGAGGAAGCAGGTTGCCGACCGAAACCGAGTAAACGTCATGGTTCAAGGCTGGAATGGTGAGCCCTTCATCATTTATCGCCAAATTGTCTCCGCTGCCCATCATACGGGCCACCGAAGGGCCATAAAGATCGGCGTCAAGCAATCCGACATTGAGGCCATTGGCGGCAAAGGAAACCGCGAAATTAACCGCGACCGAGGATTTCCCCACTCCACCCTTGCCACTGGCGACCAGCATAATTTCCTTGACCCCCGGAACCGGCGCAGGCAAGGCGGGTTCCGCGTCATGTGAGATGGTCAGAGAAACAGTCGATTCGTTCATTGTCATGTCTCCGCTTCCATTCTTCCAATAATTCCGGCGACTTTATCCGCGAGTTCGTTGAACACATTTGCGGCCAGGGAATCCGCCTGGCCGACAACTATCGGACAGCCCTTTTCAGCAGATTCGGCGACCTCGGGGAAAAAGGGAATTGCCGATAACATCGACAATCCGGTCATTGCCGAGAGGTCGGATCCTCCTCCGCTGCCGAACAGGGGGCGGACATCCCCACAGCGACGGCAGGCGACAGCGGACATATTCTCGACAAGGCCAAGACAGGGCACGGCAAGGTCGGCAAACATCTCCATACCGCGCTGGACATCCTGGACCGAAGTCTGCCCCGGCGCGGTAACCACAATTACCGCAGAAATAAAAACGTTTCCCGCCACCGCTAAATGTACGTCGGAGGTTCCCGGCGGCAGATCGACGATAAGAATGTCCAGTTCACCCCAATCGACGTCGCGAAAAAGCTGAGGCACGCCGATATCAACCAGCGAGCCGCGCCAAATCAAGGCCTGGCTTTTCGGCAACATGAAGCCCAGCGACATCAGCTTGACCCCATGCGCCTCCATGGGGGCTATAAGCCCGTCGTTCTCCGACATCGTGGCCCGTCCCGAAAGACCAAGAAGGGCTGGACATGACGGACCGTAAACATCCGCATCCAATATCCCCACTTTTAAACCGCGAGCCGCCAAAGAGCAGGCGAGGTTGACCGAAACCGTGGATTTGCCGACCCCCCCCTTGCCGCTGTGGACGGCCAGCAGATGGCGAACTCCGGGAATTCTTTTACGACCTGACGGGGGGCGGGGGCGGGGTTTAACGACGACACGTTCAACGCCATCTACCTTTAATACCAGAGGAGACAGCATTTCTGCCAGTTCGCCCTGCTGGTCGGCGGAAATGTTATCCGTGTCCAGCAGCACCCGCACGGCACCGCCAGTGGCGACAACGTCGTAGACATGTCCAGCCTCTATAACATCCAGGCCATCGGAGCCGTAAATAACACTCTTGAGTACACCGAATACCCGTTCTTCAACATTTTCCATATTATTTTCTTTCAATTATTTTTTGCAGGTATTCACTTATAGTTTGCACCTCGGCTTCACTTATCATGCTGTTCGCTCCGTTCCTCAGGCGCATGGTTCTGATTACCGCAGGAATGTCATTGGCGCTGTAACCGCTCAGATCAGGCAGTTCGTGGCAGGCGCCGCAACGCTCCCTGAACAATTCCCCGGGCGTGTGGGGCTGTCTGTTCCACCACCATCCCGCCAGGACAAGAATCAGAACGGCGGATATCCCGGTGATCCGATATGTTCCCCCCAACGGATCACCCTTTGAGGATGTTCATAAACTCGTCATCAATATCCTGTTCATTGAGACAAGAGTTGCACAAGCTACCGTCATCGCAATCGGGAGAGAACAGTTCACCGCATTGTTGGCAAGCCCTGACACTCTTGCGTATCAATATATGTCGGGCGTCTGCCAGAATATCCGTATTGTCCGCAACCCTTGCCTTGATTGCCTTCTCGGGACAAAGCCGGGTGCATAATTCGCACCCCATGCATAGTGCCGGATCAAAGGATATTTCACGCAATTCCCTGCCTTTATGACCAACCAGCGCCCCGGTCGGACAGCGTTCATAACAAACCATGCAAGCGCTGCATTTCTCACTAAAAGTACGTGTCCGCCAGGGCATCGGCCGACCACCCTGCCATGGAAGACCTTTCGCCCTGGTCCCAAGGGTCTGCTGGTAGGCAACCGGCCTCTTAAGTTCATCACAACCCTGGCGGAACGGTGTTTCGGATATTTCGTCGTCATCGTCATCATTGCTGAACGGAATCATCCACACCGCCCCGGTAGCGGCACGAAGCCCCGCCATGCACAAAAAGCCCCGGCGGTTGGTATGAACCTGATCCTGATAGTCGTAGCGACCAGCACCGGTTTCGCTAACCGTGCTCGCCTCGACAATTTCCGGTACAGCATCCCCGAACCATCTATTCAACTGTCTGCGGACATTCCCGATCTGGTCTCTGGCGTCGCCGACGGAACATTCGTCACATTTTTTCAGGCCGTGCATATGGAATACATTGGTACCACCCGCCATGGCGGCGGCGACAAGCCTTGCGTCCAGCAAATGATGACATGGAATGACCACACCGCCACCGCCGTCACAACTGCTACGGCAATGCAAATGCACCTCTTTCGTGCCTTCCATGGCGGCGACCAGACGTTCCGGGTCGAACCCTGACAAACGGAACACGCCGCTGGGACAGGCCGGCAAGCAGGCCCCGCAATTGCTGCAATCGGACTGTGAAAGAATGATATCGTCGATCGACAGAATCAGCGCATCATGCCGGCATGCGTCCTCACATTTTGTGCATATATCACCACGGCCACGCAGATTCAGACACAGCTCCTCTTCTACATCTATCCCGGATACGTTCCACGCCTCGATCGCTGCTGACAAATTGTTAACGTTCATCTGGATATTTTCTCCATCCGCAGTACGCAATAAACGCCGGTCCAGATATGTCTACTCTTCAATATTGTCTTCCGACTCAAGCTCATTATCATCGGCATTCTCGGCGCTCTTTCTGCCAAGCCAGGACATCAGGGCCACGGCCCCGACCATATTCGTCGCAAGCGGTACATTATTGAGGTCACATGCCCGGTAAAATGGTGTGATATCCGGCTCTGCCGGGTCCTGGTTTAGCGGATCGCGGAGGAAAAAAACGCAACGTATGACGTTGCTGCAGATCAGCCCGCAAAGCTGCATCTCTCCGCCTTTTTTGGCGGGAAAAATGTGAGTAACCTCCAGTCCTGTTTCGGACTCGATAATCTCCCCGGTTTCCGTCAACGACAAAAGACGATAACCTTCAAAGACATCACGATGCTTGTTTATCAGCCTGGCCAGCGACGAAATCTTGCTGGTGTGGGCTATTATAATTACAGTTTGCGCTGATGAAATAGCGTCCTACCCCCTGTTAGCTGTTGATTCTTCAATTATTTTCAGCCCGGCTATGGGTGATGCGATGGGTGATTTTTTAATGTCAGAGTACATATGTTCATGACTTTCAGCCAATCTGTTTATCGCCACAGACACCGACTCTTCCCGTGTCATTGCCTCTCGCATGGAAGCGATACGGGGTGGGTCCTCGACCAGACCGGTTAGAGTTTCGGTGAATGCGTCGGCATTTTCGCCTTCAAAAGTAACGCCGTGCAATCCTTCTATGAACCTCGCCGCATCGACACGGCAGGATCGTAGTACGGGCAGGGAGAAAGCGGCGGCAAGGTCGGTCAGCGGGCTCTTGCACTGCTTCACATATGGCATGAGCAACAGGTCGCTCTGTGAGAAAAGAACCGGTACTTCCGCCGGGTCGATGTAGCGATCAAGAAGCGTTATGCACAGACGCTCTCTCGCATCGGCGAGTACTTTCCAAGATAATTTCTCGATAACCCCCTCGCCGGCAATCACCAGATGAACTCTTTTGTTACATGGCCGCGCCGACAGAGCCCGCAGTAATTCCTCGAGTCCCTTGCGAGCAGAGCCATGGCCAAAAAACAGCAGACGAAGTTCTTCTTTACGCCGCCCGGCAAGTCCCGATACCGGACGGCGGGGCGCGGTTGGATGGGCCATAAGGTTGGGGCTTCCCGGTATATATACCGAACGATTGTTGTGAATTCCGAGAATGTCTTCAATTCCCCAGGCAATATGGGAATCGCGTGCGACAATTCTGTCAACGGCTCCGTACAGGGCGCGGAACACCGGCAAGGTGAGCCACCAGCCACGGTGGGGCAGCAGGTTATGCGGAGTATAAACCGTCCCAATCCCGATTTTCTTTAACCACTGGACGAACAGATAGGCCGCCAGCGGGCGGTTAACCCATTGTATATGGACCACATCAGGACGAAAATCACGGACCCTTGCGATCAGGTAAAACCAGAAAAACCACCCCTTGAACCGGCAGACCGTCTTGCGGAAAGGAACTTCCCAACCGGCCATCTCGTCACGCTGTCCGGTAACCAGCAGGACATCAATATTGCCTTCGCCAAGCCCCATGGCAAGGGCATGGGCATAATGGGTCAGGAAGCCGCGCCCGGAACCTTCAACCAGCATAACCTTTTTTTTTCTTTTCCCGTCGGTCATCGAAACAAGCCCCCTAAAGACCGGATGCTTTTCTGAAATCGGCGTCGTAATCAAGCCTGACCGGCTCTCTGGCATTTAGCTCTTTCAGTTTTTTCAGGGTTTTTCTGTCGGCCAGATCTGATATTTCGTCCCAAAGTACGACCTCGGCCAGCTTCAGTATTTTTATGTAGAACTCGTGCCGGGCGCATTCGCCGGCCCGTCGGCACCAGCCAATTGACCACGAGCCAACCTCGCCAAGAATAAATTTCTGCCACCGGTCTCTTAAAATATCCGCCCGTTGCGTATCACCGGCATTCAGCGCCTCGGCCTCGGCCTCGGAAAGGCGTCCGATAAATGACAACATGGTCCCCAAATGATCCGGGAATTCACCGCTGTAGAGGGCCTTGTATTCAAGCCCGGCTTCCCTATAGGAGGCTGCCGCACGATCGCTCTGTTCCTGGAAAAACTTGCCTGTTTCAAACACCGAGGCATAAGGCAGAACTCCGCCCGGGGCAACGAACAGACCAGTATACTCCTCGGCCAGTTCTTCGAGTAATTCGGCGGCGTCTGCGGACATGAATTTTTTTCCCATAACGATACCCGCATCGGCAAACGCGTCAACCAGAACACCTCGCAACAAAGAGAGAAATTCTGCATCCACCTCGTATTCAAGACACCTGCCGAGAAGAGAAAATATCCCGCCCCGTGCAAGTGCGCCACTTGCACGGGACGAATCCGGTTCTTTGGATGGGGCCAAAGACACGGAGGCTGAAGGGGAAAACGGTTTTTGCGTGTTGTCCATTTTTTATTATTCCTTAGACGTTCAATTATCCCGCCAGGGAGAGTGGCCGTGGTCCCACGTGGTGGTCCACCGCCGACCTTATTCCCCGCTGCCGCCGTCAAGAGACGGCTTGGGAAGATTGTTCCAGTCGATATCCACTTCTTTTTCGTGACTGGCGCGATGCAAATCACCGTTATAGGCGTAACGCAAAGTATGGTCGTAATCCTTCATCGACTGTTCAACGCTGACCTTGACGTCACCATACTTGTCGCCCGACCGGGCCTTGGAAACGGTAACCACAGTGTCGAACCATCCTTGTGAGCCGCCGATCGGATCGACGGAAAGATGGATAATCGGATTTGGATGGACACCCTTGTCGTCCCACCACAGGTTATCGGCGGAATCAACATCCCCGCCCAGAGACCATTCGGCCCCCTTCGCCGCCCGTTTGGCCTGGGCAACGCGGCCATAGGCCGAATGGCCGCAAGCGGTCGAAATGGCGATCACTTCGGGGTTGATACCTTCGGTCACATGGGCTCGCGTAACAAGGTATCCGAGCCCGGATGAAACGCGGATCAGGTCGCCGTCCTTTATCCCGCGCGCCGCCGCCGCCGTGCTATTAATCCAGGCTGGGTTCTTGTGATATATCTCGGCGAGGTACTTCAGCGATGCCGTCCGGCTTTGGGTGTGGACGTTAACCTTGTAGGTGACAAGCACCATATCGTCCTTGTTTTTATCGCGTGACGGTATCCGCTTGTACATCGGCAGCGGATGGAAGCCGTATTTCTTGTAGCTTGCCTTGTAGACTTCAATCTTGCGCGAAGGAGTTCCGAATCCGACAAAGTTGCGACCATTGATCCGGACACCGATGGCGTTTTCGCCCTTGCGGATGGTACCGTTTACATCGACTTCGGCACCGTCCATATCGGCAGTTGACAACTGTTTTTTGTGCAGACCGTATTCCGCAACGACCTCATTGCCGTTTTTATCGACTATCTTGGCCGTGTTCTTGTCGACTTCCCCATAGATCGGCCATACCCCGTCCCTCTTGAGGGTATCGTATCCGCCGGCCTCCTTAAGCCCTGGAATATTGTCGAAATGTCCCCGCATCCAGTCTTCTACGGAATTGAAGGCAAAGTACTTTTTGACATCAAGCGAGCCATCGGGATCTATCTTGGCAGCCACGTCAATCATCGTCTGGCGGAACTCCTGGGTGCCGCCAAGGGGCTTGATTACCGGCTGCCGAATTGACAGGCAGGGATAAAGCCCGCTTGGCATCGACTCCGGATCATGGCGCTCAAGATAGGTCACATCCGGGATAATAAGGTCCGCATTTTCCGCCGTTTCCGACATGAAGCAACTGAAGCTGGCAAAAAACGGCACCAGGCCCTCATCGGTCAGGACATCCTTCCAGAAATGGTTGGACGGATAGGTGTAAATTGGATTGTCGTAATAGGATAACCATACCGACACCTTGGCCTCTCCCTTTTTGACAAAATACGGAGCCATCGTCGAAACGTGATGCGAGGCCAGCGGATACAACGGCGGCGCCGCCATAAGACTGGGAACCTTGCCTTTCTCCGGCACCGGGGCCGGTTGCGGCCAGCCCATGCCACGGGGCAGACAGTAACCGCCCTTGGCCTCTATGTTGCCGGTGATGATCGGCAGCAACATACAGGCGGCTTCGTTGTAGGAACCCCACAGGTGCTTGCACGGGCCACGATAGGTAAACAGGGTAGCCGGTTTGGTGGTTGCAAATTCGCGGGCTATCCGCCGGATATCCTTGGCCGAAACGCCGGATTCCTGTTCGGCGAACTCGGGGGTGAACTTCTTCAGGTGATCCTTCAACTGGTCAACCGTGACATTGGTCCAGTTGTTTATGAAGTCGGCGTCATGCAATCCTTCGTTAATAATCACGTTGCACATAGCCAGCGCAATCGCCGAATCGGTGCCGGGATAGGGCGCGAACCATTCATCCGAGTATCCGGCGGTGTTCGACATCCGGACATCGAAAGTCACCAGCTTGGCCTTGTTGTTGACAACACCGTCAACACAACGCTGGGAATTGGGGTTCATAAAATACGCCGCTTCGAGAATATTGGAGCCGAAGTTGAGGATATATTTTGCGTTGGCCCAGTCGCAGGATTCAATATCCGGCCCCCAGGACGGCTCAAGCCCCACTTTCTTCGAAGACTCGCATATATTGGTATGGTTTATGGTGGTAGTTGAACCAAGCGCATTCATGAAACGGCCAACCGCTCCACCGGTCCGGTCGCGGCCATACTTGAAAACGATTTCGTTTCGGATAGCCGGATCGTTTTCCTTAATCGAACGCTCGATAACCTGACGCAGCTTGTCGGCAAGAATTGTCGTCGCCTCATCGTAGGAAATACGCTTCCACTTGCCCTCGCCGCGTTTGCCGGTACGTAGCAACGGCGTCATGATGCGGTCAGGATCGTATATATGAAGGAACCCCGAATTACCCTTGGCGCACAACTTGCCGCGGGTATTGGGATGTTTAACGTTGCCTTCCAGCTTGACTACGCGGTCGTTTTCCACGTAGGCGATGCCGCCATCTTCGATATTGCACGCCATGCATGTGTATGGAACCGACTTGCGTTTCTGGTTGGTGGTGGGCGAGAAATCCTGCCCCCCCAGGTCCTGTTCCATGGCGGCAAGATGCGTACTTTCCAACGTCGCGCCGACGGCGGCGGCGGCTCCGCCCAGTTTCATGAATCCACGACGACTGACGGAAAACCCGGTTTTCATGATTTTGTTCATGATGTTAATCCCTGTTCTGGCTTCTAGAAATACAATTGGGGCAGTTGCCCGGCGACAAGCAACACATCACGGAAGGCATAAGCACCGATCACGCCGGCTATGCCCGCAACCGCGACAATCGCCGGATTTTTGGCAATTTTGGATGAAACAAGTAGAATCAAAGGCGCCAAAATGCCGATCACCAGCGTCATGAACCAGAAACGGCCCCCCATTTCAGTGTTTATCGCCTGCCACGCGGCCTGTTCCTCGGCGCTACCGTATGTAAGGTTGATAACTTCGATAAGGAACAAAACCAGAGTAATACCCACGGATACCATTATGATGGTTCGCAACAGCGACACCGCAGCGCCATCTTTTTCGGGGCGCACAAGCACCAGAACCGACATCAGGGCGGCGCCGGAAGTTCCCGACAGAGCCACAAACAGGATCGGAATAAGCGGCGTTGCCCAAACCTCGCGGGACTGGTTGGCCATCAAGTCAACGCCGGTATACAGCGGCATGAGCAAGGCAAAAATACTGCCGATAATTCCGACTGGCTTGAGGATTTTAGGTGAACCGCCAATCAGGCCCCAGCCGAACAGGACGATACTTCCGACAAACAGGATCAAAAACAGTGACCCCCATGAAAGCGGTGAACTGGCATGGAAATAGATCAGTACATTAAGAAACCGGGTCGGCTGCCCAAGATCGTCTATCAGCAGGACGCCGCAGACCGCGATAATCACGAGCGTTATCACCAGCCCCGGTTTTTGAACCGTAGAAAGTGATGTCGCCGCCCCACCGAACACGTTGGGCGCAGCGGAAAGTACAAAGGTCATCGCAGCCATGCCGATAAGAAAGAAATAAACCGACAGTTCCGTAGCCCACGGCGCGACGTTATATGGCATATATTCAAACATTGCATATCTCCTCTAAATTACGCCGCCGAAGAACCGGCTGCCCCTGTTGTGACGATAAAACGCATCCGCATCACGTTTGGCGGCCGCCGAACGAGGCGCGCTAAGGCCCTGGTCGAGCTGCACACGGTCAGGCTTTATGTAATAAACCTGTGGTTTGGTCCCCTTGTCGGCCTTCAAAACCACGGTTTTGAATTTTGCGACAAGCTTTGCGACCTCGCTGTTGGGATCATTTACATCGCCGAAAATGCGGGCCCGGCCAATACAGGTCTGCACACATGCCGGAAGCATCCCCTTCTGCACCCGGTGGTCGCAGAAGGTGCACTTATCGACCACACCGCCAATCTTTACCCGCTGGCGGCTATTCGGAAGCACATGACGCGCGTTGTAAGGACACGCCGCGATACAGGTCCGGCAAGTGATGCAGCGCTCGTAGCGCTGCAGGACAAATCCGTCCTCATGCTTGTAGGTCGCTTCCGTCGGACAGTTGCGGACACATGGCGGATTATCGCAATGATTGCATAATCTCGGCATGAAATGTCTCTTGGAGTTTGGATAACGCCCGGTACTGACTACCTTGACCGTTGTTCGCCAGACCCCCAGCGGAACGTCAAATTCTGCCTTGTCGGCGCATACACACGCCATGCACCCGATACACCGCCTAAGATCAATGACCATGGCCCAGCGCTTCTTTCCCGGTACGCCGAACGACGGATCCGCCTGCAAACCAAAGGAATGGCTCATGCTGACTCCCCTAAAAAATACATCCTCGCCCGATTTTCCGGGCACTATGGACGGAAGAACCGCCCCCCATGCCGCAAACACCGGCAAAACCCACAACCAACGCGCCAGCGGCAAAATCAGAAACAGCAACAACCGTGCCAAACTTGCATAACCACGTAAATTCAAGGGATTTGCCTCAAGACGGGAGGCCGTAACCAGGTTATCGGGATGATTTTTGTTACCAAAAGGTAACATTGGCTAAGTTTTAGTAACTTCCTCAATAAATGCAGCAAAATCAGATACTTGATGGTTTAACATCAATATTCTGCGTTACTTTTTGGTAACATGGTCGGGACAAATCACGACTAATGATAATTTTTGATATGTTCCGACTTGGTAACATGGACTCAATTTGAACATGGACCACTGGACACCGGCGGTGTTACCTTAGGCGTCTGGTAGCTGTGATGGCGTCGCAATCTGGTGGCTCGGCACACGGAGATGTGCCACTTTTCGGCGGGTACATAGCTGCCCGAGGGGGGGGGATATGCTTCGAGGATTAATCGCCGCACTGATAATTGTCGGCTCGATGGGGCCGGTGTATGCAAAAGTTGTCAAGCCTATACGTTTAGGGCTGACGGCGGTCGTGGTGCGCGAGAACCTGCGGTTTCTTGATCGCTGGGCCGAATATCTGAGCGCCAAAATGGACCGGCCGGTCGAATTTGTACTGCGGCGCTCCTATCGCGAGGAAATGGACCTTCTTGGTTCCGGCGACCTTGATTTTGCGTGGATATGCGGATTTCCGTACATAATGAAACGCAATCCTGAATTTCTGGAATTACTTGTGGTCCCCATATACAGGGGGGAACCATTCTACAATTCGTATATCATCGTGCCGAAAGACAGCCCCTATAAGACCTTTGATGATCTGAAGGGCAAGGTATTCGCCTTCTCGGACCCGGAATCCAATTCCGGCTTCCTTTATCCGATGTCATTGCTGACGGATAGGCGAGAGAATCCCGGCAGCTTCTTCCGCAAGACATTCTTCACCTTCAACCATGCGGAAACCGTCGAGGCGGTATCCCGGCATGTGGCGGATGCGGGAGCCGTTGATTCCTATATCTGGGAGTATCTGCTTACCCTGATGCCGGATGTCGCAAAAAAAACCAGGGTGATAAAGAAATCACCTAAATTTGGCTTCCCCCCCCTGGTCGCCCGCAAGGGAGGGGACAAAAAAATGGTGGATCGAATGCGCTCTGTACTGCTCGGCATGAAAGACGACCCCGAAGGCCGCTATTTTCTGGAAGGTCTCAAGCTGGATGGATTCGGGGTTTTCCCTCCGTCTCTTTTCGACGGCATCCGCAAGATGGCTGAGCGAGTGCGAATACTTCAGCCGGGGCTATCGGGAATTGAGGAAAGCGGAGAGGAAAAGGCGTCAGTCGACAAATAATGAGGCTATCGCAGCCAAAAACATGGAGCCTTCTGGTCAAGTTTTCGCTGACCATAACGGTTTTGATCACAAGCGTCGCCTTTACCATTGGGGCGACCATAACCGTTCAGGACCGGCAGCGTTTCCGTAGTGACCTGGGAGAGAAATCGTTGCTTCTGGCCCGTTCGGTAGCGGTTACGGCACCCGATGCGATACTTCGCAACGACTATTGGGCGCTGTTTCAGAGCATCAAGAAAATGTCGATACATGGAACCGACGACATCATCGACACCCGGATAATCACCGCCATGGTTCTCGGCGCGGATGGTGAGGTTCTGGCCCATATGCAACCCGCCGACAATCCATTGGGGAGACCTTTTAGCCCCAGGGGGGAGGCAGAGGGTAAGCTTTTCAACCAGGTAATGGAGGCGCGCAGACCTGTGGTCTTGAGCGGCGGCAGTGTTGACGATGGCTTTATCGAGGGAATAATCCCGCTTTTTTCCGATGAAAAATACCTCGGAGTCGTAAGGGTACGCCTGTCAACATACGGGCTATACCTGAAGGCCATGCGTTCAGCCTATACCATTCTTGGGCTTACTCTGCTGCTGGTGGCGCTGAGCAGTATTCTGGGAACCGCGATTGCCCGGCGCATAACAAGGCCGCTCACCGCGATGACCGAAGGCATGGCGGCGGTAGGACGCGGCGATCTCTCCAACATATCCCCGATACATGTATCCGAAGATGATGAGCTGGGTAAATTGGCCACGACCTTCAACAGGATGACGGCGGAAATGGCCGACAAAAGAATGCTCGAACAACAGATGCGGGTAAGTGAAAAACTGGTTGCACTTGGACGTATCAGCGCCGGGGTGGCCCACGAGGTCAACAATCCCCTGGCGGGCATGCTCAACTGCGTCGACACCCTGAAAAAACACCCGGACGATACCGAACTGATGAAGCGTTACATACCCCTTCTGGACAAGGGGCTTAACCACATTCGCAGTATAGTCGAAAGCCTCTTGGTCGAATTGCGCGCGGAAGACGATTCCGAATTGTCGGACCCGTCATGCCTGGATGATCTCAAAGGTTTGATGGAGTCGGAAATCGACGGTCGCGATGTAAACCTGATATGGGAAAACAGCCTCGAAAGCGATGTTCGGATAAATTCCGCCCGGGTTCAACAGATTGTCCATAACCTTATCAAAAATTCACTTCAGGCAATAGCCGCCGGTGGAACGGTCAGGTTCCATTCCTTCATGGATTATGATAACGTGGTGCTTGAGGTCATGGATGACGGACCGGGAATCAGGCCCGAATATCGCAGTCATCTCTTTGACCCTTTTTTCACCACCAAATCTAACGGCACAGGGCTGGGACTTTGGATTGTCTATCGGCTTGTTGAAAGCATGCATGGAGTTGTCGAAATAGATAGCGAAACAGGGCAAGGAACCCGATTCAGGATAATTCTGCCCGCCCAGGAAACACCATAATGGATGTTCAAAATACCCCCTCCGGTGAATCGGAACCCGTGGCGCATGAAGACCTATCGGATTTGTGCGTACTCATCGTCGAGGACAACGAAATCATGCGCCTGTCCCTCGAGGACCGGCTTCGGATAGAGGGAATCCTCGTCAGGGCGGCCAGTAGTATCGCGGAAGCCCGCCACGAACTTGGAAAAGACGACGTTGATATGGTGATAACGGATATACGTCTTCCCGACGGTTCCGGCTCGACGCTGTTCAATGACATATCGCGCCACTATCCCGGAATTCCGGTGATTATGATGACCGCGTACGGAGATGTCGCCGACGCGGTCAAACTGGTCAAGGCCGGGGCCGTAGACTACCTGACAAAACCATTCGAAATGGGAATCTTTATTTCCAAGGTTAAACGAGTTCTTTCCGGAATTTCCGATATTCGTTTATCGGCCAGTTCTCTTGGCCAGGGAGAACTGATGTTCCGCCCCGGCAGCGGCGCACTGGGAAAAAGTTCATCGATGCGCCGCATCGAACGATTGGCGGCGCGTCTCTCGAAAGTTAACAGTTCCATTCTTCTTACTGGCGAATCGGGTGTCGGCAAAGAAGTAGTTGCAACCTTCATCCACAGCAACAGCCACCGTTCATCAAAACCTTTTATCGCGGTAAACTGTGCCGCCCTGTCCCCCGGCCTTGTCGAAAGCGAGCTTTTCGGCCATGAGAAAGGGTCATTTACCGGTGCCATAAAACGTCGAATAGGACGCTTTGAACAGGCCAACGAGGGAACCATATTTCTCGACGAGATAGCTGAAATACCCCCTGAAATCCAGGTCAAGCTACTAAGGGTTCTTCAGGAACGTGTAATCGAACGGGTCGGCGGTGATTTGTCTATAGGCATTGATGTGCGGGTGATCGCGGCAACCCAGGTTAACCTGGATGAGGCGGTGAAAGACGGTAGTTTTCGCTCCGACCTGTATTGGCGTCTGAATGTAATACACATACCGATACCGCCCCTGCGCGAACGACAGGATGATATACTTCATCTGGCCCGCCATTTTGTAAAACAGCAGCCCGATGAAAATGGGGATTGCAAGGAATTGTCGGAGGAAACGGAAGCCAGTCTGTTGTCAATGCCCTTTTCCGGCAATGTCCGCGAACTGAAAAACATAATGGAACGGGCCGTCGCTCTTTGTGATGGCAAATTCATTATGGCTCACGACCTCCAACCGACCGAAAATGGCCACGACGACGTAGCGGAAAAGACCGGGAAACAGGAAACCCTGAAGGGAACAATCGGGGCCGCAGAGCGCCAGGCCATACTTAAATCCCTGATAAGCAGCGATTGGGCAATCGGCAAAGCATCGGAAATACTTGGCATCTCGAGGAAGAGCCTGTGGGAAAAAATGAAACGCCACGGGATCAATAAGCATACTTGATAAAATTTCCGATCACGTCCCTGATCCGGTCTCCCGGCGGTGTCCGGAATTTTTCGTACATTCTATCAGGCGTCGGCTCCGCCAGGCTGTCGGAGAATATTTGATCATAATGCAATGGGCATTGTCACATTAACTCGCTGGCCTTTGGGTAATGCGTCGATGTAGCCTCGTGATATGCAGAACATATCCTTCAAACGCCACCGTTTTCCTCCATCACTCACCTTAGTTAACTATCCGATTCTTCGGGACCACCTCAGGTCGCCCCGGACTGGGTTGCCACCCATGGCCCCATTCGCGGCGCGGTGACGTCGATATTGCCGGGCACCAGATCATCCATGGGCAACGAAAAGACCGATTTGTCGACGCAATGGAATTTGGACCGGTTCGTCAACATGAACCTGCTTTCGCTGGCCAACGGCGGGTTTATCGTTTCCCGGGATAAGTTGACGGGAACGGGGATCGAACTGGTTTCGGGGCCTGATCGTTCGTGGTCGGCGTTAACCCGGATGGAAAAAATAGAAACCAGCATCAAGGCCAAATCAAAGCCCAAACGTAAACCCGTCAGGCTGCCCGGTGAAATGGGGGCCAGTCCATGGGGAGTTTTCGTGCCGCCGGGAAGTAAAACGGTGGCATTCAATTACCGACCGCCATATTCATTTTCCGCGAAACAACACCACCTGAGCGTGTTCAGGCAACCTTCTGGTAATACAAATTCTGCGGGTGGCTGGCCTCGGCGAAGAATACCCAGCGTTCGACCAACAGCCCCAGGTACTGGATAACGAAAGTCAGACCCAGCAGGGCCGCCGAGGGGCCGGTCGCCAGGCCCAGGCCGAGCAGCAGGACCGGCGCCGCGAAGGCGGCCAGCAGGAACGCCGCTTTCAGCCGCCGCAGCAGCCCCGGTCCGCCGGGGTGGAAAAATTCCTTCAGATTGAAGGCGCCGGCGGTGAAGCCCCGGCTGATCTGGCGCATATTGCGGTGGTGCATCCCGACCGCCGTTTGCAATGACGACAGATGCTTGATCCGGCCATTGCGCCACAGGCTCAACAGCCGTCCGACCAGCGCCAGCACGGTCAGGCCGAGCGCCCCGGCGGTAAAGAAATCAATCAGCGGGCTGGCCATGACGGCGCCATAGGCGGCGGCCAGCACGAAACCCGAAGCCGTTCCCATCAGGCCATAGTTGACTACCGTCAGCGGCGAGGCCCATTCCTGGATAAACCTCATGCAGGCATAGACCATGCCGGTGCAAACGAACAGGGAAACGGCGGCGATAACGCCCAGATAGCCCGCCGCCATGGTCAGGTCGAGTTCCTTCAGGTTGCCAAAGGTTATCAGCACCGGGCGCCAGTCCAGCCAGTGCAGGCCGCCGTACAGGATAACCGCGCCCATCATGACCGGCAGGGCCAGGACCTCGCGTGACAGCCACGATGTGCGCCATTGGCTGGCCGCCCGCCAGGCCCGTTCCGGGTGGGCCAGATGAAAGAACGAGGCAATCAGGCCGAGTCCCAGCAAGGACAGCGCCAACAGGCTGCCGTAGGCGTAAAAATTACCGTCTTCCCGGGCCCCCGCGGCGCCGATAACCCAGTAGAACTGGCCGCCGACCAGAGCCACCAACAGGCCCTGGCCGGCGCCGGTCAGGGTAGTCAGGAAAATTACTGAAAAAGCCGGTTTCATGGGTTCGTTCCTACCAACTGGTGACGTCGTCAAGCGACGGCGCATGGCTGTCGGCCCGGGGCAGCGGGCCTTCCTTTTTCAGCGGATTGTCGGCCCGCACCAGCTCATCGTCGTGGATCACCCGCCTGACTTTCCGCCGGGGCAGGTACTGGTTGCCGGGTCTGGTTCCCCATTCCGGCATTAGCTGGTAGCCGCCTTCCTCGCGGATGGCGATGGAAACCTCGCTGTCCGGGTCGGTGACGTCGCCGAACAGTCGGGCGCCGGCCGGGCAAGCCAGCACGCAGGCCGGTTTGCGACGGTCCTCCGGCAGACTTTCGTCATAGATGCGATCGACACAAAGCGTGCATTTTTTCATCACCCCCTGTTGCTCGTCGAATTCCCGCGCCCCATAGGGGCAGGCCCACGAGCAGTATTTGCAGCCGATGCACTTGTCGTAGTCGACCAGCACTATGCCGTCTTCGGGCCGTTTGTAACTGGCCCCGGTGGGGCATACCGGGACACATGGCGGGTCTTCGCAATGCAGGCAGGATTTCGGGAAATGGATGGTTTCGGTATTGGGAAATACGCCGGCTTCGTAGGTCTGCACCCGGTTGAAGAAAACCCCGCCAGGGTCCTTGCCATAGGGGTCGGTATCGCTCAACGGACCGGCCCAGCCCGAGGTGTTCCATTCCTTGCAACTGGTCACGCAGGCGTGGCAGCCGACGCAGGTGTTAAGGTCGATGACCAGGGCCAGTTGCCGGGCGATGGTGGTGCTCATGGCGCCTTCCTTTGCCCCGCGAAGAAGCGCCGGACGCCGCCTCGGAAAGATTTCATGCCGGGGAACTTCGGCAGGGCCGGAAATTGCGGCCAGCTTTTAGCGATATCGTCGGGGGCGTCGGCCTTGCTAACCCTGACACGCACGTCGAACCAGGCGGCCTGGCCGGTGATCGGGTCGGAATTGGAAACATGTTCGCCGGCGGCGCAGGCCGGCAATTCTTCGGAAATCAGGTGGTTGAGCAGGAAGCCTTTCTGCGATTCCGGCGCATCGGCGGCCAGGCCCCAGGCGCCCGATGCCTTGCCGATGGCGTTCCAGGTCCAGACCGTGCCCGGTTCGACGGCCTCGGTAAAGCGGGCGATGCAGCGAATACGGTTGTAGGGGCTTTCCATCCACACCCAGTCGCCGTCATCGAAACCCGATGCCTGCCCGACGGAAGGATGCACCATCAGCGAATTGTAGCCGTGAATCTGCCGCAGCCAGGCGTTCTGGCTGTCCCACGAATGATACATCGCCATCGGGCGCTGGGTAATGGCGTTGAGCGGATAGGCGGCGGTATCGATAAGCTGCGATTCCAGCGGCTCGCTATAGAACGGCAGCGGGTCGAAATGGGTGGCGACCCGGTCGCGCAAATGCTCGGGCGGGCGTCTGCCCGGCCACTTGCCCTGGGCCGCCAGGCGGAACTTTTGCAGCACTTCCGAATACAGGTGGCAGAGCACCGGCGAGGCCTGTTTGATCAGCCGGTGGTGTTCGGCCCATTGCAGGTAGCCCTGGTTCCAGTTGCGCATGTACTGGTACGACCGGGGCAGTTCGTGGTGGTAGAAGTTATTGTTGCCGGCGTACATCTCCCACTGTCGCGGATTAGGCTCCCCGGCCATGAATTTCTCGCCGCCGCGACCGCGCCAGCCGGACAGGAAGCCGATCCCCGAGCCGGGCTCGGTTTCATAGTTGATGATGAAGTCCGGGTAATCCTTGAATTTGCGCTTGCCCTCGCCATCGACGAAGGCGGGCAGCCCCAGGCGCGTGCCAAGTTCGATTATCACCTCTTGAAACGGCTTGCTGTCGCCCTTGGGCGGCAAAATCGGCAACCGCACGGAATCGACCGGACCGTCGAATTCCGATATGGGCCGGTCCAGCATGGACATTACGTCATGGCGTTCCAGATAGGTGGTATCGGGCAGCACCAGATCGGCGAAGGCCACGGTTTCCGACTGGTAGGCGTCGGCGACGACGATAAACGGGATCTTGTATTCGCCGTCCGCGTCCTTGTCGGCCAGCATCCGGCGTACGCCCGAGGTGTTCATGGACGAATTCCAGGCCATGTTGGCCATGAACAGGAACAGGGTATCGATGGGGTAGGGATCGCCGCGCCAGGCATTGGTGATGACATTGTGCATCAGGCCATGTACCGACAGCGGATATTCCCAGGAAAACGCCTTGTCGAGCCTGACCGGTTTCCCGGCGTCGTCGATAAAAAGGTCATCGGGACTGCCGGGCCAGCCCAGCGGCATACCGCCTAGCGGCGTGTCCGGCTGTACCGCTTCGGGGCCGGTCGGGTTTTTGGCGCAGGGCGGGATCGGCCTGGGGAACGGCGCCCGGTGGCGGAAACCGCCCGGCCGGTCGATGGTCCCCAGAATGGTCATCAGGATGCCCAGCGCCCGGATCGTCTGGAAGCCGTTGGAATGGGCGGCCAGGCCGCGCATGGCGTGAAATGCGACCGGCGCGCCGGTGATGGTTTCGTGTTCGCCGCCCCAGGCGTCGGTCCAGGCGATCGGCAGTTCGATCTTTTGATCGCGGGCGGTGATGCCCATTTCGTGGGCCAGGGCGCGGATCGTACCGGCCGCGATACCGGTAATTTTTTCGGCCCATTCCGGGCTGTAATTGGCGACCTTTTCCTTCAGAAGCTGAAACGACGGTTTGACCGGATCGCCGTTTTCCAGTGTGTAACTGCCAAGTAGGCGGGGGTCGGCATCGGGCCAGCGGTTATCGACCGCCGCGTCGGTGACGCCGTCCCACCACAGCTTGTTTTGCGGGTCGGCACAGCCCTCGCGGGTCGGGATATCGGTGCGCACGAACAGGCCGTAGTTGTCGCTTTCCGGGTCCTGATTGACCAGTTCCGGGGCGTTGGTATAGGTCGCCAGGAAATCCCGGTCATACAGCCCCATCTTGATTATTTCATGAATGATCGCCAGCAGCAGGGCGCCATCGGTGCCGGGCTTGATGGCGATCCAGTCGTCGGCGATGGCGGCGTAGCCGGTGCGCACCGGATTAATGGCGACGAAGCGTCCGCCGTCGCGCTTGAACTGGCCCAGGGACTTTTTCATGGGGTTGGAATGATGGTCTTCCGCCGTGCCGATCATTACGAACAGTTTCGCCCGGTCCAGGTCGGGGCCGCCGAATTCCCAGAACGAGCCGCCGAAGGTATAGATCAACCCGGCCGCCATGTTGACCGAACAGAAACCGCCGTGGGCGGCGTAGTTGGGGGTGCCGAACTGGCGGGCGAACATGCCGGTAAGCGCCTGCATCTGGTCGCGCCCGGTAAAAAACGCCAGCTTCTTCGGGTCCGTCGAACGAATATGGGCAAGCCGTTCGGCGAGCGTGGAAAACGCTTCCTCCCAGGAAATGGCCTCGAACTTGCCCTCGCCGCGTTCGCTGCCGTCGCGGCGCTTCAGGGGCTGCAACAGGCGCGCCGGGGAATACTGCTTCATGATTCCCGATGCGCCCTTGGCGCAGATAATTCCCTTGTTCAGGGGATGTTCGGGGTTGCCCTCGATATAGCGCACCTCGCCGTCACGCAAATGCACGTTGATGCCGCAGCGGCAGGCGCACATGTAGCAGGTGGTCGATTTGATCTCGGTCTTGCCCAGATCGGAATCCCGGTGCTGTTCCGGTGCCTTCACGGTTCAACTCTCGCTTCTGGTTATGCCGTTCCGAAGGTTATATGCGATAAAACTAATATTATAAAGCCGCAATATCCCTTTCCGGTTCCGCCGCCGGGATCCGGGAAATCATGGTCACTAACAAAAAAGTGAAATGACCATGCCTTTTCTCCCTTTAAAAGCAATGTGCAGATTTTTCTCTATTTGTCCATACCGATAGCGAGTATGCAGCATATATTCATAAAATAAACTATATTAGGATATAAATCATTAGATATAATTATTTGTCAAGTATCAACCGCTGATACCCGCGTTCGCCGCCGGCGGTTCATTCGCGGCAAAGCAGGCAATAAATATTGGCGCCCCACAGCGGCGGCGGGGTCAGCAGCGCCCAGGCCAGGAACCGGCGCACCAGGGCGTCGGTTATCATCCGTCTTGGCGAGCCGCGCCGCTGCTCGTATACGGCATCGACCTTCAGCGCACAGGCCGTCGCCAGTTGCCGCAGGCTATCGGCGGTGTATGCGGTCTTATGGGTCAGGTCGCCGTGTTGGTAGGATAATCCCCAGGGCGATGCCGCATTGGGCACCTTGATGATAATCTTGCCGTGCGGACCAAGCGCCTTGGCGATTAGCGAAAGCAGGCGAAATCCCTGTTCCGGCGAAAAATGTTCAAGAACGTCCAGCAGCACCACCCGGTCCAGATCGCCATCCCCGACCGTTTCCAGATACCGCCACACATCGGCGCAATCGAATCGTTCCGCCACTTCCGGTGGCTGCACGTCCGGCAACGCCGGGTCATGGTCGATTCCCCGGAAATCGGTCACTCCCTTGTGCGCCAGATAGGCCAGAAAAGCGCCGGCGCCAGAGCCGATTTCCAGGCATTTCATGTCGACGGCGAACCCGGCCGGCTGCCATATCTCGGCATCGAATCTGGCTATATCCTTGCTGGTCAGCGAAGGCCGTCGATAATCCTTGTAGGCGCTATAGCTGGCATAAAAGTCCTCGGCCATTTTTCCGCTAACCTTTTTTATGGGTGGTCTTTCTTCAGCACGGCAATCATGTTGGGTGACCAGATATCGGGCGGCATGGCCAGGAACCATGATACGACCGAAGTCAATACCCGCTCGCGCAATTCCTTGTAGCGCGAGGCGTAGGCCTGGGGCCGGAAGGTCACCGGCACCAGTCCGGCGACCCGCGCCGCCTGGCGAATGGAACCCGGTGAAAACGCCGTCCGATGGGTTAAATCATTGTACTGGACGGCCATCGCCAGCGGTGACGACATATTCGGCGTGCGGATAACGATACGGCCGTCCTCGCTCAACAGCCCGGCAATTGATCGCAGCAATTCAACCGCGTCATCGGGACCGAAATGCTCAAGGACATCGAACAGGACGACCCGGTCGAAGCGTCGGCGGGCCTGATCGGATTGAAAAAAATCGGCAAAATCGGAAATATGCACCGATTCGGCCAGGTCCGCCGGAAGCTCCCGCGAAATACGCGGGTCGCCATCCACGCCCAGGAAGTCGTTAACGCCGAGATCGGCCAGGAAGCGCAGAAACAATCCGTTACCGCATCCCAGTTCCAGCACCGACATTCCCTGTCGGAAGCCGGAAGCCTCGACAAAATCCTTGCCGAACTGTCTTTTGTGTTTCGCCTTAAGGACCGTCCCCTGCCGCCTGCGGTCATAGGCCTGGTAGAATCGATTCTGGCTAACCCGTTCCGGGCCGTCGTTCACCGCCAGATCCCCCGTGTATCGATCACCGCCTTGCCGGTCAGGCGGTTGCGGTCCAGGTCGCGGAAGTCGCGGTGATCGACTAGCAGGGCTATCACCTGGGCCTTTTCCAGGGCGGCGGCCAGCGGATACAGGCTGGCGTTTTTCAGGGCGCCGAAGGCGCTCGGCAGGTCATCCGTGTGCGGTTCGACGATCACTACCCGACCCCTGAAATCCCTGGCCACCGCCACCGCGATAGCGACCGCCGGGCTTTCGCGCATGTCGTCGATATCGGCCTTGTAGGATAATCCCAGGCAGGCGATGGTATCGGCCCCGGCGGCTTCGGCGGCGGTCAGGATTTTCCCGATCACCTGATCCGGTTTGCCGTCGTTGACCCGGCGCGCGGTCTGGATCAGCGGGCTTATATCGGGTGCGGAATGGGCGATGAACCAGGGATCGACGGCAATGCAGTGGCCGCCGACGCCGGGGCCCGGTTGCAATATATTGACCCGCGGGTGCCGGTTGGCCAATTCGATGGCGTCCCAGACATCGATGTTCATCTTGTCGGCGATCAGCGACAGTTCGTTGGCGAATGCGATGTTGACGTCACGAAAGGCGTTTTCCGACAGCTTGACCAGTTCCGCCGTCGCCGCCGTGGTCAGGTGGCATTCGCCTTCGATGGCGATCCTGTAAAGCGCCGCCGTGCGTTCGGCGCAAGCCCGGGTAATGCCGCCGACGACCCGGTCGTTGCGCACCAGTTCCAGCAGCACCCGGCCCGGCAGCACCCGTTCCGGGCTGTGGGCGATGTTAACCTGGGCGTCCCCGGGCGAATCATGGGGGAACTTAAGATCGGGCCGGTCTTCGGCCAGCCACCGGGACAGCCGTTCGGTGGCGCCGACCGGACAGGTCGATTCGACTATCACCAGCGATCCGGGGGCCAGCACCGGGGCGATCGAACGGGCGGCGGCCTGAACGTGCGACAAGTCCGGTTCGTGGCGGTCGCCAAACGGCGTCGGCACGGCGATGATGAAGGCGTCCGCCGGTTGTGGCTTCGCCGCGGCCACCAGCTTGCCGGTGCTTACCGCGCCGTTAACCAGAATGTCCAGGTCCGGCTCGACGATATGGACCTTGCCCTTGTTGATGGTATCGACGGTGCGGGGGTTGGTATCGACGCCCAGTACGGCCAGGCCGCGACTGGCGAATACGGCGGCGGTCGGCAGCCCGACATAACCCAGGCCGACGACGCATATTTTGGTGAATTCAATCGGCACCGGCGGTTCCTCGCTGCACAATGTCGGCGACTATACGGGCGCTGGCGGCACCGTCGCCATAGGGGTTGTGGGCCTGGCTCATGGCGCCATAGGCGGCCGCGTCGTCCAGCAGGCGGTGGCACTCGTCCAGGATCACGTTCTCGTCGGTGCCGACCAGACGGACGGTTCCGGCGGCCACCGCCTCCGGGCGTTCGGTGACCTGGCGCATGACCAGCACCGGCTTGCCCAGTGATGGCGCTTCTTCCTGGATGCCACCGGAATCGGTAATTACAAGATACGCCCTTTCCATCAAAAATACGAACGGCAGATAATCCTGCGGCTCGATCAGGTGGATATTGGCGACGCCGCCGAGCAGGCGGTGGACCGGGTCGCTGACGTTGGGGTTCAGATGTACCGGATAAACGATCTGGACGTCGTCGCGGCCGGCTAGTCGGGCCAGCGCCCGGCAAATTCGTTCGAAGCCCTGGCCGAAATTTTCCCGCCGGTGACCGGTGACCAGAATCAGCTTGCGCGCCGGATCCAGATAATGGAACGACGCCTGCTGGACCTGGCGCAGTCCGGCATCTTGCCGCAGTTTTTCGGTGGCCCCCAGCAGGGCATCGACGACGGTGTTGCCGGTAACCACGATGGCGTTTTCATCCACTCCCTCGCGGCGCAGGTTTTCCGCCGCTTTTTCCGTCGGCGGGTAAAAGACGTCGGCGATGGTATCGGTCAGGCGGCGGTTCATTTCTTCCGGCCAGGGTGCGTATATATCGCCGGTGCGCAAGCCCGCCTCTACATGGCCGACCGGAATGCGCCGGTAAAACGCCGCCAGCGACGCGGCAAAGGTGGTCGTGGTGTCGCCATGGACCAGCACCCGGTCGGGCCGGCACCGGTCCAGAACCTCGCCCAATCCGTCCAGCACCGCGCCGGTGATGTGGCTCAGGTCCTGATTCAGGCGCATTATGTTTAAATCGAAATCCGGCACGATGGCGAACAGGTCCAGCACCTGGTCCAGCATCGAACGGTGCTGGGCGGTGACGCAGACCAGCTGCTCGATGCCGATTTCGGCTTCCAGGGCCTTGACCACCGGCGCCATCTTGATGGCTTCCGGACGGGTGCCGAACACGGAAAGAACTTTCATGGTCGTGATGGATATCGCGATGTCGACAATTTCGCAACAACGGCTTTTCATATGTTAAGGTTGGTTCATGAAAAAGAAGCGAATCTTCGAACCCCGTATAACACCGGGGCGGGCCGTTCTGCTGGGGCTTTTGGGCCTTGTCGGGTTGTTGTTTACTTCACCCGCCGCCGAGGCCGCCAGGCTGGTCGGCCACAAGGCGATTTATACCGTTCGACCGGGTTTTTTCAGAAGCGGCGGCGATTTCATCGGGGTTTCCGGCAATATGGAACTGGAACTGGAAAACAATTGCAACGGCTGGACCATGTCGCAGACCCTGCAAATGGACCTGCAACTGGCCAACGGCAATGAATTGCGGCAATTTTACCGCTATACCGGGCGGGAATCCACCGATGGAACCCGCTACGACTTTTTTTCATCGAGCCGGGTCGGCGACAGCCGTGAGGATTTCAGGGGGCGGGCGGTGATGGATAAGGCCGGTGGTTCGGGCAACGCCATTTACCGGATTCCGCAGGGCAAGAAAGTGCCGCTGCCGCAAGGCGCCAAATTTCCCCTCGGCCACACGGCGTTCCTGATCGATCGGGCGCAGGCCGGTGATCGTCTGGCTACCGCCTTCGTGTTCGATGGCTCCGATGATGGCGGCCCGCAGGAAGTAACCGCCTTCATCGGCCGCAAACAGCGGGCCGCCGACGTGATTGGCGAGGACAGCGCCCGGGCCCTGGGCCCTCTGGTTGACCGTCCGGGCTGGAAGATTCGCATGGCGTTCTATAAATTGGACAGCCGGACGGCGGTGCCGGAATACGAGGTCGAAGCGCTGCAACTCGATAATGGCATAGCGCCATGGCTGCTGCTCGACTATCAGGATTTTTCGGTTATTCTGAAAATGAGCAAGCTGGAAGAACTCCCGTCGCCCAGTTGTTGACCCGGTCTTTTTTTTTAGGGACGGCGTTAGATGAATGCTGAATAAAATCTGTTTTTCGGTCTTTATGCTGATTGTGGCGGCGGCGATAGCGTCCCCCGTACAGTCCGCCGAACCGGCGTTTGTCGGGATGCAGGTCCAGGGTATCTCGAGGGCCGCCGCCGCCGCCCTTGGCTACGATAAGGGCCGGGGAGTCCTGGTCCGGGATGTCTATCTGGGGGGGCCGTCCGACTGGGCCGGCATCAGGCGTGGCGACCTGATTTTGAAATTTGGCGGAACCGATATCGATACCTTCGAACGCCTGGTGATCAAGGTGAAATCCTTTTCCGCCGGCGCCGATATTCCGGTCACCCTGCTAAGGCTGGGTAAAATGTATCAGGTGACGATCAGGACCGAACCGTGGTCGCCGGCCTGGCGAATCGAAAAGGGAAAATTCGCCGCGTTTCCGGAAATTGGTATTACCGTCGCCGCGCTGACACCAAAAATCCGCGAACGCTTCGCCCTGCGCTGGGGTTCGAACGGGATTATCATTACCCTGATAGATCCCGAAAAAAGCCGGGGGCTCGACCTGGTCCGGGGACAGGTAATCAGCCAGATAAACCAGAAGCCGGTGTGGGATCCGGAGCAGTTGACCGAAATGTATAAGGAAGCCAAAAAACTGGGACGAAAATCACTGCTGCTGCTTATCGAAGACAGCAAGGGTTTCCATTTTTCTATTTTGAAAGTGAAATAGCGACTAATATCAGTGATCCTTGGTATTATTTTCGGGCCGCCCGCACCAGTTGTTTCAGGGTTGCCAAATCGACCGCGCCGGGCACTATCTGGTCGCCGATAATGAACGCCGGCGTGCCGGTTATACCAAGTTCATTGGCCAGCCTGGAATTTGTCGCGATTTCATTTTGCACCGCCGGGTCCTTCATTTTGCGGCGTACCTGCGCGGTATCGTATCCGGCCCGTTCGGCGTATTTGAATATCCGGCCCTCGTCAAGCTGGCCACGGGATCTCATCACGGATTCATGAAATATTATGTACTTGCCGGGGTCGATGGACCACATGGCCAGCGACGCCTGAGAGGCGATCAGCGATACCGGACCCAGGATCGGAAATTCCTTGAACACATAGCGAATATTGCCATCTTCTTTCAGCAATTTCTGAACGGTCGGAAATACTTTTTTGCAATAAGGGCAGCGGTAATCGAAGAATTCGACAATTGTTATGTCGCCATCGGGGTTGCCGCCGACCGGCGATCCCGGATTATCCATCAAGATGCTGGATAGCTGGGACAGTTTCTGTCCCGTCTGGTTTTGTTTCGATAGTTCCTGACGCCGACGGTATTCGGTCATCGATTGCAGCAGCACCTCGGGATTGTTCAGCAGGTAATCGTGGATAATGGTTTCGATGGCCTTTTGCTGGTCCTTATCGAATGTTTGTCCGGTCGCCGTGTTCGCCGAAAAGCTTATGCCGATTAACACGATGGCGGCCAGGGCGGCAAAAAATGTTCCACGAATAGTCATGAGAGGCGTTTCCGTTCCGTCTGCTATTGCAACATATTCGGCGACAGAATGCGTCAGCTTGGCCGTTGTTACAAGTCACTAACGCGAGAGCAGTATTCCGGAAATGTAAGCCGGCGCCGGTCGGCGACCGCCCGGCGCGGCGATGCCGATGAACATGATCTGGGCGCGACTGGCGTCGTCATCCGGCCAGGCGCGGGCGTATAATTCCGCCAGATCGACGGTTTCCAGCCACCATGTGCCGGCATTTTCGCGACCGCCGCGCACCGTGTACCTGGGGGCGGCGCGAGCGGATGAACCGGTGGGCAGATCAAGGGCGCCCCGCTGCAAGGCGGATTCACCCCAGGTCAGCGAAATCGCCCGGTCGTGGGGCGGCAGTTGGCTGCCCAGCCTTTGCAGGGGTTGCCCCCCCCAACTGCCGCTGGCCGGGTTGCCGCCATAAAATCCGACGATTACCCGTACCGGATGAAATCCCGGCGCCGAGGGTGGCTCGATATTCCATGACCAGCTCAAAAAAGGTGTGGACAACAGCATGGCCTTGGTACGCCTGACGACGATGAACGAACTTTTGCCGTTGGCGATGCGAAGCGCCGGCAAGCCGTCTTTGGTGACCACGCGAAGCTGTTGACGCCCTATGTCGCCGTCGCTTTCAAGCGCCCAGTCGTCGGGCAGTTCATCGGTCGAAAAACCGGGAAGGGGGCCGAGAACGGTGAGCAAACCTTCCGGCGTTACCGAGGCTCGCTCGAGCGTGCATCCGGTCAGCGAAATCGTAATCAGCACCGCGAGGCCGAATGCGCCCGGCCCTAATACCAAATTGTAGAAAGAATGACCCATAGAGATCGTCACAGCAGTCCTTCGGGTAGGAGAGAAGCC
>CAZZKE010000039.1:0-28721 GCA_964655005.1 uncultured Thalassospiraceae bacterium | reverse complement strand
TATCTTATTACAAATAAAAAAATATAATTTTCCATAATATACATTATGCGATTATCGAAATGGTGACGAATGACTATCAAGGGCCTCCTGTTTGATAAAGACGGCACCCTGCTCGATTATCAGCAGACTTGGGCGTCGTTGAACCGCGCCGCCGCGCTTCACATCGCCGGTGGCGATATCGGGTTGGCGGAAAGAATGCTGGACCATGCCGGACAGGACCCCGAGACCGACCGGGTCCGGCCCGGATCGTATCTGGCGGCCGGTACGGCGGTCGAGATAGCGGACGCTTTCGAACATATTTTTCCCGACCACGGACAGCAAAACCTGCCCGATCTTATCGACGATATATTTCACATCGATTTAGCCGAGCGATCGACGGCGGTGCATGGCCTGAACGAGGTCATTGAGCTGTTCGCCAAACGTCAAATGAAACTGGGCCTGGTCACCGCCGACAGTGAAAAAGGCGCCATGATCTCCCTTACGCCGTTCAATATCTTGCACCGGTTTGAATTTATCTGTGGTTACGACAGCGGCCCCACGCCCAAACCAGACCCGGCGCCGGTCTTCGCCTTTTGCCGGAAAACCGGCCTTGGCGTCGCCGAAATTGCCGTTATCGGCGATAATTATCACGATATGGCCATGGGCCGGGCCGCCGGTGCCGGCCTACTGGTCGGGGTGTTGACGGGCACATCGGGCCATGATGAACTAAATGCCGTCGCCGATGTGGTTCTTGACAGCATTTCCGATCTGGAAGCCTGCCTTGTCGAGCGACAATTGATCGTATAGGACCCCTGCCCCATGCCCGTACAACGATTGATCGAAATTATGGCGCTGCTGCGTGATCCTGAAAAAGGCTGCCCATGGGATATCGAGCAAACCTTCGCGACCATCGCCCCGCACACCATCGAAGAAGCCTACGAGGTCGCCGAGGCCATCGACCAGGGCGATATGAACGCCCTGGCCGATGAACTGGGCGATTTACTGCTGCAAGTGGTCTTCCACGCCCGCATGGCCGAAGAACAGGGCAGTTTCGGATTCGACGACGTGGTCGCGGCTATTTCCAGCAAACTGGTTCGCCGCCATCCCCACGTCTTCGGGGAAGCCGAAATCCACACCGCCGAAGCCCAGACGGCGTCATGGGAATCCCTGAAGGCGGCGGAGCGGCGCGACAAGGGCCGCCACAGCGCCATGGATGGCGTCACTACCGGCCTGCCGGCCCTGACCCGGGCGCTGAAGTTGCAAAAACGCGCCGCCCGGGTCGGCTTCGATTGGCATCAGGCCGCCGACGTACTGCACAAATTCGACGAGGAAACCGCCGAACTGGTGGTGGAAATGAATTCCGGCGGCGATCCGGACCGGCTGCAAGACGAATTGGGCGACCTGCTGTTTACCTGTGTAAACCTGGCCCGAAAGCTAAACATCGACCCGGAAACCGCCTTGCGCCACGGCAACGCCAAATTCGAACGCCGCTTCCGCATGGTCGAAGAGATGCTTCGTGAGAAAGGAAAAACCCCCGAACAAAGCAGCCTGGATGAAATGGAAAACCTGTGGCCGCTCGCAAAATCCAGGACTTCGCCTTAATATGGCCCTCATGAAAAAATCCGTTCTGGCGCTGTTTGTAATATTCGGCCTGAGCAGTTGCTATCTGCCGGCCAGCTTCGATGCGGAGATAGACATCAGCCGCAGCGGCTTTTATTCCATCGTGTTCGAAGGCTATCTGGCCGAAATCAACCTGTTTAACGCCATCAGGGCCGGAAAACTGACCCGCAAGGAAGAGGCCGCCAAGGTCAAAATCCTGGAAACCGACTTCGGGCGGGATTCGGCGACCAAGGAGTTCAGTTATTTCAGGCAGGGTCACTTCAAGGTCAAGTGGGAGAAATCAGGCGATATTCTGGTTTCCAAGATGGTTTCGTTCGTGCGCCGCAACGAAAACATGTTTTCAATATCCTATAACAAGAAAAAAGCCCTGGTCACCGTCCAGGGCAAGCAAATTTCGAAAATCAACGCCAAGCGGCTGACTGACGCCGGCCTGGGCATGAAGGGGCAGCTTCGCATAAAGACCGACGCCCGGGTAATCAAACACAACGCCAACAAGGTCAAGCAGGGAAAAGGCCGCAACAAGATTTATATCTGGAACATCAAAAGCCCCTTCGATCCGGCCCCGTCGCTGTCGTTTAATTTGCGATAGTCAATCTTTCAGCAGCCGGATCAGGCTTGATGTGTCCCACCGGTTGCCACCCCTTTCGGCAATTTTTTCATAATAACCGGCGACTATTTCGGTAACCGGAATCGGCGCCCCGTTGTTTTTTGATTCGGCGATGCAAATCGCCAGATCCTTGCGCATCCAGTCGACGGCGAAGCCGAAATCAAACCGGTCATCGATCATGGTATAGCCGCGATTTTCCATTTGCCACGACTGCGCCGCGCCCTTGGATATCACCTCTACGACCTTTTTCGCGTCCAGGCCCGCCAGTCCGGCGAAATTAAGCCCTTCCGCCAACCCTTGCAGGAGCCCCGCAATGCAAATCTGGTTGACCATCTTGGTCAATTGGCCGGCCCCGGACGCGCCAAGCAGGGTCACCGCCTTGCCGTAAGCCGCGATTACCGGCGCGACCAGATCGAAAGCATCTTGATCGCCACCCAGCATAACCGTCAGGGCGCCGTTTTCGGCCCCGGCCTGACCGCCGGAAACCGGACCATCGAGGAAGCGTTTATCGGTTTTTTTTGCCGCCGCGTAAATTTCCCTCGCCACCTCGGCCGAAGCGGTGGTGTGGTCGACAAAAACGGCGCCTTCGTCCATGCCGGCCAGAATGCCTTGTTCGCCGAAGGTGACGCCGCGCAAGTCGTCGTCATTGCCGACGCAGGCGAACACCATATCCTTGCCCTCGGCGGCGGCGGCCGGCGTCTCGGCCCCGGCCCCGCCGTGTTCCCTGACCCAGGCCTCGGCCTTGGCCGCGGTCCGGTTATAGACGGTTACTTCGTGCCCGGCCTTGATCAGGTGCCCGGCCATGGGGTAGCCCATGACGCCGAGGCCGATGAAGGCTAGTTTTCTTGGTTCCATTGGCGTCTCTCCCTGATTGAAAATTCCCGTTTCAAACCTGTAAATCCCCGGTCATTTTTCCGATTCGCCGCCAGCTTTCGGCATCCGGGGCCAGCAACAGGACCTGCTTGCCGTTTCGGGCGGCCTCGGGGTCCATATCCGGCAGGTATGGCCGGTTCGATCCGACCAGCCGGCCATACCCTCCGGCTTCCTGATGAATAAGCACACCGGCGGCGTGATCCCATGGTTTCAAGGTGACCGCATAGCGGGCGAAATGCAGGGATCCGCATGACAGATCCATGTAATCCTGGCCGACACAGCCGACCCTGGTAATATTTTCCGGCGCGTCCTTGTGTTTCCGCATGTTTTTCGCGGCCGCCGCGCTTAGCGAACCTTTCATGGCCGACGGATCGTCGACGGACGCCGTTTGTAATTTTTCGCCGCCGCCGGACCACGCCCCCTGCCCCCTGGCGGCCCATACCGTACGCCCGCTAAGCGGATTATGGATCCATCCCATCAGGGTCTCTCCGCCCCGGCAGTAAGCGACAATGATGGCGAAGGGCTCGCGCCCATGTGCGAAATTCCGGGTACCGTCCAGGGGATCGACAACCCAGACCGGGGCTTCCTCTCGAAGCCGTTTTAGAATATCGGGGTTTCCTTCGGCGGCTTCCTCGCCGACACAGCGGCTGCCGGCAACCAACCCGGTAAGGGCGGCTTCCAGATAACGTTCCGATTCCAGATCGGCGATAGTGACCAGATCGCCCGGCGATTTTTCACTGATATGCCGATCCGCCAGTTGCCGGAACCGGGGCAGGATATTTATCCTGGCGCAATCGCCGATAATTTGAATAACCGCTTGAGGATCAGGCCGGGACATGGCGCCCGGCCCGCTGAATATCGAAACGCGAGGCGTTGATCGGGTCGAGACGGACCAGCAGGTGCATTCCCTGATCGTCATCCCGCCTTTCCAGAACATCGCCATGGTCGTACAGCCAGGCCAGCATGGCGCCATCGGCCGGCGGCAGGTCGATGGTCCGGATGACATATGATGCGGTGATCCGCCGGTCCAGGTCTTCCGTCAGGATTTGACACCTTTCGCCGGTTAATGCGGAAAGCGCAAACAACGTTCCACCGGACCGATCCGCCGATTTGATCTGGATGCTTCTGTCTTCATCAGCAAGCGCATCAATTTTATTCAGGACTTCGATCATCGGGACGGAACTGTCTTCTATGCCAAGTTCCTTCAAAACGTTCAGGACATCCGCCTTTTGCGCCTCGGTGTCAGGGTGTGTGCAATCCCGTACATGGACGATGATGTCCGCTTCGGTTACTTCTTCCAGGGTGGCGCGAAAGGCGGTCACCAGTTCGTGCGGCAAATTGGAAACGAAGCCGACCGTATCCGACAGCACGACCGACCGCCCCGATGGCAATTTCAATTCCCGCATGGTCGGGTCCAGGGTCGCGAACAACTGGTCCTTGACGCCGACCCGGGCATCGGTCAGGCGGTTGAACAGCGACGATTTACCGGCGTTGGTGTAACCAACCAGGGCGACTATGGGGTAAGGAACCTTGCGCCGCGCCCGACGATGCAGTTCGCGTGTTCTTTTAACGTCTTTCAGATCGATCTTCAGGCGGGTTATCCGCTGGTCGATTTGCCGGCGGTCGGATTCGATCTGGGTTTCGCCCGGGCCCCCCATGAAACCGGCGCCGCCGCGCTGGCGTTCCAGGTGGGTCCAGCTTCGAACCAGCCGCGACCGCTGATAGGTCAGTGACGCCAGTTCGACCTGCAACCGTCCTTCGCGGGTGGCCGCCCGCTCTCCGAAAATATCCAGAATCAGGCCGGTCCGGTCGATGACCTTGCACTTCCAGGCGCGTTCCAGGTTACGTTGCTGCACCGGCGTCAACTGGGCGTCGATAACGGCTATGTCGATACCCCCTTCCCGCCCGGCGATCCGGTCGCCGATTTGTTCGACCGCGCCCTTGCCGAACAGGGTCGAAGGCCGCACCTTGGAAACGGTTATTATTTCGGCATGCGCGATGTTGAGATCGATAGCCATCGCCAGGCCGACGATCTCGTCAAGCCGGGCTTCCGGCGAACGGCTATCCCCTCCCATCCGCCGCAAGAACGGGTGGATTATTAAACAACAATCCTTTTCCGCTTGCCGGGTGGCGTCCCAACCCGCCTTGTTTTTTTTCGAGGCGCTCAATTCCGTCCTGTATACCGCGATGTTATTCCGCTTCGTTGCCTTTGTCGGGCTCGAATAGCTGCACGGGCTCGGCCGGCATGACCGTCGATATGGCGTGTTTGTAGACCAACTGGGTATGCCCATCCCGACGCAGCAGCACCGAGAAGTTATCGAACCATGTGACAATCCCCTGTAACTTTACCCCATTGACCAGGAAGACAGTAACGGAAGTCTTGTTTTTACGGATATAATTTAGAAAGACATCTTGTACATTTTGTGTTTTTTCGGGTGACATGACTCAACCCCTTCGTTGACAAGTTTCATAAACCTCGCACCCTGCGAAGCATCTTCCCTGTTTGGTTTTTATCCCCCGGCCACGGCGCGGTCCGACCGTTTCCTTATCGTATCGTATCCGCCTAGGCCGGGCTATACTTTACATTGAATTAATCAACTTGCCTAGTTCCCGACATTCCACAACGTGATAAACAGGCTCTGCTGTTTTGAATTCGTTGCTGGCGGGGGCCAGCTTTCGCAGCAGCACCGGCACACAATCGGCATTTATGGCGCATTCCATGTCGATATCGGCATCACCGACGAACCACACCCCGGCCCCTGCCGCAAGTGGTCCGGCCGATAACGCCAGATGAACGGGGTCCGGCGCCGGTTTATCGTTTTCGGCATCATTGGCGCCGACGATTTTACCGAAAAATCCTTCCCAGCCCAGATACTCGGCCTCTCGCCTGAGATACGATCCCTGCTTGTTGCTGACCACACCCAGATAAATTCCCTGCGCCGTCAAATCGGCAAGCAATTCTTCCGCGCCCAGTAGCGGCACCAGTTTTTCCAGATGAAAGGCTTCAAAATTTTCATAAAAGACCTTTCTGGCTTCGCGCCAGTGTTCGCCGAACAATATCGGGAATCCGTCCCGTAGCGATTTACGGACCCGCAGGGTGGTTTCGGCGACCGTCCACGGGGCCATTCCATAGCGTGTCAACGTGGCGTTCATGGCGGTGCTGATGACCTCCCAGTTATCGACCAGGGTATTGTCCCAGTCGAAAATAATCGCCTCCGGCTTACCCGCCCCGCTCATTGAACATCCGCCAGTTGCCGATTCATGTGTTGGCCATACCGATCAAGCAATGTCGCCGCCAGTTCGCCCGGTTTTCCATCGGCCACCGCACCCCCGTCAATTTTCACCACCGCTTTGACGAACGATGTCGTTGATGTCACGAAGGCCTCCCGCGCCGCCTTCGCGGCAGGAACTGAAAACGCTTCCTCGGCGAATTCAAGGCCCAGGTCGGCGGCTATTTTCAGCACCGAAATCCGGGTAATGCCGTTGAGTATCTGGTTGCCGACGTGGCGGGTCCTCAGCACCCCGTCGGCGCCGACGATCCAGGCGTTCGATGATGTTCCCTCGGTAATCAGGCCCTGGTCATCCACGAACCAGGCCTCATAGGCGCCGGCCCGGACCGCCTGTTGCTTGCCAAGGCAGTTCGGCAGCAGCGATATGGTCTTGATATCCCGCCGCCGCCATCTGATTTCGGGTATGGTAATGACATCGACCCCCCGCCTGGCCTGTTCCGGGTCGAACGGCGCCCCCCGCCTGGCGGTGATTACCAGGGCGCTGTTTTGATGATCCGGAAAGGCATGGTTACGGGGCGCCACGCCACGGGTTATCTGCAAATATACAATACCGTCGTGGATATGATTACGCCTGGCCACCTGGCGCATGATGCCGCCCAGAGCCCGGGGAGCCACCGGCCAGGCAATTTCCAATTCACGCAGGGACCGCTCCAGGCGGACCATATGCCCGGCCTCGTCGATCAATACCCCCTTGTGCACGGCGATAACTTCATAAACGCCGTCGGAAAATTGATAGCCCCGGTCTTCGATGTGAACGGCGGCGTTGTTGTGGGGCACATAACACCCGTTTACATAGGCGATTCGCGACATGACATGACAGACCTAAAAATATTCCAGTTGCACGGAAAACAGTTTCTCTACCTTGCGGATTGCATCGGCGGCGGCGAACAAAACGACACGATCCTTGACCTGAATAACGGCGTCGCCGCGCGGCTTGATGATTTCATCGCCCCTGACGATGGCGCCAAGCATTACCCCGGCCGGCAGCTTCACTTCGCGCAACGGCTTGTTGACCAGTGAAGATGTTTCCAGCGCTTCGGCCTCGATCAATTCACCGAATCCCTCCCTGATGGTATGGACGGAATGGATGCGCCCGCGCCGGACGTGCTGAAGAATGGTCGAGACCGTAATATGCCGTGGACTGACCACAACATCGATACCCAATGAAGCCACCAGGGGCTCGTATGTTCCCTTGTTGATAAGGGTGATGACGCGCTGTGTCCCCATGCGCTTGGCCAGTAGCGAGGCGAGTATATTTGTTTCGTCGTCGTTGGTTACCGCGACCACGGTTTCCGTGGCCCCGATATTGGCCTCTTCCAGGACATCGTGGTCGAGCACATCGCCGTTCAGCACAATCGTCCTGTCCAATTCGCCGGATATGGCCTCGGCGCGGTCTTTATCGGATTCGATGACTTTCGCCTTGACCCAGGGAAATTCATTTTCGATCTGTTGCGCCAGAAACAGGCCAATATTACCGCCGCCAAAAATCAGCAGCCGCCGGGCCTCGCTCTCTTCATGGCCGAAAGCGGCCATGGCGCGCGGCAAATGACTGGTTTCGACGACAAAATAAACCTCATCGCCAGGCAGCATCTGATCGTCGCCGCTCGGTACGCTCGGCTTGTTATCCCGCATCAGGCCGACGATGACGATATTCAAATCGGGGAATAACTGCGTCAGTTGCTTCAGCGGCGTCTGAACCAGCGGGCAGGATTCTTCACATCGCACCCCAAGCAATCTGACCTTGTCATCGACCAGCGGGATCATTTCGAAGGCGCCCGGCACCTGCAACCGCCGGGTCACCGCCCTGGCGACTTCAATTTCCGGCGAAATAATCACATCGATAGGCAGATGGTCACGGGAAAACACGTTCGCCCACATCGGCTGGAGATAACTCTGGTGCCGGATTCTGGCGATTTTGGTCGGCACGTCGAACAGTGAATGGGCGACCTGACAGGCCACCATGTTGACTTCATCGGCATAGGTGACGGCGATAATCATGTCGGCATCGGAGGCGCCGGCCAGTTCCAGAATATCAGGATGGGAAGCGTGGCCGACGACGCCGTTCACATCAATAGTATCGGTTATTCGCCGAACCAGTTCGGCGGATTGGTCGACGATGGTTACATCGTTGTTTTCCATGGATAAATGCCGGGCGATGTTAGAACCGACCAAACCGGCGCCGCAGACAATCACTTTCATGAAATGCTTCCTTCTTCCCGACCGCCCGGCAAAATCAGATACCCGGTTATCATGCTTCGGATTGCGTTTCGTTATCCGAAACGCCCGGATAATTGCCGCCTTTTGACTGAATGCCAAGCGATTTCATTTTTCGATGCAGCGCCGACCGCTCCATCCCGACAAAAGCCGCCGTGCGGGAAATATTTCCGCCAAAACGGGCAACCTGGGAATTCAGATATTCACGCTCGAACGCCTCGCGGGCCTTTTTCAGAGGCAAGCTCATGATTTCGTTCAGGTCCTCAATAGTCCCGGATATCGCCTCTTTACCCCCAATATCGGACGGCAGCATATCGGCCCCGATCGGCTCGGCAGGATCGCCCGATGTCATTATCAGCATGCGTTCAATAACATTTCTAAGTTCCCTGACATTGCCTGGCCAATGATAAGCCTGCAAGGCCGCTATGGCGCCGCTGGAAAGGCGCCGGGGCGGATGTCCGGTCGATCCGGAAGACCGGGCAATAAAACTGTGCGCCAGTATTTCCACGTCTTCAACCCGCGCGCTCAATGGCGGCACTTCGATGGGGACGACGCTCAATCGATAAAACAGGTCTTCACGAAAATTTCCCGCCGACATCTCCGCCACCAAATCCCTGCTGGTTGAGGCCACCACACGAACATCGACATTGACCCTGGTGACACCGCCGACCCGTTCGAATATCTGCTCCTGCAAGACCCGGACGATCTTGCCCTGGGTTTCGATCGGCATGTCCGCTATTTCATCAAGGTAGAGCGTCCCGTTGTGCGCCGCCTCGAAGGTGCCGACCCTTCTCGATGCCTCATCGCCATCGCTCGCCTCGGTTCCGAACAGTTCCGTTTCAACCCGGTCCGGCGCCATCGATGCGCAGTTCAGCACGACGAATGGCCCACCGGCGCGCAGTGAATTGTCATGCAGCAAACGGGCAACCACTTCCTTGCCGGACCCGGCCGGGCCGGAAATAAGGACCCGCGAGTTGGTCGGGGCGACCTTGTCAATTATTTGCCTGACCTGATTGATGACCGAAGATTTACCAATCAATTCATCGGATATTTCGGCCCGCACCCTTAGTTCTTCATTTTCCCGACGCAGTTTTGAGGCCTCCATGGCCCGTTTGACGACGAGCAGCAGGCGATCTGAATTGAATGGTTTCTCGATGAAATCATAGGCCCCGATATTAATAGCGGTCACCGCAGTTTCGATGTTTCCGTGACCGCTCATCATGATTACCGGAATTCCCGGATTTTCGTTACAGACCCGTTCAAGAATTTGAATGCCATCCAGGTCGCTGCCCTGTAGCCAAATATCCAGGATGACCAGGCTGGGGCGACGCTGCTCGATTGCGCCGAAAGCCGATGCGCTGTCCCAGGCGTCTCTGGTTTGATATCCTTCATCTTCCAGGACACCGCTGACCAGCGACCGGATATCGGCTTCATCATCGACAATCAGGATATCATGCGCCATGCGCCTTGCCTCCTATCGACCGGATGCCATCGAACTGACCGCCTGAATTTTCCGGACTTTCCTCGCCGCCGGACCGGAATATCAACCTGGCCCGTACACCGCCTTCGGCGCGGTCCTCCAGTTGCAGGTCGCCATTATGGTCTTCCATTATTTTTCTGACAATCGCCAGGCCAAGCCCGGTGCCGCCTTCACGGGTCGTTACGTATGGTTCCGTAAGGCGATTCAGGGCCTCTTTCGGCAGTCCTTTACCGTTATCCTCGACGACCAATACAACCAGTTTTCCGCCATCTTTTCCGGTTTCCGTGCTGATCGAACAACTTATCCGACCGCCGGTATTGCCGGCCTCGCTATCGGCACCCGATTCGGTTATCGACTCGGCGGCATTCTTCAAAAGATTATTCAGCGCCTGGCCAATTTGCCGCCGGTCGCATCGCAACATCAGCGGCAGGTCCGGGATATTCAGTTTATAGGTAATTTCGGGTTGCCGGTTACGTTCCAGAAGTACCGACTGCTTGCAGATATCAACCAGATTTTCGTTTTTCAACGAGGCCATGGGCATTCGTGCGAAAGATGAAAATTCATCGACCATGCGACCGATATCTTCGACCTGGCGAACGATGGTATCGGTCAGGGAAGAAAACGTTTCCCGGTCATCGGTAATTCTATCCAGGTATTTTCGCTTCAACCGCTCGGCGGAAAGCTGGATCGGCGTTAGCGGGTTTTTTATTTCGTGGGCGATGCGCCGCGCTACATCGGCCCAGGCCGCCGTTCGCTGCGCCGTCAAAAGGTCAGTCACATCGTCGAAGGTAACGACGTAACCGAGAATATCGCCGCCCAGTTTTTCCGCCGCTATGCTGACATGCAGGGTATGAGATTTTCCGTCTCGGGTAATCTGGATTTCATCCTGATGCGACCGTTCCGGACGTTTCATGACGCTGTCCAGAAGATCGGCCATTTCCGGGACAATGTCGCCGAGCGGGGCGGCGGCGGATTGTTCCAGATCGCGGCCAAGCAGATCCGACGCCGACCTGTTCGGCAGATGGATACGGCCTTCGCTATCAAGGCCGATAACCCCGGCCGAGACCCCGGTCAACACGGTTTCGGTGAACCGCCGCCGCTCATCAAGCATCCGGTTGGCCTCGACCAGCACCTGTTGCTGGCTTTGCAGTTGTGCCGTCATCTTATTGAAAGAGCGGCCCAGATTGCCGATTTCGTCAGTGCCGTTAGTTTCGTCGACCCGCACACTCAGGTCGCCGCCCCGGACCCGCTCGGAAGCCGAAATCAGGCTGCTGATCGGACGCGACAATCGCCCCGCCAGGGTCAATCCGATCCAGGCCGAGACCATCAGCAACATCATCGCCACCAGGCCGTATATCATCACGAAGGTTATCTGGATACCGCCCTGTTTTTTCTCAAGATTGCGGTATTTAGCCACGGCGCCCCGGGTTTTTTCGATGTGATCTAGAACCTTGGGATCGACGAAACGACCGACCAGCAGGAAGGCATCGGCGAACCCCCTTAGCCGGATCACGGCGCGGACCCTTTTGTCATCGCCCGTGGTGATGATCGATACCGCGCCGGCCGCCGCCTGATCGAGCATGGCCTTTGGAACCAGATCAAATTCCAAAGACTGGCTGAAGCGCGACCGGGCCAGAACACGCCCGGCGCTGTTGATAACCAGCGCTTCCGACAGCGATCGGGCGTCCGCCTGTTTCGACAGGTATTCGTTGAAGATTTTCGGATTCAGCATCAGCAACGGCGCTTCGGCATTGAGTTCATTGGCGGCAATCAGGGCGTCGGCGCGGATATTCTGCTGGTGCTCGTGCAAATAAGCCAGGGCGACGGCGTTCGAAGCCTCCAGCGCCGTCCTGATACGGTCGCTAAACCAGGTTTGAATACCGAAATTAAGGAACAGTGCTGAGAAAATAGCGACCAGAATAGCCGGCGTAACGGCAACCAGCCCGAACATCAATACAAGCTGCGTGTGCAGCCCGGAACCGGCCTGTCCACGGCGGCGGTCGCTCCATATCACCACCATCCGGCGGGCCACGACCACCCCCAGCAACAGCAGCAGGACGGCGTCAAGATACAGCAGCACCAGGACCGTATCGGGATCGGGGTCCGGGGTCGATTGCCATCCGGTCATGGTCAGGACGGTGGCCAAACCCGATACCGCCGCCGCCGCCGCCAATACGAAAGCCGATTTCCGACCGAGCCCGAAGAGCCGCCACCAAGCCGACACACGGTCATACGCCGCCATCAGCGGTTCCGTCGAATGCGGGCCTTGCCGGTCGGCCTGATCGGTCATTTGGCGCCCCTGACCACCGGAATGTCCAGTTCCCTGATTTTTTTTCGCAATGTATTCCGGTTGAGGCCCAGCACATCGGCGGCTTTCACCTGATTGCCCCTGGTTGCCTGCAAGGTCAGCGCCAGCAACGGTCGCTCCAGCTCTTTCAGGACCCTGTCATAAAGTCCGGGCGAAGGCAGCGCATCGCCGTGGGCCGCGAAATAGGCGATCAGGTGTTGCTCGATCGAAGCGCCGAGGCCATCGGAATTCGCCTCCCCGGCAGGTGACGGCGTCGTGGTGTCGGCCAGTTCGGCCTCGATCACGTCGATGCGGATAATTTCCTGGGAATACAGCGCCGTTAACCGCCTGACCAGATTTTCCAGTTCCCTGACGTTGCCCGGCCAGCGATAGGCCTTGAGGCGTTCCATGGCGGACGGATCAATAATTTTTCCGGGCAGGCCCTCGGCCTCTGACCGGCGGATAAAATGGCGTACCAGTTCCGGGATGTCTTCGGACCGCGCCCGCAGGGCCGGCAGCTTGACGGGCACCACGTTGAGCCGAAAATAAAGGTCCTCGCGGAATAATCCCTGGCGAATCAGCCGCCTGAGATCATGATGGGTGGCGGCTACTATGCGGACATTGGTGCGGATAGACGTTCGTCCGCCGACGGTGCTGTATTCGCTTTCCTGAAGCACACGCAGCAGCCGGGTTTGGGCTTCCGGCGGCATGTCGCCGATTTCATCAAGAAACAGCGTTCCCCCCTCGGCCTGGGCGAAGCGCCCGGAACTGCGTTGCGTGGCGCCCGTAAAAGCACCCTTTTCGTGGCCGAAAAGCTCGCTTTCAATCAAATCCCTGGGTACCGCCGCCATGTTGATGGCAACGAACGGATTGTTGCGCCGTTTGCCGTAATCGTGCAGGGCGCGGGCGACCAATTCCTTGCCGGTCCCGGACTCACCGGTAATCAGTACCGACAGATCGGTTCCCATCAAACGCGCCAGAGTCCGGTATATTTCCTGCATGGCCGCCGAACGACCGATCAGCGGCAATTCCTCGCCGCTATCGTCATCACCGCCAGAGCCCCCTTCGGGTCTTGTCTTGACCTCTAGCGCTCGTTTAATTATTGCCAATAACTCACCTAAATCAAACGGCTTTGGGATATATTCAAAGGCCCCTCTCTCGGTTGCCTTAAGGGCCGTCAACAGGGTGTTCTGGGCACTCATGACGATAATCTTCAATTCCGGCCGGATTTTTCGAATCCGGGGTATCAGGTCGAGCCCGTTTTCGTCGGGCATTACGACATCCGTTATCACCAGATCACCTTCGCCATCGCTGAGCCAATGCCACAGCGTAGCGGCGTTGGCGGCCGCCCTGACATCGTAATCGGCGCGGTTTAAGGCCTGGGTCAGCACCGTTCGAATGGCGGCATCGTCATCGGCGATCAGGATGGTTTGCCGGCTCATGGCAGTTCCTCGCTCATTTCATTATCGACGGGCAGCATGACCTTGAAAATTGTCCGCCTGGGTTGGCTGTCAAATTCGATAATTCCGCCATGTTCACCGATAATTTTTGCGACCAGCGCCAGCCCCAGGCCGGACCCCTTGGGTTTGGAAGTTACAAACGCATCGAAAAGGTAGCTTTGGATATCTTCGGCGATGCCTTCGCCATTGTCCTGAATACTGATTATCAGCGGCAGATGGACCTTTGAATCACTGCCCGATACGGCGAAACGGATGCCGTGGCGGTACGATGTAGAGATGATAATTTCGCCGCCATGATCCATGCTGATCGCCTCGGCGGCATTTTTTATCAAGTTCAGAAATACCTGAACCAGTTGGTCGCGTTCGCCAAGAACGGGAGGCAACGAAGGATCATAGTTTTCGATAAACCGGACATGCCTGGCGAATCCGTTTTCGGCCAACCTGCGAACACGATCAAGCACCCGGTGAATATTGACCGCCGATTTCTGCAACGGTCCACTCTCGGAAAATATATCCATGCGATCGACCAATGCGACGATACGGTCCGTTTCATCGCGAATCAGCCGGGTCATTGCCCTGTCCTGTGGCTCGACGCTTTGTTCCAGCAACTGCGCCGCGCCGCGAATGCCCGACAGCGGGTTTTTGACTTCATGGGCCAGCATGGCGGCCATGGCCGTTACCGAGCGCGCCGCCCCCCGGTGGGTCAGTTGGCGGTCAATGGTATCGGCGATCGACCTTTCCTGCATGGAAAGCGCCACCATACCTGGCTGTTCGGTCACCGGTCCGGCATGGATATTGACGAAATGTGCGCCGATCCGTGGCGTTTCCAGGGCGACGCCGTATTCCGATACATGCGCCCCCGCGGATCGCGCCTGATTTATCAGGCTCAACATCGGACTGTCTTTCGGGATCATGGCATCGATCCGTTTGCCGACCAGACTGCTCGAACTGCTCTTGAAAAACTGTTCGCCGGCATTGTTGACATAGGCAATCCGGCCCTGCCTGTCGACCACGACAACGGTCGCCGCCAGGGCGTTTAAAACCTGTTCCATGACGATGCCAGCCGGTGTTTCCGGCCCGCTTGAAGGCACTTTTTCCACGGCTTTCAAGGATTTTCCCATCAGGCGGCCAGATGCTCCATCAAGGGGCGATAAAAGCCACGGATCATCCGCACCACCTTCTCGGCATCGTCACAGGCGTTAATGGCGGCGCGGAATTCCGCCGACCCCTTCAAGCCCTTTGAATACCAGCCGATATGCTTGCGGGCGATGCGTACCCCGGCATGGACGCCATAATGGGACAGCAATGAATCATAATGTTCCAGCACCATCGACATTTGCTCGTGCAGGGTAGGGTCCGGCAAATTTCGACCGGTCTTCAGGTATTGGATAACCTGACCGGGAAACCATGGGCGACCATAGGTTCCCCGACCAATCATCACCCCGTCGGCCCCGGACTGATCGAGCATCGACCTGGCGTCTTCCGGGCTCAGCACGTCGCCATTACCGATGACCGGAATGGAAACGGCTTCCTTGACCGTTCGGATAAAGGCCCAGTCGGCCTTGCCCTTGTAAAACTGGTTGCGGGTACGGCCATGTATGGTAACCGCCTGAATGCCGCAATCTTCGGCGATTTTCGCCAATTCAGGAGCGTTCCTGTTGGTCATATCCCAGCCGGTCCGCATTTTCAGGGTCACCGGAATTTTCACCGCCCGGGTCGCCGCCGCCATAATCTTGCCGGCCAGCACCTCGTCGCGCATCAAGGCCGATCCGGCCTCTCCCCTGACCACCTTCTTGACCGGGCAGCCCATATTGATGTCGATGATGGAAGCCCCCCTGTCTTCGTTCAATCTGGCCGCCTCGGCGATAACCTCGGGCTCGCAACCGGCCAACTGAACCGCCATGGGGTGTTCATCGGCGCAATGGGACGACATCCGCATGGTTTTTCTTGCGGCCCGGACCATGGCCTTGCTGGCGATCATTTCGGAAACCACCATTCCAACTCCGCAGCGCTTGACCAGGCGACGAAAAGGCTGATCGCTGACGCCCGACATGGGCGCCAATATCACAGGGTCATCGATCATCATGTTGCCGATGGATATAGACATTCAATATTGCCGCTTTGCCCAGTTAAGACCGCTGCCTACTTATTGGGCATTTGTGACGGTAAAGCAACATATTACAGGCCGATGCTGCAAAAATGTCACAATTACGGGATTTATCCAATCAACACATCGGTTACGAATTTCACCCCCGGATACCCCAGAGTCAGCAGCAGATAGGCGACCAGCACGATCCGGGTCACCAGCCGGCCCCGTACGCCACTGACGAAATGGGCAATCAGTAATACCGCGATGATGATAAAGGAACTAAAAGACAATATTGTTTTGTGATCCCAGATAATCAAGGCGCCGGTTTCCCGGTACTGGGTGGCCATGCCGGTGGCCATGCCCAGGGCCAGGACTATTTCACCCAGGGCCAGCAGCCGGACCAGCAACCATTCGCTTTCCGAGACCGATGGTAACAATCGCGACAGGGCCGTGGGTCGTTTGTTTTTAAGGGCTTTTTCCTGCAACAACGCCCCAAGCGCCGCCATTGCGGCGATAGTCACCAGGGCATAGGTCACGACCGACACCAGGATATGCGCCTCTACCCAACCCGCCGCGCCACCGCTTAAGGCATTCGGCGCCAGCGGCTTGGTTTCCGGGGCATGTTGCCAAACCAGCGCCAGCAGCGCCAGCAGCGCCATATAAGATGTCAACAGTGGCGTCAGGCGCCAGGCGGTGGGGCTTAGCATGACGATAACCGCAAACAACACCATGCTGGCCGCTATGGTTACCCACAAAGTCGTTGACAAGCCGGTGTGCCAGGCCCCGGAACTTTGTGCCACGGCCCAGGACAGCGGTCCGGCGACGGCGACGGCCAGGGTCAGCCAGTAGATGGCGCTGCGGCCATCGGCGGCCCTGTTCACCGCCCCCTGTTTCACGGCGAACAGGGCCGATGGCAGCAGCGAAGCGAAGGCCGCGAGGCCGAAAATAAAATCTTGCGTCATGGCTGGTTTTTATCCTATTTCGGCCTTCCCTCCAAGCCATGCTTTCATCCTTGTCATCATGCGCTCGATGCGGGCATGATGCAGAATTGGAACCCTGGGATGCGACCGTTGCGGTGATCTCTGCGCCCCGTTGAAGGGCTGCAGATAGAATTTCAATAAGTTTTTGTCAGTACTCCTTGGTTATAATACCGCCATGAACAAGTGCACCGCCCTGATTGTCGCCGCAGGACGCGGGAGCCGCTTCGGCGGCGACCTGCCGAAGCAATACTGTCTGCTGTCGGGACGGACAATCATCGGATTGACCCTGAAGGCTCTGGCCGATCATCCCGGCGTTAGCGAACTGCGTGTAGTCATCCATCCTGACGACCTGGATATCTACCATCGGGCGGTAGCCGAATTTTCCGGATCCTCCGGCGCCGTTTTGCTGGATCCGGTTTATGGCGGCGCTTCAAGGCAAGAATCGGTTTATCTCGGGCTTGAAAGCATGACGGAAAAGGCCCCGAACCTGGTCCTGATCCACGACGCCGCCAGGCCATTTATCCGTCACCCCGTCATCGACCGCGTTATGGCGGCATTATCCGACCATGCCGCCGTTATCCCGACCCTGCCGGTAACCGATACCCTGAAGCGACGACACGGCAATGGCATTACCGGGACCGTTGACCGATCCCGGCTGGTCCGCGCGCAAACACCGCAGGGTTTTCGCTTTTGCGATATTCTGGCGGCCCATCGCCACGCCAGGGAAAACGCCCATGGCGGCGAAATGACCGATGACGCGGCGGTTGCCGAGTTCGCCGGCCTAGACGTAATTACCGTCGATGGCGGCGAGGAAAATGTTAAGATCACCTCGCAACAGGACCTGCGACAGGCCGAGCTAGCCAATATGAACATCCGCCGACGGGAAACCAGGACGGGAACCGGCTTCGATGTGCATCGCTTCGAAAGCGGAAATAGCGTCACGTTGTGTGGCGTCCTGATTCCCCATACCGCCTCGCTTGCCGGCCATTCCGATGCCGATGTCGGCCTGCATGCCCTGACCGACGCCCTGCTCGGCGCCATCGGGGAAGGCGATATCGGGCACTACTTCCCACCGACCGACCCCCGATGGACCGATGCGGCGTCGGCAATTTTTGTCGAAAAAGCTTTCGAGCTGATTACCGATCTTGGGGGGAGGATCGTAAATATCGATATCACCCTGATATGCGAGAATCCAAAAATAGCCCCCTACCGGGCCGCCATGAAAGAATTTATCGCCATTACCCTGGATATGGACCCCACCAGGGTCAGCGTAAAAGCGACGACCACCGAAGGGCTTGGTTTCACCGGCAGGAATGAAGGCATCGCCGCGCAAGCCATCGCTTCCATCGAGCTTACCGGTGGATAGAACATTTCCGCATACGCAGGATCGAATGGACCGGGGCGGTGGCTCGTTCGGGGTGAATTCATGGACCCGGTAAAAAAACTGAAATTCGATGAAATCGACACTGTCCTGGCCGATTCGGATCATACCTATCGGCAAACGATTTTCGACATATTGCGAAATATCGGTTTACGCAAAATCCGCCAGATGGCGACGCTCGAAGAAATCAGGGCTTCCTTGACCGATCCGGCGCCTGATCTGGTTATCAGTGAAGCCGAACTTTCCGATGGCGACTTTTGCCGCCTGGTCCATGACCTGCGCAACGGCGACATCGGCAATAATCCCTTTATGGTCATCCTGACGCTAAGCGCCGAACCGACAAAGAAAATGGTCCGCAGGGTTATCGATTCCGGCTCTGACGATTTACTTACCAAGCCGATATCATCGACACAGATGAAAAGCCGAATAACCAACCTGATCGAACAACGAAAACCATTTGTGGTGACCAGCGATTACATCGGCCCCAGCCGCCGCGACGACAGCAAAATCCGTAGCGGCTCCGTGCCGCTTGTAGAAGTTCCGAATACCCTCATGGAAAAGGCATCGGGAATCCAGGATGACAAGAATTCACTGGAAAAAATTGCCACCACGGTCAGGCAGATAAATCTGCAAAAACTGAAACGGCACGCCGTGCAAATATCCTACCTTGTGGAACATATCATCGCGGCGCTAGACGCCGGCGACGACGACGATCTGTCCCGCCGGCAAATCAGGCAGCTGAATTTCATCGCCCACGACACCGCTCGCCGCCTGCTGGGCACCGGCCTGGATCACATTGCGGAACTATGTAAATCCCTGATCAAGGTAACCGAAAGGATCACGTCAAACACAGGCCAACCCAGAAAACAGGACATCGAGCTGCTGCCGCCCCTGGCCGCCGCAATCAAGGCCGGTTTTGACTCAGATATGGAAGAAACCGCCGATCTGGCCCACCAGATATCATCCGAACTGGCCGATTGACTGACATATTAATACCAAGTTGCTTATTCGTATAATACTGACGTAGCATACGCCTTGGGGGAAAACCGGTAATGCCCGCAAAGAATCACAAAAAAAATGGTTCCGACAAGGCGACGACAACGCAAATTCGTTGGTTGATGCGGGGTGCGGAGGAACCGGGCGGCAAACTTCCGCTTTTTGACGATCATGGCCAAAAAATAAATGACAGAACGGTCCGTAGCTGCATCAGGAAAGGCTGGGCGGAGCCCTGGTTTAAGAACCCCTTGAAGCCGGATTGGAGCATCTGCAAATTAACCGATTCCGGTCGCGCGATATTGGAAAATACCAAGAAATAACACCCGCGCAGGCACCGGCACTGTAACTGCCATGGCAGACAACCGGTTCGCAAGCAAAACAATTTGCGCAAAATTCGGTATTTTCAGGACATCGGCGTGGCATTGTTATAGTTTGGGTCAAATTCCTTGGAAGAAATTCAGGCTCGGGATGCGAAAACCAATGCAGCACGACACCAAAGTTGACGGCCACTCCGTTATCATTACGTTTAGCGGGGAAATCGACCTGGAACATTCGCCAACGGCAAGAAACGTGATGCTTGACGGCCTGAAAAAAGGCCGCACCATGATCGTCGATATGTCGGGTGTCGACGTCATAGACAGCTCCGGGGTCGCCAGCTTGCTCGAAGCCTTTCAACTGGCTCGCAACAAGGGAATGAATTTTTACGTCGCCGCCGTCACCGAACCGGTGTTCCGGGTATTCAAGCTGGCGCGACTGGAAAAGGTTTTTGAAATTATCGACAGCGTCGAGGAAGGCCTGGACAAGCCCCAGGCCTGAGCCGTCTGAATTATGCTTCAGCCCTCCTGCGTAATCAGGTCCACGTCCACATAGCCCTTTTCGATAGCCTCGCGCAGGGCTTCGAAGGCCATGCGGGCCTCTTCATATAACTTCCGTCGCCGTTTTAGTTCTTCGACAATTTCCGGCTGCGGCATTTCTCCCGTCTCATCCAGGCCCAATTTAAAGGCCGCCTCAAGATAACTGGCCCGCAACCGACCGACGGCGACGGCAAAAGCGAGAATGGTATCCTTGTTGAGCGTGGGTATTTTTTGGTGAATTAATTCGCTGTTGGCGAACCGGATTCCCTGTTCCACTTCGCCGAGAAAACGCTTGTGCTTCAGTAATTCCTTGTATTCATCTTTGTCTGACATGACATAACCTTTTGATAATTTTGATAAAAAAAACCAATTTGCCGATTGCGAACAATACCCCCATATCAAGGAATTCTAATAGAAAGAAGTTAATATATGATGCCCCGGTTGCTCGCCGAAATACGAAATCAGGAACGATCCTGCAATACCGCAAGGGTCGCCGCGGTCGACTGGGCGGAACTGCAGATGCGTAAATGGGATGTCATCCATGAATTGCTTATCGCCAACCCGTTCACGGTGACCACCCAAATTCCGCGCAGTGAACAATGGCGGCGGGTGCGCGATCACCTTATGAAATTGCTGAACGAACCGGAAATCACCGACTGGCTGACCCAGCAGGCAAACGTGGCCGCCAATCTTGCCGCCGGCATTCATGAAATGCGGCCCCGCAAAAGCGGCCCGTGTTACGGCATCCTTATGGAATGGGTGGTCAACCGGAAACGAAAGAGCCATGCGGTAAATGAATGGGTAAAAGGAAAAAACAGCCCCGATTTCCCAACTTTTTCAGAAAGTCGCCACGGGTCCGTCAACCGCCCTTGATAGGGCTGAAAACGGTTAGCAGATCGCCATCCCGGAGACGCCTCGCATGGCGCTCGGAAGCCGGAACGCTGTCTTCGTTGACCAGCGTCAGGTAGTTCGCGCCATCGGGCAGCGCCAAGGACTGCAAAGCCTGATTAACCGTCAGGCCATCGGCAACATCAATTACCGAACATCCATCCGCTTGCCGTGGAAGACCGGCGGGAGCCTCGACGACGATAAACCTGAGCCGTATTTTCATGCCCTGCCGACCGGCTACAGCCCCAGTCTTTCAAGCGTCGCGGCGGTCGGCACGCCGACTTCATCCCATCCTCGCAGGGCGTAATATTCAGGCAGCATTTTATCCAATTCAACCACCCTGCCCTTGCCGGCGCCGGATTTTGCCGGTTCCCGCAACATCCGTTCCGGCACGGTATCGTCTTCCATGGTAAATCCGGCGGCCAGGTTGAACTGACGTTCCAGATTCCATATCCTTTCGCCGGTGGCGGCCAGGCTTTCAATCGAATATTCAACATCACAGGCGGCGGTAAGCAAGGTTGCAAAATCATCCAGGCCGTATCCCGGGAAGGCGCAGATACCGACCGAATCAACGACACCGGTTTCATTCTGGGTATCGACGACTATTTTGGCTTTGCCGTCGGTTTCGACCCGTTCGAAGTCGTCGCCGTAAGGGGCCGCCCTGAGATGACAGGCGCCCCGGTTACTGGTCGCATAAGCCAGCGCCATGCCCTGCATGGCGCGCCCGTCATATCCCGGAATTTCCTGTCCCTTGACGGCCATGGAGAATTCCGGATGGCCATATTTTTTACAAAGCAATCGAGACCCGAGTCCGAGTTCCATGCCGAAGCCCTCGCCATTTCCAGTCAGTTCGACCATTTTGACCAGCGCCTCCGCCGAGCCGAAATTTAGCTTGACGCCTCCGGTCTGTTGTTCGGTCAGGGCGCCGGTTTCGAACAGTTCCATGGCGGCGGACAGGGTAGCGCCGAACGATATCGGATCCATACCCTGTTCATTGCAGACAAAACTGGCGTAGGTCGCGGCCTCGATATCGGTAACGCCGACCATGGCGCCCAGGGAGTATCCGGATTCATATTCAAGTCCACCGGATATTCTTGGATAGTCCTTCCTGTCGGCGATGGAGAAGTGAGTCGGATCGAGTTCCGCGACCCGGCCGCAACCGACGCTGCATCCGAAACAGGCCTTGTTGGTTTTAAGGTTGGGCTTGCCATCGGTTTGCCGGACGGCCTGCATGGCGTGCACATTGACCGCGTCGATGCCATCGAACTGAACCTCGCGGTTGTTTCGCGTCGGCAGGCTGCCGTAGGCATTGGTCACATCCATCATCGGCATGGTGCCGTTGCGTTCCAGTCGTTTCCGTGTCTTGCTTTGCAAAATTCGCCGATTGATCGCGATAGCCGCCGGCAGAAACGATTCCGGATCACTGACCGTCACCCCGATAGTGCCGCGAACGGCGACGGCTTTCAGGTTTTTCGAGCCCATGACGGCGCCGACCCCTGACCGGCCTGCCGCCCGATCCAGGTCATTAATGACACAGGCGTACCTGACACCCAGTTCCCCGGCCCGACCGATAGCGGCGACCCGGATCAGCGGGTCCTGATGGCGGGCCTTGAGCGCCGGTTCCACTTGCCACACGGATTTACCCCAATATTCCGATGCATCTATCAGTTCGGCATGGTCATCGATAACAAGCAGGTAAACCGGATTTTTCGAGGCCCCCTCGAAAATCACCATATCCCACCCGGCGTATTTCAATTCCGCACCGAAATATCCACCCGAATTGGAACACGCGATGGCCCCGGTCAAGGCGCCCTTGGTAATCACCGAATAGCGCCCTCCGGTGGTTGCCGCCGTTCCGGTCAGGGGTCCGGTGGCGAAGATCAATTTGTTCCCGGGCGCCAACGGGTCGGCGGCGGGGTCGCTTTCGGCCATCATGTATTTGGTCGCAAGACCGCGCTGACCAAGGAATTCCCGGGCCCAGTCCATATTAATATCTTCGCTCGTGCATGTGTGCGTGGTCAGGTCAACCCGCAACAGCTTTCCCTGCCAGCTCATCCCCTAACTCCTTGTCTGTATATTGAGATTCCCAAGAAATATCACGATTTACGATTTTGTCGAGATTTCCAGGTTTTTGTTGAATTCGGCAATTTTTTCATCGAAATCATCGAGATCGGCGATCTGCGCCATTTCATAGACACGCGCCGCAAGCTCGGCGCTGGAAGCGTTCCGGTTGGCGGCCTCCAACGTGTCCTTGACGAATTCGTTGACCGATTCCATTTTCGATTTCATCAAGCCCATTTGCTCCAGGGCCAGCTCCCTGCTTTGGGCCAGGGCTTCTTCCAGCGCCCACAGTTGTTCCGTCAGCTGAACCATCTGCTCCGCTTCCGATTTTTGAGCGTCCATAAGCTCAAAGAAAGAAGACGACAGGTGTTCGTTTTCTTCCTGCAACTGCCGTAATTTTTCTTCCGCAAGCTTAAGCAGCTTTTTTTCTTCAGACATCTATCTTTCCGCTACCTGTCTTCCGAAGGGATTGAATTTTCATGACTAATATATGGTCCGGATAGGCTTATAAAAAAGGTATTATGCGGACAAGGCATCAGAAAAACCAGATATCAAGCGCCAATTGGCTACGGAACTGCGAAAAAAAACCGGTGGAACCAGCAAGGTTTCCACCGGTCTTTATTGGTCGGAGCGAGAGGATTCGAACCTCCGACCCCTACACCCCCAGTGTAGTGCGCTACCAGACTGCGCCACGCTCCGGATAAATGCCAAACACCCCTCTTGTGGGGGGTAAGAGACGGCGCACTATACTGGCCAGTTATAGACAGCGCAATGGCGCTATTTCAGGAAGCCTGCAAGCGCTTCTGAATATCCAGAAGATCGTCCATGATTGATTTCAACTGCCCGCGTTTTGCATTATCCATGAAGCTGCCCGATGGTTCCGGCGCTTCCGGTAGTGCCACTTTTTTGCCGCCGCGCAGCAATTTTTGAACGCCCTTGATGGTATAGCCTTCGTCGTATAGCAGACTGCGGACCCGACGCAGAAGATCAATATCTTCGGGGCGATAATAGCGCCTGCCGCCGCCCCGCTTCATGGGCTTGATGGCCTGGAATTTGGTTTCCCAGAAACGCAGCACATGTTGCGGTAAGTCAAGTTCGCCCGCGACCTCGCTGATCGTTCTGAAAGCCGCGGCGGATTTTTTTTTACGGTTGTCAGTCGTAATATGCGGTGTCATCTGGATCACCCGGGTTGTCGTTTATCGTTGATCCGGTTTTTTAGTACTTGTGAAGGGCGGAAGACCAGGACCTTGCGGGGCATGATCGGTACTTCTTCTCCGGTTTTCGGGTTGCGCCCGATCCGCTGTCCCTTCTGGCGCACGGAAAAACTGCCGAACGAGGAAATTTTTACCGTCTCGTTCTTCGCCAGGGCCTCCGATATGTGATTGAGGACCGACTCCAGCAGGTCGGTGGACTCGCTCCGCGACAGGCCTACTTCCTGGTATACGGATTCCCCCAATTGCGCACGGGTTATGGTTCTTCCAGACATAACTTTCAGCCCCACCTGCCAGATCAAGAGGGAAGGGTATATCTACGGAATAAATCCGTCAATATCAAAGGGTTGTGTTTTTCAATAATTGGATTGCCGCCGGCGCGGAGAGAATGGCGTTATTACCACCGCAGCAACGCCGCGCCCCAGGTAAAGCCGCCGCCCATTGCCTCCAGCAACACCAGGTGGCCGGGTTCGATGCGGCCATCGCGAACCGCTTCATCAAGGGCCAGGGGAATCGATGCGGCCGAGGTGTTGGCGTGGCGATCGACGGTCACCACAACGCGGTCCGCTCCAAGCCCCAGCTTGCGCGCGGTACTGTCGAGAATGCGACGGTTGGCCTGATGGGGCACCAGCCAATCGATATCGTCGCGGGTCAGGTTATTGGCGCCAAGGGCCTCGTCGACAACGGCGGCCAAATTGACCACGGCATGGCGAAAGACTTCCCGGCCGGCCATCCGCAAATGTCCTACCGTCTGTGTACTCGAAGGCCCGCCATCGACGTATAACAGGTCGCCATACCGGCCATCGGAATGCAGATGGGTAGATAGCACGCCGGATTTCATTTCGGGGTTCGCGGCGCCTTCGCGACGGCTTAGCACCACGGCGCCGCCGCCGTCGCCAAACAGGACACAGGTGGCGCGGTCCTGCCAGTCGAGAATGCGCGAGAATGTTTCCGCACCGACGACCAGCACGTTTTCAGCCTGGCCGGCTTTTATGAAATTATCGGCGACCGACAAGGCGTAGATAAACCCCGAACAAACCGCCTGAACATCGAATGCGGCGCCCTTCGTGATGCCCAGGAGGGCCTGTAGTTTGGTCGCGGTTGACGGGAATGTGTTATCCGGGGTCGTCGTCGCCAGCACGATCAAATCTATGCTGTCAGCCCCGATCCCGGCATGGGCGATGGCTCGCCGGGACGCGGCAAGGGCGATATCCGAGGTTGTCTGGCCATCGGCGGCGATATGGCGCTGGCGAATTCCCGTTCGCGCGACGATCCATTCATCGGAGGTATCGACCATGACCGCCAGTTCATCATTGGTCATGATCCTTTCCGGCAGGTAAGACCCGCAACCGATAATCCGCGAATGGTAAGCCATTAATCCTGTGACGCCGTTTCTATGGAATATTCAACGTGAGACATTTCGTCCTTGATGACTCCGTTGAGGTTTTCCGAAATCAAAATGACGGCGGCGTTCAGTGCGCTGCAAAAACCAAGCGCATCGGCGCCGCCATGACTTTTAACGCAGATACCGTTCAACCCCAGGAACATGGCGCCGTTGTGCAGCCTTGGGTCGAAACGCATGGCGAGTTTCTTGAGCGCCGGTTTAGCCAGCATGGCGCCGATTTTGGACATCGTAGAACTGAGAAGATCCTGTTTCAGGAAGGCGCCGATCATCTTGGCGGTACCTTCCGCCGTTTTCAACGCGATATTGCCGGTAAATCCATCCGTAACGACAACATCAACGGTCCCCTTGGCAATATCATCACCTTCAACAAAACCATGAAAATGAATCGGTAAGTCTATGTTTTGCAAGATATTAAAGGCCTGTTGAACCGACTCATGGCCTTTCATCTGCTCGGACCCGACGTTCAGTATTCCGATTGACGGTTTTTCTATGCCGAAATTATTTCTCGCATAAACCTCGCCCATCACGGCGAACTGGACAAGGTTATCGGCGTCGCAGGTAACATTGGCGCCAAGATCGAGTATCAGGCTTTCGCCGCGCATGGTCGGAAAGCTTTTGGCGATTGCCGGACGGCTTATTCCGGGCAGTGTTTTCAGGACAAACTTCGCCATGGCCATCAGCGCGCCGGTATTTCCAGCCGAAACAACGCCTACCGCCTCGCCGTCGGCGACCGCGTTGATAGCCAGCCGCATGCTTGAATTACGACCGGAACGAAGCGCCGCACCGGCTTTTTCATCATTGCTGACGACATCTTCGGTGTGGCGGACCTGACAGACGGCCTCCAGCCGCTTGTGTTTGGCAAGCAGCGGGTCAAGCTGCCGTTGGTCACCGAACAGCAGGAAGTCCACATGGGGAAGATCGGCCAGCGCCAGCGCCATCCCCTCGATGACCATTTCCGGGGCATTGTCACCACCCATGGCGTCGAGGGAAAGCGTCAAGCGCGTGTTCAAGGAACAATCCCTATCTGTGAGGCGCGATTGGAACGATCAGGCAGCGTCTACGACGTCGCGACCGTTATACTGGCCGCACGAGGCGCAAACGTGATGCGGACGCTTCAATTCGCCGCACGCCGAACATTCCTCATAGGTGTTGGCCTTCAGGGCATCGTGGGAACGGCGCATGTTGCGGCGCGATTTCGAAATTTTCTTCTTGGGAACAGCCATCTTAAATATTTCTCTCGGATTTGGATACCGGTGTCGGAAGCGCTGCTTAGTAAACAATTATTGCCTCAAGGGCAAGAAGCATCGAAGGCCTACTCTAGTTTCTTTTTCAGCTTTTGCAAAACGGCAAACGGATTATTCGTCTCTCCGGCCGGGACCTCGCCATCCGAATCGGCATCGATCCTGAATTCGGCTCCGGCAAGACGCGGAAAAGAATCCATCGCCAAGGCCAGTTCCTCGCTGGCCGCCTCGCCCAGGTCCAGCCCCCCGTCCACCATCGGTTCCGGCAAATTCTCCACCTGCCCGCCGCCGGTCAGATTGCCTTCTTCGTCCGGCTCACCCTGCTGCAACCGCCAACAGGCATCGTCGGATACGGCGTATGTCCTGTCAACAGATATATCGATGTCGCCGGCCACCGGTCGCAGTGTGATAACGCAGGTTTGCGTAATCGCCGCCTTCAGCCGGCCCTTCAGCTTGACCCGTCCGCCCTTGCCTGGAACGACCGAAAATTCCGCCGTCAGATAGTCCAGCGCAACTATGGACAGCCTTTTTTCCAATGCCTTGCGTTCCTTTGCATTGGCCTCAATCGCCATTTTTTTTCCACCCGAAGGCAATTTACGGCAATCGATAAAGCGGCTGAACTCCACTTGGTCGCGGCCATCGGTCGGGCTCATTTTTCAGACAGCCTTTCGCCGGATGGCGGGGCGCCGAACGAAAATTCCCCCCGCATCACGGAAGCCAGGTCGCGGCTCTCCAAATTGGCCGATTCACGCCGCATATATTCGGCCATCTGCTTCAGGTTATCTGCCGTCGGCTCCATTTGCCGATACAGGTTTCTGGCCAGTGCAGCGCCTAACAAGGTAACGTCATCGCGGTCCAGTCCCTCGTTATACACCGCCATGCGTCCGTAAAATCCGGTCCCCATTTTCTTGATGCGCTTGCCAATGCCGGTATCGCCAATGCCTATTTCCCGCAGGTTAAGGTCGAAATCGTCGAACATGTAATCGAACAGGGCCTGGGACAATTCTTTGGTCTTTTCCGGTTCCTGCTGCAACCTGCGAAGCACCAGAACGGCGTGCAGGGCAATCATGTCGAAACGACCGGCGACCGTGTCGGCGACTCCGCAATTTTCATAAAATGCGGGCTGGCGCGCCTGTTCGACCAAGATTATATAAAGCCTGTGGGCCAGTTTCTTTTCGTCGCTGAAGGAGAATATTTTGTTAAACATCGAATTCCCGGAAGATTGCGGATGGTGTGCTGGATATGGTAGGCTAGAGGATTCCACAAACCCAATCCATCGTTGAAATGCAAGGAGTGTCCGGTTATTGCCGGAGCGATAATGTCAAAATACCCGCGGCTAAAAAATTTAGTGTCCATCGCCGGCATGCTCGGTGTCTTCGTCGCCGTTAGCGCCTGTACGCCGAGAGTCGACGTGCGCGGCAATTTGCCGGACCCCGAACGGTTGAGCGAGATAGTCCCTGGCGAGCAATCCCGCGATGAGGTCGCCGAAATACTGGGCACCCCGTCAAGCGTTGCCATGTTCGACAAAGAAACCTGGTACTATGTCTCCCAGCGCACGGAAACCGTAGCCTTCTTCGAGCCTGAAATCAGGGAACGCAATGTGGTTATCCTGCAATTCGACAACAAGGGCATCGTGTCCGATATCCGGAAATTGGGCGCCAAGGACGGCGAAAAGGTCCAACCGGTCGAACGCACCACCCCGACATCCGGAAACACCATGAGTTTCTGGGATCAGATTTTCGGTAATTTCGGACGCTTTAATTAAAAAAAATCCCCGAAGCATCGACTCCGGGGATTTTTTTCAA
>CAZZKE010000038.1:0-28966 GCA_964655005.1 uncultured Thalassospiraceae bacterium | reverse complement strand
GGACGCTTTAATTAAAAAAAATCCCCGAAGCATCGACTCCGGGGATTTTTTTCAAGCGCCTTATGTTCAGGCCATAATCGCCAGCAACAAAATAGCGACAATATTGATGATCTTGATCATCGGGTTGATGGCCGGGCCGGCCGTATCCTTGTAGGGATCGCCGACCGTATCGCCGGTAACCGCCGCCTTGTGGGCGTCGGAGCCCTTGCCGCCGTGGTTACCGTCTTCGATATACTTCTTGGCGTTGTCCCAGGCGCCACCGCCCGAGGTCATGGATAACGCCACGAACAGGCCGGTGACGATGGTTCCCATCAACATGGCGCCCAGTGTCGAGAATGCGGCGGCCTGCCCGGCGATCGGGGTTATCACGAAATAGACTACCCACGGCGCCAGCACCGGCAACATCGACGGCACGATCATTTCCTTGATCGCGGTCTTGGTCAGCATATCGACGCAACGGCCATATTCCGGCTTGCCGGTACCTTCCATTATACCGGCAATTTCCTTGAACTGGCGGCGAATTTCGACCACCAGTTGACCGCCGGCGCGTCCGACCGCCATCATCCCCATGGATCCGAACAGAAACGGCAGCAGGCCGCCGATGAACAACCCGACAACGACAAACGGGTCCTGAAGGGTAAATGTCACGTTAAGGTTGGGGAAATAATAACCCAGATCTTCGGTATAGACGGCAAACAGCACCAGGGCGGCAAGGCCGGCCGAACCGATAGCATAGCCCTTGGTAACGGCCTTGGTGGTATTGCCGACGGCGTCCAGGGCATCGGTAACCTTGCGAACGTCTTCCGGAAGATCCGCCATTTCGGCGATCCCGCCGGCGTTGTCGGTAACCGGGCCGAAGGCGTCAAGGGCAACCACGATACCGGCCAGCGCCAGCATGGTCGTCGCCGCGATGGCCAGGCCGAACAGGCCGGCCGTCATGAAAGAAACCAGGATACCGGCGCTGATGACGATTACCGGCAACGCCGTCGCCTCCATGGAAATCGCCAGCCCCTGAATGACATTGGTGGCATCCCCGGTGACCGAAGCGTTGGCGATGCTTTGCACCGGACGGTAGTTGGTGCCGGTGTAATACTCGGTGATCCAGACAATCAGGCCGGTCACCGCCAGGCCGGTTAACGCGCTGACATACAGGTTCATGCCGGTGATCGAGCGGGCCCCCGCTTCCAAGGAAGTATCGAAGCCGATCATCCAGCCGATGACGATGGCGATCAGCACCGCCGAGATGACGGCGCTGGCGATCAGGCCCTTGTACAGGGCGCCCATGATATTGTTGGATTTGCCCAGCTTGACGAACCAGGTGGCGATGACCGAGCCGATAATGCAAACCCCGCCGATGAGCAGGGGGAAAGCCATCATGGTTTCCTGTTCCGGTCCGGTGAAGAAAATCGCGGCCAGCAGCATGGTCGCGACAATGGTCACCGCGTAGGTTTCGAACAGGTCGGCGGCCATCCCGGCGCAATCGCCGACATTGTCGCCGACGTTGTCGGCGATCACCCCGGGATTGCGGGGATCGTCTTCGGGAATACCGGCTTCGATCTTGCCGACCAGGTCGGCCCCGACATCGGCGCCTTTGGTGAAAATACCGCCGCCCAGACGGGCGAAGATGGAAATAAGCGAAGCCCCGAAGCCAAGGGCGACCAGGGATTCAAGGATATGACGCAAGCCTTCGGGCGTGTCGGCGCCGCCACCCGAGCGCAGAATCAGATAGTAGATGGAGATACCCAGCAGCGCCAGACCGACCACCAGCATGCCGGTCACCGCGCCCGATTTAAAGGCAATGTCGAGGCCGCCGGCCAGTCCCACCGAACGGGCGGCTTCGGCGGTGCGCACATTGGCCCGGACCGAAACATTCATGCCGACGTATCCGGCCAAACCGGACAGGATGGCGCCGATGAAGTAGCCGATGGCGACAGTCAGCCCCAGCGTCAGCCCCAGCAGTACGCCAATTACCACGCCGGCTATGGCGATGGCGGTGTACTGCCTGTTCAGGTAGGCCCTGGCGCCTTCCTGAATGGCGGCGGCTATTTCCTGCATGCGTTCGGTTCCGGCCGGTGCCGCCAGCACCGAACGGATCGCATAGACCCCATACAACAAAGCCACGGCGCCACAGACAATAATCAGAATATAGACGTTCGACATGCTTCAAATACCCTTTTTGCATCGAGCCGCATTTGCCTGACGGCTCATCCCCTAAAAAAAACCTGGCCTCAACCCAGCCCGGCTGGCAGAAAAATGACAGAACAGATATGCCAAAGCAACAAGCAGTAGCGACTATATTTCAGGCAATCCGAGCCATATCCACCGTGCGGGTACAGTCATGCCGCCAAGACATTGAATATGCAATCTTATTAGATTTTTCTTATATTTGATTTTATGGTTGTTTTTGTTTTCCCGGGCCTGTTCTTGGCGATCATTTACAGAATTTTCCCTTAAGAAACAGCAATCTACCTCTCGGAAACAGATTCGATAACTACACGATTTATTACGCCGTCCCCGACAACCTTGTTTCCGGTCATCAAAAGGCGCCGCTGTAGAATTTCCGCCGTGAGTTTTTTCTGTTTGCGCACGACTCTCGGAATAAATGTATAAAGGTCACGCAGGAAAGCGTCGCTGATACGCGGCAGCACTTTGTTGATATTTTCCTCGTTTTCGGCGCCTAGAACTTCCAGGCTCAGGCGAATCATTACCGTCGCCACCACTGAATCGCCGGAAAACAACGGAATCACCAAGTCATCCAGGGGAATCGAAACCGGCGGCTCCTCGGGCTCTGGCTGCTCGACCACATCTTCCACGACGACCGGTGCGAAAGGGCCTATTTCGAGCCACTTCAAAACACTGATAGCGGCGCCGGAAACCATCAGCAGGACGGAAAAGGCGATCACGATCTTCTTCATGTCCATGGCCGTCGGTCCCTTACGAGTAGACAGATAAATTTCGGATCAAAAATGGCGAAACCCGGTTGCCGTCGCCACGACCGGCAATCCTTCGCTATCTATGACGTTAACCATTGTCGCATCCGTCGCTAAGGAGTCTTGCTGCATTTTACCGATAACTGTCAAATTTACCCGGCATTCCCTGGCTATAGCATTCAGTTCGGAAACCCCGGCGGGCGGAATGGTAAATAGTAATTGGTAGTCGTCGCCACCGCACAAAACATCTATTTTGGCGCAAGACACCAGCGCCATTGCTTCTCCGAAGGCAGGCGAAACCGGTATTTTTTCAAGCTCTATTACGGCGCTTAGACCGGAGGCCGCGCAGATATGGCCCAGATCCTGAACCAGGCCATCGGACACATCGATCACCGCGCTGGCGAAACTTCCCAATCGCCGGCCCAGTTCCAGTTGCGGCTGCGGCCGGTTATGGCGTTCGCTCAGGATTTCAAAAGAAGGCTTCGAGAGCCCCGCCAACTCGCCCTTTAAAGCCGCCAGACCGAACGCCGCATCGCCGATAAACCCGGACACCACCACCAGATCGCCGGCACCGGCGGTAGAACGGCGGGCTTCCCGCCCCGGTTCGACATAACCGATTGCCGTGATGGTCAGGCTCAGCGGTCCCGGCGTCGAAACCGTATCGCCGCCGATCAGCGAAATGCCAAATATTTTTTGCTCGACAGCCAGCGCTTCGCAAAAGCGTTCCAGCCAGTCATCGCCGAGTTTCGGCAGGCTCAGCGACATTGCGTAAAATTCGGGCTCGGCGGCCATTGCGGCCAAATCCGATAAATTGACCCGAACCGCCTTGGCGGCGATATATTCGGGCTTGGTGCCGTCCATAAAATGGACGCCGGACACCAGGGTGTCCATGGTAACGACCGTTTCCAGCCCGGCCCTTGCAGGCAGCACGGCGGCATCGTCGGTTAGCGAATAGGCGCCCGGAACGGTAACCGACAGCGGCGCCAGATAACGCCTGATCATATCAAATTCACCCGGCATTTGTTGCTCCGGCATCACTCAGTTCAACTCTTCCATTTCCGGACCGCGCAGAATTCGGGCCAGCTTGTCGAGCACCCCGTTAACCATACCTGGCTGGTTTTTTTCGTAGAAGGCCTTGGCGACATTGACATATTCATTGATAACCACCGGCGCCGGAACTTCCACCATGCTCAGTAATTCAAATGTTCCCGTGCGCAAGATGGCCCGCAGCAGTGGTTCCAGGCGCTTAACGCTCCAGTCCCCGGAAAGAGCCGGTCCGATCATCCCGTCTAAATCCTCGCGGCGAGACGTGACGCCGCGGACCAGATCCGACAGCAAGCCGCTATCCGGTGCGGCCAGGTCGCTCAGGTCCTGTTCGCCGTCTTCCAGATCGTCCGGCCTGACCGGTTGAGCCTGCCAGCGCTGTTTAAGAAAATCTTCCAGCACCTGCCCCGGCGAGACGCCGGTCATATCCATCTCATACAGGGCTTGCACGGCGGCCAGCCGGGCCGCGCTCCGTTCCCTGATCGCCCGGGAAACGTATGGTCTGTTGCTCATCGAGGAACGAGCCTGAAATGTTTTTTCACTTCCATCATGCGAAGACAGGCCATGGCCACGGTACCACCCTTGTTGCCCTTGCCGACATCGGCGCGCTGCCAGGCCTGCTCGCGGTTTTCGCAGGTCAGGATTCCGTATCCCATGGCGACGCTGTAATTCATCGGGATATCCATCAGGGCGCGGGCCGATTCCTGGCAAACGTAATCGTAATGCGTGGTCCCCCCCCTGATGACGCAGCCAAGGGCGATGAAACCGGCGTAGCGGTTCATGGCCGAGCCAATTTCCATGGAACGAATGGCGAAACGGATGGCCTGGGGTATTTCAAAGGCGCCTGGCACGGCAAGGCGTTCGTAGGTCATGCCGGCGGCATCAAGCACCCGAGCCGCGCCCTTACACAGCTCGTCGGCGATATCTTCGTAAAAACGACCCTCGACAATCAGTATTTTCGCTGCGTCGGACATCTCTTCCCTCACTGCTCGCCCGGTATCGGGCGCTGCTCGACGACGCTGAGGCCATAACCTTCGAGCCCGATGATCGTCAATTTGGTGTTGGACAGCAAGATCATGTCCTTGACCCCGAGATCCAGCAGAATTTGCGCACCGACACCATAATCCCTGAGCTCCGTGGTCGGTACCGGTTGTCCGAGCTTGGCCCGAACCCGGTCGGACAGCGCCGTCCGGTGCGGCTCGCGGATCAGCACGACAACGCCCCGGCCCTCCCCGGCGATTAGTTCCATGGCCCGGCGCAGATCGTTTGATTTGCCGTCAGAAGCATCGCCCAGCACGTCACCCAGTACGTTCATGGCGTGCATCCGCACCAGGACCGGCTGGTCGGTCGATATATCCCCTTTTACCAGCGCTATATGTTCGGCGTAGGCTATATGATTGGTGTAAACAATCATTTGAAACTCGCCGCCGTATTCACTCTCGAAGGCTGTTTCAAGGGTTCGCTCGATCAGGCTGTCGTGTTTCAGGCGATAGGCGATCAAATCGGCGATAGCGCCGATTTTCAAATTATGGAACTGGGCGAAGGCGACCAGATCCGGCATCCGCGCCATGGTGCCGTCTTCATTCATGATTTCACAAATCACGCCCGACGGATTTAGCCCGGCCAGCCGGGATACATCCACCGCCGCTTCGGTATGGCCGGTCCTGACCAGTACGCCGCCTTGTTTGGCTTCCAGCGGGAAAACATGGCCGGGGCTGGCCAAATCGTACTTGCCCTTGGTCGGATCGACGGCGACGGCGACGGTGCGGGCCCGGTCCGAGGCGGAAATTCCGGTCGTCACCCCCTCTCTGGCCTCGATTGATACCGTAAAGGCGGTGTGATGGCGGGAATCATTTTCCTTCGACATCAGCGGCAATTCCAGCTCCCGGACCCGTTCCGGGGTAAGCGTCAGGCAGATCAACCCACGACCGTGTTTGGCCATGAAGTTAATCGCTTCCGGAGTCGCCATCTGCGCCGGGATGACAAGATCGCCCTCATTTTCGCGTTCTTCGTCATCGACGAGGATAAACATCCGCCCGTTGCGGGCATCTTCGATAATGTCCTCGATCGAGGATAACTGATCACTGTATGGCAAGGTCTGACCCTATTTAAATTCGAGAAGGCGCGCAACATAGCGCGCAAGCATATCAATTTCCATGTTGACGACGCTTCCGGGCGAAAGTTTTCCCAGTGTCGTCACATTCCGGGTGTGGCCGATCAGGTTAACACCGAACGATATCCCATCGACTTCATTTACCGTTAAGGATACCCCGTCAAGGGTAACAGATCCTTTGGCGGCGACATATTGCTTCAAGCTTTCCGGCGCCCCGAAGGTAACCCGCAGGGAATCCCCTTCGTCGCGGGTATCTTCGACCGTCGCCACGCCATCGACATGGCCGGATACGATATGCCCACCCATCTCGTCGCCGGCTTTCAGGGCGCGTTCCAGGTTGACCGTTGTCCCGACTACCCAGGAACCGATGGTCGTTTTCGACAGGGTTTCCTGCGAGGCCTCGACCGCGTACCAGTCTGGTCCCGTTGCAACCACCGTCATACAGGCCCCGGAACAACAGATTGAAGCGCCCAAATCGATTGTCGAAGTATCATAGGAGGTATTTATTTCGATCCTGGTATCGCCTGCCTTGGTAATGGCGCGGACCGAGCCCAGATCGGTGATTATTCCGGTAAACATTTTGTTGCCTGAAGATTCCGTTTGTATGATTGATACATGTCGCCATCGATTTCCCGAGTTCCGACAAGGCTGTAACCCGGCGCATCGGCCATGGCCCCGACACCGAAACCGGCGACGGCGGGAAGGCCATCGCCACCGATAATTTTCGGACCCAAAAACCATTCCAGCCGGTCGATCAGCCCGGCCCCCAGGAAACTCCCGGCCAGGACGCCGCCGCCTTCGATCAGGACCCTTGTAAGGCCCAGTTGTCCTAGGGCCCCGGCCATGGCTCGCGGGTCCGGTCGACCGCTGGCGTCGGCATCGATGGCGATGACGCTGGCGCCGCGATCTTCGAGCCGCCCTTTTTTTTCGGGATCACTGCCTTCAAGGGTCAAGATGATCGGGTCCCGGTCCAGCAGGCGGGCCGTTTCGGGACACCGCAGGTTGCTGTCGGCAATAACCGGCACGGGCGAAAATTCCGCCATCCCGGAAAGCCGGCAATCGAGTCCGGGATCGTCGGCCAACACTGTGCCAATGCCGATCATGATGGCGTCGTGGCCGGCCCGCAACATATGACCGGCGGCCCTGGCCCCGGTTCCGGTTATCCATCGGCTCGACCCGTTTGCGGTGGCGATGCGGCCATCAAGCGTGCTTGCCGCTTTCAGGGTGAAAAGCGGTCGTCCTTCGAGCACCTTCAGGAAAAATCCGGCGTTCAGGTCCCGCGCCTGTTCCTCGCAAACACCGGTGGCGACCTCGATTCCGCGATCCTGCAAACGCCTGATTCCCGATCCCGAAACCCGTGGATCGGGGTCGTTGCAGGCAATTACGGCGCGGCCGATCCCGGCCTCTGCCAGGGCCACGGAACAGGGCGGCGTCTGGCCGTGATGATCGCACGGTTCCAGGCTTACGTAAGCGGTGGCGCCACGGCACCGTTCGCCGGCGTTGCCGATGGCCACGGTTTCGGCGTGGGGCCGCCCCCCGTTTCCGGTAAAACCACGCCCGGCGACCTGCCCGGTCGATCCGACAATAACGCAACCGACCGCCGGGTTCGGCGCCACCGAGCCCAAACCGCGCCGCGCCAGAGTCAGGGCCGAACGCATATGCGCCAGATCAACTGAATCAGTTTTTGTCGTCGTCGCCCAGTTCATCGATAAACGCCTCGAAATCCTTGGCCTCGCGAAAATTACGATAAACCGATGCAAACCGCACATAAGCCACCTGATCGAGGTCGCGCAGGTTATCCATAATCATTTCGCCGACCACTTTGGTCGGAATTTCACTTTCGCCGAGCGTCTCCAGGCGGCGCTGAATGCCGTTGACGATACGCTCTATACGGTCGTCATCGACCGGTCGCTTGCGCAGCGCGACACGCAACGACCTGGTTACCTTGTCACGGTCGAACGGGGCCTTGTCGCCGTTCTTCTTGACCACCGTCAGGTCACGCAACTGGACCCGCTCGAAGGTGGTAAAGCGGGAACCGCAGTCCGGGCAAAAACGCCGGCGCCGGATTGTCGCATTGTCTTCGGTCGGGCGTGAATCCTTGACCTGGGTGTCGTCTCCACCGCAAAACGGACAGCGCATGATTATGTGCTCCTTACCAATAAATCGGGAATTTCCGGCAAAGCCGTAACACTTTGTCCGCCACTTCTCGTTCGACGGCGCCATTGTCATTTGTCCCCGCCGCCAGGCCATCGAGGACATCGCCAATCAAATTACCGATTAGCCTGAATTCTTCCGGCCCGAAGCCGCGGGTGGTGCCGGCCGGCGTACCCAGGCGAATGCCAGAGGTCACCATCGGTTTTTCCGGGTCGAACGGAATACCGTTTTTGTTGCAGGTCATGCGCGCCCGGTCCAGGCTGTGCTCGGCATCGCGACCGGTCAACCCCTTGGACCGCAGATCGACCAGCATCAGGTGGGTATCGGTGCCGCCGGAAACTATATCCAGGCCACGCTCGACCAGCGTCGCGGCCAGAATTCCGGCATTTTCGGCGACCGTCTGCGAATAGACCTTGAATTCCGGGCGCAGGGCCTCGCCGAAAGCGACCGCCTTGGCGGCGATAACGTGCATCAGCGGGCCACCCTGAAGGCCCGGAAAAACGGCGGAATTAATTTTTTTGGCGATCGCCTCGTCATTGGTCAGGATCATGCCGCCGCGCGGACCGCGCAGGGTCTTGTGGGTGGTCGTCGTCACCACGTCGGCGATGCCGACGGGGCTGGGATGAACCGCCGACGCCACGAGGCCGGCGAAATGGGCCATATCGACCATCATCAGCGCCCCGACGTCGTTGGCTATGGCCCTGAAACGGGCGAAATCCAGGGTCCTTGGATAGGCCGAACCGCCGACGATAATCATTTTCGGATGGTGTTGCCGGGCCAGGCTTTCGACCTCGTCAAAATCAACCAGCGCGTCTTCCTTTCTGACGCCGTACTGCACGGCGTTAAACCACTTGCCGGACTGGGCCGGCGGGGCGCCGTGGGTCAGGTGGCCGCCGGCGGCCAGCGACATGCCCATGATGGTGTCGCCGGGTTGCAGCAGGGCCATCATCACGGCGCCGTTTGCCTGGGCGCCGGAATGGGGCTGTACATTGACGAAATCACAGCCGAACAGCTTTTTCGCCCGGTCGATGGCCAGTTGCTCGGCGACATCGACATATTCGCACCCGCCGTAGTAGCGCCGTCCGGGATAACCCTCGGCATACTTGTTGGTCATTACCGATCCCTGGGCTTCCATCACCGCCCGGGAGACGATATTTTCCGAGGCGATCAGTTCGATCTGATCCTGCTGGCGGCGCAATTCATCATTGATCGCACCGTGCAGTTCCGGGTCCCGGTCAACGAGCGCCTGATTGAAAAAATCTTCGTGATAGCGGGACGGATAAACAGGTTTTCCCCCTGACATTGATACAAACCCCATTTTCAGTTTTGCGGATTGGCCAGTTTGCCGACGCGGCCCTGGTGGCGGCCACCCTCTGCCTCGGTTTCAAAAAATATTTTCAGACAATCTTTCGCCGTGTCTACACCAGTTGTGCGAGCCCCAAAAGCGATAACATTGGCATCGTTGTGCTGGCGCGCCAATCTGGCCCCCAGGCCATCATGGACCAGCGCCGCGCGGACTTCCTTGAAGCGGTTGGCGGCGATGGAAATGCCGATGCCGCTGCCGCATATCAGCACCCCGCGGCCGGCCCGGCCATCCCGTATGGCGCGGCCCATGGCATACCCGAAATCCGGATAATCGACCGATTCCGGGCCGTTCGTGCCAAGATCGAGTATTTCGCATCCAAGCCCCTGCAATTCCTCGATCAGGACCGCTTTCAAGCCGATTCCACCGTGATCGCAGGCGATGGCGACGGGCAGATTTCGCGGATTATCTTGTGACGGCATGGACGACCCCGCTGGATAGTGGTGTTTTTTTATGTTTGGAAACCCCAGAGATCATCTGGATACCATATATCGCAATGTATTGCCAACATACCACTAGCGTTTGGAATCATCTTTGTTTTTATCGAGGACATAAAAAAGCTTGCGGGCCGCCGTTCTTTTCAGCATTTCATCGCTCATGCGGCGATCGCCGACCATCACCACCTCGGTGCCGGTGACCGGGTCTATGGCGACGACGCGAACGGCCCGTCCGCTACTGGGATGGAATTCAAACAGGACTTCCCCTGGATAGGATTTCTCGGCGTTCATAACGGCCCGTCATATCACATATTGCGCCGATATTGACCACCGGTTTCAAACAGCGCCTCGGTAATTTCACCAAGCGAACAATGCCTTACCGCCTCAATCAGCACCGCGAATACGTTGTCGCCAACCGTCGCGGCCGTTTTCAGGCGTTCCAGCATGATCTTCGAGTGATCCCGATTGCGGGCCTTGAAGGCGTTTAGGCGGGCGATCTGATTTTGCTTTTCCCGGTCGGTTGAACGGGCCAGGTCCGGCGTTCCAACCGCCTGATCCGGGTTCGGGTTGATGAACGTGTTGACCCCGATAATAGGCAGACTGCCGTCGTGCTTTCTGCTTTCGTAATAGAGCGATTCGTCTTGAATTTTGCCGCGCTGATAACCGGTTTCCATGGCCCCCAGGACCCCGCCGCGTTCGGATATTCGCTCGAATTCCCGCAAAACCGACGCCTCGACCAGATCCGTCAGTTCGTCGATGATGAACGCCCCCTGATTGGGGTTTTCATTCATCGCCATTCCCCATTCACGATTGATTATCATTTGAATGGCCAACGCCCGGCGCACGCTGTCTTCGGTCGGCGTGGTGAAGGCTTCGTCATGGGCGTTGGTGTGCAGGGAGTTACAATTGTCGTAGATGCCGATCAACGCTTGCAGGGTGGTCCGGATATCGTTGAAATCCATCTCCTGGGCGTGCAGGGAACGGCCCGAGGTCTGGATATGGTATTTCAGTTTCTGCGAGCGTTCGTTCGCGCCATAGCGGAAGCGCATGGCGGTCGCCCAGATGCGCCGGGCGACCCGCCCCATCACCGAATATTCCGGGTCCATCCCGTTGGAGAAAAAAAACGACAGATTGGGCGCGAAGTCATCGATATCCATGCCGCGGGCCAGATAGGTTTCGACGAACGTGAAACCATTGGCCAGGGTAAAGGCCAGTTGGGTGATCGGGTTGGCGCCGGCCTCGGCGATATGATAGCCGGAAATGGATACGGAATAAAAATTCCGGACGCGGTGGTCGATAAAATAGCTTTGGATATCGGCCATCATCTTGAGCGCGAATTCGGTCGAAAATATGCAGGTATTCTGGCCCTGATCTTCCTTCAATATATCGGCCTGAACCGTACCACGGACATTTTCATGGACCCAGGCGCGGATTTCGGCGGTTTCGTCGGGCGATGGCCGCCTGCCGTTATCGGTGCGGAAACGGTCCAGACGCTGATCGATGGCGGTATTGATGAACATCGCCAGGATGGTCGGCGCCGGGCCGTTGATGGTCATCGATACGGACGTCGCGGGATCGCACAGATCGAAGCCGTCGTAGAGATCCTTCATATCGTCCAGGGTAGCGATGGAAACCCCGGAATTACCGATTTTACCGTAAATATCGGGCCTTTTGTCCGGGTCATTGCCATACAGGGTAACGGAATCAAACGCCGTCGACAGGCGCTTGGCTTCGGAATGCCGCGATAAATACTTGAAACGCTCGTTGGTGCGTTTGGCGTCGCCTTCGCCGGCGAACATCCGGGTCGGGTCTTCGTTTGTCCGCTTGAACGGAAAAACACCCGCCGTATAAGGGAAATAACCGGGCAGATTTTCCTTCAGCAACCATCGCAGCAATTCACCATCGTCCTGATATTGCGGCAAGGAGACCCTGGAAATCTTGTTGCCCGACAGGGTTTCGCGGTTCAGCACGGTACGAATTTCCCGGTCCCGGACCCTGGTCACGATCTCGTCGCCGCCGTAGCTGTCCTTCACTTTTGGCCAGTTCTTCAGCAGCTTGCGGCAGCGCGGGTCCAGGGCTTCCAGGCGGGCGGCGATCAGGGGTGTCAATTCTTCCGTCGCCCCACCAACTTGCTTCAGCATCCGTCTGGCAGCCAGTAATTGCTGGTGCTGGCGGGCGATCCCGGACTGTTCGACGATGGTCTTGTTATAATCGCGGATGGTTTCGGTAATCGCCGATAGATAGCGCTGGCGTTCCGGCGGCACGATGGCCTCGCCCGAATCCGAAACCTTGCCCGCAACCGGTTCGATCAGGCACTCGATATTGGTGAAATTTTTACTTAAGAATAATTTTACAAGCCCTTGATAAAGCGCTGTTATTCCGTGGTCGTTAAATCTGGAAGCGATGGTGCCGTAGACCGGCATGTCTTCCGCCTTGGCATCGAATTCCCGACGGTTGCGCTGAACCTGTTTGCGGACATCGCGGATGGCGTCCAGGGCGCCCTTGCGGTCCAGTTTATTGACCGCGATCAAATCGGCGAAATCCAGCATATCGATTTTTTCGAGCTGGCTGGCGGCGCCGAATTCCGGCGTCATGACATAAAGCGAGACATCGCTTAAAGGCGCTATCCCGGCATCGCCCTGGCCGATCCCCGGGGTCTCGATGATGACCAGTTCAAACCCCGCCGCCTTGCAGACTTCGATCATTTGCGGGATATGGGATGGCACCTCGCTGCCGGCCCCCCGGGTGCCGACCGAACGCATGAATACATTACCGCCGTTTAGGGAATTCATGCGGATGCGGTCTCCCAACAGCGCGCCACCGGTCTTGCGACGGGATGGATCGATGGCGATAACGGCGATTGAAGGAGCACCCGAATACAGGTGAAACCGGCGAATAACCTCGTCGGTCAGGGATGACTTGCCGGCCCCGCCGGTGCCGGTAATGCCCAGCACCGGGGTTTCGCCGTTGTCGGCGGCCCGCCTGTGGATATAATCGGCCATTTCCGCCGGCAGCGCACCGGTCTCGATCAAGGAAATCAATCGCCCCAGAAGGGCGTGGTCGGTCGCCTTGAAGCCATCCGCGATGACCGGAATTTTCTTTTTCGGCGCCGCCTTGACGCTGGCCATCATATCATCGATCAGCCCTTGCAGCCCCATCAGGCGACCGTCTTCAGGCGAATACAGGCGGCGGACGCCGTAATCATGCAGTTCCTTCATTTCGTCCGGCGTAATAACCCCGCCACCGCCGCCGAAAACCAGAATTTCCGATCGCCCGTGCCGCCGCAGAAGATCGATCATGTATTTGAAATATTCCACATGCCCGCCCTGATAGGAACTGATGGCGATGGCGTCGGCGTCTTCTTCGATGGCCGCCCGCACCACGTCTTCGACGGAACGGTTATGGCCCAGGTGAATAACTTCGGCCCCGGCGGACTGTAAAATGCGCCGCATGATATTGATCGCCGCATCATGGCCGTCGAACAGCGCCGCCGCCGTGACGAAGCGCGGCGGCACGGTGTTTTCAGGGATATTTCCTATCGTCTGACCGGTGGCGCTTTCATCAAGCACGCGCTCGCTCCTTGTATTTTGACGGAATTATTATGCTTTACGTTAACGTAAACGTAAGGCAATTACCGGCAGCCGTAAAGTCATCATATCCACATTCGGCGCGCCGAATTGATTTTGCTGTGGTTCTTGGCCGTTTCGATGTTATTTTCCAGGCGGTTCGAATAACTGACAGGAAAGCGGAACGACGTGGCCTTAAACAATCAGTACGGGCTTGGCAGCTACCCTTCGACCCGCCTTCGACGTAACCGGGGGGATGATTTCTCGCGGCGACTGACCGCCGAAAACAAACTTTCGGTCGATGACCTTATCTGGCCGGTATTCATAACCGGCGGCAAAAACGTCCGCCAACCCGTGCCCTCCATGCCGGGAGTCGAGAGGTTATCGGTCGATTTGCTGCCGACCGCCGCCGCCGAGGCCAAAAGCCTGGGCATCCCCGCCATGGCCCTGTTTCCCAGCACCGACCCGGCGCTCAAGACTCCCGATGCGGCGGAAGCAATGAACCCGGACAATCTGGTCTGTCGGGCCACCGGCGCATTGAAAGAGGCATTTCCCGATATCGGCGTCGTCTGCGATGTGGCGCTTGACCCCTACAACAGCGACGGCCACGACGGCATTGTCAGGAACGGCGTCATCGTAAACGACGAGACGGTCGAAATCCTGTGCCGGCAAGCGATTGTCCAGGCCGCCGCCGGATGCGACATCATCGCCCCTTCGGACATGATGGACGGGCGCATCGGCGCTATCCGCAGGGCGCTGGACGACGAAGGTTACGAAGATGTCCGCATCATGTCCTATGCGGCGAAATACGCCTCGGCCTTTTACGGGCCGTTCCGCGACGCCGTCGGGGCCGATAGTGCGCTGAAAGGCGACAAGAAGACCTATCAGATGGACCCGGCCAATTCCGACGAGGCACTGCGTGAAGTGGCCATGGATTTAACCGAAGGCGCCGACATGGTCATGGTCAAACCGGGGATGCCCTATCTGGATATCCTCAGGCGGGTCAAGGACGCCTTCGGGGCGCCGACCTTTGCCTATCAGGTCAGCGGCGAATACGCCATGTTAAAGGCCGCCGCCGACAACGGCTGGCTGGATAACGACAAGGTTATCCTGGAAAGCCTGATTGCCTTCAAGCGCGCCGGCGCGGATGGCATATTGACCTATCTTGCCGTCGAGGCGGCCAGGTTGCTGGATAGATAATCGGCAAGCCTATTCGGACGATTGCAGATCAAGCAACCGTTCGACATCGAGAACGACCATGATTTGCCCCTCAAGGCGGAATACGCCGGAAGCGAAATCACGCCACACCGGGTCAAGCGTGCTCGGGTTGTTTTCATACAGGTCGCTTTCCAGGCCAATGACGTCGCCGACCTTGTCGACCAGCAGGGTATACAGCTCATGCTGATGCTCTACCGTGACGCCCATGCTTTCCTTGACCGATTCTTTCCTTTCCAGGCCCAGGCGAACCCGGACATCAAGCACCGTAACGATTCGCCCCCGCAGGTTAATGGCGCCGGTAACCTCCGGCGGCGCCAGGGGAATAGAGGCGATTCGGTCGGGAGTCAGGATGTCCTGGACTTTCAGAACGGGTATACCGAACAACTGTTCCTTGACGATAAAGGTAACGTAATTTTCAAGATCGTCGCCATGGATGGCGTCCAGATCATGATTGCTTGTCGTCGCGACAGCCTGGCTCATCTCTCAAATCTCCAGCTATTGGACCCTACCGAAAACGGCTGTATTAATATATATAACTGTTTCGGCCTTTCCTAACAGAAGTTTATATGGTGCCGCCGTTTCCGTTCCCAAGGGATTGTTTTATTCCTGCCCTTTGGCCATCAGCCAGTGGCGTATGGTGTCTATCTGGATTTCATCCATCAGCGCCGGCGCGTGACCGACGCCGGGAAATTCAACCAGATCGGCGGCCGGACCGCGTTCAATCATTTCCTCGGCGACCGGGCGCGGCAAAATCCGGGAGTCCTCGCCGCGCAGGATCAGCACCGGACAATCAATTTCCTGCCAAAGCTGCCACAGATCGATATCTTCGGCGGCCGATTTTCTGAAATTAACCGCTATCGCCGGATCGTAGTGCAGACGCCAGGAACCGTCTTCATTGCGGCGACCGCTGTGGCGGGCCAGATGATCCCATTGTTGATCGGTCAGTTTGCCGAAGGTTGCGTGGACCTCCATAAGGTATTTTTTCAACCCGTCAAAGTCGTCGAACGGCTGTTCTCTGGATATATAATCGGCGATCGGTTTTAGCGCCTGGCAGGGCACGAAAGGCCCGATATCGTTTATCACCAGCGAATTAATCGGCGAGTTGGGCTGCGCCGCCAGCGCCATCCCGATCAACCCGCCCAGCGACGTCCCGACCCAATCGACCCGTTCGACGCCCAGGCGGGCAATCATCGCCGCCATATCGGCGATATAGACCGGCAGGGTATAGTCATCCGGATCGATCAGCCAGTGGCTGTGCCCGCGCCCGGCAAGATCCGGGCAGGCGACGCGATAATCATCGCAAAGGTCCCGCGCCAGATAGTCGAAATCCCGACCGTTGCGGGTCACCCCGTGAACGCAGACAACGACCCGGTTGTTGTGGCCGTTTCCCCATTGAGTATAGGCTATGCGGTGGAAGCCGTGCGGCCCCAGGCCGAGAAACCCGCTTTCCTTGTGTTCCATTAAGGATGCCTTAATCTGTGTTCCATGGTCATCAATATTATAACGGCAAGGAAAACGATGTATGCCTGAAAAAGGTCCCCTGAGCGGAATTACGGTGATCGACCTGACCAGGGTCCTGGCCGGCCCCTACTGCACCATGATGCTGGCCGACCTGGGCGCCCGGGTGATAAAGGTCGAGGTTCCCGAAAGCGGCGATGACGCGCGCCATTTCGGTCCTTTCATCGAGACCCCTAGGGGCGCCAAGTCGGCCTATTTCATGTCGCTTAACCGGGGCAAGGAAAGTATCGCGCTTGATCTGAAGCAAAAAACCGACAAGGAAATACTCGAACGATTGCTGGAAACCGCCGATGTCGTGGTTGAAAACTTCCGCCCCGGAACCATGGAGAAGCTCGGTTTCGGCTGGGACAGGCTGCACCGTGCCTATCCCGGATTAATCTATGCTGCGGCGTCGGGTTTCGGGCATTCCGGTCCGTATTCGAAACGGCCGGCTTATGATCTGGTGGTCCAGGGCATGGGCGGCGTCATGAGCCTGACCGGCCACACCGGCAGCGATCCGACCCGCGTCGGCACCTCAATCGGCGACCTGACGGCGGGGCTGTTTACCACGGTCGGGATCAATGCCGCGCTTTATCATCGCCAGACCACCGGTGAAGCCATGAAGATCGACGTCGCCATGCTCGACTGTCAGGTGGCGATCCTGGAAAACGCCATCGCCCGCTATGCCGCGACCGGCGACCTGCCCGGACCAATCGGGGCGCGCCATCCGTCGATCACGCCGTTTGACGCCTTCAGGGCCGCCGACGGGCATTTTGTCATCGCCGCCGGAAATGACGGATTGTTCGCCAGATTATGCACCGCCATCGACCGGCCCGACCTGATTAGCAACCCGTTGTTCGCGGATAACGCCAAACGCTGCCGGCATCAGGCCGCCCTTAAGGACGAACTGGAAAACTCCCTGGCCGGTCGCCCGGCCGGGTATTGGCTTGGCGTTCTTGAACGGGCCGGGGTGCCGTCCGGACCGATCAACGATGTCGGGCAGGTCATGGCCGACCCCCAGGTCATCGCCCGCAATATGGTGGTAACCGCCATTGACCCTGTAGCCGGCCCCTTGAAAATGGCTGGAAACCCTATAAAGATGTCGGCGTTTGATGATTCATCGGTTCGTGATCCCGCGCCCGAACTGGATGCGGACCGCGACGGGATAATTTCCGGCCTCGGGTCAACGACAGGGGAATAATGCAATGCGCATCACCTTCGAAGACATCAAGGCCGCCGCCGGCCTGATCGAGGGGCATGTCCTGCGCACCCCTTCGTTCCGTTCGGAACCGCTGTCCCGCATACTCGGTTTCGATATTTTCCTGAAGCTGGAAAACCTGCAGCACACGTCGTCCTTTAAACCCCGTGGCGCACTGGTCAAGCTGCTTAGTCTGGATGCGGACGCCAGGAAAGCCGGCGTGGTCGCCGCATCGGCCGGCAACCATGCCCAGGGCGTGGCCTTTCACGCCCGTAACCTGGGCATCCCGGCGACTATTTACATGCCGGTAGGAACCCCGTTCACCAAGGTACGGCGCACCGAAGACCTGGATTCCCGGGTCGTACTGTCCGGCGAGGGCCTGTCGGAAGCCAGGGAAGCCGCGACAGCCTTCGCCGAAAAGACCGGCAAACAGTTCATACATCCCTATGACGACGAAAAGATTGTTATCGGTCAGGGCACCGTCGGCCTGGAGATGCTGAGCGATCATCCCGACCTGGACATCCTGCTGGTTCCCATCGGCGGCGGCGGCCTGATCGCCGGCAGCGCAATCGCCGCCAAGGCCCTTAAGCCCGACATAACCGTCATCGGCGTCGAAGCGAAAAATTATCCGTCCATGAAAAACGCCATAGCGGGGGTTGCCGACAAATGCGGCGGGCAAACCGTGGCCGAGGGCATAGCCGTCAAGACCCCCGGCGATATCACCCGCCCAATCATCGAGGAACTGGTATCGGAATATATCCTGGTCAGTGAAGCGTCGCTTGAAAAAAGCATCCAGACCTATCTTGAGGTGCAGCGTCTGGTGGTCGAAGGGGCCGGCGCCGCGACCCTGGCCGCTCTGATCGATGATCCGGAAAAATACATCGGGAAAAAGGTCGGAATTATCGTCTCCGGCGGCAACATAGATTCCCGTCTGCTATCGTCCATCCTGTTGCGCGGGCTGGTCCGGGAAGGCCGTCTGGTGCGTCTGCGCATCGGCATCACCGATGCCCCGGGTGTCCTGGCCAAGGTGTGCGGACTGATCGGCAAAAGCGGCGGCAATATTGTCGAGGTTTATCACCAGCGCATGTTCTACGACGTGCCGGTCAAACAGGCCGATGTCGATGTGGTGGTCGAAACAATGGATAGCCGCCATGTCGATGAAATCACCGGCAAATTGAAACAAGCCGGCTTCCCGACCCGCTGTCTGCACGACTCCTCGGCAGAGGACGGCTCATAAAGCTTCAATGAATCGCACCACGGCATTGACTCGAGGCGCGGAAAGCCTAATATCCGCCTTTCCTGAACCAAAAGTAATGGAAGTACCGGCGCAAATTAACCGCGCCGCCGACCTGGAACCATATGAATTTTTCTGATCTCGGACTCGGTGACGACGTTCTCAAAGCCGTTGAGGATGCCGGATACACCTCCCCCACCCCAATTCAGGAACAGGCCATACCGGTCGTCCTGATGGGTCGTGATATACTTGGTTGTGCCCAGACCGGCACCGGCAAGACGGCGTCTTTCACCCTGCCGATGATCGATATTCTGGCCGCCGGTCGCGCCAAGGCGCGGATGCCGCGTTCGCTGATCCTGGAACCGACCCGCGAACTGGCTTCCCAGGTCGCCGAAAATTTTGATACCTACGGCAAATATCACAAACTGACCAAGGTCCTGCTGATCGGCGGAACCTCCATGAACGAGCAGATCAAGCTGGTCGATCGCGGACCCGATGTGTTGATCGCCACTCCCGGTCGCCTGCTCGATTTGTTTGAACGCGGCCGCCTGCTGATGACCGATGTCAAGACGCTGGTCATCGACGAGGCCGACCGCATGCTCGACATGGGCTTTATCCCCGATGTGGAGAAAATCGTTTCGTTGATTTCGCCGATGCGCCAGACCCTGTTTTTCTCGGCCACCATGCCGCCGGAAATCCGCCGGCTGGCCGACAAATTCCTGATGAACCCTAAGCAAATTACGGTCGCGGCGCCGGCATTGAGCGCCGAAACCATTACCCAGGGGCTGGTCATGGTTGCCCACGGTGACGGCAGAAGGCCAGGCGGCGGACATAAGGAAAAACGCGCCGCGCTGCGGCGGCTGATCGCCAGGGAAAATGTCAAGGACGCCCTCATCTTCTGCAATCGCAAACGCGATGTCAGCATCGTCCATCGCTCCATGGTCAGGCACGGCTATTCGGCCGGACAACTGCACGGCGACATGCCGCAATCGGCACGCACGGAAATGCTGGAAAGATTCAAAAACGGCGAAATGACCTATATGGTATGCAGCGATGTCGCCGCCCGCGGCCTGGATATCCCGGCCCTGTCGCATGTTTTCAATTTCGATGTGCCGACCCATGCGGAAGATTATATCCACCGTATCGGACGTACCGGCCGGGCCGGGCTGAAAGGCCATGCCTTTACCATCGCGGTGCCGGAAGACGGCAAGTATCTGGACGCCATCACCCGGCTGATCGGACGCGATATTCCGAAAATTGATCTGGGCGGCACGGAACAGGCGGCCCCCCTGCGCAAGGAAGATCACAAGCGCCCCCCCAGAGAGCGCGCCGAAAGAAAGAAACCGGACCGGCAGGGCGATGATGCCCGGAAAGTTCCGGAGAATGTTTCCAAGGCGACGGAAACGGCCAGGCCGGAACGCAAGAACCAGGCGGCGGCACGACCAAAAACGCCGCCCCCCGCACCGGAAAAGATCATCGGCATGGGCGAACATACGCCGGCCTTCATGATGGCGCCGGTCAGGAAATCCGAAAAATAGCCTTATACCAAGGAGCACTGAGAGAATCTCAATGGGTCTTTATCAGTGCTCCTTGGTATTATATCAGCCCGGCCAGCGGTGAAGACGGGTCGGCGTACATTTTCTTCGCCATACGACCGGCCAGATAGGCGTCGCGACCGGCCTTGACCGCATATTTCATGGCCCGCGCCATCCGCACCGGGTCTTGCGCCCCGGCGATGGCGGTATTCATCAGCACCCCGTCGCAGCCCAGTTCCATGGCCACCGTCGCATCCGACGCCGTGCCGACGCCGGCATCGACAATCACCGGCACCTTTGACTGTTCGACGATCAGGCGGATATTGACCGGATTCTGGATACCCAGCCCGGAACCGATGGGGGCGCCCAGCGGCATAATGGCGACACAGCCCATATCTTCCAGTTCCTTGGCCAAAATAGGATCGTCGGAACAGTAAACCATCACCTTGAAATCATCGGCGATCAGCGCCTCGGCGGCTTCCAGGGTCTGAATCATCCTCGGATACAGGCTTTTTTGATCGCCCAGGACCTCCAGCTTGACCAAATCCCAGCCGCCGGCCTCGCGCGCCAGACGCAGGGTCCGAAGGGCGTCTTCCTTGGTGAAACAGCCTGCCGTGTTGGGCAGATAGATGTATTTGTCGGGCGATACATAATCCACCAGCATGGGCTGGTCGGGATCGGTAAGATTGACCCGGCGCACCGCGACGGTGACCATCTCGGCCCCCGAAGCCTCGACGGCCAGCCGGTTTTGTTGATAATCGGCATATTTGCCGGTGCCGACGATCAGCCGTGACGTCAACCGCCGCCCGGCGATCTCCAGCACATCTTCGTCCTTGCCCTGCCCGGCCCCATCCGGCGCCCCGCCGCCGATAAAATGGACAATTTCCAGCCTGTCGCCATCGTTCAGGTTAGTTTCGCCGTATGTCGATTTAGCGACTATTTCGAGGTTTCGTTCGACCGCCACCTTGCGCCGGTCAACCCCCATCCGACCGAGCAGCTGTTCGATGCTCAGCGCCGCTTCGAAATCCCTGATTTCACCGTTTATTGTAATCTGCATTGGCAATACCGTTCCTTGATAAAACATCGCCCGAGTATGCTCCTGATCGGCCCTAAAAAAAACACATATAAAGTCTTTGTTACAGTCCCCTCCGGTGCGTGTTATACAATTTCCCAAACATTGGCTGACGATTCCGGGAACACCATGACCTCAAGAATTCTGGTCCTCAACGGGCCTAACCTTAACTTGCTGGGAACCCGCGAACCCGATATATACGGCGATCAGACCCTGGCCGACATCGAAGCCGCCTGCCGGGCCAGGGCCGAAAGCATGGGGATGGCGGTCGAATTCCGGCAAACCAATACGGAAGGCGAACTGGTCGACTGGGTTCAGCAGGCCAGGGGCGCGTTCGACCTTGTCATCGTTAACGCCGGCGCTTACAGCCATACCTCGGTCGCCCTGCTGGACGCCCTGCTGTCCTGCGGCTTGCCGGTTATTGAAGTTCACCTGTCGAATATCCACAAGCGGGAACAATTCAGGCATCATTCCTATGTTTCCAAAGCGGCCCGTGGGATGATCTGCGGATTCGGCGGTTACGGATACGAGATGGCGCTGGACGCCGCGGAAAAAATACTCAAATAACGTTGGTAGATATTCAAATATGGTAGATAAGAAAACCACATCGAAGAACGAAATTAATTCCGAACTGGTGCGGCAACTGGCCGGTTTGCTCGATGAAACCGGTTTAAGCGAAATCGAATACGGGGCCGGCGACTGGCACCTGCGCGTGTCAAAAAACAGCAAACAGGTCGCCGCCGCCATTGCCGTCCCCGCCCCGGTCGCCGCCCCCGAGCTGTCGGACAGCGAAGATCACCACAGCGAACACCCCGGCGTCGTCGTATCGCCCATGGTCGGAACGGTCTACACCACGGCCGAGCCCGACGAGCCGCCCTTCGTTAAAATCGGCGATCAGGTCGACGAAGGCGATACGCTGGTGCTGATCGAAGCCATGAAAGTATTCAACCCGGTCAAGGCCGCCCGCGCCGGCAAGGTTTCGCGGATATTCATCAGCAACGCGACACCGGTGGAATTCGGCGAACCGTTGATGATAATCGAGTAATGCCCGATGTTTGAAAAGGTCCTGATCGCCAACCGGGGCGAAATCGCGCTTCGCATTCAGCGGGCCTGCCGTGAGATGGGCATTCGAACCGTGGCTGTCCATTCGACGGCGGATTCCAACGCCATGAACGTGCGACTGGCCGATGAAAGCATTTGCATAGGTCCGCCCCCCGCGAAAGACAGCTACCTGAATGAAACCGCTATTCTGACGGCGGCTACCCTGTCCAACGCCGACGCCATTCATCCGGGCTATGGTTTCCTTTCGGAAAATGCCGGATTCGCGACCAAGGTCGAAGAACACGGTTTCACTTTTATCGGACCGAAACCTGAACACATCGCCCTGATGGGCGATAAAATAGCCGCCAAGCAAGCGGTCATGGAAGCCGGCATCCCGGTCGTGCCGGGTTCCGACGGTGCGGTCGAAGATAACGACAGCGCCTTGACCATTGCCGAAAACATCGGCTATCCGGTGCTAATCAAGGCTTCTGCCGGCGGTGGCGGGCGTGGCATGAAGCTGGCCAATTGCGCCGAAGATCTTGGCGAGGCGATCAGAACCGCGAAGAGCGAAGCCGCCGCCGCCTTCGGCAACGGCGAAGTCTACATGGAAAAGTACCTGACCCGGCCCCGCCACGTGGAAATTCAAATTCTCGCCGACGGTTTCGGAAATGTCGTCCATTTGGGCGAGCGCGATTGTTCCCTGCAACGGCGCCACCAGAAAATACTGGAAGAAGCCCCGTCGCCGGCATTGAACGACAATGTACGCCGGGAAATCGGCACCATTACCGCAAACGCCGTTCGTAAGTTAGGTTATAGAAGCACTGGAACTGTCGAATATTTATATGAAAATGGTAAATTCTATTTCATCGAAATGAATACCAGACTGCAGGTAGAACATCCGGTCACGGAAATGATAACGGGGCTGGACCTGGTCCGCGAAATGCTTCGTATCGCCGCCGGGGCGCCACTGGGTTACACGCAGGAAGACATTCGTTTTTCCGGTCACGCTATCGAATGCCGGATAAACGCCGAACACCCGGAGACCTTCGTACCCGCACCCGGAACCATCGGCGATTACCACGCCCCCGGCGGCATGGGCGTCCGGGTCGATTCGGCGATTTATTCCGGCTATACGGTACCGCCCCATTACGACAGCATGATCGCCAAGCTGATAGTCCATGGCGCCAATCGAAACGAATGCCTGATGCGTCTGCGACGGGCCTTGGGTGAGTACGTCATAGACGGGCTTGACACCTCGTTGCCGCTACATCAGCGCCTGATGTCGGAAGTCGATTTCGTCAATGGCGATTACGATATTCACTGGCTGGAGAAGTTCGTCGGCCTCGATAAATGATCCCCTAATGAGCCACACGACGACACCAGGATCACATGTACTGACCCCGGAAATCCTTGTCAGGGCCTATGCCGCGGGCATATTTCCGATGTCTGAAAGCCGCGACGATCCGGGTATTTTCTGGGTTGATCCGAAAATGCGCGGCATCCTGCCTCTTGATAACTTTCATGTTCCCAGATCCCTGAAGAAAATTGTCCGCCGGGGCCATTTCGAGGTCTCGACCGATACCGATTTCGACGCCGTAATCAGGGCCTGCGCCGAAACCCCCAGGGAAGATCAGGGGACCTGGATCAACGACCAGATTATCGACGCCTACAGCGCCCTGCATCATCTGGGGCTGGCCCACAGCGTTGAATGCAGGCTGGAGGGCGAACTGGTCGGCGGCCTGTACGGGGTATCGCTCAAGGGTGCGTTTTGCGGTGAAAGTATGTTCTCGCGTGTCGCCGACGCCAGCAAGGTGGCCCTGGTTCACCTGGTCGCGCGGCTTCGGTTGGGTGGCGCCAAATTGCTCGACACCCAGTTCGTGACGCCGCACCTGAAACGATTCGGGGCCATTGAAATTCCGGCCAGGCACTATCTGTTACGACTCGGCGAGGCGCTTTCGAGTGACGGTGAATTCCCCCTGAATCCGGCCCGGGAGCCGTTGAACAAGGCAATAGAAGATGTCTTGAGCGGCGGACATCCCACCGGGCAGTGAAAAGACTCCTCCGGGCGCTATTCGGGTGTTATTTTTCGGATTCCTGCGGCTTCATGTTTTTACAATCAAGCACCCAGATATCATATACCGGATGTTCCAGGGCCGACAAAGCCGGTGACGAGGCGAACATCCAGCCGCGGAAAATGCTGACCGCCGGTTCGCCCTGCTGGACTTCCCAGATATCCAGAAAAGCGGCGCTTTCGGGTGGATCTTCCGGCGGTCGCTTGTCGCAGGTCCGCACGATGATTTCCAGCACCCCGAAAGTAACGGAATCACCTACCGGCGCATTGATCGTCGAAACCCGCGCCGTGATTTTATTCAGCCCCTGCAAAACCGCCGTGTCGTAAGGCTCGGCCAGAGCCTGGCCACGGCCCCATGTCAGCAAGGCGGCGGACAACAGCAGTATCCGCCCGGTCACTTGACCGCCTTGAACCTGAGGCGCACATAATCCACCGCCCATTGCCCCGAGGCATCCCTAAGCGTCGGCGCCAGATCGTTGCACACCTCGGTCAGCAGTTCCGTCCTTTCCGCCGGCGGAATACCGGATAAGAAGCTTTCGCCAAAGGTCTCGAACCAGCCGATCAAATCTCCCGGTAAATGCGTAGGGCGGTTAATCAGTTCAATTTGATCGACCCGGAAACCGGCCGCCTTTAGTTTGCCCGAGTACTCTTCCGCCGAAGGAAAATACCAGGGCCACAAAGGCCCGGCATCGATTCCCCGCTTCGCCAGGGCATTGACCAGAGCATCGGTCGCCTGTTTGCAATTTCCCGTCCCGCCCATTTCGCCGACAAAGCGTCCGCCCGGTTTCAGGGCGCGAAAAACCCCGGCGATAACGCGATCGGCCCGTTTCATCCAATGCAGTGCGGCGTTGGAGAACACGGCGTCGAATTCATTGTCGTAGTCCAGGTTTTCGCCGCTCAGGACCCGCGCCGCAAGCCCCAGTTTTCGGCAGGCGGCGACCTGCTGTTCGCTTGAGTCCACGCCGATAACGTCGACCCCTGAGGCGGCAAATTTACGGGTCAGCTTGCCGTGACCGCAACCCAGATCAAGGATGCGCTCGCCGGCAACCGGCGCCAGAAGATCAAACACCGGGGCGCCCAGATCGGCTACGAATCCGGCATTACGCTCGTAGCGCTCGGGATTCCAGGATTGCGCTGATTGTTCAGACACGGCCAGCGGTTTCAGTTTTCACCGGAACCGGTGGCCAGAAAGATAATTTTTCCGACCTGATCTTCCAGCGATTTGAAATCCTTGATTTTGGTGATGGATCCGCCATCGGCGATATAGGTTTTTTTCGTTCCCGGTTCCAGCCGCACATACTTGCCGCCAAGGATGCCTTCGCTGGCGATCGCCGCCGTGGTGTCGACCGGCAATTTAATATTGGACTTGATCGACATGCTGACGACGGCGTCATAAGTTTCGGGGTCCAGGCTCTGTTTGGTCACCGTGCCGACCTTGATGCCGTTGATGCGTACATCGCTGCCCTTGTTCAGCCCGCCTATTTTGTAAAAGGCGGCAGAGACGTTATAGCCCTGAACGGTCCTGATTTCGGCCGTCGTATAAGCGAAATACATAAACATCACGGCCATCATCAGCACGACCGCGCCCATAACGGTTTCAATGGCGTTCCTGCCCATCTTCAATCAGATCCTTCCTTCGCCATGGCTTTTTCGATGGCCCTTAGTTTTTTCCGGTCCGCCGCCGATTCCCTTGCCGTACGTTCACCCTGGGCGATAATCTGATCGAGCAAGTCGCTGACTATCATGGCGTCCTGGGTGAAGGTAATCATGTCTCCGGGGGCCAGCAGGTCTTCCTCGCCACCGGGTTCCAGGATAACAAATTTTGATCCGAACAGGCCGTCTGTGTGGATCGCCGCAGAGGTATCGATTGGCAGCTTCACATCGCTGGCTATGTCCATGCCGATAATCGCCCGGTAATCCTTGTCCAGGGCCTGGGTCGTGACCGCGCCGATCTTGATGCCGCCCAACCGTACTTCATCGCCCTCCAGAAGACCGTCGATCCTGTTGAACATGGCCTTGATCCGGTATTCTCCGGGACCGGGACCGGTCGCCAGTTCCCGTTTGCCGGAAATTGATGCAAATACCAAGGCGAGCGCCAACACCACTACCCCGCCGACAATAATCGATTTAGTCTCGGATACCTGCATTGCCTAAGCTTCTGTCCTCTGGGACTACTCGGGTGTCCAGCGCTGATAGTCACCCGTGGCGGGCGCCCTGTGCCCACCCTGATAATCATGGCCGGACGGCAGGTACGAGGCGGCGGTGCCGGTCGGATTGGGCCGATGTTCCTGCTGCCAGTCCGCAATCACGGCGGCCCTTTCGGACAGCGGCGCCGCACATGTGTGATGCAGCCATGCATGCCATTCCGGCGGTACCGACGAGGCATCGTTATCGCCTTTATAAAGTACCCAGCGGCGTTCCCTGTTATTCAACTTAGCCCCTTTCGAACGATAGTAGCGATTGGAAAATATATCCGTGCCGACCAGTTCGCCCTTGAACCAGATAGTAAGAACCGTGCTGATTTTCATTTGCGCCTCTTGTTCGAATACCGGCAAGCCAGACCGGAACATTCAGGGATAGCGGAATCATGTGGCGCAAATATGGCATTTGCGGTCTGCGAGGTCCAGATATCTGTAATCGTTTTGCGGGATTCGCCGGCTGCAATTTTAACAGCGGTTCCGCCGTTGTTAACCATACCGGGGCAGCCCATCCGCCGCCAACCCCAGCAAACACGCGCCCGTTTGCCTTTTCCCCGGAAAAAGCCGGTTAACCAATGACGCCGCCCGGGTAATTTACTTGCGCACTCATGGTTCTCCTGAACGCACCCCCGGAATGTACTGGAATCATTTCCAAATTAGCCAACCCGAATTTATTTTTATAATTTTTTTTATCCTTTCATCCGGAAATCCTGTTGCGTCCCTTCGATCCTTAAACTACATTTTGTGCCTCGATCCTGGGTAGATACGCTATGTAGTGGCTTTTGTTGGATACGCTGCATGGCGGCGGCGCCGGATACGGGGCTTTGGCGGCCATGCCGCCTCTGAACGAACGAGCTCAAGGGGGAAAATTCCAAGCCTGGGGCTTCTGATGGACACCGGTCGTTGTCCGCGCCAAGCGGATACCGGCCCGACAATAACAATCTGGGCCAATTGGGGGCTTCATGCGACTCACTCGTCTGTTCACAAACAAATCCGAATCACCATACGATTTAATCGAATTCCGCCACACGGCCAGTGAAATCCGCAATCCGAACGGCTCGGTGGTCTTCCGCCAGGACCGAATGGAAGTACCGGCGGCGTGGTCGCAGGTCGCCTGTGATGTGCTGGCGCAAAAATACTTTCGCAAGGCCGGCGTACCGGCCAAATTGAAGACGGTCAGGGAAAAGGACGTGCCGTCGTGGCTGTGGCGTCGCACTGCCGATGAAAAGGCCATGGCCGGACTTGCCGACAGCGAACGGACATCGGGAGAAAATTCGGCCAAGCAGATTTTTGACCGCATGGCCGGAACCTGGACATACTGGGGCTGGAAGGCCGGTTTCTTTGACCGCGAAGCCGACGCCCGCACCTATTTCGACGAGATGCGCTATATGCTGGCCTGTCAGGTCGGCGCCCCCAATTCCCCACAATGGTTCAATACCGGCCTGCACTGGGCCTACGGTATCGATCGTCCGGCCCAAGGCCATTCGTTCGTGGATTTCCGCACCGGCAAACTGGTTCGCTCCAAGTCGGCATACGAACATCCTCAACCGCACGCCTGCTTCATCCAGGGGGTCAGCGATGATCTGGTCAACGATGGCGGCATCATGGATTTGTGGGTGCGCGAGGCCCGCCTGTTCAAATATGGCTCCGGCACCGGCTCTAATTTTTCCGGCGTCCGCGGCCAGGACGAAAACCTTTCAGGAGGCGGCAAATCATCCGGATTGATGAGTTTCCTGAAAATCGGCGACCGCGCCGCCGGGGCCATCAAATCGGGCGGCACCACCCGGCGGGCGGCCAAAATGGTCGTCGTCGATATCGACCATCCCGACATCGAGGAATTCATTGGCTGGAAAGTACATGAAGAACAGAAAGTAGCCGCCCTGGTCACCGGATCGCGGGTAACCGAGGTTCACATGAACACCATCATGCAGGCCTGCCAGCGGCAAGGCGACGACGACAAAAAACCCGCCGAAGATGCCTCGTGGCGCTTCGACCCGAAAAGGAACAAAGACCTGAAGACCGCCATTTTGGCCGCCCGCGCCGCCATGATTCCGGAAAATTATGTGCAACGGGTGATACAGTTCGCCAAACAGGGCTATACCGAAATAGCCTTCCCGGTATTCAATACGGACTGGGATTCCGAAGCCTATCTGACGGTTTCCGGGCAAAATTCCAATAATACCGTGCGAATTACCGACGGATTCCTGAAAAAGGTCCTGGAAGACGGCGACTGGGAACTGATCCGGCGCACCGACGGTGCCGTTTCAAAACGTATCAAGGCGCGTGAATTATGGC
>CAZZKE010000037.1:9358-29236 GCA_964655005.1 uncultured Thalassospiraceae bacterium | reverse complement strand
AATCGACCACATCACCGGCTTGGCGCCCTTGTATAAAGAGCCATCCATCAGGAATTTACCCAATTCGCGGACAATCTGCGCTTCGGCGGCGTAGGCCATGGTGGTGTATGGGTTATCCCAGTCGCCGACCCCACCCAGACGCCTGAATTGCCGGCGCTGTTCGCCGATCCAGTAATCGGCGAATTCCCGGCATTCCCGGCGAAATTCGACAATCGGTATATCGTCTTTATCCTTGCCTTCGGCGCGGTACCTTTCTTCGATCTTCCATTCGATGGGCAGGCCGTGACAATCCCAGCCGGGAACATAATTGGAATCCTTGCCCAGCATTTGCTGCGAGCGGACGATGACATCCTTGAGAATTTTGTTCAGGGCGGTGCCGATGTGCAGGTCGCCGTTGGCGTAGGGCGGGCCGTCATGCAGGATGAATTTATCGCGTCCCCGCCCCGCTTCGCGCTGGCGGCGGTAGATATCCAGCCGTTCCCAGCGGTCCAGGATGCCGGGTTCGTTCTTGGCCAGTCCGGCCTTCATGGGAAAGTCGGTTTTCGGCAGGAAAAGGGTGGATTTATAGTCAACGCTCATCGTTCAAAGCTCACAGGTTTGTTAATTGATTCAGAAAAGTCGGGAATCCCCTCGCCGCACGGCACCGCTCCGGCCCGTGGCGGGGGTCAGATAATTCGCATAAAGCCCTGAACTATGAACCGGTTTGACATGGCCCGGACTATAAAATCGTCACCGCTAAAAGGCAAGGCGACTGCATGAACCCTATCCTCGCAAAATGGCCTTCGCCCGTTCGCCATCGGCGGCGATTTGCGCCTTCAGATCGTCCAGTCCCTGGAATTTCTGTTCCGGGCGCAGGTAATCGATCAGCGCCACCCGCAGATGGCGGTTATACAGATCGCCGTCAAAATCGAACAGATGCACTTCCAACACCGCATCCTCGCCGTCAAAGGTGGGGCGGACCCCCAGATTGGCGACGCCGTCGCGCCATACCGTATCGGCGCCTTCGTCAATGCCGGCCCGGACCGCGTAAACCCCGTGCGCCGGGCGCAGGTATTCCCCCAGCGCCAGATTGGCGGTCGGGAAGCCGATGGTCCGGCCGCGCCGGTCTCCCCGTTCGACCCGTCCTTCGATTTCGAACGGACGGCCCAACACGGTCGCCGCCCGGGCAGGCTCGGCGGCCGCCAGATAGCGGCGCACGCGGGTCGACGAATAGACCTTTTCGCCATCATCGACGGCGCTGACGCAGGTAAAGTCGAAGCCTTTTTCCTTACCCTTGTGTAACAGCAATTCGCAATTGCCGGCCCGTTTGTTGCCGAATACGAAATCGTAACCCGACACCACATGCCGGGCGGCCAGGCCGCCGATTAGTACATCGGTGATAAATTCCCCGGCGGAAAGCCGGGCGAAATCGGGGTCGAAATGCAGTACGAACAGGGCGTCAACGCCAAGTTTTTCAATCTGCCTGGTTTTTATTCTGAACGGCGTCAGACGAAAAGGCTGGCCGCCCGGTTTCAAAACCTCGCGCGGGTGCGGCTCGAACGTCAGCACCGTCCATGGAATACCGGCGTCGCGGGCGATTCGTCCGGCTTCGCAAATAACCGCCTGGTGGCCCAGGTGAATACCGTCGAAATTGCCGATGGCAACGGCGGAACCCTTTACTTCGGCAGGCAGGTTTTCGAAATGTCGATAGATATGCATGGCAGGCCGGTTCGGCTAGCTGTCGCGGGATGGAACCATAACCGTGGCTTCGCCATCAACCACCGTTTTGTCACCGACCATGCAGATCGTCCTCAACTCGACGAATTTCTTCTCGGGAACGATCTTGGTCACGGTCACCCTGGCCGTCACCGTGTCGCCGGATTTGACCGGCGCCTTGAACCGGAGCGTCTGATTGACATAAATACAGCCCGGCCCCGGAAGCTTGGTGCCGACCACCGTCGAGATAAAACTGGCGACCAGCATACCGTGGGCGATGCGTCCTTCAAATATGGTGCTGCTGGCAAATTCATGATTCAGATGGACCGGATTGATATCGCCGGATATCCCCGAAAACATGACGATATCGGCATCGGTCAGGGTTTTGCCGTAAACATCGGTCATGCCTTCCCGCATATCTTCGAAATAAAAGCCGTGCAGTTCATCCTTGGTAGCTCTGGTATTTGGCATAGGAATATTCCGTATTAATTCGATTCTGGAGCCGGAATGTACTGCATTTCCGAACCAGTGGATAGTTTCCATTTCTCCGGTAATTTGCTATTGATCGCCCATGGAAATCAAACAACTGATACACACCGTCAATTACCGCTCTGTCCTGCTGGCCGGCTTCCTGGGTTTTCTTGTGCTGGCGGCGTCGGGCGCGCTGGCCGGTGAGCAGCCCAAGCTGGAAATGCCGATCCACTGCACCCCTGGCCAGGACTGCTGGCTGGTCAACTATGTCGATATGGACCCGACGGAAGGCGTCCGCGACTATGCCTGTGGCAAGGCCTCCTACGATGGACACAAAGGCATCGATATCGCCATCGTCGATGCTGCGGCCATGCGCGACGGGGTGCCGGTCTACGCGGCGGCGGCGGGCATCGTGCGCGGTGCGCGCAACAATATGGAAGATATCGATTTCAACCAGAACGGCGGTCGCGAATCGGTCGCCGACAAGGAATGCGGCAACGGTGCCCTGATCGACCATGGCGGCGGCTGGGAAACCCAGTACTGCCACATGCTGAAAGGCAGCGTCGTCGTCCGACCGGGCGACAAGGTAACATCGGGGCGGCAACTTGGTCTGGTCGGCCTTTCCGGCCTGACCGAATTCCCGCATGTCCATATCCAGGTTCGCTACAAGGGTAAAATTGTCGATCCGTTCGCCGGTATCGATCGCACCAAGGACTGCGGGGTCGGCAAAAACCCGTTATGGAACGCCAGCGCCCTGGATGCCATGCCTTACCAGCCAACGGCTATCTACAACGCCGGTTTTTCATCGACCACGCCCAACTCGCGATTCGCCCGCGAAGGCCTTTACGGCGAAGAATTGCTGCTTGATACCTCGCCGGTAATCGCGCTTTGGGCCGATATGTTCTGGGTCAAGGCCGGCGACAAGGTGAGCTTCCTGATTGTCGGACCGGACGGGCGCTCGTTGGTGGGTCATACCTCCGTTCTGAAAAAATCACAGGCCCGCCGTTTCGTGTTCGCTGGATTGCGACGCCAGGAAAAGGCCTGGGTCAAGGGAACCTACACCGGAGAAATCCGCCTGACCCGTCCCGGTACGAACGAAGAATTTTCCGTTACCAGGGTAATTGACGTCAGGTAATACCAAAGAGCATTTTCAATCCGACCGGGACCGGCGGCGCACCAGCCGGGGCCGGGAACGCATGGTTATGTATCCCTTCTTCGATTTGACCGGACCTTCTTCGACCGCCGCTTCGGAATCAATTTTCGCCTGAGGCGGCGGCGTTTTCAAAAAATCATCGGCTTCGAACAGGGCCGAACTGTGGGCCCTGTTGGCGGAACGTACTTCAATCAGCGCCAGGGTGCTTTTCACCGTCGGGTGCCGGTTGGGCACCGCCACACCGGCCAGCAGGTGCTGGCGGGCGATGGATTTAAGATTGCTGTCGATATCGGCGAATTTCTGTTTCGGTTCGCACCACCGGGCATAAGCGGCCAGCGTCCAGGGATGGGCCGGCAGCGGAGTTAACCCCCGCAACCGGCACCAGCGCTTAAATTCGCTCCAGGCTTTTCCCTGCAAGAGTGACGACAATTGCGTTTTCCGGTCCGTGATTTTCCGGAGATTAGCCCGCCTAGAACAATCCGGCAATGCGCCCGCTGGAATCGATATGAATATTGTTGGCCGCCGGCGTCCGGGGCAGTCCCGGCATGGTCATGATGTCGCCGCAGACGACGACCATGAATTCCGCCCCGCCCGACAGCCGAACCTCGCGGATCGGCACGACATGGCCGCTTGGTGCGCCGAGCAGGTTGGGATCGGTCGAAAAACTGTATTGGGTCTTGGCCATGCAGACTGGAAAATGGCCATAGTCTTTCTGGTAATCCTCGATTTGCTGACGGACCTTCTTGTCGGCAATTATGTCGTCGGCGCCATATAGCGAGGTGGCGATGGTGCGGATCTTGTTCCACAGGGTCATCTCGTCGGGATATAGCGGATGGAAACTGGATTTATCCTTCTCCAGGACCTGAATCACCGTTTTCGCCAGTTCCTCGGCCCCGGCCCCGCCATTGGCCCAGTGATCGGATTCGACGGCAATGATGCCCAGTTCGGCGCAGCGTTCCTTGACCATGGCGACTTCGGCCCCGGTATCGGCGGAAAATTTATTGATGGCGACCATCGGCGGCAGGCCGAAATGGCGAATATTGGAAACATGGCGCTCCAGATTGGCCAGCCCGGCCTCGACCGCCGCGACGTTTTCCTTGGCCAGATCCTTGCGGGCGACGCCGCCGTGCATCTTCAATGCCCGGATAGTCGCCACCAGGACCACCAGATCGGGTTTTAATCCGGCCTTGCGGCACTTGATGTCGAAAAATTTCTCGGCCCCCAGATCGGCCCCGAAACCGGCCTCGGTTACCACGTAATCGGTAAGCTTCAAGGCCGTCTTGGTGGCGATGATGGTATTGCAGCCGTGGGCGATATTGGCGAACGGACCGCCATGGATAAAGGCCGGATTGTTTTCCAGTGTTTGCACCAGATTGGGCATCATGGCGTCCTTCAGCAGCGCCGACATGGCGCCATGGGCCTTTAAATCCTTCGCCGTTACCGGACGGCGGTCGCGGGTTTGGCCGACGATTATATTACCGAGGCGGCGCTGCAAATCCTTCAGGTCCTTCGACAGGCACAGGATCGCCATGACTTCCGAGGCCACGGTGATGTCAAAACCGCCCTGGCGCGGTGCGCCGTTGGCGACGCCGCCCAGGGAAGTAACGATATCGCGCAGGGAACGGTCATTCATGTCGATGGCGCGTTTCCAGGTGATGCGGCGGTTATCCAGCAACGTGTTGTCGTTTTCGTGCCAGTAAATATGATTGTCGATCAATGCCGCCAAAAGGTTATTGGCGGCCCCGACGGCGTGAAAATCGCCGGTGAAATGCAGGTTGATGTCTTCCATCGGGACAACCTGGGAATAACCGCCGCCGGCGGCCCCGCCTTTCAGGCCAAAACACGGGCCCAGGCTGGGTTCACGCAGGCAGATCATGGCCTTTTTGCCGATCCGGTTAAGGCCGTCGCCAAGCCCGACGGTGGTCGTCGTCTTGCCTTCGCCGGCCGGAGTGGGCGAGATGGCGGTCACCAGAATCAGCTTGCCGTTCTGCTTTTTTTCCAGGCTCTCGATAAATTCCAGCGATACCTTGGCCTTGTAGTGGCCATATGGCTCCAGGTGATCGGCTTCAATGCCAAGCGCCCCGGCGGCAATTTCGGTAACCGGCCGCATTGCCGCCATCTGGGCGATATGAATGTCACTTTTCGGTTTATTGTGCTGGTCGCGCTTGCTTTCCGGTGCTTTTTTTGTTTTTCCCTTAATGGTGGCCATGGCCTGTCTCCCTGATAATACCCTGTGCAGAACATGCCAGAATTGACACCGGATTGGATAGTACTTTCCGCCCCTGATGCGACGTTTACTGACCCGTTTCGGTCGTATTGCAAGAGTTTCAGGCGCTGCCGTCGTCCAGAGAATAGCCTTCGCCGCGAACCGTGCGGATAACGTCGGTGGCGCCGTGGGCGTTTAACGCCATGCGCAACCGCCGAACATGAACATCGACGGTGCGGTCTTCGACATAAACGTCCCGTCCCCAGGCCAGATCGAGCAGACGATCCCGGGACAGTACCCTGCCGGGGCGTTCCATCAGGGTCCTGAGCAAGCGGTATTCGGTCGGCCCCAGATGCACCGTCCTGCCGGCCCGCACCACCTTGTGGGCGGCCAGATCCATTTCGATATCGCCGTATGACATGATTTCACCGCCCAAGGCGGGACTCATGCGGCGCAGCAGGGCGCGCACCCGGGCCAGCATTTCCTTGGGCGAGAACGGTTTGACCATATAGTCATCGGCGCCACTGTCGAGACCCTGAACGCGATCGTCTTCCTCGCCGCGGGCAGTCAGCAGAATGATCGGTATGTTTTTCGTCGCCTTTCCTTCCCGCAGACGATGGCAAAGATCGATGCCGCTCAAGCCCGGCAGCATCCAGTCCAGGACCGCCAAATCGGGGTTTTGCTCGCGCGCCAGGATTAGTCCTTCTTCGCCGTCTTCGGCAATTACCGTTCGAAAACCGCCCTTTTCAAGGTTGTAGCGAAGCATTTCCGCCTGTGGCGCTTCATCTTCGACGATCAGTACAAGAGGTTCCATCGTGTGCCTGTCCTATACATCCGGCCTGGGTTCGACGACGGTCTCGCTGGTCTGGTCGTCTTTCGGGCGGGCTTCCATGGGAACATCGCCGTGGGCGATAAAATGAACGTATTCGGCGATATTGGTCGCGTGGTCGCCCATGCGTTCGATATTTTTCGCGATAAACAGCAGATGCGTGCAGGGCGTAATGCTGTGCGGGTCTTCCATCATATAAGTCAGCAGTTCGCGAAACAGGCTGGTGTGCAGTTGATCGACTTCCTCGTCCCTGACCCGAACATCGGCGGCCTTGTCGACATCGTGTTCGGCGTAGGCGTCAAGCACGTTGCCGATCATCCCCCGGACCAGATCGGCCATGCGGGAAATGGTTCTGGGGGCGCCGCCGATCGGGTCCGATTGCATCAGGGTGATCGCCCGCTTGGCGATGTTCTTGGCGTAATCGCCAATCCGTTCCAGGTTGCTTGCGGTCTTCAACCCGGCGATAACGGCGCGCAGGTCCTTGGCCATGGGCTGACGCAGGGCCAGAAGGGTCATCGCCACACTGTCCAGTTCGACTTCCAGGCGATCAAGCAAGACGTCATCGGCGACTACCCGTTCCGCCAGTTCGGCATCGCGCCGGACCAGTGCTTCGATGGCCTTCGACAGTTGCCGTTCCGCCACCCCGCCCATTTCGGCGATGATGGTTCCCATATTGTCCAATTCATTATCGAAAGATTTGACGATATGATCCTTTGCCATAGCGCTTTCCTTTTGTCAGGCGTCTAGCCGATACGACCGGTAATATAAGCTTGCGTTCGTTCGTCTTCCGGATTGGTGAATATTTGGTCGGTATCGCCTTTTTCAACCAAATTCCCCAAATGGAAAAAGGCCGTGGTTTGTGATATCCGGGCCGCTTGCTGCATCGAATGGGTAACCATGACGATGGTGTAGTTTTCGCGCAGTTCGTCGATCAATTCTTCAATTTTCGCCGTCGCGATGGGGTCAAGCGCCGAGCACGGTTCATCCATCAGGATCACTTCCGGCGAAACGGCGATGGCGCGCGCGATGCAAAGACGCTGCTGCTGGCCACCGGAAAGCCCCGTCCCCGGAGATTGCAGCCGGTCCCTGACTTCATCCCACAGGCCGGCGCGGGTCAGGCTGGTCACCACGATGTCGTCCAGCGCATCCTTGTTCGCGGCCAGGCCGTGAATACGGGGACCATAGGCAACGTTGTCGTAAATCGATTTCGGAAACGGATTCGCCTTCTGAAACACCATGCCGACCCGGCGTCGCAAAAGGACCACATCAATCGATTTATCGACAATATTCTCGCCGTCCATTTCGATAACGCCATCGACCCGACAGCCTTCGATGACATCGTTCATGCGGTTGATGCAACGAAGGAAAGTCGATTTACCGCACCCGGAAGGTCCGATCAGCGCCGTTACCTGATGTTCGGGAATCGCCAGGTAAATGCCGAACAAGGCCTGCTTGTCGCCATAGAAGACATTAACGTCGCGGGCCGTAATCTTGACCGAGGCCCCTTTCGGCACTGCGTGCAGAAACGAGCTTTCATTCTGTTCGTCCATTATTGCTTCCATTGTACTACCACTGACGCTCAAATTTTTTACGCAAGATTACCGCCGACAGGTTCATCGCAACCAGAAACGCCAGCAACACAAGAATACCCGCCGCAGTCTTGGCGACGAAGGCCCGTTCCGGGCTGTCGGCCCAGAGAAATATCTGCACCGGCAAGGTGGTCGCCGGATCGACCACGCTGGCCGGTATATCGACAATGAAAGCGATCATGCCGATCATCAGCAGGGGCGCCGATTCACCCAAAGCCTGGGCCAGGCCGATAATGGCTCCGGTCATGACGCCCGGCATGGCCAGCGGCAGGACATGGTGGAACACCGCCTGCATGCGGGTCGCGCCAAGACCCAGCGCCGCCTGAAAAATTGACGGCGGCACCGCCCTCAGGGCCGCACGGGCGGCGATAATAACGGTCGGCAGGGTCATCAGCGCCAGCACCATGCCGCCGACCAGCGGCGCCGAACGGGGCAATCCCAGAAAGTTCAGGAACACCGCCAGTCCAAGCAGCCCGAACACGATTGACGGCACGGCGGCCAGGTTATTTATGTTAATTTCGATAAAATCGGTCAGCCGGTTTTTCGGGGCGAATGCCTCCAGATAAATCGAAGCCAGCACGCCGACCGGGAAAGACAGTAAAAAGCAAACCAGCAGCGTGTAGAAAGAGCCCTTGATCGCGCCCATGATGCCGGCCATTTCCGGCTCGCGGGAATCGCCATCGGTGAAGAATCGACTATTGAAGCGGAGCTCGATCAGGCCTTTTTTCAACAGTTCGTCAATCCAGCCGATCTGACGGTCATTAATCTGGCGTTCGTTCTCGGCCAGATTAGTATCGACCTGGCCTTTGACATACAGATCGGCATCATCGGAAATCGGCAGGGACAACCGCCGCGTCTGTCCGATAATGGTCGGGTCGGCCAGCACAATACTGCGTAATACGAACCCGGCGCCGGGGCTTAGCAATTTGTACAATCTTTTCTTGTCCCGGCGTTTTTTGACATCCGGAAATAATTTCCGAAGCGCGTTCCGGGCCAGTTTCTGGTAATCGGCGCCATACAGCGCCTGTTTTGTCTGTTCACCATCGGCGTAGATGATATCGGCATCAAACACTATCGGCAGGTCTATTTCGGACTGCCGGAACGCGCTTTGACCCATGATGATCAGTGAGACTATGATGCTTGCCAGCATCGCCAGGGCCACCGAAATCGCCGCCACGCCGTACAGCCGGAAACGACGTTCCGCCCGGTGCCGCCGTTTTAGCATTTTTCGTTCCGTATCAGTCATACTTTTCCCGGTATTTCTTGACTACCCGGAGGGCAATCATGTTCAGCATCAGGGTAACGACAAACAACAACAGGCCAAGGGCGAAGGCGGCCAGGGTCTTGGGGCTGTCAAATTCCTGATCCCCGGTCAACAGGGTAACGATCTGCACCGTCACCGTGGTCACCGCTTCCAGGGGGTTGGCCGTCAGCTTGGCCGACAATCCAGCCGCCATGACGACGATCATGGTTTCGCCGATGGCCCGTGACGCCGCCAACAGCAACGAGCCGACAATCCCCGGCAAAGCCGCCGCCAGGACCACCTTTCGTATCGTTTCCGAACGCGTACCGCCAAGACCTAGCGAACCATCGCGCAGGCTTTGCGGCACGGCCCGGATGACATCATCCGATAACGACGATACCAGGGGAACAATCATGATGCCCATCGCCAGGCCGGCGGCCAGGGCGCTTTCCGACGATATTTCGATTCCAATTCCGGTGCCGCCGCCGCGCAGCATTGGCCCGACCACCAGGGCCGCGAAAAAACCGTAAACGACGGTCGGAATACCGGCCAGGATTTCCATAATTGGCTTGACTATATTGCGCACTGTCCGCGACGCATATTCGGCCAGGTAAATCGCCGCCATCAGCCCCAGCGGCGCGGCGACGGTCATGGCGATGGTGCTGATCAGCAGCGTTCCGGCCAGCAGCGGTATGGCGCCGAAGGCTCCCGACGATCCTATCTGATCGGGCCGGATAGCGGTTTGCGGGCTCCATTTCAGGCCGAACAGAAAATCGGTAAGCGGCACGGATTCGAAAAATCGTAGCGATTCAAACAGCAGCGACAGGACAATACCGATGGTCGTTAAAATAGCGATCGTGGAAGAGAGGATAAGGATCCAGAGAATCACCTCTTCCACGATCTTCCGCAGCACCGGATTCAGCGTGACGTACATCCGGCCTCCACTGAATTATTCTGGTTGCGGCGGTAGTAATGAAAGCGACGAAAAGACAAGGCTTTCGACTTTATCTGTCCAGTCGCTTCCATTTTTCTTTTTCTACTTCTTGTCGGTCCGGATTACATGGACATATTGGTCAGGCTGGCCGCTGTCTTCCGGTAGGCCTTGCGTTCGGCGTCAGGCATCGGGATAAGGCCCTTTTCCGCCAGATAGCCATCTTCACCCCAGGCTTTCTCGGAGGTGAATTCCTTCAGGTATTCGGTGATACCGGCGACTTTGCCAACCTGGGACTTCTTGACGTAGAAGTAAAGCGCGCGCGACACCGGATATTTCGCATCCGCGATATTTTCAAACGTCGGTTCGACATTGTTGATTATCGAACCCTGAACCTTGTCGGCGTTCTGGTCCAGGAAGCTATAGCCGAATATGCCGAAGGCGTCCTTGTTGCCTTCCAGCTTCTGAACGATCAGGTTGTCGTTCTCGCCGGCTTCAATATAGGCGCCGTCTTCACGAAGCGTGTGACAAAGAACCTTGTAGGCCTTCTTGTCTTTCTTCTTCATGGCCTTGATCCAGGAAATTTTCTTGCAGCCGCCTTCCATTGCCAGTTCGGCGAAGGCGTCGCGGGTACCGGAGGTCGGCGGCGGGCCGAGCACTTCGATCTTGGTCGCCGGCAGGGACGGGTTGACGTCTTTCCAGGTCTTGTATGGATTGGGCTGGGTCTTGCCTTCGCCGTTCGGCACGTTCTTCGCCAGGGCCAGGTAGATGTCTTTCAGGGTCAATGTCATCCGCGGCGCCCGCTTCGAGTTGGCGATGACGATGCCGTCATAGCCGATCTTGATTTCGGTGATGGCGGTGATGCCGTTCTTGGCGCACCTTTCGACTTCGCTTTTCTTGATCCGGCGCGAGGCGTTGGTGATGTCCGGGTCATTGTCGCCGGCGCCGGCGCAGAACAGCTTCAGGCCGCCGCCCGAGCCGGTGCTTTCGACTACCGGTGTTTTGAAACTGGTGGTCCGGCCGAACCGTTCGGCAACCGTGGTGGCGAAGGGAAATACTGTCGATGAACCGACGATGCGAATCTGCTCGCGGGCCTGGGCGCCCTGGCCCTGAGCGAAAATCGCCCCGGCAACGGCGGCGGTTAAGACTAGTTTCTTGAACATAAAACTCTCCATTCAATAATTCAAACCTCTGCGACGGCACATGCCGCCGACGCGCAGCACATTATAATTTGAACGGGTCGCTTTTATGACGATTGTGTTACGGTTTTATGACGGCAGATAAACGGTGAAGGTACTGCCTTTGCCAACCTCGCTGGTGATCGCGAATCGACCGCGATGGCGGCTGACAATATGCTTAACTATGGCCAGGCCCAGTCCGGTGCCGCCCATCCGCCTGGAACGCCCCTTGTCGATACGGTAAAAACGCTCCGTCAACCGTGGGATGTGCTCGGACGCTATGCCGTCGCCGGTGTCGGAAATATCGATACGCACCCCGGTCCCGCCGATATCGGGTATGCGTTCGCAAAGACTGGCGCGGATATCCACCCTGGAATCTCTGGGTGTATACTTGATGGCATTATCAAGCAGGTTGGTGAAGACCTCGGCCAATTCGTCACGTTCTCCCGGTATGGCCGGCAAATCTTCCAGGCCTTCCCGGCAAATGTTGATTTTACGGGCGGTCGCCTTGACCGACAGGGCATCGACCACGCTGCCGATGATCTGTTCCACATTGATCTGGTCGCCCGGACGGATATGTTCGTTGGCCTCGACCTTCGACAGTGACAGCAAATCGTCGATCAGGCGAGCCATGCGCCGGGCTTCGTCATTCATAATGGCCAGAAACCGCTCCCGCGCCTCCGCGTCGTCCCGGGCGGAATCGGCCAGGGTTTCAATAAAACCAACCAACGAGGACAACGGCGAACGCAGTTCGTGGCTTACGTTGGCGACGAAATCGGCGCGCATCTGCTGGGCGTTCTTGGCCAGCGTAATGTCATGAAAGGCGATCATCGCCCGGACCGCGCCGGCGGCCCCGGCAACCACCGCTACGGCATGCATTTCCAGTGTATGGGGAACCGGTACGGTGAGTCCGATTTCAACCATCCGCGAAGGAGTCCCGGACAGCACGTCGTTGATGGCGCCAAGCGCCTCGGGATGACGCAGGGAAGTAGCGAAGTCGCGGTCCCGCGCCGGCTTGTCGAACATCTCGTCGGCCGACTTGTTGGCGGCAATAATTCGCCGGGAACCATCCAGCAACAGGACCGGGTCGGGAAGCGCGTCCAGAATGGTCGCCGCGACGGCGGTATCGATCCCCTGCACCCGGTCATCCAGGACCCGCTCTTCCTGCCGGTTTACCCAAATTCCGCTACCGCCGACGATCAGGGCGGCGATGGCGAGCGCCGGCCACGGCGCGATGTTCCCGTAAGCAGCAAAAATTCCAAGCGCCAGCAAGGCCGGCAGCAGAAACTTCAGGCGTCCGAAAAAAATATTTGCCGCTTTCATGGCAGGACGTTCCCATACCGCGGCGATTACGGCAACATTCATTATCTTCCTGCGGGCTGCGCCGCCGACAAAAACCCAATGCATCGGCCATGCTTACAGCCCAACCATGACGGTTTGATGACGGCCTCAGCCCAGGGCCCTGGCCTCGGCGAAGGCCATCGACAGGGCGCCGTCGTCCTCGGGCTCGATAATCTGGTCGAGCAGGGGCAGGAAGCCCATTTGTTCTTTCTGGATATGAAAAATTTCCCGCTCCGCAAGCTCCAGGCCCAGATCATACAGTCCGGCCCAGTTATCGGCGTTAAACCCGACCTCGCGGGATGCCTTCACCGCCGCGACAATCCGTGCCGCCAACGGTCGGATGATTTCGTGTTCATCCCGCAGGATAGCCAACATCGGGGTATCGCCCATTTCTTCGACCAGCGGGAACAGGTGTTCTTCCTCGAAGCCGAAATGGCTGGTAATCTCGCCCTGGATGACGGCGGTAACATCGTTCAGCACCCGGGTCAGGGCCGCATCATCCGGACCCGGCAGCGATTTCCGTCCGACCCGGGTCAGGGCCGTCTCCAGTTTCTCAAGGACCATGACTGTCGCCATGTGATCTTCGTGCAGGGTATTGCAGATCGCACTCATATATTCCAACGGGCTTCCTCCATTAAGTTTGTTCGACCATTTTTTGTTCATTGTAAAAAGACACTACACACCGGCTTACACCCAGTGTGAACCACAAAAAGGCGGCGGCGCCCAGAATTCCGGACAACCCGCCGGCCAAAATCAGCTTCTCCTCATCGGTCACTATACCGACCGAAACCAGCAGCAGCGCCGCGCCGTGACAGACGGCGTGCATCTTAAGGCTAATCCCCTGGTTGCCCATCTCGGACAGGCGCGGCGCCCGCTTGCCCAGTCTGTGCGCGTGCATCGAAGCCAGAAAAGGTAAAATTCGTTGCAGGATGCCCGTCAGGAAGGTCAGCAGCCAGCCGAAGATCATGATGAACACAAACAAAGCAGGCAGGTTAAAGTTGCCGAAATCCATCGCCATCAAACCACCCAGAATAATCGACACCGGCAACAACAGCCAACTTGCGCGGACCATCACGAACGACAGCCCCAGGCGTTTTTTCATCCCCGCCCGCAAGGCCCCGGCCATCAGCCACAGGTACAGTGCTATGCCGGCCATGCCGATGGCGGCGGCCAAAACCACCGCATCCGCGCGCCCGGCTAGCGCCCCCGCAACGGCCGTCGCTAGCCCGGCCAGAACCAGCCCAAGCGAAAGTTTTGCGAGCCGGTCACCCGGAGCCGGCGATAACGCGAACATCGGCACCAGAATATAACTGAAACCCATGGTCAGCAGACCCATAAATCCGAAACCGCCAAGAATGGCGTGGCCACCGGCCAGATTTGTATGATCGGGGAACGCCGGGGTTCCCAGAAAACCGCTTTCAAAATCGGCGATCAGGATCAGCCCGGCGGCGGCCAGCAGGCCGAGGCATACAAGCGCCGCCCAACCATGCCAGACGGTCGTTTTCAGGGCCTGGGTGCGACGAAATATATCGCCGACAACCGCCGCGAAAACGGCCATTCCCGCAACCACCATGGTCCCCCCGACCAGCATGGCGTTGCTGTTACCGCCGGCCATGCCGACAACCAATACCGCCGTGCCCGGAATAAACAGCCACGAAGAAAGGCGGGCCGGGACAAGCGACGCCATGACGACCCCCGTGGCGACCCCCAAAAGCTGGTAAGAAGCGCCCATGGCGGTCATCGCCAGGACCCCCAGGGTCAGGGCGTGCAGGGCCGCCAGGACCACACCGGGACCGCCGGTAAAGCCCGCAACATCGGCGTATCCGACCGTCAGCAGCAGCCACGCCACGACATGAAACAGGCCGGCGGCGACAAAAAAGCGCAATGGAATGTGAAACGTAATCAGCCGGCTTTGCGCCCCGATCAGGATCGCGCCGGGAAAAGCATGCTGGCGACCGGCGGCGGGCGCAACTCTGTCACCGCTCACGATGCGGCATCCCGCGTCAATTCCAGAATTACGGAGTCCTGTTCGCCGCCTTGACGGGGCGACGCCGACCAGCCCCGGTCGGCAAGTTCCTGATAAAGAAATATGGGGTCGCGGTCCATGTGTACGATCAGCGGGCCATCGGCGCCGCCGTCTATCTCACGCAGGACCCCGACCATTGGTTCCGGGGGCGACAACCCCCGCAGATCGAGATGCATACCGTCTGCCTCCTGCCATCGTTTGACCATAAGTCCGCCCCCCGGCTCGACCGAAACAGCAGCGATTGTCCGCCATCACCCTATCGGCGTCCTTGATAACGGTCAACCGGCCCGCAAACCATTACCGGCGATTGCGGCGAACCGGGCAAGGCGTAATAATTGATGTCAAACCCCGCAGAAAATGCAATAGTTACTAATGATTGCATTTTTATTATTCCTGCTACTATTGCAATTGATGCCCGGACCGCTCGAAGCCGGCGAAACCGTACGGGCGAGCGTGCCGGCCGAAGTCGTCAACGTCTATGACGGCGATACCATTACGGTCGATGCCCATCCATGGCCGGGTTTGACATTGCGCACGGCGGTCCGCTTGCGCGGGGTCGATACGCCGGAAATTCGCGGCAAGTGCGCGACCGAAACAGCCGCCGCCCGCAAGGCGCGGGACAAGTTGTCCGAACTGACCGGCGGCGGCGTTTATCTGGAAAATATCGCGTTCGATAAATATGGCGGCCGGGTCGATGCCGACGTCATAACCCCCGGCGGCAACGCCGCCGCGATCCTTATCGAACAGGGCCTGGGACGCCCCTACGCCGGCGGCAACCGCGCCGGCTGGTGCCGGCCATGATGGAAACTATTACTGCAACCTGGTATTACAAATGTTCCTTCAGGCGGGGCATAAGTTCGACAAAGTTGCACGGTTTGTAGCGGGCATCCAGCTGGTGGACCAGGATATCGTCCCAGGCATCCTTGCAAGCGCCGGGTGATCCGGGCAAGGCGAACAGATAGGTGCCGTTGGCCAGGCCGGCGGTAGCCCGGGACTGGATCGTCGAAGTCGATATTTTTTGATAGCTGAGCCAGCGAAACAGCTCTCCAAAACCGGGGATTTCCTTCTCCACCACGCGCGCGAAGGCTTCCGGGGTTACATCGCGACCGGTCAAACCGGTGCCGCCGGTGGCGATCACCACTTCGACGCCATCGTCGCCGACCCAGCCATTGAGCTTGTCGACGATGATATCGGCGTCGTCCTTGACAATCGCCCGATCGGCCAGATTATGGCCCGCCGCGGCGATGCGGTCGACCAGCGTCTGGCCGGATTTGTCATCGGCCATCGTCCGCGAATCAGACACCGTCAGGACGGCGATATTAACGGCGAGAAAGTCCCGCGACCCATCTATCTTCGACATTGTCGGCTACCTCAAGTGGTTGGTTATCGAGCGGCACATAGACCGGCCAGTCGCCTGCGGCTATGGCGTCAAGCGAAGGCGAAGGCTGGCCCAGGCGGTCGCGGTAGATCCACAGGTTGGCCAGCACCCGTTCGATAAAAATGCGAGTTTCCCGTGACGGCAAACTTTCGATGAAAAACAGCGGATCGTTCATGCTGTCAATCGTCCGCCGCCACTTGCTGAGATTGCCGGGGCCGCCGTTCCAGGCCGCCGCCAGCAAAAACAGATCACCGTTGATATTGCGGTCCTTGAGCAGAATTTCAATATATTGCTGACCCAGTTTCAGGTTGACCTTGGGATCGAACAGGGTGCGCCGGGTCGCCTTGCCGCGATGGAAACGGCGGTCCTGCGCCACGAAACTGGCGGTGCGCGGCATCAACTGCATCAGGCCGCGCGCCCCGGCCCAGCTTTTGGCGGTCGGATTAAATCCCGATTCCTGCCGTATCAAGGCGAACACCAACGCCCTGTCGACACTATATCCACCCGTCGGCTGCCAGTTTCCCAGCGGATAGGCGGCGCCGTCGAAGCCGCCGCCGGCCGGATACAGCAACCCATTCAGCCGCACCGCCAGGGCCGGCATATTGGCCGACCCGGCAAGCGCCAGAATGTCGCGTTCCAGATCCGGATCGGATCTTCCGGCCAGGCCGCGAAGATCCCGTTCGGCACGGCGTTGCTCGCCGACCTGGATCAGGCCCAGGGCCCGACGACCGGCCTTTGTGGCCAGCAGGCTGCCGTAGGTAGCGTGTTGGGTAACCGGAATTTGCCACTCGAACCGGTTGGCGACGCCCAGTATCCGGCGCGCCAGCAATCCGTAAAACGTGCGCGGATACGCCGCCGCCCGGCTTAGCATGGAGTTGACCCGTTCGGCCTGACCACTGACCAGATACGCCCGCGCGGCCCAGAAAGCGGCGGCCGAAGTCATCCAGCCGGTGGCGCCGCGAACCGTAGAGGCGGCTTCGAAATACGTGGCCGCGACCCGATGATCGCCCAGTCGCCACGAGGCCAGGCCAGCCGTCCAGTTGGCTTCCGGCAACCATTGTCCGGACCGGGCCGCCTCGGTGGCCCATTCGACCGCCCATTGATCGCGCCCGGCGGCGAAATAACCCGCCGCAAGGCGGGCCTTGGCCTGATCCATTTCGAAATCGGAAAACAGCCTGCGAAGTTGCCTGTCGGCCAGCAATCGCTTCGCCGCCTTGGTCCAGCCGCTGCGAAGCAGGCTGCGAATTTTACGCTTGAAGGCCCGAACCTGACGGCGCTGGGAACTGGACAGCTTTTTCCCCGGCGGCGGCCTGATGCCGACCACATCATGGCTGGTGCCGCCCAGATACCCTTTAAGCGGCGGTTTCGGGAGTTTCCAGTTGGCGGGTCTGCGTCTGAGCGCCAGCTTATAAAGCCGCGGCGCATCCGGATGATCGGCGTACAGCGCCATCCACGCTTTCAATTCCTTGTATTTAGAGCGGTACTTGGTCGGATGCAGATAGCGCTGCGCCAACACATGCCCCATCAACATCGGGTCGGACAGGCGAGCGATCAGCGCGTCTGCCTTTTTCCAGTTACCCCGCTCCTGAGCATCGAAAATATCACGGTATACGGCGGCGTCGCGATCGCTTAACGGGGTTGGAACGACCGCTTCGGGCGATGGCTGCGGCGGCACGGCGAAGACGGCGATTTCGCTGTTTTTTTCCGTCTCGGCCCACGCCACGCCGGCACCGGCCAGCGCCAGTACAACCAGCACCGGCACCACCGCCGCGATCCTGATCCAGTCTGCGCCGCGTATTTTCACCATGTTATCCTTATGCGATAATGGCCGCCATATACCCGCCGGTGGTTGGGGGCCGCCCCGACTCGCGATACTTATAGAACATCGGCAAATCGGCGGCAACCGCCCGCAGCGTGGAATTTCCACCCCTTAAGGAACTGTTCAGGTTGGCGCTGTAATAATATTATTGTATGTTCAACACGCGGATTAATCCGCTATACTGATTTTCCGATCAAGATGTGTCGGCGAGGGCCAGAAACCGGAATGACGACAAGTACTCAAGAGATATTCGCCGCCGCGCCGGACACTACGGATTTTCATAATTTCGCCGCGACCTTCGAAAAAATGGAATCTTCTGATTTTCAGTTGATTTTCGAACACGGCAACCGGATGTCTTTCCCGGCAAACGCGGTCATACTGCACCAGAATCAGCGTAATGACGCCCTTTATGTCATCACCCAGGGGATGGTGCGCATTGAACGCAATCATGATGACACCGTTACCGAACTGGCCCGCCTTGGGCCATGGTCGGTTTTTGGCGAGATGTCCTATCTGGACAAATTGATGGTCAGCGCCAATGTCGTCACCAATGATTTTACCACCCTGATCAGAATCGACGGCGACGATATCGAAAATTTCATTTCCCATGAGCCGGGATTCGCCCACCGCTTCTACCAGTCTCTGGCGATCACCATATCGCGCCGGCTGCGCGCCACCAGTTCCTACGTCTGATTGGAAATAAACCGGGGAGCGGCGGCAAGGTTTCGCTGAAATTCTCCCGGTATTCCTTGGCATAATATCCTTTTACGATAAAGTCCTGCGGCACGGTTTACCCTGTCCGGTCCCTTTTTTAAGGTTCGCGACAGGTTGTCTTCCTTACAACTTATGCAGACGGATTTTTTCGATGACGGATTCTTATGAAATTTAAAAAACCATTGGCGTTCGCCTTGCCGATTATTTCCCTGGTCCTGCTGCTGGGCGGATGCGCGGAAATTCGGATGCCCGATTCGCCGGATTTAGTATTGCCGCCGGCCGCCATTCCCGACTATGCGGTAGGGGAACGCTACATATACGACAATGGCCGCAGCGAGACGGTGATCGCCAAGGAAGGCGATATCCTGACCTGGCGAACCAATAACGGCGTGGTGCGGAAGACATACCGCAATTTCACTATCCCGTACCTTAGCTGGCAAACGGCGACCCGGCGGGGCGATTCTAAAACCAATGCAAAACCGGATATGCTGTGGCCATTGCGGGTCGGCAACGCCGCAAGTTTCAATTTTGTCAGGACGGCGGAAGACAACGATGGCGGCAACCGGCGCGAATACAGGCAAACCTGGCAGTGCAAGGTCGAAGGCGCCGAAACAGTTCGCATCGCCCTCGGTTCCTATGACACCTTCAAGATTGTCTGTCATCGCTACAATGGCAAAACCTGGCGGCAAACACGGGTCTTCAATTATTCCCCGCTGATCGGTCATTACGTTCTCCGGCGCGACAGCTACCTTTCCGGCCCGTCGGACAGACGCGAACTGGTATCCTACGGTTTCGATTCATCGGTGTTCTCGACGGCGGAACAGCAGGACCTGATGAAAACGGTGCAGCGTGCCCTGTCGAACAATCGCAACGGCGAAATAACCTATTGGCGCGGCACCGGGGGCGGCCCCGGCATAGGCATCAATCCACTAAGCAAAGAAACCAATTCCGGGGGGCTTACCTGCCGCAGATACGAAGGCGTCTTCAGCGACAACCAGCGCATCAGAACAAACCGGCGCTACGCCTGTCGCAGGCCCGATGGCCTGTGGGTTCATTCGACAATCGAACCGACAAAATAAATTGATCCATCCAGCGGGGAGGGGCCTCGTTCTTGGAAAAGGAGTTAATTATGAAAGAACGGCAAAAAAATATTATCGGCATCGAATCCGGACGGAAAATTTCCTCCCGCCGGGATGTCCTGGTCAAACTGGGACTGGCCACGTTGGCGGCCTATAGCACCCCGGTATTAATGCGGCTCAACCCGGCTTCGGCTCAGGAAGGAGGTTCCGGCGGCGGCGGCGGCGG
>CAZZKE010000037.1:0-9258 GCA_964655005.1 uncultured Thalassospiraceae bacterium | reverse complement strand
TGCGGCTCAACCCGGCTTCGGCTCAGGAAGGAGGTTCCGGCGGCGGCGGCGGCGGCGGCGGTGGTGGCGACGGCGGCGGCTCCGGCGGTGGCGGCGGTGCTGGCGGCGGCGGCGATGGCGGCGGTGCTGGCGGCGGTGCTGGTGGCGGCGATGGCGGCGGCGGCGGTGGTGCCGGCGGCGGCGGCGGCGGTGGCGGCGGCGGTGGTGCTGGTGGCGGCGATGGCGGCTCCGGCGGTGGTGCCGGCGGCGGTGGTGCCACCGGTGGCGGTGCTGGCGGCGGTGGCAACAGCGGTGGTGCCGGCGGAACTGGCGGCGGCGGTTCCGGAGCCGACAGTGGTTCCGGCGCATCGGTCGATGCCGGCACGGGCGCCGGCACGGGCGCCGGGACCGGCGCCGGAACGGGTACGGGTACCGGCACAGGTACCGGCACAGGTACAGGCACGGGGGCCGGAACCGGTGCGGGTGCGGAGGCCGGAACGGGTGCGGGTGCGGGTGCGGAAACCGGAAGCGCCGCCGGCAGTATCGGCTCGGCAGCGGCTATCTGATTGGCCGGAACAGGACCGGTCGCCGGGTTAACCGGCGACCGGCATTCCGCCGCAGGGAAACATCGGAAAATGAACAAGAGATCGATACACCTGTCATTCGCTGATTTACGGGGTCCGGTCGTCCTGACGGGTTGTTCGGACCTGAGCGGCATAATCGCCATGCTATTGCGTGGCTGGGATATTTCACCTTACGAGGGCCCCCATGACGCCGAGCCGGTTATCCGCATAGAGAAAACCGGCGGCAAGTTCATCCGCCATTCCCGTTGGCTGGACCAGCCTGTCGGCTTCGATGATCCGGTCGACGCCGTATGTGATTTTCTTGTCGATCTGACCAAGGCTTACCTGGATACGGCAACCGGCATGATGTGTCTGCACGGCGCCGCCGCCCGTTTCAACGACGGCCTGGTAATATTTCCCAGCACCTATGGGTCCGGCAAAAGTACGCTGTCGGTAGAACTGGCGCGCCGCGGGATACGGATTTTTTCCGATGACGTTCTGCCCATCGAAAACAACCGGAATTTCGGCGTCGCACCGGGCATCCTGCCAAGACTGCGACGGCCCCTTCCCGACGACGCCGGAATCGGCTTTCGGGAGTACATAAAATCCCGTGCCGGGATCGCCAGCAGACGCTTTCAGTACGTCGGCCTGCATGCCCACGAAATGGCCCCGCTGGGTGAGACCGCCGCAATTTCGGCTATTGTCCTGCTGGAAAGAGACCCGGCGCACACCCCGGAATTGCTGCCGGCCAGGGAAAGCGATATCGTCAAAAGCATCATCTTGCGAAATTTTTCAAAGAACGTCACGGCGGCGAATGTTCTGGACAGGCTGATAGAGGTTTCCTGGCAGGCCGATACCCATACCTTAAAATACGCGACGGTAGAACAGGCCGCCGATGTGCTGTGCCGGCGTTTCGGCGCAAGAATGTCTGCCTGAAAATATAAAGGGCATCCATGCGTTACATACAAAGCAAAAGAATTGTCATCCGGCGGGTCGACGACAGTGTGTTCCTGGTAAATCCGGATACCGACGCCCTTTATCAACTGGATGGCGCGGGTTCGGTTCTGTGGCTGGCTCTCAGCGAGCCGCTGGATCATGAACAGGCCGTCCGGTTATTGCTGATCGCCTTTCCCCAAGCCGACCCCAACACCGTCGCCCGTGATGTCGATGCCCTGATGAAGGATCTTCTGGATCATCGCCTAATTGCGCCTTTGGAATAATTTCCACATGAAACGCCGGTTGCCGCGTCTGTTTGGAATTACCGTCATCACGGCTTTGCTCTGCTGGCCGGGCGCTGGCCCGGCCCTTGCCGACGCCAATCAAATACGCCAGGCCGAACGCGCCGGCTACGTCACGCCGCTGGCGGAATTGCTGGCCGCCATGAAAGAGCAATTTCCCGGACGCGTGCTGAAGGTGGACCTGACCCCGGAAAATGAAGAAGGAGACCAGCCCGTAAGTTGGATATATCAGATTAAAGTGCTTCAATCCAACGGCCTGGTGCTGGAAATACTGTTTGACGCCAAAACACTGGCGCCGCTTGAAATCAACGGCGAACCATATGGAGCGCAGGATGTGGAGGAAAACCGTTAGATGAGGGTCCTGGTCGTCGAGGACGAAGCCGAAATTGCCCGCCAGGTGGCGGCGGCGCTGGACCGGTCGGGCTACGTGGTCGACTTGGCCCATGACGGCGAACAGGGTCATTTCCTTGGCGACACGGAAACCTACGACATCATCATACTGGATCTGGGCCTGCCCGGTATGAGCGGCCTGAGTGTCCTGAAAAACTGGCGCGAGGCCGGACACAGGACGCCGGTAATGATTTTATCGGCCCGTTCCTCGTGGCAGGAAAAGGTCTCGGGCCTGCGCGCCGGGGCCGATGATTACCTGGCCAAACCTTTCGAAATGGAAGAACTGGTGGCCCGCGTCGAGGCCCTGATCCGCCGCCGCAGCGGCAATGCCTCGGCGATCATTGAATGCGGCGCGGCCCGGCTCGATACCGCGGCCTCACGCATTTCCATTGATGGCAAGGCCGTCGCCCTGACCGCCATGGAATACCGTCTGGCCGCCTTTATGATGATGAACGGCGACCGGATTTTATCGAAGACCGAATTGATGGATCATATCTACGGCCTTAATGAAGACAAGGATTCCAATACTATCGAGGTCCTGATCAACCGGCTTAGAAAAAAATTCGGCGGTGATTTCATCCTGACCCGGCGGGGCCACGGATACCGCATCAGGAACGACGATGTTGACACCTAGCTCCCTGAAGCTCCGGCTGATTATTACCTCCATGCTTTGGGTCGTGTTCGCCCTGTTTATTGTCTGGTATCTGCTGATCTGGCTTTTTCAGGGCCATATAGAAACCCGCTTCGATGAAAGACTGAATGACCAGGTAGCGGAAATGGTGGCGGCCAGCGAAAATGACGGCCAGGGCGGGGTGCGCCTGACATGGGAACCCACCGACCCCCGTTACGCCCTGCCCCATTCCGGATGGTACTGGCAAATCGGCGATGGCGAGAGAATTATCGTGTCTTCCCGTTCGTTATGGACAGACCGGCTGAACCTGCCTGGCGACCTGCCGTCCGACAAATCCGCCGCCGTGCTGATATCGGGGCCAAACGACGAACCCTTGCGGGCCCTGGGCCGGGTCATCCGCCTGCCCGGCGGCGAACGCCCGCTGGCATTCGTCGTCGCCGGGCCGGTCGCCGATATCGAAGCAGACGTACGGGAATTTTCCGCCGATGCCCGCCTGGTATTGATCGCGCTGGGCCTGTTGTTGACGATCATAATTGCCCTGCAAATCGGCTACGGCCTGAAACCGCTGCGCAATCTGCAACTGGCGCTGTCGGGAATCAGGGCCGGCGAATCGTCGTTCATGGAAGGAAATTTCCCGAGCGAGGTCGAACCGGTCGTCCGGGAATTGAACGCGCTGCTGGGCCACAACGCCGGATTGCTGGAACGCGCCCGCACCCAGGCCGGTAATCTGGCCCACGCGCTGAAGAATCCACTGCTTATCATCCAGAACGAATCCGCCAATCTGGCTGGTCCGCGGGGCCGGCTGATTCATGAACAACTGCGAACGGTCAATTCGATCATCGGCCACCAGCTATCGAAGGCCCGGCTGGCCGGCACGGCGAACCTGATCGGGGCGCAGACTCCGGTGGCGGCGGTCATCGCCGATTTATTCTATACCCTGAAAATTCTCTACCAGGACCGCAACCTGACGCTGACCCAGACGGGACTGCAAAACCTGCTGTTCAAGGGCGACCGGCAGGATCTGGAGGAACTGCTTGGCAGCCTGATCGACAACGCCTGCAAGTGGGCGACGGCAAGAATCATCATAACCGGCGAAATCCTGGACAGCCCCGACGGCGGACGGCTGATGGGGCTGACCATCGAAGATGACGGGCCGGGCATCCCGGTCGATGAAATGGCCGCCGTTCTGGGTCGCGGCCATCGCCTCGACGAACAAACGCCGGGCTCGGGCATCGGCCTCAACGTGGCCCGCGACATTACCGAACTCTACGGCGGCAAGCTGGCGCTGGACAATTCCGGGCTGGGCGGTTTGCGTGTCCGTCTGGTGTTGCCGGCGGTTTATACCAAGGAGCACCGATAGTTAGTATTATGCCGGGCCGCGCATGACGGCGGCCCGGACGGAATTCATGCAGTCCCCGAAAGTTTGTCGGCAATAGCCAGCAGGTCGGCCCAGGCCTCGCGCTTGTGGGCCGGTGAACGCAGTAGATAGGCCGGGTGGAACAGCGCCGTCGCCGGTACCGGACGGGACAGGCGCGGTGTCGAATAGGTAAACCATTTGCCCCTGAGCCGGCCGACACCAGCCGTTTCCGCCAGCATCGCCTTGGCCGCCGGACCGCCCAGAGTGACCAGAATATCGGGGTCGATCAATTCCACCAGCCGCTCGACGAACGGCATGCACAGCGCCGTTTCCGCCGCCGTCGGGGTGCGGTTTCCGGGGGGTCGCCAAAACACCGTGTTGGAAATATAGACGCTTGAACGATCAAGCCCGATTGAAAGCAGCATTTTATCGAGAAGCCGGCCGCTGGGGCCGACGAAGGGCAGACCCCGGCGGTCTTCCTCGGCCCCCGGTCCTTCGCCGATGAAAACAATACGGGCCTGCGGATCGCCATCCCCGAATACCGTGTTGGTGGCCGTTTTTTTTAGGCCGCAGCCATCGAAGCCGGCCACCGCCTGACCCAGTTCTTCGACCGTCCCGGCGGCCCCGGCCAAGGCCCAGGCGTCGCGCAATAATTGATCGGCGACCGGGGGTGCCGACCGGGCGGGAACGCGGGCGGGCCTGTCGGCCACCGCCGCCGGCTGAACGTCGGCGAAGCGGTTCACCGGTACGTCGCCGATGGTCTCATCGACGCCGGCTTCCAGATGCCAGCGCAGCAGTTCCGCCATGGAAAGATTTTCACCCATCGCCACAGATTATCATTCGCGCCGTTCCCGTTCATTAATTTTCTTGCACATTGGGATACGGTTTGCTGTTCTGTCACAAGCACACATATTCGCTGGAGGGATTGCTTGTGGAACGGGAATCGATGGAATTTGACGTGGTCATCGTCGGCGGCGGACCGGCCGGCCTGTCCGCCGCCATCCGGCTTAAACAGCTGGCCGAAAAGGAAAACCGGGAAGTCAGCGTCTGCATCGTCGACAAGGGCTCGGAAATTGGCGCCCATATCCTGTCGGGCGCGGTGCTGGAACCACGCGCCCTGAATGAGCTGATTCCGGACTGGAAAGAACTGGACGCCCCCCTGAAGACACCGGTCAGCGACGAAAAAGTTCTGTTCCTCAGCAAAACCGGGGCGATTTCCACGCCCAAGGCGTTGCTGCCGCCGGCCATGAAAAACCACGGCAACTACATCATCAGCCTGGGCAACTTCTGCCGCTGGCTGGCCGGGCGGGCGGAAGCCATGGGGGTTGAAATCTATCCCGGTTTCGCCGCCGCCGAGGTCCTGTATAACGACGACGGATCGGTCAAGGGCATCGCCACCGGCGACATGGGCCTGAACGCCGATGGCGAACCCGGCCCCAATCACCAGCCCGGCATGGAATTACACGCCAGATACACCTTTTTCGCGGAAGGCTGCCGGGGCCATCTGGGCAAGGAATTGCGATTAAAATTCGCCTTGAACGACCAGGTCGAACCGCAAACCCACGGCATCGGCATCAAGGAACTGTGGGAAGTCGACCCGGCCCGGCATAAACCGGGACTGGTCGTTCATACCGCCGGCTGGCCGCTGGATTCCGAAACCTATGGCGGCTCGTTCCTGTATCATCTGGAAGACAACCAGGTCGCCGTCGGCTTCGTTATCGGCCTGGACTATAAAAATCCCTACCTGAGCCCGTTCGATGAATTCCAGCGCTTCAAGACCCATCCGGCGGTCCGCGATGTCTTCGAGGGCGGACGACGCATCAGCTATGGCGCCAGGGCCCTGAACGAAGGCGGCTTGCAGTGCCTTGGCCGGTTATCGTTCCCCGGCGGCGTGTTGATCGGCGAAGAAGCGGGGACCATGAACATGCCGAAAATCAAGGGCACCCACACCGCCATGAAATCCGGCATGCTGGCCGCCGAAGCGGCGTTCGCGGCACTGGCCAGAGAAAACCCGGCGGCAAATCTTGTAGCCTTTGGCGAGGCTTTCGGGGATTCTTGGGTGCACCGGGAACTGTTCGCCGCCAGAAATGTCCGCCCGTCATTCAAGTGGGGGTTGATGGCCGGTACTTTCTACACCGGCTTCGATCAGATTTTCCTGCGCGGCGGCGCCCCCTGGACCCTGAAACACGGCCATGTCGACAACCGGACCCTGCGGAAAAAAGATCAGGCCAAACCGATCGATTATCCGAAGCCCGACGGAATCCTGACCTTCGACAAGCTTAGTTCGGTGTTTATTTCCAATACCAATCACCGGGAAGATGAACCCTGTCACCTGATTCTGAAAGACCCGGACACGCCGGTCAGGATCAACCTGGCCGAATACGACGGGCCGGAACAACGCTTCTGCCCCGCCGGGGTCTATGAATTTATCGAGGAAAACGGCGAAACGGCACTGCAAATCAACGCCCAGAACTGCGTCCACTGCAAAACCTGTGATATCAAGGACCCGACCCAGAATATCACCTGGGTGGCGCCGGAAGGCGGCGGCGGACCAAATTATCCAAATATGTGAGGAAATCCAAGGAGCGGCTTGGCGCGGCGACCGGCCTCGGCTACACTCCCGGTCCACTGAAAATACGGATAACCATGACCAGTCCCCTGCATTCTTCATCCTCCCCACCGCCGAAATTCAACCGCTGGGTGATCGCCGCCGCCGCCGCCTCGATCATCGCGATTATCGTTCTTTTTTCCTTCCAGCCTGACCCGGACGCCGTCGCCCCCGACGGACCCCTGGGCCAGACTGCCGAATAGCGGGTTACAGCCGGTACATGACCCTGTCACGATCCCCCTTAACGGCGCTGCTGCTGGCGTTGTTCCTGCCCGCCGCCTGCGCATCGAACGACCTGGACGGCCCGGTCGCGAAATCGCCCGCCGCATCGGACCAGGCCCAGACCACGTTGTCCGGCGCCTATTTGTCCGCCCGCCACGCCCAGGCCGAACGGGACATGACCAACGCCGCCCGCTTTTTTACCACCGCCCTGACCATGGACCCCGCCGCACCGGGACTGCTGCGCCGGACATTTATCGTGATGATCGCCGAAGGCCGCATGCAGGAAGCGGCGCGACTGGCCGACGAGGTGCTGGCGGAAAAACCGGCGGCGGCCATCGCCAGCCTGATGTCGATTACCGATGACCTGCGGAATAATCGACTGCGGCAAGCCCGGGAAAAGATATCGAACCTGCCGCAGGGTGGGTTGAACACCATTATGGGGCCGTTATTGGGGGCCTGGACCGCGATCGGAATGGGTGATCCGCCTGAACGGGCGCTGGAAATGCTGCGGCCCCTGGCCAGAGACGGCTCGCGGCCGCTTTACAATATTCACGCCGGCCTGATCGACGATCTGGCCGGCGATCCGGTCGCCGCCGAAACCGCCTTCCTGGCCACCACGGCAGACAACGCCGCGCCGTCGCTGCGGCTGGTTCAGTTGCTGGGCAACATGTATGAACGCCGGGGCGAAAAAGCCAAGGCGGAAGCCCTGTATGGCGATCACCTGGCCAAAAACCCGCTGTCGCCGGTCGCCGCGCCGGCCCTGGAACGGCTGACCGCCGGCGTGGTTCCTCCGCCGATGGTGGCGACCTTCAAGGATGGCGTCGCCGAGGCCCTGTTCGGCGTCGCATCCTCGCTGGTCCGCCAGAACGCCACCGAAACGGCGCTGATTTTAGGCCGCATGGCATTGTATCTGAAAACCGATTTCCCGGTTATGCAAATCCTGCTTGGCGGCATCCTGCAACGCTACGAACGCCCGGTCGATGCCAACCGGATCTATCGGGATATCAACCCGGCCTCGCCCTACGCCGCGACCGCCCGCCTGCGTTATGCCGATAATCTCAACGAAATGGGGCAGGCCGATCAGGCGATCAAGCTGCTGCGCGATATGGCCGACGAGAATCCCGCCCTGGCCGACCCCCTGATCCAGCTTGGCGACCTGTTGCGGGGGCGGGAACGCTTCGCGGAAGCGGTCACGGCCTATGACGCGGCGGTTGGGCGCATCGGCAAGTTGACGGCGCGGCACTGGTCGCTGTTGTATTCCCGTGCCATCGTGCTGGAACGCTCGGGCAAATGGGACCGGGCCGAAGCCGATCTGCTGAAGGCGCTGGAGTTCGAACCGGACCAGCCATATGTGCTCAACTACCTGGGATATTCCTGGGTCGATCAGGGCCTGAATCTGGATCGCGGCAAGGAAATGATCCGCCGGGCCGTCGCCTTGCGGCCCAGCGACGGCTATATTATCGACAGCCTGGGCTGGGCCTATTACCGGCTCGGCGAATACGCCAAATCGGTCAAGGAAATGGAACGGGCGATTGGCCTGAGGCCGGAAGATCCGGTCATCAACGATCACCTGGGAGACGCCTACTGGCGGGTCGGCCGCGAGAACGAGGCCCGCTACCAGTGGCGGCGGGTGCTGACGCTGGGCGCCGACGATGACAAGGTGCGCGGCGGCGCCGAAGACAAGCTGAAAAACGGCCTTCCAGAGATTAAAACCAAGTTACAGAAATAGGCCGATGACGCCGCCACCGACACAGATTTTGTGTGCCGCCCCGGCCAAGATCAACCTGTACCTGCACGTTACCGGCCGCCGCGACGACGGCTATCACCGGCTCGACAGCCTGATCGCCTTCGCCGGTATCCATGACACGCTTAGCTTTGCCGAATCCGACCGCCTGGAACTGCGTATCGATGGCCCGTGCGCCGGGCCGCTGCACGATGAACGCGACAATCTGGTGCTGCGGGCCGCCCGCGGCCTGGCCCAACTGGCCGGCATCGAAGCCGGGGCCGCCATCGAATTGAACAAGCGATTGCCCGTTAGCGCCGGCATGGGTGGCGGTTCCGCCGATGCGGCGGCGGCGATCCGGGGGCTCTGCCAATTGTGGAAACTTGACCCGGCGGACGGCGATGTGGCCGAACTGGCGCTCCGGCTGGGGGCCGACGTGCCGATCTGCCTGCTGGGCAAGGCCGCCTTTATCGGCGGTGTCGGCGAGCGGATCGCCCTGTCGCCGGCCCTGCCGCCCGGCTCGATAGTATTGGTCAACGATGGCCTG
>CAZZKE010000036.1:0-30542 GCA_964655005.1 uncultured Thalassospiraceae bacterium | reverse complement strand
CAGTCTGGTGATCGGCGGTCGGATGGTCGGCGGCAGGTGCAGGGACGGCGATGTGGAAATCCGGCTGCAAGGCATTGACGCACCGGAATGGAACCAGCCTTGCCGCCAAACTGTCCAACAAAGTGAGACCACCTCAGTTGCCCAAGGCCATTGTCGTCGATAATGGCCCCGAGTTGATCGGCAAGGTGCTTGATGAATGGGCCTATCGCAACGGTGTGCGGTTGCACTTCATCGGACCGGGCAAGCCGGTTCAGAACGCCTTCGTCGAAAGCTTCAACGGCAGGTTCCGGGATGAATGTTTAAACGAACACTGGTTCACTGGGCTACATGACGCCCGTTGAATACGCCCAAAAGGGCGAATATCATGCGGCAGAACTCTCTTCGTGAATGACCAGTTCACGGGGGCAGGTCACGAACGCTATGCAAAATAATAGCCGGAGCCGGAGCATGTTGCCGAGTGAGCCTTCCAAACGAACGAAATTGAAGCGTGGCCTGAATTTGCCGCTGCTGACACTTTATGGCTTGGGTGTAACGATCGGGGCCGGCATATATGTCCTGGTCGGTGCGACCGCCGCCAAGGCCGGCCTTTTTGCGCCCGTGTCATTCCTGCTGGCCGCCGGGGTGGTTGCCTTCACCGGGTTTTCCTATGCCGAACTGGGGACCCGATATCCGGTCAGCGCCGGTGAAGCCGCCTACATTCGCGGTGGACTGGATTCCAGAAAACTGTCCCTGCTCGTGGGGCTTATGGTGGCGGCTTCCGGCGTGGTCTCTTCCGCCGCCGTGTCAATCGGTGCGGCGGCCTATCTGCAGGCCATTGTGCCGCTCCCGGAAGCAATTTTGACGGCTTTGATCATCTTGCTGGTCGGTTCGGTGGCGGTTTGGGGCATTGTTGAATCGGTTACCTTGGCGGCCATATTCACACTGATTGAAATTGGCGGTCTGGGCCTTGTTATTTACTATGGCATGGAAGCCAAACCGGACATGCTGACGGAATTAGGCAGTTTGATTCCGCCCTTTGAAGCTGAGGCCTGGACCGGCATTCTAAGCGCCGGATTATTGGCGTTCTTTGCCTTCGTTGGTTTTGAAGACATTGCCAATGTTGCCGAAGAGGTAAAACAACCCAGAAAAACCCTGCCGCGCGGCATCTTCCTGACTCTCGCCATCGCCACGGTGATTTACCTGCTTGTTGTATCTGTGGTTGTCTTGGTGGTCCCCATGGAAACGTTGAGTGTATCGGCGGCACCGCTGGCCCTTGTATTCGATCAGGCGGGGGCCGAAATAAGCGGTCTGTTTCACCTGATCGCGATTTTCGCGACCGTCAACGGGGTGTTGATTCAGGTGATCATGGCCTCCCGGGTGCTTTATGGATTGGCCTCGCAGGGCAGCCTTCCCGGCCTTTTGACATATGTGCATCCGCGTACCCAGACGCCAATTGTGGCCACTGCCATGATTGTCGCTATCATACTCGTGCTGGCGCTGTTGCTGCCAATTGCCGAGCTGGCCGAAGCAACATCGACCATTGTGCTGATCGTGTTTGCCATGGTCAATTTGACGTTGTTGCAGATCAAACGGTCCGGCAAAGCTGCCTCGGAGGATGTCTTTCAGGTGCCGGTCTGGGTGCCGGTGATGGGGTTTCTGGCGTGCGGTTTCCTGCTTGTGGCCGGGCCGTTGCTGGATTCCTAGGCTGATCGCTTGATATTGTTTCAAATCAAGAAAGTGCCGGCGTCATTCTTTCTGCAACTTGGTATAACGTCTTAAAAACCTTAACCTCCCGTATCGTCGGCACTCCCTGATTATCAAACCCATCTTCCTACGAATCAGAAGGTTGGGAGTTCGAGTCTCTACGGGCGCGCCATTTCACTGCCGGGCGTGGGGGGAAGCAATTCGTTCAGCGCCTGGATCCGCTTGAGAGCCAGACTGCTGAGGCTCTGCGCTTTTAGCATTGTCGCTTCATCGTCCGTTTGCCTGACGACTTCATCGTAAAACGCGAAGGTCTGTTTGGCGTGGTCGATGGCCGTTTCCAGTGTCGTAAGCACGGCTGAATCTTGGTTTTTTCTTCCCCGGCAAAGTTCCCGATAGGTGTCGAACGCCGCCGCTAGTTCATCATTCGCTTCATATTTTCCGGTCGTGCTATCGGCCTGCGTGCGGGCCGCAGCGGCGAGGGGTCCGGTTTCCGGACTTTCCGCCGCCGCCTTGTCCAGAAGCGCCGCCGCCTCTTTTTCAATAATGGCCGCGCCGTAACGCAGGTCGTTTAAATTTCGTATTAACCCCGGCCCGGGCAGTTGAACCCGGAAGGCCCCACGGCGACGGTCATGATACGCCAGGCGGCGTTCGCGGCGCAACATTGCGGCTTGTTTTAACGCGCCGAGGGCCAGCATTTCGGCATATTCCACAACATCCTGATCGGCGGCGTTGGCGGCCATGTAACTAAAAAACCGAAAGGCGGCGACTTCGCCCGCCACCGCCGCCGCCAGGATTTGATAACTCGTGCTAAGTCGCGTATCGGGCGGCTCCATGCCGAACGCGTTTTCCCATGGAACATCAGGATGCAAGGACGCCGCCGCCGGATCGCCGGGATCTTCGGCCCACCGTTTCAGCATCGCTCCGCGTTCGCCCGCGACACCCGCCAAGCGCGTAAACAAGGATGCCGCATCAATCAGGCCGCGCTGTTCCATCACGCCGGCCCAGGCCTCGCAACGTTCGCCACGGTGCCGCTGCAAAACGACGGCGGCGGAAATCAGAGCGACCAAATCCCGGGAAATTTTCTGCTTGGAAAGAAGCAAAACGCCACCACATCAATGCTAAATGCTAATCAAGCGCACCAAAACAGATATATTGCGAGCGCGGACATGTATATATTATTACGCGCACAACATACACATTATTACATGTGCAACATACTATAAAGAACCACCGATGTCCTTGACATAAATCAATTTAGTGCCGCACGTCGGCGTGTTAGAGAAGCGTAACTGGCGCGCTCATTTCGTTTAAAGTTTAAAGAAACAAGCGCCCCCCTGGATGGTCGTTTATATGGGACCTCTGACACATAGAATCTTACGGTCCGGCGGCGTGTTGTTCGCCGTTTTGGTCGTTTTGCTGTCCGGCTTCGGCGCCCATGCGGGAATGAAGCCGGCGGGCGCGGAACTGGCGCAGGCGAATTTAGTGCGCTTTCTGAAAGGCAAGCCGGCCTCAGAATACTTTCCCGGCGCCGATCGCCTTGAAATTTTAAAAGATGGACCGCCCTCTGCGGTCGTCTACAAGGGCCGGAAAAAAGTCGGCTATGTGTTTCTCAATTCCGGTTACGTAACTTCGGTCGGCTATTCCGGAAAGCCTATCCGCATCCTGCTGGGGCTCGATATGCGAGGCTCGATCAGCTATGTGAAACTGGTCGAACAGCACGAACCGATCCTCCTGATCGGTATTCCCGTGGCCCGCATCACCAAGGTTTTGAAATCCTATATCGGCTTGAACATGGCCGACCTTGTCAATGGAACGGCGACCAAAAAAATAGATATCGTCAGCGGCGCGACCGTGACCGTGATGATCATGGACGACACCATTTTGCGTTCCGCCATAAAAGTCGCACGGCGCTTCGGATTGGGCGGCCTGAAGCCGGAAACAAAAGAAACCGCGACGGTCAAGAAAACCATCGATATGGCGCAGAAAGGACTCGTCGACTGGAAAACCCTGACCGGCGACGGTTCCGTGCGCCGCCTGGCGATAACACTTGGCGAGATCAATAAGGCGTTCGTAGACGCCGGCGACCCTATCGCCGCGCAGCGGCCTGAAGAAGGCCCCCCCGGCGATCCTTTTATCGACCTGTACGCGGCGCTCGTTTCGGTGCCGACCATCGGCCGCAGCATGATCGGCGACCGTTATTACAAAAATCTGACAAAAATGCTGAAACCCGGCCAGCAGGCCGTCTTGCTGTCGGCCAATGGGCGTTTTTCGTTTAAAGGCACCGCTTATGTGCGTGGCGGCATTTTTGACCGTTTCCAAATTATCCAGGGCGACAACTCGTACCGCTTTCGCGACAAACAGCACAAGCGGTTGTCCTATGTGACCGCCAAAGGCGCGCCGAAATTCAGGGAAGTAGACCTATTCATATTGCCCAACGACGGCACTTTCGACCCGACTGCGCCGTGGCGGCTGAAATTGCTGGTCAGCCGCATCACCGGGGCGACGAAAAAGGCCTTCTTGACCTTAGATCTGGGTTATACCCTCCCGTCTAATTACATGAAGACGGAACAGATCAAACAGGCCGCACCGCTATGGCTAAAACTGTGGCGGGCGAAGATCGTCGAAATGATTGTCCTGTTCGTCGCCCTGACCTGGTTGACCGCTATTTTCTTTTTCCAGGACTGGCTGGCGAAGCATCCCCGCCTGACCCTGCGGGTTCGCGTCAGCTTCCTGCTGTTCACCCTGTTCGGTATCGGCTACTACGCCAATGCCCAACTGTCCGTCGTCAACACCCTAACGTTTTTCAATTCGCTAATTTCGGGGTTCAGTTGGAACTATTTCCTGATGGAACCGCTGATCTTTATCCTGTGGGGCGCCACCGCTATCTCCATGCTGTTTTGGGGCCGTGGCGTATTTTGCGGCTGGCTCTGCCCGTTCGGCGCCATGCAGGAAATTCTGAACAGGATATCCAAGAAGGTCGGCATCCCCCAGTTTACCGTGCCCTGGGGCCTGCACGAACGCCTGTGGCCGTTGAAGTACATGATATTCTTGGGCCTGTTGGGCCTGTCGATCTATTCGATGTCGCTGGCCGAACGCCTGGCCGAGGTCGAACCGTTCAAAACGGCGATTATTTTAAATTTTGTCCGTGACTGGCCATTCGTCCTGTTCGCCGTCGTCTTGTTAGTCATCGGCCTGTTTATCGAACGGTTTTATTGCCGTTACCTGTGCCCGCTGGGCGCGGCGCTGGCCATTCCCGGACGTATGCGCATGTTCGAATGGCTGCACCGCTACAAAGAATGCGGCTCGCCATGCCAGCGCTGCGCCACCGATTGCATGGTCCAGGCGATCCACCCCGATGGACACATCAACCCCAACGAATGCCTCTACTGCCTGCACTGTCAGGTGCTCTACCACGACGATCATCGTTGTCCCGTGGTGATTCAGAAACGGCTTAAACGTGAGCGCCGCGCCGCGCTGTCATCGGACGGCGCCCACGAGCACGGGTAATGAGTAAGCATTAAAAGGAGATTTCCAGATGTATTCACCATGTTGATACTCAAGAAAACACTCTAAACGAACCAATAAAAATACTGAAGTAACAGTAATACTTGTTATTAGAACTAGTAACCACAAGTTAATATTGTCCTAAATAAGATTGAATTGGGAGAATTAAGAATGTCAAAAGATAAAGAAGATGCCCCCGGTATGCCCTACACGCGCCGTGAACTATTCGGCACCACCGCTAAGCTGGCCACGCTGGCCGGTGTCGGCGGGGCCGCCGCCGCCGGTGGCTTGGCCGGTTTGGTACTGTCACCCGAAGCCGCACAAGCCGCCGAAAAAAGGCTCGCCGAAGTCAAGCCTGGCGAACTAGACGATTACTACGGCTTCTGGAGCGGCGGCCAATCCGGCGAGATGCGTATCGTGGGAATGCCGTCCATGCGCGAGTTGATGCGTGTGCCGGTGTTTAATCACGACAGCGCGACCGGTTGGGGTCAAACCAACGAAAGCCGGAAAATCATGCGCGACGGCATGTTGCCGGAAACCAAGAAATTTTTGGAAAGCCGTGGTGGCGTGTGGCTAAACGGTGATCTTCACCACCCGCACATGTCGTTTACCGACGGCACCTACGACGGGCGCTATCTGTTCATGAACGACAAGGCCAACACCCGCGTGGCGCGCGTGCGCTGCGACGTGATGAAGGTCGATAAAATGATCGAAATCCCCAACACGGCTGACATCCACGGCCTGCGGCCGCAGAAATATCCGCGCACCGGCTATGTTTTCGCCAACTGCGAACACCGGGTTCCGATCCCCAACGATGGAACGGTGCTGGACGATCCCAGCAAATACCATGCCCTGTTCACCGCCATTGACGGCGACAAGATGGAAGTGTCCTGGCAGGTGATGGTCGACGGTAACCTTGATAACTGCGACGCCGACTATCATGGCCTGTATGCCTTTTCGTCGTGCTACAACTCCGAAGGAGGCATCAATCTGGAGGAAATGACCGCCAGCGCCATGGACTGGATGGTGGTGTTCGACCTGAAAGCGATTGAGGCCGGCGTTAAAAAGGGTGACTTCAAAACCATCAAGGGCGTCCCCGTCCTGGATGGCCGCAAGGGCTCGCGGTATACCCGCTATATTCCGATCCCCAACAGCCCGCATGGCTGCAACATGGCGCCGGACAAAATCCATGTAATGATCAGCGGCAAGCTGTCGCCAACCGTTTCGGTCGTGGATGTCCGCAAATTCCCAGACTTGTTCAAAGACAAGATCAAGCCGCGCGATTGCGTGGTGGCCGAGCCGCAACTGGGGCTGGGGCCGCTTCACACCGCCTTCGACGGCAAGGGACACGCCTTCACCACCCTGTTCCTCGACAGTCAGGTCGTGAAGTGGGACATCGACAAGTCGATCCGCGCCTACAAGGGTGAAAAAGTCGATCCGATCATCGAAAAAATCGATGTCTCCTATCAGCCGGGTCACAATCACTCGTCCATGGGTGAAACCAAGGAAGCCGACGGGCAGTGGCTGGTTTCGTTGAACAAGTTTTCCAAGGACCGCTTCATCAACGCCGGCCCGCTGAAACCGGAAAACGACCAGTTGATCGACCTGACCGGTGACAAACTGAAGATCGTGCATGACGGGCCGACCTTCGCCGAACCGCACGACTGCATCATCGTGCGGGCCGACATCGTCAATCCGCTCGACATTTGGGACCGCAAGGATCCGATGTGGGAAGAAGCCCGCAAGATGGCCGCCAAGGATGGTGTTGAGCTGGAAGAAGCCGCCGACGTTATCCGCGACGGCAACAAGGTGCGCGTTTACATGTATTCGCAAGCGCCTGTCTACAGCCTTGAAAAGTTTACCGTCAAACAAGGCAACGAGGTGACGATAACGATCACGAACGTCGATGACATCTCGGATCTGACCCATGGCTTTACCTTGGCCAACTACGGCATCGCCATGGAAATCGGGCCGCAGGCCACGTCTTCGGTGACCTTTACGGCGGATCGCCCGGGTGTGCACTGGTTCTACTGCCAGTGGTTCTGCCACGCCCTGCACCTGGAAATGCGCGGTCGGATGCTGGTCGAACCGGCGTAATATCCGTGCCTGAAGGGTTATCCATATTCGGCAAACTCGCGGCCCTGTTTTTCAGGGTCGCGAGCGTTGTCGCGCTGATATTTTTGGCTTTCGCGTCAAACGGCACGGCATCGGCGGCGAATATCATCGTAAAACCGGGAGACAAAACCCTGGCCGAAGCCATCTCGGCGGCCCGGGCCGGCGACACGCTGAGGTTACAAAACGGTCGTTACTTCGGCCCCGTCCTGATCGACAGGACACTTGAAATTCAGGGCGCCCCCAACACCATAATCGACGGGCGCAGCCGGCGCAGCGTAATCAGGGTCGACGCCCCCAATGTAGTGATCGGCGGTCTTAACATTATCAATTCGGGGACCGATCTGGCGCAAGAAGACGCGGCGATTTTCGTCACCGCCAAGGGCCGTGGGGCCTTGATCGAAAACAACCGCCTGACGAACAACATAACCGGCATTTTCCTCAAAGGGCCGCGTGACGCCCTGGTGCGCGGCAACACCATAATCGGCAGCACCAATTTTCGGGTAAGCGCGCGCGGCAACGGCTTTTACGTTTGGAATTCGCCGGGATCAATCATTGAAGACAACGACGTGCGAAATGGCCGGGACGGTATTTTCGTTATCGCCAGCAAGAACAATATATTTCGCAACAACAAATTTCGCGATTTACGCTACGCCATCCATTACATGTACACCAATTACAGCGAAATTTCCGGCAACCGGTCGTTCAACAACGATATCGGCTACGCCATAATGTTTTCCGATCATTTGAAAATTTCAAGAAATCTGTCTTCCGGCGATCGCCGGCGGGCTTTTATGTTCAATTTCGCCAACCTGTCTTCAATCACCGATAACGTCGCCCGCGGCGGCTCGAAAAAATGCGTTTTTATTTATAACGCCAACCGCAACACTTTTCGCGGCAACACTTTCGAGGATTGCACCATCGGCATTCACTTCACGGCCGGTTCCGAATACAACGTCATTACCGGCAACGCCTTTATCAACAACCGCTACCAGGTCAAGTACGTCGGCACCCGCGCCGTCGAATGGTCCCGCGACGGCCGGGGCAATTATTGGAGCGACAACGCGTCATTCGACCTCAACGGCGACGGCATTTCCGACCGCCCCTACCACCCCAACGGCCTGGTCGAACAGGTGGTGTGGCGATACCCGTTGGCGCGCCTGCTGCTCAACAGCCCGGCCATGCAGGTATTGCGCTGGGCCCAGTCGGAATTCCCATCGATATTACCCGGCGGCGTCACCGACAGCGCGCCGTTGATGACCCCGCCGCCAAGGGGCCGCTTTCGGAGCGTAACGCAATGACAACGATAATCGATTTTAAGGACGTATCGAAACGCTACGGCGACAAGGTCGTCCTGCAAAATATAGACCTGCATGTCGCGCAGGGCGAATACCTGATGATGCTGGGCCATAACGGGGCCGGCAAAACGACCTTGATAAAGTTGGCTCTTGGCCTGACCAAACCCAGCCAGGGAAATGTTCTGGTGCTAGGCGAAAACCCGGCGCAGGCATCGGCGACGCTGCGCAGTCATTTGGGCTATCTGCCCGAGAACGTATCGCTGTATCCCAATCTTAGCGGGCGCGAGGCGCTCAACTTTTACGCCCGGCTCAGGGGCGAACCGCTCAGCGTCTGCGAACCCCTGCTGGAACGTTTGGGCCTGGCGTCTGCGGCCGAACGGCGCATCGCGACGTATTCCAAGGGAATGCGCCAGCGTTTGGGCCTCGCCCAGGCGTTGCTGGGCCGGCCGCGGCTGTTGTTCCTGGATGAACCGACCAGCGGCCTCGACCCCGCTTTGCGACGAGATTTTTATGATTTGCTGGGCGATCTTAAACACGAGGGGGTGACGGTATTCCTGTCATCGCACGCCCTGAGCGAAATCGAATCACGTGGCGACCGCCTGATCATCCTGCGCCAGGGCCGCATCGTCGCCAACGGCGCCCTCGATGAATTACGCCACGCCGCCGGACTGCCGGTACATCTGCGTCTTTACCTGCCGCCCGACCCCGACCAAAGGGCCAAGATCACCGACGCCCTGGGCCCTTTGGTCAAGCTCGACCGGGTTAACGGCCACAGCCTCGATTTAAGTTGTTCCCATGCCGATAAAATGGCCGTCGTGCGCCGTATTATCGGCTTGAAGGCGGTGGAAAACCTCGACATTGACCCACCGGGGCTGGAAGAAATCTACCAACACTTTTCCGGTGAAGGCCAACCGCAATGAAAACTATTATCATCATCGCCGCAAAGGAACTGCGCGACGGGTTCAGGAACCGCTGGGTATTTTCCACCATCGTGCTGCTGGCCTCGCTGGCCCTGGTGCTGGCCCTGTTGGGTTCATCCCCGGGGGGGGCGATCAAGGCCAGCCCGTTAAGCACCACCGTCGCCAGCCTGTCCAGCCTTGGCGTCTATCTGTTGCCGCTGATAGCCTTGATGTTGTCGTACAACGCCCTGGTCGGCGAATTCGAACACGGCACCATGTTGCTGCTGCTGACCTATCCGGTGCCCCGCTGGCAGGTGGTAATAGGCAAATTCACCGGCCATGTATCGATCCTTGCCATCGCCATCGCCATCGGTTACGGCCTTTCCGGCCTGGGCATCGCCCTGAGCGGCGGCAGCGACGCACAGGGCTGGACCGCCTTCGCCGCCTTGATTGGCAGTTCCATGCTTCTGGGCGCGGTATTCATCGCGCTGGGATATTTGATCAGCGCGATAACGATGAACGGAAGCAAGGCCGCCGGCCTGACCATCGGCCTGTGGGTCGTGCTGGTGGTTGTGTACGATCTCGCCCTTCTGGGCGTTCTGGTCGCCGATAAGGGCGATACAATCAACGGGCAGTTTTTTTCCTGGCTGATATTGTTCAACCCGACCGACGCTTACCGGGTGTTCAATCTAACCACATTTCAAAACGTTAGCGCCGCCGCCGGCCTCTCCGGCGTCGGGTTGAAAGCCGGCGTCGGCGCGATGGCGTCGTTGATGGTCATGGTGGCGTGGTGCGTCGCACCGCTGGCGGCGACTATTTACGTTTTTCAGCGTCGAGAGGTTTAGAAATGCGCGCACGACCTTTTTTGTTTCTATTTTTCGTTCTACCGGCGCTGGGCGCCTGCAAAAAAGACCAGTCGCCGCCGCCGCCGCCCAGCGTGTTGACGGATGCCGCCAACGACTATTACAGCGAAATGACCATAGTTGCCCATTTCGGTCCAAAAGGGCAGGTCCATCTGCTTGGCCAAAAGGCCCCCTTGTGGTTTTCTTCGGTGCACAAAACCATCGCCTACATCTTGTCGCCCGAAAGAGATAAAAAGGTCGCGGCCATCTACGTTAGCGACATGGCCAAAACATCGAACTGGAACATGCCCGATCCCCGGGCCTGGGTCGATGCCCGCAAGGCATGGTACGTGATCGACGGCAAAATTAACGGTAAAAGAATAGTCGGCGGCATGGGGATGCCGGAAGTCGTGCCGTTTTCCGACAAGTCCGCCGCGCAAATGTACGCGCGTGAACACGATGGCGAAGTCGTGCCCATGGATGACATTCCGCCGGCCTACTTTTCGCCGCCGCCGCCACCGCCGAACGATGAATCGAATACATGCGGAGTTCACAAAACATGAATGCGCCGACTCTTTTTTCACGCCGCCGGGTGATCGGCATTGTGGCCGCCGCCGGGGGCCTTGGTTTAAGCCTGCCGGCCTGGAAAGGCATGGCTTTTGCGCCGAAAATTATACCGACGCACTGGCGCGGCGTGGCCCTTGGCGCGACCGCCCGGATCACCCTTTACCACCCCGATGAAGCCGTCGCACAAGCCCTGATCAAGCGTGCCGTTGATGAAGTTCATCGGCTGGAAATGGTGTTCAGCCTTTACCGTGCGGATTCCGCACTTTCAAGGCTCAATGCGCGCGGCGGGCTCGACAACCCACCGCTGGATTTGGTGCGCCTGCTGGGCCAGGCGCGAAACGTTAGCGAACAAACCGGGGGCGCATTCGATGTTACGGTGCAGCCTTTATGGGAACTTTACAGCCGCCACTACCGGACGCCGCAGGCTGCGGAACTTGCGCAGGCCGCTATCGACCGCGCGCTCGACCGCGTCGGTTACGAAGCCCTAAAAATAGACGGCGCCCGCATCGCCTTCGCCAGGCCGGGCATGGCGGCGACCCTGAACGGCATCGCCCAAGGCTACATTACCGACCGGGTGGCCGAACTGTTGCGCGCCGAAGGCCTGGACAATGTCCTGATCGACCTGGGCGAAATTCGCGGCCTCGGCGGCCATCCGGACGGACGGCCATGGACCGTCGGCATTAAAGACCCCACCGCGCCCGGAACGATCGGCAAAACATTCCCCCTTAACAATCGCGCCGTCGCCACTTCCGGCGGTTACGGCCTGACCTTTGACGCCGCCGGCCGCCACAGCCACGTATTCGACCCGCGCACCGGGCTTTCGCCCCTACGCTACGCCAGTGTCTCGGTGTTCGCCCCGCAGGCGACGCTGGCCGACGCCCTGTCGACCGCGCTGATGAACCTGGAACGGGTCGAAATCACCCGGGTCCTCGCCGCCCACAAGGACACCGGGGCGCTACTGCTTGACGCCAATGGCAAGAATCCGGTGTCTATTGGCATTACCTGAATTACCCAAAATGGACTAATCGTCGGCGAAATTTTCCCAGCGCAGGGTCAGAATCAGGCGGCGTCGGTGTCGTCTTCGTTGATATCGGCCATCAATTCCTTGCTGCCCCAGCGGCGGAACAGGTTGTGTTCGATGCCGACCTGGTCCAGGACCTTGCCGATGCTCTGGTTGATAATATCCTGAATGGTCTGCGGGCCGTGGTAGAAGGCCGGCATGGGCGGGCAAATGGTCGCCCCGAGGTCGGCGGTGCGCGCCATAAGTTCCAGGTGGCCCTTGTGCAGCGGTGTTTCCCGCACCATTAGCACCAGCGGACGCCTTTCCTTCAGGGTCACGTCGGCGGCACGGGTAATCAGATTGGCGTTATAGGAATTGGCGATCGCCGACAGGCTTTTGATCGAGCAGGGGACCACCACCATGCCCCGGGTCAGGAACGAGCCGCTGGCCACGGCGGCGGCGATATCCTTGTTGCTGTGGACCACGTCGGCGAGTTCCTTGACCTGGGATATCGAGTATTCGGTTTCGATGTTGAAGTTTCGACCGGCCGCCTCGCTAAGGATCAAATGGGTCTCCTGGCCCACTTTCCTGAGCGCCTTCAACAGTTCGACGCCGTAAATAACACCAGAGGCTCCGGTAATGCCGACGACAAGAGGCAAGTTCATGTTTCCGTCTCCTCGTTGAGTAGTTTCGCGGTAAGAATCTGGATAATCTCCTCGACCCGCGCCCGGATGGTCCCTATCGCCGCCTGATTGAGATCGTCCCAGTGCAACCCGGCGCTAACCACCACATTACGCCCGAGCGCCGCTGCGAGCTTTTCCGAAACCGGTTTTACGATCTCGTCTTCCTTGTGGCCAAGATAGGTAAGCACCGAAGAGGTGGCGCTGCGTGCGGCATCGTCGGCCAGCGACGGGCGCGGCTGCGCCGCCGCCACGGCGCCTATATGGGGCCGCTCGCCGCCCCAGATGAAAACCAGCAGATCATCGCCGATGCGGACCGCCTCTGCTTCGATCAGGAAATCGTCGCCGCCGGTGCGGGCCGTTATCCGGGGCAGGGCGGCGGCCATCAGGCGTGGCCCTCATGAATACTGGACGAGGCCTCGACAACGCTGTACCCGGCGTCGCCCAGTGCCGTTACGACCGCATCCAGATCTTCGGTATCCAGCCGCATAATGACGCGCTTCTTATCTGCACCCTGTTTCGTCAACGGATAGATGGCGTGCATGGTGGCGCCGGAAGATTCGACAAGACCGGTTATTTCGGCCAGTACGCCTTTGCCGATCGCCACATTGTCGAGGGTTATGCCGCACCGGTTTTCCCAGGCGCCGAGGAGCTGCGCCGCCAGGTAAAAAATCTCCGAGGCCGAAACGATCCCGACCACGGCGCCATCTTCCATCACCGGAAACTGGCTGACGCCGTTTTCCTGGCCCCGGAACAGGGTGTGCGCCATGGTGTCATCGGCCTGTACGGTTTCCGGATTGCGGACCATGATGTCCTTGACCTTGAGCCGATTGACGAAATAGTCGATCTCGTAAGGATCCTGGCATCGGGTTACCGCCGCCGCCGCGCGCAGACACTGGGCGCGGGTGATGACGCCGCGCAGGCGTCCGTCATCGACCACCGGCAGGGCGCGCAGGCTGTCTTCGGTAAGAATACGTTTGGCCTCGACCACGGATGTATCGCCGTCGATGATCGTCGGATTTTCCTGCATCCAGTTACGAACAATCATGTTTTCGTTCCTTGTGCCACATTGGCGGCGTAAAGCCGGGCGAATTCATCGACTGCGGCGCGGGCGAATTCCGCCGTGTAAAGATGCAAGTCGAGTTCCTTGACGGCCGATTTGTCATTTATTTTTTCCTGCAACCGGGAGACGAAGGCCGAGTCTGCCTGGGGATCGTAGATAGCCTGTCCCGGCTTGTCGAGCGACGACCAACCCTGCGACGGGATCAGGAAGGTGAAGGGCCCTTTCGACTTATTTAACCGTTCGGCGATGACATCGGCGGCCCGGCGCAATTCTTCGGCGGTGGTGCGAACCTGGACCCGCAGCTTGTCCTGTACGTATTGCACCCGGTCGGCGGTTTCGGCGAGCTTGTCCGGGCGCCCCCCGTAACTCAAAATATCCAGGCCGCAAGGCGCCAGAACCGTCGGGATGCCGGTTTCGACCGCCGCCATCAGGCGGTCGGGGCCGGGGTCGCGGTTACCGTCGAACAGGTTTTCCATGATGCCGCCGATGCAGATATCGATGACGCCGTCGAAGGCGCCGTCGCGGATCATTTCCTCCATCGCCTTGTCGCCCTTGCCCTGGGCGTGACAGACGATCGGAACGAAGCCGGCCTCCTCAAGCATCCCGACCGCCGACTGCACCGCCATTTCACCGAAACCGAAGCCGGTAATGGCGACCACCGGCTTGTCGAAACTGAACTCGGTTCCCATGGTCATTTCTACCATGCCGCAAACGGCGCCGACCGCGTTGGTGATCTGCGCCTTCAGCAGGGGGTTCATTTTAACGATGTCGAGAACCGTGTGATGCATGGTGATGTCGCGGGTGCCGACGTATTTGTCGATATAGCGCGGATGCGCCGCCATTGGCGAGGCCATCACCTTGGGCAGGCCGAAGGGCAGGCGTTTCATGATGCTGGTGGCGACCAGGGTCGCGGTGCCGCCGCCGACACCGAATACGCCATGAACCTTGCCGTCGCGCATTAACTCATCGACGATTGCGGCGGCGCCGCGGATCTGGTTTTCGGTCGCGGCGTTCCGGTCCGAACGATATTTCTGGCGTACGGTTTCGATTGGCAAGCCGCCGCGTTCGGCCACCGTCTCGGTCCGGATATCGCCGGGGAAGGGGGGTGGTTCCTCCATGCTGAAATCCAGCAGGATCGCCCGATGGCCGCGTCCCTCGATCAATTCCTTGACGAACACGATATCTTCGCCCCGGGTATCCAGGTTGCAGATTATGACGATGCCTTTTTGCTCTACCAATGCGGTCTTTCCCCAGCAAATAAATTGTTTCTTTTGCCGTTCCCGGCACGCCGCCCCATTCGGGAGATTGACGGCGTGCCGGGTTCGGTCCGACGTCCCAGATTACTTCTTGCTGGGTTCCGGCCGGGTCAGACGGTCGATCAAATTGGAAACCGGGCTGGCCCCCTCGAACCCGTATTCATTCCAGCGGTCCGAAACTTTCTGAAGGATCTCGCGATCCATGAAAATTTCGTTCGGCTTGTTCTCCCACTCGAACGGCGTACAGGCATCCAGGATAATGCGGCTGGTAATGTCGCGGGCGTCGATGGGCAGGCCGGGGTCGAGCGGTGTCGAGCGGCCGCGATCGATGATCTGGGCCGAGCGTTTGGGATCGAAGCGGGTCGATAGCGCCCACCAGATACGGTCCCAGTCGTCTGCCTGGATATCATGATCGACGACGATCACCCCCTTGAGGCCGTAGTGGCCGGTGGTCGAGGCGATAACCGCGTTACCCACATGGTTCGAATGACCCGGATACTTCTGGCGTACCGAAACCACGGCCCAGAAACGGCCACAGGCTTCCGGCGGGATGTAGACGCTTTCGATGCCCGGCACCTTCATGGTTTCAAGGTCGTGCCACAGGGTGGCGGTCCGGTTGAGCGACTGGATCATGTGGATATCGTTGATCGGTTTGCCAACCGTGGTCGACCACATGACCGGCTTGTTACGATGCAGGATGCGTTTGATGCGCAGCACCGGTTTCGGATAATCCTTGCCCTTGTTGCCGGAATAATAACCGGTGTATTCGCCGAACGGCCCTTCTTCCATCAATTCATTCGGATCGATGTAGCCTTCGGCGATGATTTCGGCGTTGGCCGGCAGCGTCAGGCCGGTCAAATCCGACTTGAAGACCGGCACCGGACGCTGCCGCAGGGCGCCGGCGATGTTGTATTCGTCGGTCTGGGCGCTAACCAGGGTCGAACTGGCCAGGAACAGCACCGGGTCGGTTCCGACGACCGCCGCCGCAGGCATCAACTCGCCGCGTTCGGCGTATTGTTTCATGTGGAAGTCGCCGTGCTTGCCCTTGATGATTTGCGACCCGAGAATGTTTTTTCCCAAAACCTGTGAACGATAGGTGCCCAGATTGGTCCAGCCGGTATCGGGATCCTGGGTTACGAAAAACCCGGAGGTAACGAAGAAACGGCCCCCGTCTTCGGGATAAAACCAGGGCGAGGGAAATTTAGTGATGTCGACATCGTCACCTTCGATAACGTTTTCCATGACCGCCGGATTGTCCACGAATTCCGGTTCTACCAGGTCCTGGGTGGTCAGCTTCATCCAGGTTCTGGAAAGTTCGCTCATCGACAGGTCGTGGTCCTGTTCCAGGGCGATGGCCAGGCGTCTTGGCGTCGTGAAGGCGCTGGTGAACACCGGGATATCGAAGTCTTTGACGTTTTCGTATAGAAGGGCCGGGCCTTTTTGCTCCTCGTTTACTTTCGAGACATGGCAAAGTTCGAATTTCGAATCGACCTCGGCCGTGATCCGCCGGAGTTCGCCGGCCTCTTCCAGGGCGGCTATGTAGCTTCTGATATCGTCAATCATTGTTTTTTCCCTTGTTTGTGATTTCTTGTGAAGGTTGCCGGAACGGTCAACTGGTCCTGATTCCGGCCATTACCGAAGACAGGATATGTTCCATTGGATTCTTGGCGCCGCCGCTTACGGGCTTGGATTTCTTGTTCGCCCAGACGGTCTCGGGCCGGGCCTGAAGGATAAAAATATTGCCGCCCACAGGCAGGTCGTTATCGACCGCCCATTCAATGTCCATGGGGCGTCCGTAGTGCTTTTCGATAGCCTTGCCCATGCGGGCCAGTTCGGTGATTTCCTCATCTACGATGGACTGCACATTCTGGCGTTCCGGCGGCAGTTCGGTCAGTACCGAACAATGGTTCTCGTGGTCGACCACATAGGCCATTTCTTTACGGGTAATGGTCCGTTCGACGGTATCCAGCGACACCTTGTTGACCATGAATACATCCGGTGTGACTTCGCCTGAAACCACGGCTTCGCCGAAACCGAAGCTGGAATTTATCAGGATCATCGAACGGTCGCCGGTTGTCGGGTTCAGGGTGAACATCACGCCGGCGGCGTAGGAGTTGGCCATTTTCTGAATGCCGACGCTGATGGCGACGTCACGGTGGTCGAAATTGTTACGGATGCGATAGGCGATGGCGCGCGCCGTAAACAGGCTTGAAAAACATTTTTTGGCGTTGCTCAGCACATCGTCGATACCGCGAACCCACAGGAACGTATCCTGTTGCCCGGCGAAGCTGGCGTCCGGTAAATCCTCGGCGGTGGCGCTTGAACGCACGGCGACCGGCGCCGCCGGCCGGTTGCAACTGTTCGACAGGTGCCGGTAAAGTTCGGCTATGGAATCTTCCAGTTCGACCGAAAACGGGGCATTTTCAATAAGCGCGCGGATGTTTGCGCTGGCTTTTTCCTGACCTTCAATATCGTCTTCGGTCAGGTCATCAAGCGACTGGTGAATAGTTTCGAAAATGCCGTTTTGTTCGATAAACTGCCGATATCCGGCGGTCGTTACGGCGAATCCCGGCGGCACCCTGACACCGGCGCCGATAAGTTCTCCGAGGGAAGCGCATTTGCCTCCGACCAGGGCTATTGATTGCTTGTTGCAGTCTTCGAAACGACAGACAAGGGGAAGGGCAACGGGCATGGGTTGTTCCTGCGTAGAGGACTTGCCGGGGCTGCCCTCTCGGGCCGCCCCGGCAGAGTCTGTTAGCCGATTATCTCGATCTCGCCGGTCGATCCGTTGACCCTGATCGACTGACCCGTCTTGACTACCTTGGTGGCGTGACCAGTGCCGACCACCGCCGGCACGCCATATTCACGGCAGACGATCGCGGCGTGGCTCATCACGCCGCCGACATCGGTGACGCAGGCCCTGATCTTGACGAAGGCCGGCGCCCATGACGGCGATGTGGTCGGCGCGACGAGGATTTCACCCTCCTTCAGATCGCCGATATCCTTCACCGTGCGGCACACCCGGGCCTTGCCCTCGACGGTGCCGGGGCTGCCGGCAAAACCCTTGAAGGATGATACGTCGCCACTTTTTCCGGCCTCGGCTACTTCGGCCCAGTTGTCCAGCGAATCATTGGTGACGCCCCACAGAACCACGGTGAAGGGCTCCTGAATGACCTCGGGGACCGGGCCCAGGGCCGGCGGCGGCGACCAGGCGCGGAATTTCTCCATGACCCCCTTGCGCCATTCGATTTCCGGCGGCCAGACTTTTGGCCCACGGGGCTTGACGCCGGTCGCCCAGGCGGTCACCAGGTCCCACAGGGCATCCTTGATCTCGCCGCGTTTGAGCAGCCAGATATCTTCGACATCTTCAATGAAGCCGTGATCCTTCATGATCGCGCCGACTTCGCGGATTTTGTTCCAGAACACCGAATGGAACCAGTGTTCCACATAGAACAAATGGTTCTCGACGTAGGGGAACACCGTTTTCGCCGTGCCCAGCAACTGGTCGAAGGCCTCGCGGTCTTCGTCGTTGTCGATCAGGTCACGATATTCCTTGGTGATGCGGTCGCGTTCCTGGCGAACTTTCTCCATCGGGCGGTCGATTGTCTGGCCCGCCGCGACCTTGTCGGCATAGGTGCAGATCGCCAAAAGCGGCACATCCAGGTCATCGTTCCAGGACCGGTCATGGTGATACCAGCCGGTGCCGGTCGAGACATGGAACCATGGATAGCGGGCCTTTTCAAAGGCCTCCAGCCATTGTTTGCCGTTATCGGTTTTCCCCAGTTCTTCCTTGATCGTGGCGAAGGAGGGATCGGATTTGATGGCCTCGACCAGGCCCAGTTCGACCGCTTTGCGGGCCAGATTCTTCAGTTCTTCATCGGGCTGATACATGATTACATCGATGCCCGAAATCATCTGGGTTACCCGTTGCAGCGGAATATCGGGCCATATTTTCTGGCAGTGTCCCATGAAGGTCACATAGGCGGCGTAACCGAGATTGAGAAACTCGAAGTGATATTGCCAGCACCGGATGCCCAGATCGATGACATCGTCATAGGCTTTCAGCAGATGATAGCCTTTCGATTCGCCGAGCCCCTCGGTGACCACGGCGATGTCCTCTAAAACCGGAAGGGGAGGAATTTCAACCGCTTCAAGTGTGGCGATGGTCGCCTTCATCTTGACTTCCCACTTGGCTTCCAGTTCGTTCCAGTTCTGGTAGTAGTGGCCGGCCCTTTCCATGAAGTCGGCGACGCGAGCGCCTATTTCGTCCGGGTCTTTTACCGGAACCGGCGAAATGTAGACGTAGCCGTTTTTCATGCGGTGATCGACACCCATCACCGGCGGGATCGAAAATATCCGGTGGCTGTATTGCGAAAGCGCCAGGAACCATGCTTCATCCCAGATCGTGTCGAATGGGTATAGCGGTTCCGGGTAGTGCAGCCCGTCGTAAAACCAGAATGTCTCTTCATCGTATTTCTGCCGTTCGGGGTCGTCGGTCACAAATTCGTACTGATACGGATACATGCGTTCCCAGCCCTCGGTGCCGGGTATCGTCTCCAGTTCACCTGGAACCGGGAATTTTCCTTTACTATTCGCCATATTACTGTCCTCCCCTGTTTGCGCGGACCGTCTTTTCCGCATTGAAACGGCGACCCCTTGGGCGGGGCCGTCTCAATAGTTCCTTGGCAATGACCGTGCCAACTGAAGCGATGTGGCCAGGAATGGCCCAAACGGCCACACAGGAAATAATCAGCAGCGATTTATCCGCATAATATCAAGGGGTATACGAGGCATATTAAAATGATACGAATTACCAGAATCCCAATGATGAATTTTCAGTATGTGGATAACTGTCCATTGTATTTAATCATTTCATCAAATTAAGTTGTGCAGTTTATGCCGTTATGTGATCATATAGTTAAACAGGGTGGGATTGGGATATGACCGATGACGGCGACACCGGCTTCACCACGCCGGTCGAACAGCAGGATGCCGTGCGGCTGGCGACCGGGCGGCTGGTCGGGGCGGATCATGTAGACGACATAAGCCAGCCGGATATCGGCGATCTTGCCTCGCGTCTGCGGTTTGCGCTCAAGGAAGGGCGCATCTGGCTCGACACCCAGCGGGTCGCCCTGATCCATTTATCGACCCTGAATTCGTTGCGCCGGGAACTCATCGATTCCCTCGGGACGGAAAAGGCGCGCGGTTTCCTGACCCGTATGGGATACGCCTCGGGGGCCCGCGACGCGGCACTGGCGCGCAAGATCAGGCCGCATCACTCGGTTCGGGAAACCTTTCTTGTCGGGCCGCAATTGCGCATCCTGCAAGGGGTCTCTGCGCCGGAACCGCTGGCCCTTGAAATAGATGTCTCGGCGGGCCGGTTTTACGGCGATTTTTCGTGGCCGGAATCCTTCGAGGCGGATTTTCATGCCAGCGCCTACGGGATATCCAAGACCCCCGTATGCTGGATGCAAATTGGTTATTTGTCAGGCTACGCCAGCGGTTTTCTGGGCAAGAACGTACTTTTCAAGGAGGTCGAATGCCGCGCCATGGGGGCCCATCGGTGCCGCATGGTCGGCAAGCCCGTCGAGGCCTGGCCGGAGGCCGGCCGGCATGGTATCGAGGAAGACCTGCGCGCCTTGCAGCCCGAGGATTTCGCTAACAGGTTCGAGCGCCGGGCGGTGGCTTCGCCGTCGGCCGCGAACAACGATTTTCGCCGCGACATGCCGGGGCTGTCGGCCGATCTGGTCGGCGCGTCCGCCGGTTTCGTGGCGACCTGCCATCTTATCCGCAAGGTCGCCGGGACCAACGCGACGACGCTTTTTTTCGGTGAAACCGGGGTCGGCAAGGAAAAGTTCGCCCGCACCCTGCACCGGGCCAGCAAACGCCGCGAAAAACCCTTCATTGCGGTCAACTGCGCGGCGATTCCGGAAACCCTTATCGAATCGGAATTGTTCGGCGTCGAAAAGGGGGCCTATACCGGGGCCGTGGCGTCGCGCCCCGGGCGTTTCGAGCGGGCCGATGGCGGAACGCTGTTTCTCGACGAGGTCCGGACCCTGTCCATGCCGGCCCAGATAAAACTGCTGCGGGCCATTCAGGAAAAGGAAATCGAGCGGGTCGGCGGCGTCAGGACGATTTCCATAGATGTCCGGATCATCGCCGCGACCAATGCCAACCTAAGGGAAGCCGTAGATGACGGGACTTTCCGCAATGACTTGCTGTTTCGGCTGAACGTCTTCCCGATTCATATTCCGCCGTTGCGGGAACGTCGGGATGACATCCCGTTGCTGATGGATCATTTCCTGCGCCGGTTTACGGTGATGCACGGCAAAAAGGTGACCGGGTTCACCGCCAGGGCCGTCGATGCGCTTTATGAATTCACCTACCCCGGCAACATCCGCGAACTGGAAAATATGATCGAACGGGCGGTTATCCTGACCGATGATGGGGAACCGGTGGATCTGGTGCATCTGTTCACGGCGGATGATGAAATACCTTCCAGGATGTTGAAACTTGATGGTTCCGGGGAACTGCGCGCCAACGAAGGGGGCCAGGGTGACCAGGATGAACCGGGCGGGAACCGGCTTCCGCTTATCGAAAGCCTGTTCGCCGGCGAGAAATCGCTCGACGACATGGAAGGCGAAATCCTTGTCAGGGCGGTAAAGCGCAGCAACGGCAACCTGTCGGCGGCGGCCCGGCTGCTGGGCATGACCAGGCCGCAACTGGCTTACCGTTTGAACAAGCGAAAAAATACGCAGGATTCCGGGTAACTTATTTTTCCAGTTGTTCGTTGATTACCTCGATCACCTCGCGGACCTGTATTGGCTTGGTCATGTACCGGGTAAATCCGGCGGCTACGCCTTTTTCGATATCGCGCCGGGTTGCCGCGGCGCTTAGCGCCAGCACCGGAATTTCTCTGGTTTCCTGGTAACTTTTAAGTTTTTTCAGGGCCTGGAAACCGTCCATGCCGGGCAGATTGATATCCAGAAATATAATATCCGGCCGTTTGGCGCGGGCCAGTTCGATGCCAAGTTCCGCAGTATGGGCGGAAATCAGGGTCAGTCCATCGATCCGCGAGGCGATCATTTCCATCAGCCGTAAATTAGATGGATTATCTTCTACATACAGCATCAGGCCCTTGAAGGTTCCCGTTCCGGCGGCCCTTGACGCCGGTTCACTGTCCGCCGAAGCCATGCCGGCGTAGGCCTGGACGCCATCCTGATCGTCCAACCCGACCGAACCGGGTATTTCAAACCAGAAGGTGCTGCCGATCCCTTCCCGGCTATCGACGCCGATCCGGCCCTGCATGGATTCCAGCAAATTCTTGCAAACCACCAGGCCGATGCCGGTGCCTTCTATTTCCGTGCTTTCGGCGCCGAGCCGGCTGAACGGTTTGAACAAATCGCCAAGCAGGTATTCCGCTATGCCGGCGCCGGTATCGATGACCGAAACCCGCCGCATTCCGGCGGCGCTGTCTTCCATGCGAACAGTTACCTTGCCGTTATCCCGATTGTACTTGATGGCGTTGGACAGCAGGTTGAGCAATACCTGTTTGATGCGGATGAAATCGGTATAAACAAAGGTGTTGTCGCTATCCGGATTATCGATAATAATTTCGATACCCTTCTTTTCCGCCATGTCGGCGACCAGTTCCAGGCATTCCTCGGCGACGGCTGAAATATCGATGCTTTCATAGCTGAAATCGACCCTGCCGGATTCGATTTTGGCCAGATCGAGAATGTCATTTATCAATTCAAGAAGGTGGCGACCGCCCTTCATGATCAAATCGACGCTGGATTTTTGGGTCCTGGTTAATGGTTCCTTGGGATTGAATTGCAGCAGTTGGCCGAAACCCAAAATGGCGTGCAGGGGGGTGCGCAGTTCATGGCTCATGGCGGAAAGAAAATCCGATTTTGCCCTGTTGGCCTTGTCGGCTTCTTCCTTGGCGTGCTGCAAGGCCGCCTCGGTTTCCTTGCGTTCGGTAATATCGCGCATGGTGGCGGCGATAAAAAGCTGACCGCCCAGTTTCCACGACGACAGGGACAAATCCAGCGGAAATTCCATTCCGTCCTTGCGCAGGCCGGATAATTCGACGGTCGTGCCGAGAATTCTTGGCTTGCCGCCGGCACAAAACCGCTGGAATCCTTCAAGATGGGCCTGGCGGAATTTTCCCGGCACCAGCATGGTTAGCGGCTTGCCGAGGATTTCCTGCTTCCGGTATCCGAAAATCCGCTCGGCGCTGGGATTCCAGGATAATACCAGGCCGAGAGAATTGGCCGATACGACCGCTTCGTTGGCCGAACGGGTGATCGAGCCGAACCGTTCCTCGCCAGAGCGCAGGCGCTGATACAGGCCCCTGAGGATGCGCGACCGTTCCGAGCGGGCGGTGATCGAACTGACCAGCCTGTCGGGATCGACCGGTTTGGCGATGAAATCCTCGCTGCCGGTGTGCGCCGCCTGCTTCAGGTTCGAAATATCATCATGGGCGCTTAGATACAGGATCGGGATTTGCAAATATGCATCGCCCATCTGGCGGATAACCGAGGCCAACTCGAAACCGCTACAGCCGGGCATTTCGATGTCCAGCACGATGACATCGGGGCCGAAACGGATCATTTCCTCGGTAGCCGTCAGCGGATCATTGACAATATTTACAACAATATCCGCCGCTTCCAGCACGACCCGGCAAAACCCGGCCAATTGTTCGTCATCATCGACTATCAGGACCCGGTATGGCGGTTTTTCGCGTTCTTCAATCAGCCGGGTGACCGTCTCTACCAGTCTGTTGATGTCGACCGGTTTAACGATGTATCCGTCCGATCCGCCACGGATGGCCTCCAGCCGGGCCTGAAAATCTTCCCGTACCGAAGTAAATACAACCGGACAGGTGAGCGCTTCCTGCTGGCGCAATTTGGTTACCGTGGTCAGCCCGGCGTCGCGGTCATCGGGGAAGATGATGTCCATGATTACCGCGTCGGGGCGGCTTTGCCGGATCGCCGGGCCTAATTCAGCTGGATGTTCCAGAACCCGCACCGTAAATCCAAAATTGCTCAGGAGCTGTTCCAGGACTTGGGATTGTTCGATATCGTCTTCGACCAGAATCAGGTTTCTCGATTTCCGGTTCGTATCGTTTCCGGCTGTCTCTTTAACGGCCCAGGCGATCTGTACCGGTTGGTTCAATGCCGAATTCATGCTCGATTCGGCCTGTTCGCGCATCAGCGACAGCAAATCATGAATATCGGCCAGTTCCCGCTGCGCCATGGCGTCGGCGTTTTCAAGCAGGGATTCACATGCCAGTTCAAGATTGCGCGCGGTGTGGCCCAGGTTGCCGAAGCCGTAGGTTCCCGCCGACCCGGCCAGTTTGTGGGCCAATGTCCGGACCGCATTCAGGGCTTCGATGCGGGCGTTTTTGTCGGAAGTTGTCTCTATCGGGGCCGCGGCTTCTTCCAGTTCCCGGATCTTGCCGGTCAGCCTGGACAAAAACTCCGCCGTCATGGCGATCAGTTTGTCTTGCGCCTCAGTGGACATATTCGCTTTTCATTATCATTCGCTATGGTAGAAATTAGAATATTTCTAAGCAACGGTCAATCGTAAGGGTCGGCGGCGTCACGCAGGCCATCGCCCAGGAAGTTGAAGGCGAGCACGGTGATTACCACCGGCAGCATCGGCAGCATCAACCAGGGATATAACGCGACGGCTTCGATGTTCTGCGCTTCGGCCAGCAGCACGCCCCAGCTTGTCACCGGCGGTCGCAGGCCGAGGCCCAGGAAGCTGAGCGCCGTTTCACCCAAAATCATTGACGGAATGGACAGCGTCGCCGAGGCGATCAGATGGCTCATAAAATTAGGCAACAGGTGGCGGGCGATAATTCGTTTGGGCCGGGCCCCCATCAGGCGGGCCGCCATGCAGTAATCTTCCTCGCGCAGGGACAGCAGTTTCGAGCGCACGGCGCGGGCCAGCCCCGGCCAGTCAAGCAAGCCAAGGATAATGGTAATGCCGAAATAAATCAGGATAGGCGACCAGGTTACCGGCAACGCCGCCGACAGGGCCATCCACAGGGGCAATTCCGGCAACGAGCGGAGGATTTCGATTATCCGCTGGATAATATTATCCACCCAGCCGCCGAAATAACCCGCGACGCCGCCAATGCCGATGCCCAGAATGAAGCTGATGGCGATGCCGATCAGGCCGACGCTCAAGGATATCCGTCCGCCATAGATCAACCGGGAAGCCATGTCACGGCCCAGCCGGTCGGTGCCGAGCAGAAACAGGGTGCCGTCTTTGGACGGGCATATGATATGAAAATCGGCCTTGAACAGGCCCCAGAATTCATATGACGATCCCGAGCAGAAAAATCGTACCGGCATGACCTTGCTGCGGTCATCGGAATATTCCCGTTCCAGATTGTCCATATTCAATTTAAATTCGTAACCGTAGACGAATGGCCCGATGAATTTTCCGTTGTCGAACAGGTGCAGGGATTGCGGCGGCGCGAAGATATACTTGGAATTACGGTCATTCAGGTCATAGGGGGCGATCATTCCGGCAAACAATACCGCCAGATAGCTGACAGCCAGGACGATTCCCGCCGCTATGGCCAGTTTATGGCGGGCGAACCGCCACCACATCATCTGCCACTGCGATGCCATGTAAAGCCGTTCCAGGGCCGCCGACGGGGCGTCCATGGCTTCCGGGTCAAACGGTTCCCGGCAGACGTAATGTTGCAGCTTCTCGTTCATCTGGTTTTACCCCCGCCCATACGAATGCGCGGGTCAAGGAAGGCCAGCAGGACATCGGATACAAACATGCCGATCACCGTCAGCATGGCGATGAACATCAAAAACGAACCGGCCAGATACATGTCCTGGCTTTGCAGTGACGACAGCAGCATCGGCCCGGTGGTCGGCAGCGACATTACCGTCGAGACGATTACGGAACCGGAAATAACCTGCGGCAGCAGATTGCCGATATCGGCGATGAACGGGTTCAGGGCCATGCGCAGCGGATATTTGACCAGCAGCCGGCCGGGCCGCATACCCTTGGCGCGACCGGTGACGACATATTGTTTCTGCAATTCATCCAGCAGGTTGGCGCGCAGCCGCCGGATCATCCCCGCCGTGCCCGAAGTGCCGATCACGACCACCGGCACCCACAGGTGTTCGAGCACGCTCAGGGCCTTGTCCATGCTCCAGCCCTGATCCATGTAGCGGGGGGCCATCAGGCCGCCGATAGAGGTGCCGAAAACCGTATTGGCGACGTACAGCAAGATCAGCGCCAGCAGGAAATTAGGCGTCGCCAGACCCAGAAAGCCCAGAAACGACAGCCCGTGGTCACCCCAACTGTACTGGTGCGTCGCCGAATAGACGCCGATTGGAAATGACACCACATAGATAAAAATAATCGAGACGAAATTGAGCACCAGGGACAGGAACATGCGTTCGCCGATGACTTCCCTGACCGGCAGGTTATATTCGAAGGAATAGCCCAGATTGCCATGCATCAGGCCGTTGACCCAGAAAAAATACTGGTTGGTCATCGACCGGTCGAGCCCGTACTGGACCCTCAGGAATTCGATTTTTTCCGGGCTGACCCGTTCCCCCTGACTTTCCAGTTCGGTAATATAGGATGTCAGGTAGTCGCCCGGCGGCAACTGGATAATGATGAATACCAGGACACTGATCGCCGCCATCGTCACGACCATGGTCGCCAGCCGCTTCAGCAGGTAGGATGACATTACTTGTCCTTACCGTTGGAACCGCCCTCGAACCAGAATGTATCGGGTCGGTATATGCCGAAGTGGGCGCCGGGGTTCCAGTTGTATATGCCTTGCACCGGAACATTATGCAGGCGGTTGCTGACCACCACCGGCTGCGGCACGCCGGCGATAATGCCTATCGAGAATATCCGGTCGGCGTGAATATCCAGCATCTTGCGCCAGATTTCGCCGCGTTTTTCCTTCGACGCGGCATTGCGCCAGTCGTCGTTAAGCTTCAGCAGTTCGTCGGCGACCGCCATATCCGGTTTCTCGCCGCCCTTGCCCGAGGTTTCGTAGTAATTGCCCCAACTGGACCATTGCAGTTGTTGCTGGCTGGTCGGGGCCAGTTCGTCGGGGGCCCAATCGGCGGTCGGCACGGCGTTTTCCAGACCCGACCACACGGACATCTGCGTTTGCCCGGCGAAGATGCGGTTACGCAGGTTTTCCCGCTGCAACGGCTTGACGAACATCTTGACGCCGATCTTCAGCCAGTCATCCTTGATCAGTTCCAGAATATCCGTTTGTTCGCTGTCTTCGCCCGCCGTTTCGACGATGATTTCCAGCCGTCGCCCATCGGCCAACAGGCGCACGCCCTGATCGTCGCGCTTGTTCAGGCCAAGCCCGTCGAGCAGCTTGGCCGCCCCGTCCAGGTCATAAGTGGCCCATTTGGTCCGATATTCTTCCTTGTAAAACGGGCTGCCGGCCAGCACCGTATTGTTGCTTTCGGTGCCAAGACCGAAATAGACCGTCTGGTTGATATCTTCGCGGTTGATCGCCAACGACAGGGCGCGCCGGAAATCGGCCTTGCGGAACAGGGCGCGCCAGACCGGGTCCTTGATGGTCAAATTGGGAAACAGCGCGATTTTGGCGCCCTTGGCCGGCCGCCACCGCCGGACCGTGTAGCCGTTGCGCTTTTCCCCCTGTTTGACGAAGGTATAATTATTGAATTGCAGGTAGCGGGCCTGCAAATCGGTTTCGCCGCTGCCGGTCTTGGCCGGGATCAGCTTGTTGTTGGCGATGGTCATTACCAGTTGGTCGATATAGGGCAACTGCCGTCCATTGCCATCGATCCGGTGGAAATACGGATTGCGCTTGAAGATGAAACGTTCCGACGGTTTCTTGGTGGTGTTCACCCAGGGTTGCAGGGTCGGCATTTTGATATTTTCGTTCTTGTACTGGTGATCTTTCTTGAAGTGCAGCGCCACCCAGTTCCGCTGCCCGCTGGCCTTGACCATCGCCGCCAGTTTATCGGCCTTGACGTATCTGGCGTGGTACTTTTTCAGATAGTGGGCCGGGCGATAGATATACAGCGGCCTGGCCCCGGCCAGGGCGGCCAGGAAAAACGGGTTGGGTTTCGACCAGCTATAGCGGATCGTCGTCTCGTCGATGAATTCCACTTTCGGGGCCTCGCCATCGACCAGCAGTATCCGCGGCGGTCCGGACGGCGACAATTCCTTGTTGTTGACGATATCTTCCCAGTAGTAGCGAAAGTCTTCCGAGGTAAACGGCTTGCCGTCGGACCATTTGTGCCCCTTGCGCAGGCGGAAAGTGAAGATACGGCCATCTTCGACATCGACGGACTTGGCGATATCCGGCTTCAGATTGAAGCTGGTATCGAAGCCGACAAGCCGGGCGTAGCCGTAAACGACGGCCATGCGCACATCCTTGACCCGGCCCATAAGCATTCGCAAATCGCCGCCCTGGACGCCCAGCGTCAATTTTTTACCGTCGCCATCGAACACGATTGGCTCTTGCGGAATTCGCTCGCCGACCGGCGGCAATTCGCCCGCTTTAACGGCCTTGGCGAAATAGGGTGTTTCGGTCATTTCCAGGGCCCCGGCGGGGGAACCGATGGCGCTTGCGGCATACGCCAAAACGACCAGGCCGATAACGGCGCACAGATTTCCCGGATAGCTTTCGAATTGGCGAATCGTCATTTTTTTCAAAATCTCCAATTATCCAAGGTGGCGGCGTTCAGGGCTCCCCGTGCGCCCGCACCAGATGTTCATCACCAACTTCTATCAGGCCGGCGCGTCGGCCTCTAGAATAAAACGGTTCCGGCCAGGCTTCCGGAATCGACGCCTTGCCTTCCATCAGCGCGGTAAAATCCAGCGGTCGGTCCGGGTCCGGATAGGGCACGGCGGAAATCAGCGCTTTGGTATAGGGGTGAACCGGGTTGGCGAACAGCGCTTCCCTGGGGGCGATTTCGACCAGTCTGCCGGCACACATTACGGCGATCCGGTCGGCGACATAATCGACCACCGCCAGATTATGCGATATGAACAGGTAGGTCAGGCCCAGCTTTTCTTGCAGGTCCTTCAACAGATTCAGGACCTGGGCCTGAATCGAAACATCAAGCGCCGATACCGGTTCATCGCAGATCAGCAGTTCGGGTTTCAGCGCCAGGGCCCTGGCGATGCCGATACGCTGCCGCTGGCCACCGGAAAAGCTGTGCGGGTAGCGGCTGCAATGCAGCGGATCAAGGCCGACCATTTTCATTAACTGGGCGACCATTTCGGAGCGCAGGGCGGCGTCGCCGATATGGTGAATTTCCAGCGGTTCATTGAGTATATCGAAAACCGTCATGCGCGGATTCAAGGAACTGAACGGGTCCTGAAAGACATACTGGATCTTGCCGCGCAGCTTTTCCAGTTGCCGCTCGCCCAGTTTTAGAATATCGACCTGTTCGCCGTGGTCATTAAAAATAACCTCGCCCTGATCGGGCTCGATGGCCCGCATGATGATCTTGCTTAGAGTCGACTTGCCGCTGCCGCTTTCACCGACCAGACCCAGACATTCGCCGCGCCGGATATGCAGGGAGACATCGTCGACCGCCTTCACCGTGGTTACCGAAGAGCCGAAAAATCCGCTGCTCTTGCGGGTTGTAAAATCTTTTGAAATGGACTTTACGTCCAGCAGCGGCAGCCGGGAATCCGATTCATGGAAAGCGATCATATCACCGGTCAGATCGCCAAGCTGGGTCTTGATTTTTCGCAGCGGCTGCAGGCGTTCGCCGGGCTTCATATCGAAATGGGGAATGGTGTTGAACAGCCCCTTCAGGTAGGGGTGCTTCGGATGGCGGAATATGTCGTCGATGGTTCCGGCTTCCATGACCTTGCCGCGAAAGACCACGATGACTTCATCGGCGACATTGGCGACGACCCCCAGGTCATGGGTAATAAGCAAAACGGCCATTCCCAGTTCGGCCTGCAAATCCTTGATTAATTTAAGTATTTGCGCCTGGATGGTGACATCAAGCGCGGTGCTGGGTTCATCGGCTATCAACAATGACGGGCCGCAAATAAGCGCCATGGCGATCATCGCCCGCTGCCGCAGGCCACCGGAAAGTTCGAACGGATAAGTATTGTAGGCGGTCTCGGGATCGGGAAATCCGGTCAGCTCGAGCATCCGGACGGTCTTTTCGCGAACGACTTTTCGCCCGACCGAATGGTGTATGCAAAGCGCTTCGCCGATCTGGTCGCCGATGGTGTGCAGCGGCGACAGGGATGTCATCGGTTCCTGGAAAATAATCGATATGCGGTTCCCCCGCAACGCCTGATAGGTCCGGCTTTCCGGGTCGACAGCCGTCAGGTCGTATATCTTGCCGGTCTCTCCGTATTCCTGCTGGCGCAGGGAATCATCGAACATGATGCGCCCGCCGGTTATTTTCGCGGTGCGCGGTAAAATCCCCATGATTGCCTGCGATGTTACCGATTTACCGGACCCGGATTCACCGACGATAGCCACCGTCTTGCCGGCCGGAACCCGGAAGGAAATACCATCGACCACACGTACCGTACCGGTCTGGGTGGTAAATTCGATTTCCAGGTTTTCGACTCTCAGGATATCGCTCATGGTCTTTACAATGTCTCTTCCTTGAAAA
>CAZZKE010000035.1:0-30552 GCA_964655005.1 uncultured Thalassospiraceae bacterium | reverse complement strand
TGGCTGGGGAACGTGGATTCGAACCACGATTGACGGTGTCAGAGACCGCTGTCCTACCATTAGACGATTCCCCATCCCAGGCCGGCGGGGCGTTACATATCATACCGGATGGCGCTTGTGTAGCACGTTTTGCCATGTAGTATCATCTCATGACCTCTGACGTCGCATTCCAGATGTGGGCGACCTATGGCCTGATTGCCGGGGCGTTGCTGCTCTATGTCTGGGAGCGGTTCTCGATTGAGGTCACCTCGATCGGCGTGATCTGCATTTTGATGGTGTTTTTCCATCTGTTCCCGGTGCCCGGCCCGGACGGTATAAATATGCTTGGGCCGGAACAATTACTGCTTGGTTTCGCCAATCCCGCGCTGCTTACCGTGCTGGCGCTGCTGGTGGTCGGCCAGGGCATGGTGCGGACCGGGGTGCTGGACCGGGTAGCGCGCCTGGTGCTCGACCTGGGTGGCGGTCGTGGCTGGCTATCCGTTGCCGTGGTCATGGTCATGGTGCTGCTGATCAGCGGCTTCCTTAACAATATTCCGGTTGTCGTTATTTTTATCCCGGTGGTCCAGGTGCTGGCCGACCGCATCGGGCGGGCGACGTCGAAAATGATGATGGGCTTAAGCTACGCCTCGGTGCTGGGCGGCATGACCACGCTGATCGGTTCCGGCACCAACCTGCTGGTGTCAAGCGCCTTGCTGGGGATGGGCGAGGCCGAGCTTGGATTTTTCGATTTTACCATACCGGGGCTGGTCCTGGCCGCCGCCGGAATGGTTTATGTGCTGTTGTTGCTGCCGCGTCTGCTGCCGGATAGGACCTCGCTGGCCCATCGCATCATGTCGCGCTCGCCCCGGCGCTTCATGACCCAGATCACCGTCGGCCCGGACTCGCGCCTGATTGGCGCCCGGGCGGTCGGCGGCGTGATCAACAAAATGCCCGACGCCAGGGTCAGGATGATCGTGCGTGGCGAACGGGTGGTGACGCCGCCTTATCATGATTTCGTCATCGAACAGGGCGACCAGATCGTCGCCGCCGCTTCGCGCCAGTCGCTGTCGGCGGTAATGCGCGACGATCCGGGAATACTGAAAACGGCGTCGGACGAACCCGGCGGCGAGGCGGCCCTGGAAGATGGCGAGCGGGTGATGGCCGAGGTAATGATCGCCCCGGCTTCGTCCATGGTCGGACTGCGGCTGCGGCAGACCGGCTTCCAGTTGCGCACCCGCTGTTTCGTGCTGGCCGTGCAGCACCGCACCCGGACGATTCGTTCGCGCCTGCCCGATACCGTGCTCGAAGCCGGCGACGTCTTGCTGGTGCAGGGCGAACGGGAAGATATCCGCGCCCTGCGTACCGACCGCAACGTGGTGCTGATGGAATGGTCAACCGAGGAAATGCCGGTAACCCATCATGTGCGGCGGGCCGGATTGATTTTCCTGGGGGTGATCGTGCTGGCGGCGACGGGGCTGATGCCGGTGGTCGGGGCGGCGATGATCGGCGCCGTGGCCATGGTTGCGTTCGGTGCGCTCAATTTGCAACAGGCGGCGCGGGCGCTGGATTCGAAAATCCTGACGATGATTCCGGCGGCGCTGGCCATGGGGGCGGCCATGCAATTGACTGGCGGCGCCGCCTATCTGGCGGCGAGTCTGACCACGGCGATCCAGGGGGCCGGGCCGGCGGTGATGTTGTCGGCGTTCTTCCTGTTTACCGCCGTAATGGCCAACATCATCAGCGCCAAGGCGACCGCCGTGCTGTTCACCCCGATCGCGATCGGGGTGGCGCGGCAAGCCGGGGTCGATCCGCAGATATTCGCCATATCGGTGGTGTTCGCCGCCAACTGCGCCATCGCTACCCCCATTGGTTACCAGACCTCGATCCTGGTGATGGGGCCGGGGCATTACCGGTTTGCCGATTATTTCCGGGCCGGGGCGCCGCTGGTAGTGCTCCTGTGGCTGGTATTCTCGCTGTTCGCGCCGTGGTATTACGGACTTTGAACGGGTTGTCTTGCCACGCCCCCTTTCTGCGTTTACGCTGAAGGCGGCATGTACCGGCGTACCGGACTGTTGACCGACGCGGAACGTTTTAGTGGAGAAAAATAAGAGCTTGGGAATGTTCATTCACAAGCGGTCTGTAGCGGGGTTAATGGTCGGCATCGGTGGCATCATTATGCTGATGTTCGCCCTGCTTTACCTGGCCTTGACCGACGATACCCGTCTCAGGGAAACCCACCGGAAACTTCAGGTCCTTTACGAAAAGACGGAACAGGCCTTCGTTATGCGCGAAGCCATCCGCAAGCGTGCCTTCAGCCTGGCCATGATAACCAGAATGCAGGATTTTTTCGAACGGGACGCCGAACTACAGCGATTTTCCGGGTATGCCCTGGAGTTTGTCGAGGCAAGGGAAAGGCTTATCGCCATGGGCCTCGGCCCCGAGGAACGGTCGATCCTGGAGGATTTTCAGAAAGCCGTGGATAAAGACCGGCCGCTTGTCGAAAAAACCATGAAAATTCTTGTCGAAGGCCGCTCGAACAAGCAGGCGGAGGACATGGCCTTACAGGCGATCAACGTTCAGAAAATGCTGTTTACCGATTTGGGCCGGCTGGTCGATGTGCTCAGGAAACTAGAATCGGAACAGGTCGAGAATGCCGGTATTAACAGCGAGAAAGGACGGCGACGGCTGATTCTGCTGGGTGGCCTGATGTTTCTCACCAGTATTGTCATCGCCGTCATTATAGTCCGACGCGAACGCACTCATATGGGTTCGCTGCTGGCGGAAATTTCGGAACGCAGGAAGGCCGAGGACCAGGTACGCGAATTTAACGCATCGCTGGAGTTGCGGGTCGAAGAGCGAACCACCCAATTGAACAAAAGCCGGGATGTCCTGCTGGAAGCGCAAAGGGTGGCGGCTATCGGAAGCTGGGAATGGCTGGTTTCGGAAAACAGGTTTAACTGGTCGCGGGAAACATTCCATCTGTTCGGCATAGATCCCGGTCAGGTTGAGCCTGATTTTACGCAGTTGATCGAACGCTATCTGCCCGACGATGCGGAGCGGGTAAAACGGGCGGTCGACGCGACTCTGAAAAACGATGCCCCGTACGATATACAGTTCAAAATTATCCGTACCGACGGTCGCCGCCTGATTGCCCAGGCAATCGGTAAAGTGGAACGCGATGCCGACGGCGCACCGCTTCGTATGTACGGCACACTGCAGGACATTACGGCGCAAAAAGAGGCGGAGGAAATGCTCCGCAAACTGTCGCGCGCCGTCGAACAAAGTCCGAGTTCGGTATTCATCACCGACACCGATGGCGTCATCGAATACGTCAACTCCAAATTTACCGAGATGATGGGATATTCGTTCACGGAGGCCATTGGCCAAACGCCGCGCATCATAGCTTCCGACAAGACGCCCAAGGAACTGATTCTGGACCTGTGGTCGACCATCGGGGCCGGTCGGGAATGGCGCGGCGAGATTGTGGACAGGCGTAAGGACGGGACCGAGTTCTGGGCCTATGTGACCATTGCACCGGTCAAAGACGACGGCGACGTGATTACTCATTACGTCGCCATGCACGAAGACATAGGCCAGCGCAAGCAGGCCGAATTCAACCTGAACAAGGCCCTGCAAGAGGCGGATATAGCCAACCGCTCCAAATCCGAGTTGCTGGCCAATATGAGCCACGAACTGCGCACCCCGTTGAACGCCATTATCGGCTTTTCGAGCTCCATGAAAGAGGAAATCTTCGGGCCTCTGGGGCATTGGAAATATCGCGAATATCTGGACGATATTTCCAGTTCCGGCGAGCACCTGCTTGGGCTGATCAGCGATATTCTGGATGTCTCGGCCATCGAGGCCGGCAAGGTAGAGATCAACCAGGAAAGTCTGGATATCGGCGATCTGGTCGCCGCATCCGTCCGCCTGGTAAAGAACAGGTTCGTAGAAGGCGATGTCCGCCTGGATATCAATATCGACAAAGACCTGGCTGAATTCCGCGCCGACCGGCGGCGAATCGTGCAGATCATAGTCAATTTGCTGTCCAACGCGGTTAAATTTACGAAACCCGGCGGCAGGGTAACCATACGGGTCTCGTCGGATGGCCAGGACGGACACCTGTTTATAATAACCGACACCGGAATCGGAATGACCGGCCAGGAAATCGACAAGGCAATGAGCTGGTTCGGCCAGGTTGACAGGGGGTTGGTCGGCAAACACGAGGGAACCGGTCTGGGCTTGCCGTTGGCCAGGAAGCTGGTTGAAATGCACGGCGGCGTATTACGGATCGCCAGCGAAAAAGGGCGCGGCACCACGGTGACGCTACATTTTCAGGTATAACCGGGCCACCGTCAATTATTATCAATCGACCAGCGGCAGCAGCGCCCGGGCCATAATCCGGGTGCCGTTGGGGTTGAGATGGCCATCATATACGGCCCCGGTTATCGGCGCTTTCCTGATTTCTCGACGATAAATCGGGGTCAGGTCGAATAGTTCTCCGCCGCCGGCGGCTACCGCCTTTTGCAGGCGATTTTTCAGCAGCAGGTGATAATCCTGCCAGCGTTTCTTGATCGGCCAGTCGCCGTCGGCATATGGCAGGGTCAGGACGGCGATATCGGGTGACAGCACAAACACCGGTTTGGCCCCGTTGGCGATCACCATTCGCGACAATTCGACTATGGTGGCCGCGAAGTCGGGCCAGGCATTTTCCATATTGGCGATGGCCGCCTTCGAAGCCGGGAAGTTGAATTCGCCATAAGGCAGCCGGATGGTCAGGGCGTCCGGCGGTTGACCGGATGCCTGGCCGGATAAGGCGGTGTTGGCGGTTGCCGGCGCCCCGGCGGACTCGCCCCAGCGGCTGGCCAGCAGGTGCGGCAGTTTGCCGAGTATCGACAGTGTCCAGGGGTAATAACGGTCGGGAATTGGCAGGTGGGCGATTTCCGGCATACCGAGATCGCTGCGCCAGTCGCCGCCGGTTTTCTTGGAATTCATGTAGGACACCGATCGCGCCAGATCGCGGGGCAGGTAGATGCCAATCAAGGCGACCCGGTTGGCCAGCCGGGGCCGGGCGAAGTATTTCCGGTAGGCGTCCCGGTATTGGCCCGGTCCCCAGGCCGGCATGGATAGATTATAGGCATCGACACCGGCGGCGCGGAACAATTCGGCCAGGTTCGGGCCGGCCCCGGCGCCATCGAAGATGGACGCGCCGATGACCGCGACATCGGCCCCTTTCCCTAATTCCCGGTCGTTGCGAAAGCCGGCCTGATTGATCGCCACCTGGGCGTCATGCTTCAGGTGGGCGCCCGGTTTGCGCACGAACAGCAGGCCATCGCCCCGCATATTCGTTTCGGTGAACAGGCCCCGTTCGGCGGCTATTCGCTGGCGGGCCTGGCCGGGCAGAAATGCCAGCATATCGTCGGATATAAAAGCGGGGAAAATCCGCAATACGATTTCCAGGCCGATCAACCCGAAGGCCACGGTATAGGCCACGGTATTGTTAAAACCGGTCAGGCCGGGCGACCGGAAGGATGCCAGCAGATACAGCGACAGGACCGCCATGGCGACGATGGCGGCGAACCGGTAGTACGAGAAATACAAAATTTGGTGGTTGGCCGAAGGTTCCCACAGTATGGCGATGGCTCCCAGCGAACTGGTCAGCATCAACAGGCTTGGTATGATTCTTGGCGAAAACATGGAAGATCACTAAAAATCGAAATAGATGAAGGCGCTGGGATTGCCGCTGGATAACGCCGCGCAAATGGTAATCAGGGATACGCAGAAAGTGAATAATACCGCCGCCGGGACCCTGTCGGCAAGCCGCCGTACATGGCCATAGCTGTCGAAAGCGTGCAGCGCCAGCACCACCGCGATCAGCACCACGACGAAGGGGTTGGCCGCGATCAACCCGAAACCGCCATCGACCGTGAATCCTCTGAACATCTCGCCCAGGGTTTTGAAGTCGGGCGCCCGGAAGACGATCCAGGCGAGGGCGACCAGATGAAAGGTGTACAGGCGCTTGATCCAGTCGGGCAACCGCCGGCTGCCTTTACCCGTATCGGTCAGCCGTTCCAGCGCCAGTACGCCGCCATGCAGCCCCCCCCACAGGATAAAGGTCCAGGCGGCGCCATGCCAGAAACCGCCCAGCAGCATGGTCATCATAATCGCCAGCGCCGTGCGGGTGACACCGTGGCGGCTGCCGCCCAGCGGAAAATAAAGATAATCCCGCAGCCAGCGCGACAGGGTCATATGCCAGTGCCGCCAGAAATCCCGGATCGAGGTCGCCCCGTAGGGCCGGTCGAAGTTAAGCGGCAGGTTGACATTGAGAAACAGCGCCAGGCCCAGCGCCATATCGGTGTAACCGCTGAAATCGGCGTATATCTGCACCGTGAACCCGTACATGGCCAGGATCACATCCCAGCGACCGGCGGTGGCTGAATTATTGAAAACGCCGTCGACCACCGGGGCGATTTGATCGGCGACGCCAACTTTCTTGGCGATCCCCAGGGAAAACAGCAGCAAGGCCTGTTTCCAGGCCGGCAGGTTGATGCGGATCGCCGAAAGTTGCCCCATCAATTCCCGGGCCCGCAGGATCGGCCCGGCGATCAACTGTGGAAAGAACGAAACGAACAGCGCCGTATCCAGGAACGACACCGTCTTGTCGATCTTGCCGGCGCGGGCATCGCAGACGAATGCGATGGCGGTGAAGGTAATGAAGGAAATGCCCAGTGGCAGGGTCCAGTCGGTGGCCATACCGAAGACGAAACCGGCGTATTTGAAAATCGCCAGGGGGGTCAGTCCGATGGCGATAATGGCCATGAAGAGCGGTCGTGACACCGGTTGTAATTTGGCGAAAAAATGGGCGTAGATCGTCAAGCCGAACAGTACCGCCAGATAAGGCGGATACCACCAGCCGTAGAACAGATAGCTGGCCGCCGTCACATACAGAATCCGTGACCGGCCATGAAATAAATGAAGCCCGGCCAGAAATAATGCGAAGAAGATCAGGAATGTCGGGCTCTGGAACAGCATTGGCGGTTACCGCCCAAGAACCGGCAGCAGCCGCTCGGCCATGATCCGGTGGACCCGGGCGTTGGGATGGGGGTCGCCGGGGATGGTCCACAGTTCCGGCCCCTTGAAGGTTTTCAGGTCGTCCAGGAAGTCGATGAAATCCCAGCCATAACGCCCAACCAGTTGGCGCATCCGCCGGTGCGCAAAGGTGAAAGGATAGGCCGCAAGCTGATGGATATCCGGGATCATCGAGAAGACGACTTTAAAGCCATCCTGTTCCGACATTTTCTTCAGTTCATCCAGCGCTTCGACCATTTCCCGATACCCCCTGGCCCGGGGCCGGTAGACATCCTTGTAGTGGGCGACCAGGGCCGACATGTCCGATGATCCCTTGAGTACGCCCTGGACCAGATAATACAGGGTAACGGCAAGCTGACTGTTGCGCATAAGGAAATTATCGCGACTGGGGGGCAGGTATTCGGCGTCGTTCAGGAAAAAATGTATGATCACGATGTCCGGGCGGACGACGGTGCGCCACTGCTCCTTGAACAGGGTCACCGCGCGGCGGGTGTTGTAGTTGCCGATGCCGCCGTTCAGCACCTGGAAACCGTCGCCCAGGCTTTTTTGCAAACGAGCCCTGAGCGTCTCGCTCTCCCTGACCCCCCAGCCCAGGGTTATGGAACTGCCGAGCAGCAGGACCCGTTTTTGGGTGTCGTTATTCAGGTCCGGTTCGGGGCCGCGCATACCCAGGCTGTTGATGCTGAAATCGACCCCTTGCAAACGGGCGCTGGCACCGGCCACATGAACGTGGCCCAGGTCAGGATTGGGACTCGGTCGCTTGAGTTCCTTGGCGTAACGCCACATTTCGATGACATAATTTTTCCCGGAAGCATTTTTCAGCCGCAACAAGCCTTCGCCAAGCAGGGCGGTGACGATCAGTGTCGCGACGGCCATGGCGATAACCTTGAAGGCGGTGCTGGCGACGGAACGACTCATGGTTTGTCTAGAAAAGGGCGTACAGGAATGGCGTGATAGCCGAACTGCCGGTCAACGCCAGCAAGCCGCCCAGGGCAAACAGGATAAAAAACAGCGGTAACAGAATCCACTTTTTTTTGCCGATCAGAAATGCAATGAACTCGGAAAAAGCACTCATCGAAGGACGCCTACGGTAAAATTGATTCCCTATCCATCTTGGCAAATATCAGATTCGGGACCGTCATTAAAGCTTCTTGACCGATCGGGGCGTTGCTCCTATAAGCGCTGTGGGCCAACGATCCCCAACGATCGTCAGCCCTTCTGTAAGGAAGGGAGTAAAAAATGAATCCTGTTCAGAAACCGGGCATGCGTCCGGAAATCCCGTATTTTTCTTCCGGCCCCTGCGCCAAACGTCCCGGTTGGTCCGTCAGTGCTCTGGCCGATGTGCTGGCCGGTCGCTCGCATCGCAGCGGCCCCGGCAAGGCTAAACTGGCCGAAGTTATCGAGCGCACCCGCGCCATCCTGAAAATTCCCGACGACTATCGCATCGCCATCGTGCCGGGTTCCGACACCGGGGCCGTGGAAATGGCCCTGTGGTCATTGCTGGGGGCTCGCGGCGTTCAGATGCTGGCTTGGGAAAGCTTCGGCGCGGGCTGGATTTCCGATGTAACGAAGCAATTGAAGCTGGATGACGTGCTGCTTCTGGAAGCCGACTACGGCGCCTTGCCGGATCTGTCGCGGGTCGATTTTGATCGCGACGTCGTGTTTACCTGGAACGGCACGACCGCCGGCGTCTGCGTGCCGGACGGCGAGTGGATTTCCGCCGACCGCCAGGGCCTGACTATTTGCGACGCCACCTCGGCGGTATTCGCCTACGACCTGCCGTGGGACAGGCTCGACGTCACTACCTGGTCATGGCAGAAGGTGATGGGCGGCGAGGCGGCGCATGGCATGCTGGTCCTGAGCCCCGCCGCCGTCGAACGGCTGGAAACGTACACCCCGCCGTGGCCCCTGCCGAAGTTGTTCCGGCTGACCAAGGGTGGCAAGCTGATCGATGCAATTTTTACCGGCGCAACCATCAACACGCCGTCCATGCTGGCGGTGGAAGATGCCCTGGACGGCCTGCAATGGGCCGAACGAATCGGCGGCCTGGCGGCCCTGATTGACCGCAGCAAGGCCAACCTGAAGGCTATCGAAGACTGGGCCGCGCGCACTGCGTGGGTCGATTTTCTGGCCACCGTACCGGACCGGCGATCACGTACGTCGGTTTGCCTGAAGGTGGTCGATGGCACGGTCGCGGCGCTGTCAAACGAAGACCGCACGGGTTTCGCCAAACGCCTGGCCGGGCGGCTCGACCGGGAGGGCGTCGCCTACGATATCGGCGCCTACCGCGATGCGCCGCCGGGTCTGCGCCTGTGGGCCGGGGCCACCGTCGAAACATCCGATCTGGAAAAACTGTTCCCATGGCTCGACTGGGCATTCGCCGAAGTTAAAGCCGACTTGATTGATAATAATAGGGGTTAATGTCATGCCGAAAGTCTTGATTTCCGATAAAATGAGCCCGCTGGCCGCCGAAATTTTCGCCGAGCGCGGCGTCGATGTCGATGTCAAACCGGGCATGACCCCGGAACAACTGATCGCCTGCATCGGCGACTATGACGGCCTGGCCATTCGTTCCGCGACCAAGGTTACCGCCGACGTGCTGAATGCGGCGGCGAAGCTTAAGGTCATCGGTCGGGCCGGCATCGGCGTCGATAACGTCGATATCAACGCCGCCACGGCGGCCGGTGTGGTGGTTATGAACACGCCGTTCGGCAATTCCATCACCACGGCGGAACACGCCATCGCCATGATTATGTCGCTGTCGCGGGAAATTCCCAGCGCCAACGCCTCGACCCACGCCGGCAAGTGGGAAAAATCCCGGTTCATGGGGGTTGAAATCATGGGCAAGGTGCTGGGCATTATCGGCTGCGGCAATATCGGCGCAGTCGTCGCCGATCGGGCGCAGGGCCTGAAAATGCGGGTCATCGCCTACGATCCATACCTGTCGCCGGAACGGGCCGGGGAACTGGGGGTCGAAAAAGTCGAACTGGATGAATTGTTCTCGCGCGCCGATTTTATTTCCCTGCATACGCCGCTGACCGACGCCACCCGCGATATTATCAATGCCGAATCCATCGCCAAGATGAAGCCCGGCGTGCGCATCATCAACTGTGCCCGTGGCGGACTGATTGTCGAGGCCGACCTTAAAGCGGGCCTGGAAAGCGGCAAAATAGCCGCCGTTGGCCTGGATGTGTTTAGCGAAGAACCGGCGAAAGACAACGCCCTGTTCGGCATGGACAACGTAATCGCGACACCGCATTTGGGTGCTTCGACCACCGAAGCCCAGGAAAAAGTCGCCCTGCAAGTGGCGGAACAACTGGCCGATTTTTTGCTTTCCGGGGCGGTCACCAATGCGCTCAACATGCCTTCGGTGACGGTGGAAGATGCGCCCCGCCTGGCGCCCTATATGAAGCTGGCCGGACAACTGGGCAGCTTCGCCGGTCAGGTTACCGAATCGGGCCTGAAAAGCGTCACCATCGAATATGAAGGCCACTGCACCGAACTTAATACCCGACCGCTTAGCGCCGTCGTCTTGCAGGGTTTGCTGTCGCCGCTTATGGAATCGATAAACATGGTCAATGCGCCGGTTATCGCCCGGCAACGCGACATCGATGTGACCGAGGTCAAGCACGAACGGCCCTGCCCCTATCAAACCCTGATAAAGCTGACGGTCGAAACCGAAAAGCAGATCCGCTCCATCGCCGGCACCCTGTTCGCCGGCACCCACCCGCGCATCGTCGAAATCAAGGGAATTCCCATCGACGCCGAATTGCGACCGAACATGTTGTTCGTAACCAACAAGGACAAGCCGGGTTTCATCGGCAATCTGGGCACCACGCTGGGCGATGCCGGCATTAACATCGCCACCTTTCATCTGGGCCGGGCCGAACCCGGCGGCGACGCCATTGCGCTGATCGAAATAGACCAGGAACCGGACGAGGCGGTAATGAAGGCGGTCCGCACCTTGCCCCAGGTAGTGCAGGTCAAGGCGCTCCGGTTTTAGGCGAAAGACAGCATAAAGATTGTGGTTGGCAGTCGGGCGGAAAACAATGCTAGAGTAACGTTGAAGCCGGTAGTCTGGTTAACGGGCGCGGTCGGAGGGACAAGTTCCGCACGGCTGATCTGCCGCCGCCCGAACGGGGAGAATTGTTAATGGTTATGGCGCTTCATATGGACGTAGGGCATTGCACCGGTTGCCACCAGTGCGAAATGGCTTGCAGCTACCATCATGAAAATGTTTTCAATCCGTCGAAATCACGGATCAAGGTTTTCAGTTTTAGCGAAACCGGGCGCAATGTCCCCTATACCTGCACCCAGTGCGCCGAAGCCTGGTGCATGCAGGCCTGTCCGGTGGATGCTATTTCGGTCAATGCCAAGACCGGTGCGAAAGAGGTATCGGCGGTTCTTTGCGTTGGCTGCAAGGTGTGTACTATCGCCTGTCCATTCGGCACTATTAATTACAACAACGCGACGGGCAAGGTCGATAAATGCGACCTGTGCGGCGGCGATCCCGATTGCGTAAAGGTCTGTCCGACCCCGGCGCTAAGTTACATCGACGCCGAACAGACCGGCGTGGCGAAGATGCGCGGGTGGGCGGAAAAGACCGATGCCGGGGCGCAGGCGACAACCACTTGAACGGCTGTTTTTCAGGAAACCAGAACAGGGAGAGACATCATGGCATGGACTAAGAAAATTCTGAGAGTGAACTTAAGCAGTGGAACCTGCGAGAGCGAGCCGCTGAATATGGAATGGGCCAATAAATACCTGGGCCAGCGCGGCCTGGCGACCAAGTATTTTGTCGAAGAATGTGACCCCAAGGTCGATCCGCTGTCGCCGGAAAACAAGATGATCGTCGCCACCGGTCCCCTGACCGGAACGGCGGCGCCGACATCGGGCCGCTGGTCGGTGATTTGCAAGGGCGCCCTTACCGGGGCCATCGCCTGTTCGAATTCCGGCGGTTTCTTCGGCGCCGAACTGAAAAACGCCGGTTGGGACATGATAATTTTCGAAGGCAAGTCAGCCGGTCCGGTATATCTCGACATCAACAATGAAGAGGCCTCGTTGAAGGATGCTTCTTCGCTTTGGGGCAAATCGGTGTGGGACACCGAAGACGCCCTGCGCGATATTCGCGGCGACAACGACATCCGCGTTTGTTCCATAGGCCAGGCCGGCGAAGCCGGTAATTTGTTCGCCGCCATCGTCAACGACAAGGATCGCGCCGCCGGCCGTTCCGGCGTCGGCGCCGTGATGGGCTCGAAAAATCTCAAGGCGATCGCCGTTCGCGGCACCCTGGGCGTTCAGGTCGGCGACCCCATGAAATTCATGCAGGCGACCGGTGCGTGCAATCAAATTCTGGCCGACAATGCCGTTACCGGCGAAGGTTTGCCGACATACGGCACCCAGGTGCTGATGAACGTGATCAACGAAACCGGCGCGCTGCCGACCCTCAATGCCAGCGAGGTGCAGTTTGATGGCGCCGCGAAAATTGGCGGCGAAGCGATGACCGAGACGCGCACCAGCGACGGCAAGGCCAATCTGGTTTCCAACGCCGCCTGTTTCGGTTGCCCGATATCCTGCCAGCGGGTGTCGCAGATGGACCCCGAACACTTCTCGGTCAAGGGCGAGCCGAAATACCACGGCAAGGAAGGCGGCCTGGAATATGAAGCGGCCTGGGCGCTTGGCGCCGCGACCGGCGTGTCGGACCTGGAAGCCCTGACCTTCTGTAACTATCTGTGCAACGAAAACGGCATGGACCCGATTTCACTGGGCTCGACCATAGCCGCGGCTATGGAACTGTACAAAATCGGCGCTATCAGTGATTCCGACACCGGCGGTCTGAAGCTTGAATTCGGCAACGCCGAAGCGCTGGTCGAAATCTGCAAACAGACCGGTCTGGGCCAGGGTTTCGGCAAGGAAATCGGCCAGGGATCGCGTCGCATGTGTGAAAAGTACGGTCATCCGGAATTGTCAATGACGGTAAAAAGCCAGGAATTCCCGGCCTACGATCCGCGCGGTATCCAGGGCATGGGCCTGACCTATGCGACATCGAACCGTGGCGCCTGCCATCTGCGCAGCTACACGGTTTCCTCTGAAGTCATGGGTATCCCTGAAAAAACCGATCCGTTGACATCCGACGGCAAGGCCGGCCTGGTCAAGGCGTTTCAGGATGTTACCGCCGTGGTCGATTCATCGGGCACTTGCGTATTCACCACTTTCGCGCTGTCGCTCGATGACATCACGGCAATGATCGACGCCGACCTGGAAGGGGAATGGACGGCGGAAAGCTTGCTCGATCTGGGTGAACGGATATGGAACATGGAACGCAAGTTCAACATGGATGCCGGCTTTACCGCGGCTGACGATACCTTGCCCGAACGCCTGCTTAAGGAAGCCGCCAAGACCGGCCCGGCCAAAGGCAAGGTTAACGAACTGGACAAGATGTTGCCGGAATACTACGAACTTCGCGGCTGGACCCCAGACGGCGTTCCGTCCAACGAAACCCTCGCCCGGTTGAATCTGTAGCCGCCGGTACAATAAAAAATCCGCGCCTCCCGTATGACAGGGGGGCGCGGATTTTCGTCGCGAGAGAAAGTTAAACCCATGCAGTACGTTATTGTCGGCGCCGGACCGGCCGGCGTCACCGCCGCCGAGACCCTGCGCCGGATCGATCCGGCCGGACGGGTAATGCTGATCGGCAACGAGCCGGACCCGCCCTACGGTCGCATGGCCATTCCCTATTTCCTGATCGGCAAGGTCGGCCAGGAAGGCACCTATCTGCGTAAGGGTGAAAATCACTACGATAATCTCGGTATCGCCTATGTCCGGGGGCAGGTCGAAACCGTACTGGCCGATAAATCGATGCTGGTCATGGCCGACGGTGAGGAAATCGCCTACGATAAATTGCTGGTGGCGACCGGTTCGCACCCCGTCAAGCCGCCGGTGGCGGGCCTGGACCTGCCCGGCGTCCATCATTGCTGGACCCTTGAAGACGCCCGCGCCATCGCCGCGAAGGCCGGGGAGGGCGCCGACGTGGTGCTGATGGGGGCCGGCTTTATCGGCTGTATTATCATGGAAGCGCTGGCCCGGTCTGGCGCCAACCTGACCGTGGTCGAAGCCGAAGACCGCATGGTTCCGCGCATGATGGACCAGACAGCGGGCAATCTAATCAAGAAGTGGTGCGAGAAAAAGAACGTCAACGTCAAGACCATGGCCCGGGTCTCCAAGGTCGGCCAGGAAGGCGATAGACTAAACGTCGGCATCGATAACGGCGAAGTCATCGCCGCCGATCTGGTGGTCGTCGCCACCGGGGTCAGATCGAACATCGGTTTTCTGGACGGCAGCGGCATCGAAACCGATTTGGGGATCAAGGTCGATAACCATCTTAAAAGTTCCGTCGATAACATCTACGCCGCCGGCGATGTCGCCCAGGGCCCGGATTTTTCGACGCAGGGACTGGAAGTACACGCCATTCAGCCGACGGCGGTCGAACATGGCCGCATTGCGGCCCTGAACATGGCCGGCAAGGAGGCCCCCTACAAAGGCAGCCTGAACATGAACGTGCTTGACACGCTGGGCCTGATTTCCTTTTCCTTCGGCCTGTGGCAGGGCGTCGAGGGAGGAGACAGCGCCGTCAGGCTGGATGAGGAAAATTTCCGCTACACCATGTTGCAGTTCAAGGACGATGTAATGATTGGCGCCGTCTGCCTGGGCCGAACCGACAATATCGGCATTCTGCGCGGGTTGATTCAGACGCGGGTGCGATTGGGAGCCTGGAAAGACAGGCTTAGGGCCGATCCCAACCGGTTTGTCGAAGCATATCTGGCCGGCACCCGGATTTGACGGCGGCATGAAGATCGAATTGAAACTGTACGCCTCGCTCGGTCGGTATTTACCGGAAAACGCGGAACGTAATGTCGCATTGATCGATGTCGATGATGGCGCCGGGCCAAATTCAGTTTTGACCGATCACGGCGTGCCGCTGGAACATTGCCATCTGGTGCTGGTCAACGGCGTTTATCTGGCGCCCGGCGAACGAAATGATTACGCCCTGAAGGACGGTGACGCCCTGGCCGTCTGGCCGCCGGTGGCCGGCGGCTGAACAATGACGGAAGTCGTCATCAACAAGGAAATGGGCCTGACCCATGCCGATTTTAATCGTGATATAGAACGGGTATTAGGGGCCGGCAATTACCGGAAGACTGACACCGGCATAATTGCCGAAGATGGCGACAGGCGATTGCGGATCGATCTTTCGGCGCAAACGAAGCGCACCATAGGCCTGGTTTCCCTGCCGGTCACCCACGTAACCATGACATTCGAGCGCTATGGCGAAGCCGACATAAAAGCCTTTCTGCACATATTCGACCGGATTTTTCGCCGTGGCGGGGGCTGATACCTATGCCGCATAGGGATTCTTGCCTTTTTTGGTATGCAGCCGGATTGGCACGCCGGCCAGCTTGAAATCATCGCGCAGCGAGTTGACCAGATATCTGGAATAGGATTCGGGCAGGTTTTCGGCGCGGCTGGCGAACACCACGAAAGTCGGCGGACGGGTCTTGGCCTGGGTCATGTAGCGCAGCTTGATGCGCCGACCGCCGCTGCCCAGGGGCGGCGGATGGTGTTCGATGATCGCTTCCAGCCAGCGGTTGAGCTGGCCGGTGGAAATACGGCTGTTCCACAACGTGTAGGTTTTCATCACCGCCGGCAAAAGTTTGTCGGTTCCGCGACCGGTTTTGGCCGACAGGGTAATAATCGGAATGCCGCGAACCTGTGGCAGCGAAGTTTGCAAACGGTCATCCAGGCGCCTGAGGGCTTTTTTCTGATCCTTCACCAAATCCCATTTATTGACGGCGATTATCAGCACCCGGCCTTCTTCGATTACCCTTCTGGCGATGGTCAGGTCCTGCTTTTCCAGCATGTCTTCGCTATCCAGCACCAGCACCACGACCTGGGCATATTTGATGGAACGGATTGAATCGCTGCCCGACAGGCCTTCGACCTTTTCCGTCACCCGGGACTTGCGGCGCAACCCGGCGGTATCGACCAGTTTTATTTCCCGCTCCCCATAACGCCAGCTTGTCGATATGGCGTCGCGGGTAATGCCCGCTTCCGGGCCGGTCAGCATGCGGTCCTCGCCAAGCAGTTGATTTACCAGGGTTGATTTGCCGACGTTGGGGCGACCGACTATGGCCATGCTGATGGTGCGACGGGCTTCGTCGTCGTCTTCGTCGGCCAATATTTGGTGTTCCGGCTGTTTGCCGCGGTCTCGCCTGCGGGATCGTTCCCGGACCGGTGTCCGTTGCTCTCCGGCGAAGGGCAGTAAGGCGTCATATAATTCGCCGATGCCTTCGCCATGTTCGGCGGAAATGGCAATCGGGTCGCCGATCCCAAGGCGGTAGGAATCGCCAAGTCCGGCGGCCCCGGCACGGCCTTCACATTTGTTGGCAAGCAGGATGACCGGTACGTTCCGGCGGCGCAGCCACTGGGCGAAATGGGCGTCCAGCGGCGTCACGCCGGCCCTGGCGTCGATCATCATCAGGGTCACATCGGCGCCCAGCAGGGCGCTTTCGGTCTGTTTGCGCATGCGCCCTTCGAGCGAGTCATCAAGCGCATCTTCCAGGCCGGCGGTATCGACGATGGTAAAAACCAGGTCCGATATGCGGCCTTCGCCTTCGCGGCGGTCGCGGGTGACGCCGGGGGTATCGTCGACTATGGCCAGACGCTTGCCGACCAAGCGGTTGAACAGAGTCGACTTGCCGACGTTGGGACGGCCGATAATGGCAACGGAAAAAGTCATTTGCGGCTATCAGCGATAAGCGACGAGGGTGGCGCTGTCGGTCAGAAAATAAACCGTTTTATCGGCGATCACCGGCGGCACGGATATGCCCGACGGCAATTTTATTTTGCCCAGAAACTTGCCGCTATAGGGAGATATCGCCCGGACTTCGCCATTCGATCCGGCGACGATCAGGCGGTCGCTGGCGAGCAGCGGGCCGGACCATACAATAGGCTGGTCCCTGGTTTTCGGATCGGCGAAACGGGGCAGCCCGCGAACCCAGTAGATACGACCGTCATCGCGGGAAATAGCGGTAATTTCGGCGTCATTGGTCAGCATGAAAATATAATTGCCGGCTACCCAGGGGCTGGTCAGGCCGCCGATTTCCTTCTGCCAGATGCGGCGACCGCTGCGCAGGTCGATGGACACCATCAGGCCGCCATGAGAAACCGCGAAAACCCGGCCCCGGTCGATGATCGGGCGACCGCGAATTTGGGCCATGGTCGAAACCACGTCCGTGCGTCTGGTCGCCGACAGGGAATCACTCCACAGAATACGACCGTTTTCAGCCTTCAGCGCGACCAGTTCACCGGATGCGAACGGGGCGACAACGACCCCGGCATCGACCGCCGGGCTGGCCCCGCCAAGCAGGCTGGCGACTTCGGAAATTCCCGAATAGGTCCAGATTTCACTGCCGTCGCCGGCGTCAAGGGCATACAGCCGGCTGTCGATGGTTATCGTGAAGACCCGCCCGGCCCGCACTGTCGGCGCCGAATGGATCGGCCCGACCACCTGTTTCCGCCATAAAATCTTGCCGCTGGCGGCGTCAATGGCGATGACCTGGGCGAAGCCGGTGGTGGCGAAAACGACGCCGTTTTCGAAGGCCAGGCCGCCACCGATGTTGTCGTCGTCCGCTTCTTCCGCCGGGGTCAGGGCGGTGCGCCATAACTGTTTGCCCGATTTGGCGTCAAAGGCGCTGACGGCGGTGGCGGAATCCATCGCGAAAACCCGACCGCCGGAAACGATCGGCGAGCCGATCAGGCGGACCTCGTCGGTCGCTGCGGCGCCGGCGTTGGCCCGCCATATAGGCTTCAGATTGTCGCCTACGGTGATATGGTGCATGGCATGGTTGGCGTAACCACCGGCCTGCGGCCAGTCGGTGTTGGGGGTCGGGGCCGGCAGCAGGATGTTCTTGTCGGCTAATTGCGGTGACGGTGACAGCGACCGTTGATCCAGCAGCACCGATATGCGGTCGCCTTCCAGCGGCGGCTTTACATCACCGCCGAAAATACCGCCCGGCCCGGTCAGCGATTCGCAGGCCCCAAGCAGTAACAGCGCGGCGATGGCCGTGAAATTGCGAAATTTGCGGCGATCCAATTTCCACATGGTCATTTGCCGCCCAGGGCGGCCAGCATTTGGGCGGCCCGCTGGCGAATGCCCTGCGGTGCCGTGGCGTCTTCGGACAGGGCCTTGAACAGATCACGGGATCTAGCCCTGTCGCCGCTGCGCTCGGCGATCAGGGCGAGCATTTCACGGGCGCTGTGACGCCACGGATTGGCGTCGTTGTCCAATGGTTGCAGGCGGGCCAGCAGGTTCTGGTCGGCGGCTCCGGAATTAATCAGCGCGGTGGTCGCCAGCAATCTGGCGAGATCGCGGTAGATACTGTCGACGCCGCCGTCATCGGCGATGCGGTCGTATGCGGCGGCGGCGGCGGTGAAGTCGCCCTTGCGGGATTGCAGGCCGGCGTTTTGAAAGGACGACAGCAACCGGTATCCGGCGTCGCTGTCGCCGTACAGGGTGTTCAGTTCTTCCAGCGCGGTATCAATACTGCCGGTCTGGGCCATGCGAACGGCGGCCGAAAAGCGTTCGCCCTGTTTCAGGCGGCTATTCAGATCGATGCTGCGCCAGGCCTGATAGCCGCCGACGGCGACGACCAGGCCGACGGCGCCCGCGATAACGACAGCACCGTATTTTTTCCACAGCTTGGCGAAATTTTCCTGTCTGAGTTCCTCGTTGATTTCGCGAAAAATACCGTCTTCCAAGGGTTCGGCCAAGGGACTCTCCAATTGTCAATGTTGCGGCAAAATACCACCAAAACAGGGGCCTAAAATATCCACCTAAGCGGCGGAAGGCAAACCCCCATATTAACTTTTCAATTTTTAGATTGGTGGCCCTGGTCGATCCATTTTATCGAACAGCCCATGGACGGGATCTGGTCGGATGGCCCACGACCGGTTTTGGCGACCCCGCTCATGGCCTGAAAAAGCTCGCGGCGGGCATCGCCGGGGCCGGCCAGCATCCCCGATGAATCCAGCCGGCCGCGGTACTGCAATTCCAGATCCTTGTTGAATCCGAAAAAATCCGGAGTGCAGACGGCGCCATAGGCCCTGGCCGTTTGCTGTGTTGGATCAATGACATAGGGGAAGGTAAAGCCGCAGTTTCCGGCTACGGATTTCATGTTTTCAAAAGAATCCTCGGGGTAATCGGTGGCGTCGTTGGACATGATGGCGATCACCCCGATGCCCATATCCTGAAGTTCTGCGGCATCCCGGACCAGCCGGCCGGTAATTGCCTTGACGTAGGGGCAATGGTTGCAGATGAACATCACCAGCGTACCGTTCGGGCCGCTGATATCGGCCAGCGACCAGGTCCTGCCATCGACGCCCAACAGGGAAAAATCGACGGCTTTCCAGCCAAAATCACAAACCGGCGTCTCGGTGGATACCATTCGGTCGTTTCCTCCTGTCCCTGATTTATACCAGATTGCTTAAAACATTGCCGATCCGTGGTCCAGTCCATTAACCGGGAATTAACCGGCGATGAGTCATTTTAATAACTGATCGATAACTGATTTTGAAGAAGCGCACCCCATGCGGACTACCGCCGCCACGTTTATAGTGTTGTTGCTTTCGGCCTGTACCGCTTTGGTCCCGCCGATTGCCGCCGTCGAGGGCATTACGGCGGTCGGCACCGGCAAGCCGTTAAGCGATCACATCGTCTCCTACGCCAGCGGCAAGAACTGCTCGATCGTGCGCAGCAGCACCGGACGCAGCTATTGCGAGGAAGATGAACTTAATCCGAGCCCGAAAGTATGGTGCTATCGGTCGCTTGGCAGTGTCGATTGTTACGATCGACCCGACCCCTATAACGGCAACCAGCGCCAGCTTGGCGACAATTCCCATAACGTCGATATTGAATAATTGCTCTTTCGGTTAGAATAACCGCCATGAAGCGAAGATACTTACGCCTGTTGATCGTCATGGTCCTGGTTGTGCTCGCTCTCGCCCTGACGTGGCGGCTGTTTGTTTACCAGCCCGACCGACCGCCGCCGGGCACTATGGCCATGGAAAAGATGGCGCGGGCCGGGCGGGTCGGTTCCCAATATGCGCTGGGTCAGGCCTACCGTTTTGGCCGGGGCAGGGACAGGAACATGGCGCTGGCCTATAAGTGGTACAAGAAGGCGGCGCTGCAAGGCCACGCCGGTTCCCAGTACGCGCTAGGCCAAATTCTCGAACGGGGCGACGGCGTTCGCCAGAATCTGGCCAAGGCGTTCGAGTGGTATGGTCTGGCCGCAAAAATGAGCGGCAGCCGGGACGCCGAGTTCGCCATGGCGCAGATGTATTTTCATGGCCGTGGCGTCGTCCAGGATTACGCCGAAGCCTTTTTGCTGTATAAAAAGGCGGCCCGCAAGGGGCACCGAATCGCCCAGTATCTGCTGGGCGCCATGTACGAGGAAGGCTGGGCCGATGGCCGGGATTTTGTCGAAGCTTATAAGTGGTATACGCTGGCCCTGCCCGGACGGGACGCCGCCATTGCCCTGAACCCGCTATACGATCCCAGGCGGGCGCTGGACCGGTTGATGCCGCGCATGACCAAATTTCAAATCCGCCGCGGCGACCGGGCGGTCGAAGATTGGCGCATGGGACACGATGATCCGTTTAAATGACCGTGGCGAACATAATACCGGGTGTTCGGTTCAACCGGGGGCACGCCCAGGGCGCCGCCAAACCATCAGCGTAACCGGAACTTGGCGCTTGCGGCATCATCCATACACCGCCAGAATATCCACCGGAATCAGACAAACCCTGCGTTGGCTCGAAATACCGGTTGTTCAAATTACGGTATGACGGCAGGCATTGAATTGGAGCATTCCCGGCATGAACGAGAAAAAGCCACCCCCCGAGGAACCGGGGAAAAAGCCGGGTCCCAATCGTCGTGATTTTCTTCGCCGGGGCCTGACGGTCGGCGCGGGGCTGACTTTCGCCGGTACGGGCGGCGCCCGCGGTGAGCAGTTGGGAATTCCGGAATGGAGCCACGAACTCGGCTCGGGGGTGACAACCCCGGCATACGGCGTTCCTTCCATGTATGAGAAAAATGTCGTGCGGAAATGGCTCCCCTGGTTTCAGGTCGCCCGTGAATCATCCGTCGGCTTCGCGCCGCTGCAACATCTTTCCGGAAGCATCACCCCCAACGGACTTTTCTTTGAACGCCATCACGCCGGCGTTCCCGGCATTGATCCCGACCGGCATCGACTCGTCCTTCACGGAATGGTGGACCGGCCGCTTGTCTTCACGGTGGAGGACATCAAAAGATTTCCGTCCGTCTCCGTCGTGCATTTTATCGAATGCGCCGGCAATACGGCAATGGAATGGCAAAGCGCCCAGGCCAACTCGGTGCAATTCAGCCACGGCATGGTATCCAGCTGCGAGTGGACGGGGGTTGCCCTCAAGATACTGCTGGACGAGGCCGGATTGCGGACGCAAGCCAGATGGATGCTTGTGGAAAGCGCCGACTCGGCTGCATATGCACGCAGCATCCCGCTTGAAAAGGCGCTTGACGACGCCATTATCGTCTACGCCCAGAACGGTGAATCCCTGCGCCCGGAACAAGGCTACCCGCTGCGGCTAGTTTTGCCGGGCTGGGAAGGTTCCACCAATATAAAGTGGCTGCGCAGAATTGAAATTGGCGACCGGCCGTGGAACACGCGCGAGGAAACGGCCCGCTACGCTGATTTGCTGGAAGACGGCGTATCGCGTCAGTTTACTTTTATCCAGGAAGCAAAATCCGTCATCACCAGCCCATGCCCCGAGGCCCCGTTGACGGCCAGGGGCAAGCACATAATCAACGGCCTCGCCTGGTCGGGAGAGGGACGAATAGCCGGGGTCGATGTATCGTTTGACGGCGGCCGGTCATGGCGTGAAAGCAATCTGCACGGTCCCGTTATACCCAAGGCCCTGACCCGGTTCTCATTGCCGTGGGCGTGGAACGGGCAGGAAGCATTGCTGCAAAGCCGCGCCCGGGATGAAACCGGCTACGTACAGCCGACCATCGGCCAGCTTCGCGAGGCGAGGGGCGTTAATTCAATCTACCACAACAACATGATAATGACCTGGCATGTGAAGCCGGACGGAGCGGTGCAAAATGTGCAGGTTGATTAATATATTGGCGATTTTCGCCGTTATCTCCCTCAGCATCTTGCCCCATGCACTGGCGCAGACGGGGGAAAGAAATTTTGGACACGGGAAGACCGTGATGCCCGGAGATTTCGCGGCGTGGGATATCGATGTCCGCTATGACGGCGCCGGCCTGCCCGACGGGAAAGGCACGGTCGGCGCCGGCGAGGCAATCTACCTTGAAAAATGCGCCGGCTGTCACGGTGACTTTGGCGAAGGTTCGGGCCGTATCCCGGCGCTGTTCGGCGGGGTCGGGTCCCTCGCCGAAGACAATCCGAAACGGCGGGTGGGCAGCCTGTGGCCTTATGCGCCAATCCTGTTTGACTACATCAGACGCGCCATGCCGTTCGGCGACGCACAGTCACTGACGGCGGATGAGGTTTATTCCCTGACCGCCCTTATCCTGGATATGAACGATCTTTGGGACGAGAACGGGGTGCTGAACAAGGACAATCTTCCGGAAATCAGGATGCCGAACAGGAAGGGGTTTGTGCCGAATGGGCAAAACCCGGATACCTCCAACACCCGTTGTATGCGTGATTGCAGGAAGGAAGCGCGAATACTTTCGCGGGCTGAACTGGTCGATAACCCCGCCGGGCCATAAGACCGCCATGGCGCGTTCCGATACTGCTTCCGGGCACAAGTGTAGCGTGCCATCCTAAACGCCAATTTCCCAGTGATGGAATTTGGCTAAATGGATGTTTCCGGATAGAATCCCACATAGAGGTGCATCAGCAATATTGTAGGTTTAGTATACTGTCGCCGTAATCCGAAAAATCAGCTTGTCCCCGGTAAGTGTCCGGTCAGCCAGCGGAAGGCGCGTTTGATTTCTTCGGTTCCATCTTTGTCATAGCAGCGTCCATGGGCCAGGATCACCCGCGACGGTTGCCACGCCAACATGCGCATATAGCTATCGTACGCCTGTTTGTAAGAACCACGAAAAGTGAACCGCAAATCTATCGGCAGTTTGCCGTCCGGATCGAGGTTTCCCGCTAATTTTAGCGGCCAATGCATCAGTCGGTTTGTTTTGGATCGCTCGAAATTTTCGATAAGATCGGCGAGGATTAAGGTTTTTGAAGACTTGTGGAAAAACACCACTTCGTCCATGAAACTGCTGCCGCGAAAAATTAACTGGTCGATCCAGCCGGCCCATGCTGCATCCGGCTCGTCACCCAAGTCGCAGTCAAAATGTACCGTAATATTATGACTTTTGGCGCGCTCACGCACTCCCGGTGACGCCCAGCAGATGGCATTCGGGAAACGCTCAGCCCATGAACCAACAGAGGCGTAATGTATTTTATTGGGAGAAACCAGATGCTTCACCTCGCCAAGATCCGCAATTAATTGAAACAGGGCTTCATCCGGTTTGACCGGCGAGTGGACAAACAATTGACGGCCCGGCAGACGGATCACGGTCATGCGGGTGGGGAAAGGAATGCTTAACCCGAATTGCCGCATTTTCTCGATCGGCCCATCGACTATCCAGATGTCCGGCGCGACCGGCTTAAGCGTTCTGATCGGCTGATAGGTTTCAACAAGTTGCATTGGAATAATCGTTCCGTAATCTAACGCAATCCAGCCACCGCCATGCGGATCCGGGTGCGGCCAAATTGAGCCCGATGCCTCGTCACAAATGCTTCAGCGACAGTTCGAAGACGGCATCGAACATTTCTCCGGTTAATCGACCGGTGTTGGTGTTGTAGCGCGAGCAATGATAGCTGTCGATCAGCGAAACGCCGCCAGGCAGCGGATGACGGGCGCGGTGGGCGAACTTACAGGTGGATTTTTTCTGGCCGAAGACCGACAAAATCGCACCATGGGCGACTACACCCAATGCGATGACAACCTTCAATCGCTTCATGGCGGCGATTTCGGCTTCCAGAAAAGGCCGGCAAGCCCTGATTTCCGCCGCGACTACCTTGTTTTGCGGCGGTACGCACCGCACCGCATTGGCGATCCGGCAGCCGGTCAGTTCAACGCCGTCATCCGGTCTGGCCCGGTATTCGCCTGTGGCCAGGCCGTACTTCAGCAATGTCGGGTATAGCAGGTCGCCGGCGGCGTCGCCGGTGAACGGGCGTCCGGTCTGGTTGGCGCCCTTCAGGCCGGGCGCCAGGCCGACGATCAACAGCGCCGCGTCCAGGTCGCCGAACGAGGGCACCGGGGCGTTGCACCAGCCGGGCCAGTTGCGGCGGTTGGCCTGCCGGTAATCGACCAGCCGTGGGCAAAGCGGACAATCCGGCGGCGGAGTTTGCGGTTGTGTCATCGTTTACAGTACTTCCGCGTCCTGGTCTCCGGCCAGCAGGTGAAAGCCTTCGATGCCGCCGGAACTACCCGCTTTGCGGCCTATCTTGTCCTGGATCGACCTTAAATCAACGAATATATCGGCCTGTCTGCGGAGTTCGTCGGCGGCCATGGGGGGGTGGGATTCGACCGTGCTGACGACGGTTACCCTCTTGCCCCGCCGTTGTACGGCTTCGATCAATCGGCGGAAATCGCCATCGCCGGAAAACAGTACAAGGTGATCCAGGTGTTCTCCTATTTCCAGCATATCGACCGCCAGTTCGATATCCATGTTGCCCTTGATCTTGCGCCGACCGGCGGAATCGGTAAATTCCTTGGCCGGCTTGGTGACCAGCGTGTAGCCGTTGTAGTCGAGCCAGTCGACCAGCGGCCTGATCGGCGAATATTCCTGATCTTCGAGCAGTGCGGTATAATACATCACCCGGATCACCCAGGCCTGCGAGCGAAACAGCCTGAGCAGTTGCTTGTAATCTATATCGAAACCCAGGGCCCTCGCCGAAGCGTACAGGTTAGCCCCGTCGATAAACAGGCCGACCCGTTCATTCGAATGAAAATCCATAATAATAATCCATTATATACAATGTGTTATGGTAAAAAATGTATGTTATAAGTTAATAATATTTGGGAAGTTGCCTTATAGTCCTGTATATCTATGTCTCCCGCGATTAACCCGCAAGATGTAATCGGAGCCGGCTTTTGATCCTTATCGCCATCGGGGCCAATCTGCCGAATCCGGTACATGGTTCGTCGTTATCGACCTGCAAGGCGGTATTGCCGGAACTGGAAAGGGCCGGCATGGCCATTACCGGAACGTCGGGATGGTATGAAAGCGCGCCCGTACCGGCATCCGACCAGCCTTGGTATGTCAATGGCGTCGTCGCCGTTGCGACGGCCATGAATGCCACCGATGTGCTGGTTAATCTGCTTGCCATAGAGGCCGGGTTCGGGCGGGTGAGGGGGCTGCGAAATGCGGCCCGGACGCTGGATCTGGACCTGATTGCCTATAACGATTTGATTATTGACGACAATGGCGGCGAACAGGCGCTGATTTTGCCGCATCCGCGTCTGCACCAAAGAGCCTTCGTCCTGCGCCCCCTGGCCGATGTCGCGCCGCAGTGGCGGCACCCGCAGACCGGCCGGTCGGTAGGGCAACTTATTACCGACTTGGAAACCCCCGACTCGGCGCGTCGGATAGCGGAATGAACGGTCCGGTGGACCGGAGCACGGTGGCATCCCGTGGCAAAATGCCGTAATTTCGGCCTGCCGCCGACAACAGGGTTTACAGATAATGATTCTGGCGCAAATTACCGACCTTCATCTCCTGGCGAAAGGGCGAGCCGCCTATGACCGATTCGACAGCGCGGCGGCACTGGCGAAGGCAATTGATACCCTGAATGCGCTCGAACCACGTCCGGATGCGGTGGTGATTTCCGGCGACATCGCCCACCACGGCCTGGCCGCAGAGTACCAATTTTTCCTGGAACGGATCGAATCCTTGGAAATCCCCTGTTTTCCAATGGTTGGCAACCACGATTCCCGGATACCTTTTCGAAATGTCCTGGGCGGGAAATTCGGCCATTTATGGCCCGATGAATTCATTCAGTTTGCGATTGATTTAGGCCCGGCGCATCTGATCGCGCTCGATACCCTGGATGAGGGCATGCATACGGCGGCTTTTTGCGAAAAACGCCTGGCCTTGTTAAGGAAACAGTTAGCTGCGGCCAAGGGCAAACCCGTCGTATTGGCCATGCATCAGCCACCCTTTAACACTGGAATACGGTGGCTTGACGGAACCGGGAGTGGCTGGGCCGAGGGGATTCTTGAAGCCGCGCTGGCCCACGGCGATGTTCGCCTGGCGCTTTGCGGCCACGTTCATCGGGCTATTGAACGTCGTTGGGCCGGCGGCATCGCATCGGTTTGTCCCTCCACGGCCTATCAGGTGAAGTTCGATCTGGATATGCGGGCCAATTTCGTTTTCGAGCCGCCGGCCATCCGTCTGGCAATCTGGCGCGACGATGATTTTGTAAATCACCTGATCCCCATAGGTGATTTCGGTCGGCAATGGGAGGTGATCGCCGACGATGTCCTGGCCGGGCTGCATGCCTATATGCAGGAACATGGGAAATTGCCCAAGAACATCAACGATGAAATGCGCGGGTCAGGGGAACAGAACACCCGGTAGCCATGTGGCTATGGCGGGAGTGACGATAAGCAATCCCAGCACCATCATATCACTGATAACAAACGGCCAGATACCTTTGAAAATTGTGCTTGGATCCGTCTTCGTTACCCCGCTTACGACAAAAACGTTGAGGCCGAAGGGCGGCGTCACCATGCCGATTTCCGCCGTTTTGGCAAATATTATACCAAGCCAGATCGGTTCATATCCAAGCCCCGTCAACAGGGGAAATGTAAAAGGTAAGGTAATCAGCAAAATAGCCAATTGATCGAGAAAGAACCCCAACAGCAATATTACGGCTAAAATCATGGCCAGCACCAGCCAGCGATTGAATCCCTGGCTGGCTATGGCCGCCAGCAGGTCCTGGGTGACGCCGCTTAAAATCAGGAAGGTGGCGAAAACAGATGAGAATATGATAATCGACAGGATCATCGCGCTGTTGCGGGTCGCACTGATCAGGGCTTCGATGATGTTTTTCACGTGTACCCGGCGATATGCAACGCAAAGAAACAGCGAAAAGGCGGCCCCCGCGGCCCCGGCCTCGGTTACCGTAATCGCCCCGCTGTAAAGTGCGCCCATTACCCCGATAATTAGCAACAGGACCGGCCCCGCGACTCTCAGGCTTTGCAGGCGGGTAATTTGCTCCTTCGCCGCCGGTTGATGGGGGGCTACCTCATGGTGTCGGCAAAGCCACCACAGCGTCACCAGATATCCAGCCGCAGTGACCAGGCCCGGCAGAATGCCGGCGACCAACAATCTGGCGACAGATGTTTCCGTGAATACGCCAAAAAGAATTAAGCCAAGGCTTGGCGGAATTAATATGGCCAGGGTCCCGGTTACCGAAACGGTCGCCCCGGACAACCAGTCAGGATACCCCAGCCGTTTCAATTCGGGGAAAGCCGCGCGCGCCAACGATCCCGCCGCCGCCGTGCTGGACCCGGAAATGGCCCCCAGGATAACCCCTCCGGCGAGGACTGCGTAAAGGACACCGCCCCTGTATCCACCCAGGAAACGGTTGGCCGCGACAAAGATATCCTGAGTGAACCGGCCAATCGACAAAAATTCCGCCATTAAAACGAACATGGGGACCGTTGTCAGGGTAAAGCTCTTGGCATTTTCATAAGGACCGTGTGCCAGCACCGATCCCAAAGAATCCAGATCGTTTACGTACCATAATCCGACTGCCCCGGCAGCCAGCACGGCGAAGGCGACCGGTACGCGCAGCATCAACAGCAGGAACATCAGCCCGCCGATCAAGGCGACGGCCTCAACCATCTTGCGACCCATCGACGGGTTCCAGAAACAACACCCGTAACAACAGCCGTAGCGTCAGTAAACTGGTCCCTATGGGCACCCAGACATAGCTCCAGTCCAAACGGAATTGAATGGAGCCGAATGCGGTTTCGGAGTCTGCAAATTTTTCAATGGCGGTATCTATGGAATACCAGCTCATCAGGCCCAGGACTGAAGCGGCGATCAAAAGCCCCGCTCTTTCCAGCAAACGACCCGGCAGGATATCAAGATATTTATTGGCGATATCGAGTTGTATCTGGGTGCCGGAACTATAACTATCGGGCAGAGCCATAAAGACCACGATAATCATGAAATAAAGTTCGGTGAACTCGAAGGCGCCTTCAAGGGGAAGACCAAGGAAGTAACGGCCCGCCGCATCGATACTGATTCCTGCCATCATCAGGAAAAGGCTGGCAACGGCCATGGCCATGGCCATGCTTTCAACCCATTTGAAAAACCTGATGATCGCCTTCATTGGAATTCGGCGGGAGAGAAAATGCCAGCCATTTTCTCTCCCATACCGTTATTCGTTCAAATAGGCCTTGAATTTTGCCAGAACGGGGGCGCCATCCACGCCCCGGTCCTGCAACTGTTTAAGCCAATTTTGCTCGACCGTTTGCAGGGCGGTTTTCAGTTGCCCAAGGGCGGGTTCCTGCATGTCATAGACATTCATGCCGGCCGCCGTCAGTTTGCCATAGGTTTTGGCGACCGCGCCATCCAGACGGGCGGCTCCGCCGGCGCCGATTTTGGCCCCAACCCGCAACAGCAATTTTTGGACATCTTCGGGTAATTTCCGCCATTTCTTTTCATTAATGAAAATGCCGAAGGTGACGGCCCCTAGATTGGCGTTTCTGGTCACGGATTTGGTTACTTCGTAAAGCTTGTATCCCGGAATTCCAAGCGGGGTATAGGCCGCCCCGTCAATGGTTCCCCTGGATAATGCAACATAAAAATCACCCGGTGCGACCTTGACCGGCGTCGCCCCTACGGCTTTCAGAATCATCGCGCCCGTGCCGCCGGCGGCACGCATTTTAAGGCCCTTGATCTGGCTTAAATCGGTAATCGGTTCTTTTCGTTTCATAACGAATTGATAGGGTGGGGAGACCATCATCCAAAGCGGCCGGATGCCAAGCGGTTTGTATTCCGCCTCAAAAAGAATTTCATCGTTCAGGCGCGTGAAAGCCTTTTGCGCTTTGGCCGCGCTACTGAACAAACCCGGCAATTCCAGGACGCTGGTCAACGGCATTTTCTGCGGGGTATAGACAATCCCGACAACGGCTATATCGGTCAGACCGGAGCGAACCGCATCCAGCATCCCCGGACCCTTGGCTATCTGCTGGGCCGGAAAATGCCTGATTATCACTTTGCCATTGCTGGCTTTTTCAATGGCCGCCTTGAAAGCCTGCGAATTCAATTTCGAGGCGATATGCGAGACCGGGAATTGATCGGCCATCTTCAAGGTAATGATTTCTTCGGCCTGCGCCGATGCATCGACAAAGAATGCCGAACCCAGGAGTACGGTGGATAAAAGCAGTTTTTTCAAAGACATCAAGGTCCCCTATTTTGTCTATATTTAAAGTTTCTTTTCAGTAACTTACCGGTAAATTAGAACAGGTCGGCTATTGCCCTGGCAAGAGCTTTATTTTTATCTTGTGGCGACCCGGTATCCCGGCCCGCTGAAAACACCATTTTTCAAAAATCGAAAGGTTGTCTAGACGACAAATGTTACGATCATATGAAATCTGTCCGGGGGCCGGTTGTATTCCCGGTGGTCAGTTGTGTTCCCCGTATTTCCTTGCTTTCTGGCGGTTCCGGCAATATATAATCGATCTTCCTGTCCCGATATCCCTGCGGAGAAATTTATTAATGGCTCGTGTAACAGTCGAAGACTGCGTTCTCAAGATTCCCAACCGTTTCAAGCTGGTCATGCTGTCGGCCCAGCGGGCGCGCAATATCAGCGCCGGCGCGCCGATGACGGTGGAAAAAGACAACGACAAAAATCCCGTCGTCGCGCTTCGGGAAATCGCCGAGGAAACCGTCGATCTTAGCGACCTTGAAGAAGGCCTGATCAAGGGCTTGCAGCGCCATGTCGAAATGAATGACCAGGAAGAAGAAGAATTCGACGTGCTTGCCGTTCCCGGCCAGTCCGACGATGAACAGGCTGGCGAAGGCGGAGGCAATCTGCTCCAGTCGAACATATATCAGGACGTCGACATTTCCGAATCAACCGGGGACGAGGCCTAATACCAAGTTGCGGAAATAATGACTAATAGAGACGGCTTCACAAGTCTTTTGGCTAGGAGCCGACGGCGCGGCGGTGCTCGGGTACCGCAAGGCCGTGGGCGACAACGTCCAAAAGGCTTGTGAAGCCGCCGTTCCGGTCGTCACAGCAGTCCTTCGGAGGGCGTTAAGAAGCCTTGACGATGCGATGGCATCGCCGGCGGCTTCTTCTTCTACCCGAAGGACTGCTGTGACGATCTCTATGG